>CAVVOB010000022.1:0-213397 GCA_963749655.1 Nitrospirota bacterium
ATTCCCCAGGGCCTGAGATCTCAACACCACAGAACGACTTTTGTCACTTAAGGAAACAGCCTGTGCATGCTTTTCCAATGCAAGCGGAAATCGACCGAATGCTTGCCAAAATGATTCCGAGCATTGAATATGCAGAGCAGGCCAAATAGGATTCCTCTGAACGAGACAGGATCTCGGCAGCTTTTTCGCTTGCCTTCCGGGCTGCGCGCAAGTTACAGGCGATGCGATGCATGGATGCGGCCAGGCTCTCGATGCGGCCTTCCAGCGCAGCTGCATTTTCGGTGGGGCAGGATTTGCGCGCTTTTTCCAAAAAGATCAAGCCTCGCCTGGAACGGGACTGCAGGATTGAGGCAAATGCCATTTCCGCCCAAAGCATGGCTTTGGTCATATTGACTTCCCCGGGCGGCCGGTTCCGGAAGAAGCTCAGTCCTTTCCTGCAGCACACTTCCTGCATGTGCAGATCGCCCAGGTGCTGATAGGACAATGCCAGCTGCATGTACATGCGCGCTTTGAGTTCCGCGCTCACGGTCCTGCCTTTGGATATTTCCGTTTTCAGGAGGCGGATGGACTGTTTCGGGAGTCCCAGGGCAAACATCGTATCGCTGGCCTCGATTGCGGCTGCACAGATCTGGGAATCTGTCAAACCGTGCCTGTTTTTGAAGACATACTCAAAGCAATGAAGCGCCTTTTCGTGAGCGAATTCCGCGCGCGCCTGGATGGCAGCGTTCCGTGCATATTGAACCGCGATATCCCCTGCATGCCCCTCCATATAATGCATAGCCAATTCCTGGATATGACCTTCTGCTCCTGTTTCCCTCCCAAGAACCTCGGCTATTTTTTGATGCATTTTCCGGCGGAACTTTTTCGGCAGATTTCCCCGGATCACCTCCGGGATGAGAGAATGTACGAATTCCACGGTTTCCTCGGCGCTCTTCATTTCCGTTCGTGTCAGCTGCCGGCGGCTTAGCTCCTGCAATGCCTCCACTGTGAGGGAATCGCTCTGCGCCATCACTGAATTCAGAAGCGGTATGGGAACGCCGCCGTGAAACAAAGCCAGCCAGTTTGCCAAATCCCTGGCATGGGGAGACAATTGTTCAAACCGCCTCAGCAGGACGGCGCTCACGCTCGCGGGTATTTCCAGCTTTTTCAGGTCCGATTCCGCAAATCTCCATCTGCCAAACTCACGGCACAGGAGCTTTTGTTCGACCAGGTGTTTCAGCATCTCCTCGAGAAAGAAGGGATTCCCGCCGACGCTCCTAAAGATCCAGTCTCCAAGCGTTGCCTTGAGTCTGCCGTCACCCGTCATTCCCTCGACCAGTTGTTCGACGCTTTCCTTTTCCAGGGGATCCAATGGAAGTACCTCGCCGCGTTCCTGACGGATCACCGAATCGAGCACTCTTCCCATGTTCCCCTTGATATCGTCACCTGAACGAAGGCTCACGCACATCAACACGGAATGCGATTGAATATCGGAGCTCAAATAGTCGAGAACTGTGCTGGTGGCCTCATCTGCGAGATGGAAATTATGCAACAGCAGCAGCGTCGGCCGCGACTTCATACGGCGGATCAATTCCCGCGTCAAAAGATCGCGGTATTGACCGGCTGCATATTCGGAGGAAACATCGAATAGTTCCGGCTCTTCCGTGCGCGGAGCATCCTGAAAGCGAAACAGCTCCTCTCCTTCATCGGGATCGCTATTGGCCAGAATCTGTCGATAAGGAGCATAGGAACCGGCTTCGCGGGCTCCACAAGAACCTTCCGCGATCCGCCAGCCTTCAAGAAGCGCCCAGCTTCTTAATTCTTCCATGCACCTGGTTTTTCCGGATCCAGCTTCGCCTGTAATAAACACGGTCCACCCGCGCCCGTTTTCCCGCACCCGCCTCGCGGATTCCTGAAGATGTGACATTTCTCTATCGCGGCCGACAAATTGCGGGGTGAAGAAATGGTTATCAAATTCCTTCGCGTCGATATTCAGCCAGTTGCGTCCCAGGGCATCGATAATCAGCCGGATCACATCTTCCCCGGACGAGGGTCTTTTGTCCGGATCCTTGTCAAGCAGACCCTGCACCAGCGGGGATATGCGGCTTCCGCCTCGCATGCGTTCTATCGGGCGCAGATCCACGCTGCTCTGCAAATGCTTCTGTATTAAAAACTCGGGGTCTTCATCTTCAAATGGAAGCCGCCGCGTCAAAAGCTGATACGTTAAGATCCCAAGAGAATACCAATCCGAGCTTTTGTTCGCCTGACTTCCCAAAAAGATTTCCGGAGCCGTATACGCCAGCGTTCCCATGCTTCTGCCCCGATACCCATTTCCTATTCCGTGGCTTAAACCGAAATCCATTAATTTGAGTTTTCCGATTCCCGCCGCACCGTTTGAAAGAATGACGTTGAAAGGATTCAGATGCCCGTGAGCGATGCCGCTCGAATGCAGGTATTGAAGCGCCCCGGAGAGATCCATCAAAATATGCAGTATGGTTTCAGCATCCAGATCCCCTGTCGCTGCGTACAGGTCTCTTCCCTGAATCCATTCGCGCGCCAGGAACAGGTCTCCTGAAGTATCCACAACTCCAAAATCCGTTATGCGCGCCAGGTTCGGATGGCTGAGACGGTGCAGAAGCGAGAACTCGCGGCTCGATGCGTTCTCCTGTCCGGGAGTGGACGCGGGCAGCCGCAGAATCCTCAATGCGATTCTTGTTCTCCCTCCCACGAGATCCGTGCAGAGATAGGCAGATCCCTCATCACTCGAGCTCAAGGGCCGTTCGATCTGGTACCGGTTGCCCACAATCAGGCCATTGCTGAGTTGTTTTCTTTCTTTGTTCATGGCGGCTCCACTGAATGACAGGCTATAAGAAACAGGATGAGGCGCACCGGGCACTTAGAGCCCACCAGCATACGTTACCGTAATTGCGAAAGGCAGTACCCAGCCTTGCACCCTCCGCTCTGAGGGGATATTTGAAGAGAGAGGGATCTCCGATCTTTTCCCATTATAAAAAAATGTCCGCGTCATATACAACAAAACTCTGCAAGACACCTAAGTTTATAAATGCGAATTTCTTGACAGTCCGGTCGAATTCAATGAAACTGCCATCCATGCCAAGGCTGTCGCGCGGATATCTTCTGCTTTGTCTGGTTCTATGCAATTCTCTCCTGCAATCCGTTTTTTGCACAGGAGCCTGAGACGAACCGATTTCCTTCGGATCAGAAACCTGACCGGCGTTCGCGGGGGGAACATTGTACTGGCCGTGAGTTCGGATCCGTCCAGTTTCAATCGAATGCTGGCATCGGGTTTGGCCAATACTCTCATCACGGACAGGCTTTCGGCGGATCTCGTGCATATCAACCGGAGCACTTTGCAGCTTGAACCTTCCCTGGCCACACGATGGGAAGCGGACAAAACCGGCCGGATCTACACAATCCATCTGCGGCGCGGCGTGCGGTTTTCAGACAACACTCCCTTCACTGCAGATGATGTCCTTTTTGCTTTTCAGACGCTGACGGATCCCAAAATCGCATGCCCCCTGGCCGAGCAAATAGAAATCGACGGCGCAGTTCCCTTCCATGACAAAGATCGACGACTTCACCGTGCGGCTGTCGTTTCAGCGTCCCATTGGCATGGGGCTGAGGATGCTCGACTCCGTGCCGATTCTCCCGAAAAGGCGGCTGCTGAAGGCCTACCGGGAAGGCCGGTTCTCAGCAGCCTGGGGCCCCACGGTAAATCCGCAGGATGTTGCGGGCCTGGGGCCGTTTCGATTAAAGGAATATCAGCGAGGCATAAAAATCGTCCTGGAACGGAATCCTTTTTACTGGAAAAAGGATCGTGCAGGGATCACGCTCCCCTACCTGGACACGATCACGCTGCTGATCATTCCCGATTTTAATTCCGAAGCGCTCCGGTTCCGGCAGGGGGAACTCGACCTGATGAGCTCTCCATCGCTCAGTCCCGAAAACTATGCCATGCTCCGCCGCACGCAGCGAAACTATGTTCTGCGCGACCTGGGCCCCGGACTGACGATGGATTACTCTATGGTTCAATCTCAACCGCGGCGTCAACCGCCTGGGAAAACCGCACGTCGATCCGGAAAAACTGGCAATTTTTGAAAAACCGGAATTTCGCCGTGCCGTTTCTTATGCTCTCGACCGGAACGGGATGACTCGCTCCATCCTTCTCGGGCTCGGAGCTCCTCAATATGGACCGGTGAGTTCGGGAAATTCGCAATGGTATTATGTCGGGAATTTCAAGGACCGAATACAGCCTTGCGCGCGCCCGGGAATTGCTGGCACAATGCGGGCTAAAGGATACGAACCGGGATGGGATTCTGGAATATGGCGGAAAGCGGCGCCCCTGGAATTGAGCCTGTTCACTTCGCGCGGGAACAACATACGCGAAAAAGCAGCCCAGATTATTCAGGACAATCTTTCAAAAGTGGGGATTCGGGCCGGTATCCAGCATCTTCTTCCCAATGAGATTGCTTCACGTTTTCTTGAGCACGCTCGATTATGAAGCTATTTTGTTCGGATTCACGCCTACGGACGTCACACCGGATTTGCAGACGAACCTGTGGTACAGCAGCGGAAACATTCATTTCTGGCAGCCAAATCAGAACAAGCCGGAGCGGGCATGGGAAGCGACGATGGACATGCTGATCTCAAGGCTTGTCAACAGCACGAGCGCTGCCGAGCGGAAAGCCAGTTTCGACCAGGCGCAGGACATTTGGGCAAAGCAAATGCCGGCAATCCCAATCATCGCGCCCAACATCCTGGCCGGATGGAGCAACAAGCTGGATAACGTGCGCCCGTCGATATTGGCGCCGCATCTTATCTGGAATGCCGAGGAAATCACAAAGCGGAGTCCCTAGCCCGCATCGTTCGCGAGGACCCGTGGTGCGGAGGGGACACGCCGGAGATTTTGAAAGTAGACGCGGACCCATTGAATCTTAAAACTATGCGAATAGCGGTTTTTCTTGCTGAAACGTGCGGCGCAACTCGTCCTGCTCTCGCTTCTCGTCGCGTTTGTAACATTCCTGCTGTCTTCCCTCATTCCGGGCGATTTTTTCAGCACGCACATTCTGGATTCATCGGTTCGCACGGAAACCGTGGAACAACTGCGCCACGAATATGGGCTGGACGCACCTTTTTATATCCAGTACCTGCGCTGGCTGAAGAATCTGTTCCGGCTGGACCTGGGCTATTCCATGTTTTATCAGAGACCGGTCTTGCAGGTTGTAGCCGATGCGCTGGCAAAGACGCTGTGGATGGGAATTCCTGCACTGGTTCTCGGTTTCGGACTGGGAATAATCATCGGGTCCGTGCATGGGATTTTCGGGCAACGTCTGACGGGGCGCCTGCTGGATTTTCTCTCTTCGATCACATTGTCTCTGCCATCGCTTTTGTTGGGATTGGCTGCTTTGCTTTTCGCCGCTCACACGCATTGGTTCCCGCTGGGAGGCATGAATTCCCTGGCAAACCCGAACGCCGGCTTCTGGCAGTGGACGATCGACCGCATCCATCACCTCATTCTCCCGGTTGTCTGCCTCACGATCCCGATTTTCGCTTATGTGGAACGCATCCAATATTCGGCGACAAGAAACGGCAGCGACGCGCTCTCATGTGCGCTTCGCCCGGTCTCGCGGATTGAGCCGTTCTCGCATCTTCTTTCAATATATCCTGCGTCCCGGGCTGAATCCGGTTCTTTCCATATCGGGACCGATGCTCGGGGGAATCCTCAGCGGCAGTCTTGTTCTCGAAGTAATTTTTGCGTGGCCCGGTCTTGGCCAGATCACATATGACGCTTTGTTCAACAGCGATCTATTCCTGTTGGCCGGCTGCGTACTTGGGCAGCAGCTTCCTTCTGGTCGTGGGAAATCTGCTGGCTGATTTTGCGCTGATGGCGTTCGATCCAAGGACGCGGTCTCATACATGGAAGGACTTGTGATGAGAAAACTGCGAGGCGTACATCTTGCGGCAGGATTCTTCGCTGTGTTGCTGCTGATATCCCTGTTCGCGGATTTTCTGTCTTCCAATCCACCCGCGATGCAGGACCTCGATACAGTTCTATCACCCGCCCGCGCGCATCCATTTTTTCGACGGGCAGGGGCAATTCCAAGAAACCGTTTATCTACAAGACGGAACTGAGTGATCCGCTGGATGCCTCCTATGAGGAAAACACCGCGGAAGCCTATCCCCTGGAATTTTTCTTCAAAGGATACCGATACACCATTTTAGGACTGTTCTCTTCAGACCGCCATCTGATAGGGCAGAGCCCAGTATCCCCGCTATTATCCTTTGGGCAGCGACGATTTGGGGCGCGATGTCCTGGCTCGCGTGCTGGCAGGAACCCGGACATCATTGTTGGTTGTCGGGCTCGGCATCATCCTTTATTCGGCCATCGGGCTTGCAGTGGGAGTATTTGCGGGTTTGTTCGGCGGATGGGTGGATTCTCTCCTCATGCGCTTTTCGGAATTTGTCCTGGCGCTCCCGGCTCTTTATCTGGTGCTGGCCTTGAGATCGATCTTGCCCATGCGCATTCCTTTTTTGCAGACCCTGATCTGGGTAGTCGCAGCCATCGCGGCGGTTGCGTGGCCTCCGATGGCTCGAGGAGTTCGTGGATTGATACTGCAGGTCAGAAACTCCGCTTATGTCGAAGCCGCCCGTTCGCTGGGCGGCACTCCGGCGCATATTTTCCTGCGCCACATGCTTCCCTCTCTGATGCCGTTTGTTCTAGCGCAACTGGCGGTTGCCGCTCCCGTTTTTCTTCTGGGCGAAATCGTCCTCTCATTCCTGAACGTAGGATTTCAGGATTCGGGAGAATCGTGGGGTTCCATGCTGCGAAGCCTGAAAGACACGCGCATCATCACGGACTTCTGGTGGAACCTTATGCCTCTTTGTATGGTATTTCTGACACTGCTGAGCTTGAATGTTCTCAGCAGCTGCGTGCGCAAACGGGATCCTGAGGATCAGGTCATGCGGATCTGATAGAATCAGGCTCCCAGAATCTATGATTGGCACAGAGCTACCTTGCCCCAACCAGACAGATTCTGAGGGCCTGATCCCATCGATGCTTCCAAGGGCAGCAGCTTATTTCTTTCCAGGGACAACTGCATCCTTGCAGGCTTTGGCCACTCTGAACTTCACAACCGTTTTTGCCGGTATCTTGATAGTGGCGCCCGTCTGCGGATTGCGGCCCATTCTGGCCTTGCGCTGTGATTTTACCAGCTTGCCAATCCCCGGGATAATAAACTGGCCATTCTTCTTCGTCTCGACTACCGCGGTGGTCGCGATAATTTCGAGAATTCCGTTAGCCGCAGCTTTTGTAAGTTCGCACTTTTCTGCGATCAGCGTAACCAATTGTGCTTTCGTCATCACTTTACCAGCCATTCAGTTCCTCCAATGAAAGACGGTTAGGAATCTACTGGAAAACAGCAAACAAGCTAAAGACATTTTGCGGATATTCTGGAAAAAAGCAATGATGTTTTTTAAAAAAGCCCTTATTTATCAATATCCGCCAGCGATTTATGGGGCCGCAGCCAGAACTCACGCACGCCAAACGCCTCGATTTTCATCGGCAAACGGGCAACTTTTGATCACGATAGAACGAAAACGCAGCCGCTCGACCGATTCGAGGAATATCTCTTCCAGCTTCGCGCAGGATACAGGACTGACGCGCCTTTACGGCTGATAATACGGATTGCGGCCAGCCGCATGATCCGTGGTATCGAGGACTTCCCCGACTTCCGGAATTCGTTCCCGGATCACTCTTTCTATTCCCATCTTGAGTGTCATCTTTGCCGATCCGCAGCCCTGGCAGCCGCCGCCGAGCTTGAGATAAACGGAGTTCTTCCTCACGTCGATCAGCTCCACAAAGCCTCCGTGATTTCCCAAAGCAGGATTGATTTCTGCTTCCAGAAGATTTTGCACCTTTGCGCGAATCTCGGCTTCGGACGGCATCGTCGTATCGAATTGAGCATCAACTGCGGGCTCGTTGGAACGAATGTGCTCCCTGATTTTTGCTCCGATCTGCTTGCCGATCGCGGGCCATGGATCGAATCCGGCTTTCGTCACGGTCACCTGGTTTTCGGCAATCAGAATATTTTCGACTTCCGGGATTTCAAAAATCCGCTTTGCCAGAGGGGAATGCTCCGCCGTTTCCCGGTTTTTAAAATACGCGGAACCGCCCGCGTATACGGGACGGTCAATTGTGAAACTGCATGCGGCCGGATTTACGGTCGGTTCGCCAACAATGGATATTTCTTTGTCCACACCTTTCTCCTTATATAATTCCAACAAATCAAGGTACCCGACATGCGGCTCCCGTGTCAACACGCCCGAACAGCCTACGCAGGCCGCCGTGTCCTGAACTGGCGGTATTTCCTGCGACCGGAGAAATATTGCACCATAAAACCGGATTCCGATATGATAAGCGCATGCCGATCAGAATTCATCGCACTGTCGTTTTAATTATTGCGGGTTTGTTTTCAAGTTATGCAATCGGGATCGGAGAACCGGAGCAACCGGCGCTGCACCTGATGCCCATGCCGAAGAGCCTTGTTCAGGCTCAGGGCCGCTTATCCATCGATAGCACATTTGATGTATGCCTGACTGGACACGGAGATCCGCGAGTGCCGGCAGCCGCGGTCCGATTGCTGCAACGTCTTCAAAGGAAAACCGGCATCCCGCTATCCATGGCCCCCGTTGCGGATCCGAAAAAAGCAACCCTCGAAATACACTGCGCGGGACCGGGCGAGCCGGTCCAATCGCTTCGGGCCGATGAATCCTACACGCTGGATGTAACAGAGCAAAGCGCCCGGCTGGCTGCACCGTCGCCCATCGGCATCCTGCGCGGGCTGGAGACCTTTCTGCAGCTGATAAGCGCCGATGACAAATCCTTCTTTGTCCCCGCCGTGCAAATCAAGGATGAGCCTCGTTTTTGCTGGCGAGGATTGCTCATCGACGTCTCCCGCCACTGGGAACCGGCGGAGATCATCAAACGGAATCTGGACGCAATGGCCGCGGCGAAGATGAATGTCCTGCACTGGCATCTGTCCGACGACCAGGGATTTCGCGTGGAGTCCAGGCGATTTCCAAAACTTCAGCTGGCAGCATCGGAGGGCAACTATTACACCCAGCAGGAAGTGCGGGAAATCATTGACTACGCGCGCGACCGCGGCATCCGGATCATTCCGGAATTTGACATGCCGGGCCACACGACGGCGTGGCTTGCAGCCTACCCCGAACTGGCAAGCGCTCCCGGACCCTACTCCATCGAGCGCGCCTGGGGAGTCTTTGATCCCTGCATGGACCCTACATCCAAGAAACTCTATGATTTTCTGAATTCCTTTATCGATGAGATGGCCGGGCTTTTCCCCGACGAATATTTTCACATTGGAGGAGATGAAGTTAACGGCAGGCAATGGAACGCAAGTTCGCGCATCCAGGCTTTCAAGGTGCGAAAGAAGCTGCCGGATAATGCGGCGCTACAGGCCTATTTCAATCAGCGCCTGCAGCAAATTCTTGAGAAGCACCGCAAGAAAATGATCGGTTGGGATGAGATCCTCCATCCGGACCTGCCAAAAACCGTGGTAGTGCAGTCATGGCGAGGGCATTCCTATCTGGCAAGAAGCGCACGCCAGGGCTATGCCGGAGTTCTATCCTATGGCTACTATCTGGATCACATGCGGCCCGCCTCTTTTCACTATGACAACGATCCCCTGGGCAAAGAGGCCGCAAGCCTGACAGATCAGGAAAAGTCGCTGGTCCTCGGAGGGGAAGCCTGCATGTGGAGCGAATTTGTCAATCCCGACAACATCGAGTCCAGGATCTGGCCGAGAACGGCCGCGATCGCGGAAAGGCTCTGGTCTCCCCGGGAAATCAGCGACGTACAGGACATGTACCGGCGTCTCGATTTCGTAAATGGAGAACTGGATGCATTGGGCCTGATGCACCGGGCCAACCCCATGAAGATGCTGCAGCGCATGTCCGGAGTCGAAAACATCGCATCGCTGAAAATGCTCGCAGACCTGCTCACAGCCCGCCAGGCTCGGCGTTCGCGTAAAAACCCGCACATACTCCAGTCTTGTGCCTTTGAATCGGATGGTGGACGCGGTTTTGCCGGAAAGCGAGATTGCCCGAAAGTTTGGCGATACCGTAGCCCGGGCGGTCGCAAACCCAGCCGGATCGACAGAGGATTTTCAGCAGATCCGCAGATTGCTCTCTGCCTGGAAAGACAACTCGACCGGTTTGAAGCCGGTTATCGGAGCAGTCGTTTCTTCTCAAAGAGATCGAGCCTCTAACGGAGACGCTCTCCGAATCGACCGAGACGGGATTGCAGGCTCTGGATTATCTTGAATCGCGCCAGAGACCGCCTGAGGACTGGAAGGAAAAAGCGGCACTGACGCTTGAGCGCGCCGAAAAAACGCACTGCAGAAATGCTCATCGCAATCGCTCCCGCCCTGAAAGCACTCATCAAAGCGGCAAACGCGATTCCCTAGCCCGGATTATTCACGAGATTTCATATGAGGCAGCGCAGGCGGGCATGGATACAATGCGCGCGACCAAGGGCTCCGCCGCAGTAGAACGCTGGCGAGAAATTCTGGCCAGGATTCAGGGGCATGCTCCTGCTGCCGCAATATAAGCAGGGAGAAAGAATTCAGGATCCGCTCTCTGCTGCCGAAATGAACAATATGGAAATGGGAAGAGAGAGTTTGATGAGCTTAAGGCGACGGGACAGTTGCCTTCGCCCACCGGCATCGCGATGCAGATCCTCAAGATGGCGCAGAGTGATGACGTCAGCGTAGCAGAAGTGTCGCGGCTCGTCCAGGGGGATCCGGCGCTGGCCGGACGCATTCTCAAACTGGTGAACTCGGCTCTCTACGCGGGATCGCGCCAAATCACGGCCATCTCCGATGCCGTCGCCCGGCTTGGCCTGCAAAACGGTGTGGCAGGTTGCGCTGGGATTCTCCGTTATTTCAAATTATCGACGCGGCCGCTGCAGGAAATTCAATTATGACGATTACTGGTCGCACTCGCTTGCCTCGGCAGTGGCGGCCCGGCGGATGGCAGAGAGCTCAGGGATTGCCCAGCCCGAAGAGGCTTTCACTTGTGGTCTGCTTTGCCAGACGGGACGTCTGGCTCTTACGTGCATCTTCCCGGAAGCATACTCCAATGTAATTGACGCAGCGCGTGGCGATGAGGCGGATTTGTTGAACCTCGAGCAAAAGACATTTGCGCTGGACCATCGGGAGCTGCACGGCTGCAATCCTTCAGGACTGGGGACTGCCCAAATATCTGGGTGACCGCCGCCCGGTTCCAGGAAGATCCGGATGATCCGAATTTCCCCGTGGAAGCTGCCAGCACGGAAACTTGCGCTTCTCATGAATACATCGCAGATTTTCGGAACACTCTGCATTGCGCATCCCGGCAAGCGCTACGCGTGGCGCCGAGAAGCTGATCGAGCAGGCGGAGCGGATCAAGATCAGCAAGGAAGACCTATTTGCCTTGTGCGACGGCAGTGTGCGCGACTGGACGAACTGGGGCGGGATGTTGGACGTAAAAACGTTCAATGTGCCTTCGCTTGGGAGCATCACGAAAGAGACACATCCGGATTGAGGCCAAAGAACCGACGGACGGTGAAGCAGTCTCGCGGCGAAAGCGCCAGGCTCCGCGTTCTGGTGATTGATCCGGACCCCAAGACCGTCGAAGCCGTTCGCGCTTGCCTGCCGCCGGAAGCCAGCATCCAGACGGCAGGATGCGGCACCGATGCTCTCCGGCTCACGCTCGAGTTCGATCCGCAAATAATTCTGACTGAGTGGGAAGTGCCCGGATTGAGCGGCGTAGGAGCTTTGCCGATCGCTTCGCCAGACAAAGACAGGGCAGCAGATCTATATTCTGGTTTTAACGCGAATGTTTAACGACGAACAGCTGACGGCAGCTCTCGAAGCCGGAGCCAATGAGTATGTCATGAAAACCCATCATTCCGAGAGTGCTTGAGGCAAGAATCAAGGGCGCCTTGCGCATGATCGGATTGCAGCAGGAAGTTCTCCGCGACAAGGAACAGATCCGACAAAACCTCGCGGACATGGCCGTGTTGAACCGCACACTGGAGCAGGCGGCGCTGACCGACTCCCTGACCGGTTTGCCGAACCATCGCTATGCGCAGGACCGGTTGAACGAAGAGTGGGCGGCATCCATGAGCGAATGGCAATCCGTTAACGCTGATGATTCTGGACCTGGATCATTTCAAGAGAATCAACGACACATACGGCCATGACGTCGGCGATGTTGTGCTGAAGGAGGTCGCGGCGATGCTGCGGAAGTCGCTCAGGGCGATGGACATTGTCTGCCGGATCGGAGGAGAGGAATTCCTGGTCATTTGCCGCGATACGGACTCAAACAATGCATGCCGTTGTCGCGGAGCGGCTGCGGCAATCCGTCGAAGCAGGCTGCATTACGGCTGGCGGCAGCCGACATCAAAGATCACCATCAGCATCGGCGTCGCCTCAAAGGACGCCGGTACCCAGGATGTCCAGACGCCTCATGAAAAACGCAGACCTCGCCACCTACCAATCCAAGACATCCGGAAGAAACCGGGTCACTATCAGGCGCGGCTCAGTCCCGCCTTAGGGCCTGGCAATGAATAAAGGTTACTACCAGGCCCTTAGCATAGCTACCGTGGAGCCGTGATCCATTTCATCGCGGTAGGCAACCACGCTCGTATGCTTTTGCAAAACAGAGTGGACAATACTGCGCTGCACTCCGATGCCCCGGCCGTGAATGATGCGGACTTCCCGGTAGCCTTTGAGCACCGCCTGATACAGATATTCCTCGACCAGATCTGCGATTTCCCTTGGCAGGAATGTGTGCAGGTCTATTGTATCTTCAATAGGCAAATCCACGGATTCATCCATCTTTGATCCTTCCGGAATTAACTCCTTGATTTTAGCCGGCCTCTCTGCTCATTTTTAATCAGGGGGAAACACAATGCAAACACGATTAGAGAAGGATTCTTTGGGCGAGCGGCCGATCCCGGCGGATGCGTATTACGGCATACAGACGGATCGCGCAATTGAGAATTTCCCGATCAGCGGTTTGAAACCAAAGCCTTCCTACGTCGATGCGACAGTCCGCATCAAAAAAGCTGCCGCCAGGGTTAACAAGACCCTGGGTCTGCTCGATGGCCGAAGAGCCGATGCCATTGTCGGAGCCTGCGACGAAATTCTGAGCGGCAAATTACGGGAATGGTTTGTCGTCGATGTCTATCAGGCGGGTGCCGGCACATCCCACAACATGAACGCCAACGAGGTAATCGCCAACAGGGCCATCGAACTCCTGGGCGGGACAAAGGGGGATTACTCCGTCATCCATCCCAACGATCACGTAAACATGGCGCAATCGACCAACGACGTCTGTCCGACAGCCATCCGAATCAGCGCCATCCTCGGCACCCGGTTTTTATTGTCGTCTCTGCAGGAGGCAGAGAGCGCTTTTTCCGCAAAAGCGGAAGAATTCGACGGGATTGTCAAATCAGGCCGCACGCACCTGCAGGACGCCGTTCCAGTGCGCCTGGGTCAGGAATTCGGGGCATATGCGGTTTGCCTGCGCAAACATCGGGGAGTCAATCCGCAGAGCTTCAGAATCCAGCAAGGAACTTGGAATTGGCGGAACCGCAGTTGGAACGGGCGTCAACGCACATCCTCAATACCGTTCCATGATGGTCCAGGAGCTGAGCCTGGATCTCGGGATCGACTTCCGTATGGCGGATGATTACTTCGAGGCCATGCAATCGCTGAGGCCTTTTGTGGAGCTTTCGGGCGCCGTCCGGTGCCTGGCTCAGGACCTGATCCGTATCGCAAATGATCTGAGACTTATGAGTTCCGGTCCTAAGACCGGATTTGCAGAAATCTCCTTGCCTGCCGTCCAGCCAGGGTCTTCGATAATGCCCGGCAAAGTGAATCCGGTCATGGCGGAGATGCTCGAACATGGTCTGTTTTCAGGCTATTGGCTGTGACACGACGATTCTTCTGGCCGCTCAGGCCGGGCAACTGGAGTTGAATGTCATGATGCCGGTAGTTGCATTCAACCTGCTCCACGAAATCGAGATTCTCAGCAACGCCGTCGGCGCATTCGCGAAATTCTGCCTGACAGGCATCCAGGCCGATGCCAAGCGGTGCGAAGCGCTTGCCGAATCCAGCATGAGCATCGTAACGCTTTTGAATCCTCATATCGGATATGCGGCCGCCGCAGAAGTGGCTAAGGAATATCTCGCTTCCGGCAGGTCCATTGCCCAGATTGTTGAGGAAAAAGGCCTCCTGTCCAGGGAAAGGCTCAATGAAATCTTCGATTTGCGGAATATGACGGAGCCGGGCATCAAGTAGTCGGTAGTCGCGCAGTCGATAGTCGCAGAACCTGACAGCTATCGGCGGCTCAGCTGTCAGTCTACAGCTTGGAAGACAAAATATCGGGGATCGGGGTCGGCATCAGGATTTAGGCTTTGTTTTAGGCGGAACCGGCGCCGGAGGCAATGCCCCCGGCGCCGATCTTTTCAAAAGGAACTAGAACACACCGGTAACCTTTCCGGTCTCCACATCTACGTCAACTCTTCTGTATGCAGGATCCGATGCGGTGCCCGGCATAAGGGTGATGTCCCCGGAAACCGGAACAACAAAGCCCGCACCCTTGTAGGTCAGGATGTCGCGGATCGG
The DNA here is from genome assembly GCA_963749655.1 of Nitrospirota bacterium. Lineage (GTDB taxonomy): Bacteria > Nitrospirota > UBA9217 > UBA9217 > UBA9217 > JAJYKN01. Next base: position 14,694 of record CAVVOB010000022.1, read on the forward strand.
CAGCGTCCAGCCTTTGGGAGCTCCCTTGATGTTGGGATCATGGGAAAGGCTGAGATGAGTCTTAACCATGCACGTGCCAAGCTTGGCAAGCTCAGGATCTTTTTCCATCTTGTTGAGCTTTGTCTTGGCCGCCGGCGTGTAGCTTACGCCATCTGCGCCATAGATTTCCTTGGCGATGGTTTCAATTCTCTTGCCGAGCGGCATATCGAGCTCATAGAGGAACTTGAAGTTGTTCGGCTCGTTGCAGGCGTCGATGACGGCATCGGTGAGTTCGAGTGCGCCGTCGCCGCCCTTCAGCCAGTGTTCGGAAACCGCGCAACTCTGGCGCCAATGGCTTCGACATTCTTCTTGATGCATGTCGATTTCGGCCTTGGTGTCCGTGTAGAACGAGTTGATGCAGACAACCGGGTTGATGCCGGCTTTCTTGACGTTCTCGATGTGTTTGAGAAGGTTGGCGCAGCCTTTTTCGACCAGTTCAACATTTTCCTGTTTGTAAACAGGATCCAGCGGTTTGCCCGGAGGAACGGGAGGGCCGCCGCCATGGCTCTTGAGAGCGCGAACGGTGGCAACCACAACGGCGCAATTCGGCTGTCAGTCCGGAGAAGCGGCATTTGAGGTTCCAGAATTTCTCGAAGCCGATGTCGGCGCCGAATCCGCTTTCGGTGAGGTGATAATCCGCAAGCTTAAGAGCCAGCTTGTCCGCCACGATGGAGGATTGACCGATGGCGATGTTGGCAAACGGTCCGGCGTGAACAAAGATCGGCTGTCCTTCAATCGTCTGCAGCAGGTTCGGATTGATCGTATTGACCATCCATGCGCACATGGCGCCATCCACTTCAAGGTCGGCGGTGGTGACGGGATCGCCCTTTTTGTTATACGCGACCACCATTTTGCCGATTCTTTCGCGCATGTCTTTGAGGCTGGTGGCAACGGCGAGAATCGCCATCAATTCGGAGCTTACGGCAATGGCGAATCCGGACTGCATCATGAAGCCGTCCATTCTTGCCGCCCTGGCCGATGGTGATGTTGCGCAGCGCCTGGGCACAGAAATCAATGACCCATTTCATTTCAACGTTTCTGTGATCGATATCCAGCCGTTTCAGGTTCTTGGATGCCAGGAAGGCATCGTCATTGATGTATTCATGCTGCATTCTGGAGGTGAGAGCTATCATTCCCAGGTTGTGCGCATTGATGATGTCGTTGATGTCGCCGGTCAATCCCAGGGAGAACGGGGTAAGAGGAATGCACTGAGCCAGTCCGCCGCCCGCTGCGCTTCCCTTGATATTCATGGTTGGTCCGCCCGAAGGCTGCCGGATTGCGCCGGTTACTTTCTTTCCGCGTTTTCCCAGGCCTTGAACCAAGCCCATGGTGGAAGTGCTTTTGCCTTCTCCGAGAGGAGTCGGGGTGATAGCCGTAACGTCAATGTATTTGCCGTTCGGTTTGTCCTTTACTCTCTCCATTGCGGCTCGATAATCAACCTTGCCGTAATAATGTCCATAAGGAATCAATTCCTTGTCTTTGATTCCAAGTCCTTCCGCAAGCTGCTGGACTGTCTTCATGTCTTTTTCGCATTCAAATGCGATCTGCCAGTCAGCAAGTTTAGTTGGATCAAGCTTTGCCATGTGCCATCCTCCGTAAGTTCTATTGGTCTTTCTTTTTTATGGTTTCTATGATGATACCGAGCCTCATGTCTTCCCGTCCATCCAGATTGTTTCCCGTCCGGACGCTCCGGCATGATCGCAGCGAACGGCCCCGATATCCTCAAGGATACCGAGGCTGCCAGCCGGGCCATTATAATGGAAAATAAAACAAAGTCCATTTTTTGCTGGAAATAAAATTACCGCCGCCCTGGCGCGGATCTCTGCAGTGGAAATGGAACGAGCCTGTCATTTCATAGGCTGGTTCCGGCTCGATTCAGAAACCGGTTTGCAGGAAATCCGGACTCACCTGGAGATTCAGAATCATCGGGAGTCCGGATCGAACTTCGGGCAGAAAACTGCAGTCCCCGCAGCCGGGAGGCAAACAGCCCGGCTCCCGCCAGACATAGAAGCGCTCCCACAAACATCGTCGCCGGCGCCCCTGCGTGCGTCGCAATTGCTCCGGCCAAGAAAAGAACCGAACGGCGTCATCCCCAAAAACATCCACACGTGCGTCGCCATGACGCGGCCGCGCAGGTGATCCGGGACCATGGTCTGGATCAGCGTATTTGTGCAAGTCATGGTCATCATGAAGGACATACCGACCAGGACAAGAAAGATTGCGGACAGCCAGAAATGGCGCGAAATGGAGAATAAAAAAAGCCCGGCGCCGAATCCTGTGCTCGCGTAGGCAACCAGTTTCCCGAGCCCTCGCGTACCGGACTTGGCAGCCAGCAGAGATCGAGCCGATTAGGGCGCCCAAATCCAGTCGCGCCCATCAGGATGCCGAGACCGCGCGGCCCGCCGTGAAGTATCTTGTCGGCGAAAATCGGCATGAGCACCGAGTACGGCATCCCGACGATGCTGAGCAACCCAAGCAACAGCAACAGCGCACGTAATGGGGCGAGTGCGACGCACAAAGTGGAATCCTTCCAGGACGTTGCTGATGGCGGATTCCTTGCGGTTGGTTCCCTCTTGCGCCTTCAGCTTCATAAGCAGCAGCCCGGCGATGACCGCCACATAGCTAATGCCATTGGCGAAGAAACACCACCCTTCCCCGATACCGGCAATCACGATGCCCGCGACCGCCGGTCCCATAACCCGAGCTCCGTTGAAGATGGAAGAGTTGAGAGCGATCGCGTTCATGAGATCTTCTCTCTCCACCAGCTCAACAATAAATGCCTGTCGCGTCGGCATGTCGAAAGCGTTCACGACGCCCAACAGAGCCGAGAGGACGAAGATATGCCATATGCGCACCGTTCCCGTCAGCGTCAGAACGGACAAGGTCAGAGCAAGAATCATCGATGCCACCTGGGTTGCGATCACAACCCGATGGCGATTGTACCGGTCCGCTATGGTTCCGCCGACGAAGGCCAGGAGAAAAATCGGGATCTGGGATGCAAAACCGATGGCACCGAGCAGGAAGGAGGAACCTGTCAGGCGGTATACCAGCCAGGATTGAGCGATCATCTGCATCCAGGTCCCGATGAGAGAAATAAGCTGGCCGGCGAAGAACAGGCGATAATTCCGATGGCGCAGGGCACGCAGGGCAGTTTTGAATTTCGACAGTCCTCCTCTCTGAGGAAGCTGCTTTCAGTACCGGCCGGAATCCAATGGTGTTATCTGTGTCATTCTGCGTGCAGTGTATCTCGCAATGCGTCTGATGGCCAGATGGAACTGACGGCCTCATCAATGCCAAAACCAAAATGTTCGGAATCGCTATCGGTATCGGATCGGATATCGCAATCGGGATTCGGATGGCAGATTTGTCGGTTTTTGATATAAAAGCCGATATCCGATAGCGATACCGATAGCGAACGATCTGATTTTGGAAAGTGCGGGACTTTAAATAAGGAGGGAATCTTCCGGGTTCTTCGAGTCTTAGAGAGAAATCACTCTAAGACTCGAAGAACAGTGACGAAGCTACTGAATCAGGCCGGGTTGCCGGTTCGTTAAGCAATACCCAGCTTGAACTTGAGTGAATTCAGAGTGTTTTTCATGAGCATGGTGATGGTCATCGGCCCAACACCACCGGGAACCGGTGTAATCGAACCCGCGATCTCCTTGGCTTTTTCAAAATCGACGTCTCCGCGCAGGATTGCCACTTTCTTGCCGGTCTTTTCACTGATCTTTTCACCGACACGGTTGACGCCTACGTCGATGACACATGCGCCCGGCTTGATCCACTCAGGTTTCACGAGACCCGGGACTCCTGCCGCAACAATCAGGATGTCCGCACGGAGGCAATGGGAAGCCAGGTCCTTTGTGGCGGTGTGCACGATCGTCACGGTTGAATTTGCGCCGCGGGCTTTCTGGAGCATCATGTTTGCGATCGGCTTGCCTACGATATTGGACCGGCCGACAACGACCACTTCCGCACCGTTTGTTTCGACTCCGGAACGCACGATCAGTTCCTGAATGCCGGCAGGCGTGCAAGGCGGGAATTTACACTCGCTCCCCCCGATCATGAGCTCTGCCCACATTGACAGGATGGAAACCGTCCACATCTTTGTCCGGGTCAATCGCATTGATCACCTTCTTGCACAGGAAAAATCACCCTATCTCCGCCACGCTGCCGGCCAAAATGTCGACTGGTATCCGTGGTCCGAAGAAGCCTTTGAACGCGCGCGAAGGGAGCAGAAGCCCGTCTTCCTGAGCACCGGCGCCATGTGGTGCCATTGGTGCCACGTCATGGCCGCGGAATCCTTCGAGAGCGAGGAGACGACCCGCCTCATGAACGAGCTGTTCGTGAATGTCAAGCTCGATCGGGACGAACGGCCGGACATCGACCGCAGGTACCAGCAGGCAGTCGCGGCCATGGGCGGCGGGAGCGGGTGGCCGCTTTCTGTTTTCCTGACCCCGGACAAGCAGCCCTTTTACGGGGGCACGTATTTCCCGCCCGGGCCGCGGCAGGGCAGGCCAGGCTTCCCGGACGTGCTCCGATCGGTCAGTAATTTCTACGGGACCAGGCGCGGCGATGCCGAGGGCTTCTCGCAGCGTGTCATGGAAGCCCTGCAGCAGGAAGCGTTCTCCCCCCGCGAACGTGACGGAAGAGCTTCTCGACGGGGCCGAGCGTGCAATGCTCGGCGCTGTTGACGAGGCACACGGCGGTTTCGGCGCTGCCCCCAAATTTCCCATGAGCAGCGCCCTGGATTTTCTGCTGCGCCGCTCCCTTTCGGACGGCGGCGGTCAGGCCCGCGACGCCGCACGCAGGATGCTCGACGCCATGGCGCGAGGCGGATTTCACGACCAGCTGGGCGGGGGATTCCACCGCTATTCCGTCGATGAGGCCTGGATCATTCCGCATTTCGAAAAAATGGCCGACGATAATGCAGGCCTGCTCAGGAATTATGTGAACGGGTATGCATTGTTCGGCGATGAAGAGTATCGCCGTGCGGCAGAGGGCATCATCGGCTTCACCCGCGAGGTCCTTTCCGACCCGGCTGGTGGATTTTATTCAAGTCAGGACGCAGACGTGACGCCTGCTGACGAGGGAGGCTACTTTACCTGGACGGAAGAGGAGTTCCGCGATGCAGTTGACCCTGATGAATATAGTGTCCTCTCTGCTTATTACCGCCATGACCCGGGAAGCATGCATCATGACCCGGAAAAGAAAGTGCTGTACCTGACGAATACCATGCAGCAGCTTGCCGACAGCCTCGGTAAGGACGCAGGGGTCGTTCAACAAATGATCTCCCGCGGCAGGAAAAAACTTCTGGAATCGCGTTCGCGGCGCCAGGCGCCTTACGTCGATCGGACGCTCTATACCTCCCTGAACAGCATGCTCATCAGCTCCTATTTTCATGCCTATGCCGTGCTGGGCGACGATCAGGTCAGGGATTTCGCCGTCAGAAGCCTGGAGCGCATCCTGCGGGAGCGGTACGCGGGCCCCGCGCTGATGCATTCGGAGGACGTTCCCGCCGTGCTTGACGACTATGCCCATCTCATCGACGCCCTGCTGGCGGGGTACGAGGCAGCGGCGGAGCCGCGCTATCTGTCCCTGGCCAAGGACCTGATGGGGGATTGTCTTGAAAAATTTTTCGACCGCGACCACGGGGGCTTCTTCGACACCGCAGGCGAGGTTCTGGGAACGAGGCTCAAGAAGATCGAGGACATGCCGCAGCCGTCCGCAGGCGCCGTGGCGATCATGGGGCTCCTGAAACTTTCGCTGTTGACCGGGAAGGAAGAGTACCGCGGTCTTGCCGAACAATCGCTCAGGCTTTTTGCCGACTTTGCCCGTGAGATCGGCGTGCATGCAGGCGCTTATTTCTGCGCTCTCGATGCGTTGTTCCGCATGCTCAAGCTTACGATCGAGGCACTGCCCGACAGCGAGCTCGCCCGGGCCGCACGTTCCCTGTCCGGGAAAGCATACACGGCGATCACCTACGGCGAGGACAAGGGCCGGGTGATACCGTGCAAAGGTACGGCTTGCTTCGAGCCCGTAAGCGATCCGGCTGCGCTCCACAGTATCAGCCTGGCTCTTCAGCAATCGTGATAAAGCAGATACATTTTAGGGCGATCGTTGCCCTCTCATCGGTCCTGAAAGCGCAAGATGCAGAGCATCCCTCAGGATCAAGGTCGCTTGCGTCAAAGCTTGCTGAAAAAGTAAAAGCCAAAAGCCGTCATTATCGCAGAGAAATTCCCTCTGCATCCTCTGTGGTGAAATGTTTTGATAGTTCCTCGGTAACGGAAAGGGCCATTCGACATGGTGACAAAAGATGAGTTTGTTAAACGGTTCCCTTCCTTCCGCCGCAGTCCGGACAGCCTGGTCAGCGACATCCTGGCATCGGGGACAACGGCCGTCTTCCCGGCGGGGAAACAGGTCTATGCGGAAGGCGACGTCTGTTCGGTCATTGCCTTTGTGCTGGGCGGCGAGGTCCGGGTGTACAAGGCGGCCCAGAGCGGCCGGGAGATCACCTTGTACGAGATCGGGGCAGGAGAGACCTGCATCCTGAACGCATCGTGCGTGCTCTCGGGGACCTCTTACCCCGCCTATGCCGTGACGGTCTCGGAAAGCAGCCTTCTGCTCGTTCCCACGCCCGTCTTCCGAAGACTGGTCGCCGAGCACGAGGACATGAGGAATTTTGTGTACGAGCTTTTGAGCCAGCGACTGTCCGCGGTCATGGAACTGGTCGAAGAGGTCGCCTTCGGCAGGATGGACGAGCGGCTCATGGACTACCTCGTTGAAAAATCGGAGAACGATATTCTCGACACCACCCACCAGAAGATCGCCAACGACCTCGGCACCTCCCGGGAGGTCGTGAGCAGGCTGCTCAAGGACCTTGAGCGAAAGAGCATCGTCAGACTTTCCCGCAACTCGATCACCCTCCTTGGACGCTGATCCTCTTCTTCGTAATGCGTGAAGGGGCCGCGTCCCCCATTCGGACCGGCAAGCCCGTTTGTGACTAAGTCACAGACGTCCGTATCCTGTTCTGGTATTGTTAGATCAGAGAACGGCGCAGCAATGCAGCCCATCATAACGATAGAATCGGAGGACGGTATCATGAAAAAGAATGTCGGCGGTTTTGAACGGATGGTAAGAATTATCGGAGGAGCGGCGATTCTTTCACTCGCTTTTGTAGGACCCCATACCCCCTGGGCTTATCTCGGGATTGTGCCGCTTGCCACGGGCTTTATCGGCTGGTGCCCGCCCTACGCGCTCCTCGGTTTTTCGACCTGCAGGAACTGCAAGTAGCATCGGAGATGCGTTCAGATGATCTTCGATGAGTTCGGCAGTATACTATAAGAAAAAAGCAAGGAGGGGCCCCATGGTGCTGAAAGAATGTATGACCTGCGAAACGGGCCTGGCTGAACTGTTCCGGGAGATCCGGCGTTTTTCAGCCGGCGCCTGTTTCAGCCCCGGATTGCGTCTGCGAAATTTCGAACGCGACTCGGGCGAAGCGGAGCGTGAATCGAGCGGGTCCGATCGCAGCAAAAACCAGTAATCCAATCCAGGGCGGCGCCAAACTGCCGCCTGGCGACCAAACTGTACCCCTGACAGGGCGCGTGGAACGAACAGCGCCCTGTTTTTTTGTCGTCTTCTGTGCCCGCCTTTCCGGAAGAGAATCCCCTTGACAGAAACCTGCAAAAAGGCAACAATAGTGCCTCGGCAATCTTTTGCCTAGCAGGACCCATGACGAACGGCAGTCTCTTACCGAAGAATTACATATCCTCTGGCGTGGCCGGGCTCGACAGCCTGATCGACGGGTTCTCCATCGGAGACAACGTCGTGTGGGAAGTGGAAGCCGGAACGGCCTACAGCGCCTTCATCAGGAATTTTATCTCCCGGTCCTATCAGGACAGCCAGAAGGTCATTTACGTGAGCTTCAACCGTTCGCCCCAGACCGTTTTGAACGATCTTGCGGCGATCGTATCGGCGGAGCACTTTACGCTCGTCGACTGCTTCACCTCGGGCAAGGGAAAGAACGACAACACCTTTCTCAAGTTCTACGAAAAGGCGGTCCCCGGCGTGGTCCGCATCGAGGCGCCCCGGGACATCGACGGGTTCACCCTGACCCTGAACGCCATCGAGGACCGTCTGCCGCCGGGCGCGCGGTATGTGTTCGACAGCCTGACGGGCATGCAGGACCTCTGGGGCGACGAGAACGTCACGCACCGGTTCTTCACCTACATGTGCCCCCGGCTCTACGATCTGGGCACGGTCGCCTACTGGATCGTGGAGAAGGAAGCCCACAGCCCGCGGTTCAAGGCAAACCTGCGGCACATCACGCAGGTCGTGTTCGACCTGTCGAAGCGGAAGAACAGCCTGTTCCTGAAGGCCCTGAAACTGGAGGGCAGGCAGGACCGGGAGGTGTTCAAACCCCATCAGTACGACATCCGCGACGAATCGGTGACGCTCACGTCGCCCAAGAAAGAACCTGCCACGGACATCGGCGGGAAGCTGAAGGAAGAGCGGATGCGGCTCGGCATGAGCCAGAAGGAGCTTGCCGACAAGGTCAGTTTAACGCCGAGCTTTCTTTCCCAGCTCGAGAACAACCAGGTAAGTCCGTCGCTCGGCACCTATCTCCAGCTGTGCCGGGCGCTCGGCATCAGTCCCGGCCAGTTCCTCGAGGGAGGCGGCGAAAGGCAGGAGACACCGTGGCTCCTGAGGCGGGAAGCAATGCTCTCCCGTCCTCCCGTGCGGGAGGATTACGCGCGGGTCTTCGAGGCGGCTTCGGGCAACAAGCTTTCCGCCCGGATCGTAACGCTGCCGCCGGGCGCGGCCATGAACCGGCATTTTTTTTACCACAAGGACGAAGAACTGGTTTACATCGTGGATGGAGATTTTTCCGTAACCATCGGGGGGAGGGAAGAGCGGGTCGGCAGCGGCGACATGATCTACCTCAAGGACAGCTTTCCCTCGCACTGGAAGAACGAAGGAGGTGATGAAGGGCACATTCTCGTAGTTTGGTAGCAGGAAGCAATCGCAGGTCGTGCATCTGGGGAACGAGTGTTGAAATATGAACACGAGGGAAGCGCATTTTTTTTGCCTGATTGGTTAATCATCACTGAATTTCAGCGTGAAAAAATTACAATCACTTAATCGGAGGATGCCATGGGTAATGGTAACGGATCGCCAAATGCAAGCTCAGCAACAGGAACAAGGAACAGGGTTCAGGACGTTGCGCCGCAGTCAGGTATCTGCGCAGTATGCCTGGACGGATGTCCGGGGTCCTGCGAAGTCGGGAGATCGTCTTTTCGCGGCAGGGAGGTCATGTATCCCGCGCCCTTCGGCAAGGTTACGGCAGGAGCAACCAAGCAGTATCCGGTGGATTATTCCCATCTCAACATCCAGGGGACCTGTGTCGGTGCCGTGGGCATGGCCGCTGATTCCGACAAGGCCATCTTTCCCGCCGTATCCACGCAGGTGGAACTGGGCCACAAGCACAAGGTAAAGCTGAACATCCCCGTCTTCACCGGCGCCCTGGGATCGACGGACATTGCCAAGGACAACTGGGACGGTCTCGCCATCGGCGCGGCCATCTCGGGCATCATGGTCGTGATCGGCGAGAACGTGGTGGGCATGGACCCCCAGGCCGAGATCAAGGCCGGCGCGGTCGTGAAATCGCCGGAGCTCGAGCGCAGGGTGAAGTGTTTCAAGGAATGGTACAACGGCGCCGGCGAGATCATCCTGCAGCAGAACGTCGAGGACACGCGGCTCCGCTCCGCTGAATACGCAGTCGAGAAGCTCGGCGTGAACTGCATCGAGCTGAAGTGGGGCCAGGGCGCCAAGGACATCGGCGGCGAGGTGAAGCTCAAGACCATGGAGCGGGCCGACGAGCTCAAGAAGCGCGGCTACATCGTGCTGCCCGATCCGACCGACGCCTCGGTGCGCAAGGGGTTCGAGGAGGAGGAGTTCAAGGAGTTCGAGCGCCACTCTCGGCTCGGCATGGTGGAGCAGGAAGGGTTCATGAAGGCGGTCCAGCACTACCGCAAGGTCGGCGCGAAGTTCGTGTCCCTCAAGACGGGCGCCTACCGGATTTCCGACCTCGCGCGCGCCATTCGCTTCGCTTCGGACGCCGAGATCGACCTCTTGACGATCGACGGAGCCGGCGGCGGCACGGGCATGAGCCCCTGGCGCATGATGAACGAGTGGGGCATCCCCACGATCTATCTCCAGTCCCTCGCCTACAAGTTCGCGTCCCAGCTCAAGGCAAAAGGCAAATACGTTCCCGATATGGCTATCGCCGGCGGGTTCTCGCTCGAAGACCACATCTTCAAGGGTCTGGCCCTCGGCGCGCCCTATTTCAAGGCCGTCTGCATGGGCAGGGCGCTCATGATCCCCGCCTTCGTGGGCAAGAACATCAAGAAGTGGATCGAAGAGGACAAGCTGCCCGTGGACATCAAGAAGTACGGCGACGTGCCGGAGCGCATCTTCATCACCACGGAGATCCTGAAGACACAAGTTCGGAAAGGACTTCGCCCGGATCCCCTGGGGCGCCGTGGCCATGTACACCTTTGCCGACCGGCTGAAACTGGGTCTCCAGCAGCTCATGGCCGGGGCCAGGAAGTTCTCGCTCCAGTACATCGACCGGAACGACCTCGTTTCCCTGACCAGGGAAGGCGCGGATGTCACGGGCATTCCCTATGTCATGGAGTCGGACATGAAGGAAGCGGAGCGCATCCTGACCAACGGCGTCTAGGAGGCCTTGCTCCATCCGATGCGTACAACTCACCCCGCTCCGCCCCGATGGGCGGAGCGGGACAATATCCGGGAGCCCAGGAAATGAACAGGACCCTTCACGCCATTCTTTCCATCCTCGACAAGTATTCCACCGTCGTCGGTTCGCGGGAGCTCTCCCGCCAGCTCACGCGGCACGGGGTGGAGCTGACGGAACGGACGGTGCGGTATTATCTGAAGATGCTCGACCAACAGGGATACACGGAGGTCCACGGCAAGGAAGGGCGGAAGATCACCACGCGGGGCAGGGAAGAGCTTCGGCTTTCACTCGTCTCGGACAAGATCGGGTTCGTGATCAGCAGGATCGAGACGCTCTCCTATCTGACGACGCTGGATATGGCGACCATGGAAGGCGACGTCATCCTGAACGTCTCCTACTTCCCCCGGAAGAGCCTGCGAAAGGCCCTTGATCTGCTCAAGCCGGTGTTCGCTTCCCCTTTCGTAATGAGCGACCGCGTCATCCTTGCCCCGGAAGGGGAAGCGATCGGCGAGGCCGTGGTCCCCGCAGGCATGATGGGGCTCGGCACGATCTGCAGCGTGACCATCAACGGCATCTTTCTGAAGGCGGGAATCCCTGTTGCATCCCGGTTCGGAGGGGTCGTCGAAACAGCGGACAGCAAGCCCCAGCGGTTCCTGTCGCTGATCAGCTACGCGGGATCGTCCCTTGATCCGCTCGAAGTATTCATTAAAAGCAAAATGACCGCCGTCTCGAGCGCCGTGATGGGCCGCAACGGAAGGATCCTGGCCAGTTTCCGCGAGATCCCGGTCGTCTGTCTCGACAAGGCTGCCAAGCTGGCGCGGACGCTCGAAGACCGGGGCATCCGCGGCATCCTGATGATCGGGGGTCCGAACAAGCCCCTTCTGGAAGTGCCCGTGGGGATCGACAAGGTCGGGATCGTGATCATCGGAGGGCTCAACCCCGTGGCCGTCCTGGAAGAAGCGGGAATCGCAACGGAAAGCAAGGCCATGTCTACGCTCTTCGACTATACCGGCCTCGATTCCTTCAAGGATGTTCTGCGCAGTTACCAGCCGGCCCTCAAGACCCGTACCCTCTCCGCCTGAAGCGTGCAACCGGCGCCCGCCAGCCCTCCATCACACGGCAAACACACAGTTTTCCCTTGACAGCAGAGCTCGACCGGGTGTAATGTACGTCGTTACTCGGCAATGTATTGCCGTCTGGAAGCCCCTCGCGGAGGGGCTTTTTTTTCCGCTCACCGATCGCATGCTTCACCGCGGCCCATGGCCGTTCGCGGGCTCCGTTCCCGGGTACAGCCGGGGCCGGAGAAGCGGAAGACATTCTAAGACAGCATCCCAATTCCAGCACTCCCGGTCTATAATAAGACAACAGGACATTTCAGTGTTGGCGGTTGAACGATGCATTTCGGTTCTCCCCGTCTGCATCTCGGCTCCGGCGGGGGGGCTGCAGGAAGAGGAGTGAGGGTATGTGCCGTTTGAGCGCAATCACCTCGGGCGACTATATTTCCCCCATGGAGAACATCCATGCGCTCGAGACCATGAAGGAAGGGCATGACGGGTCCGGACTCGGACTCATGCTCAAGGACCTGGGCGGGCCTTTTGCGGAGCTGAAGCAGTACCCCATCCTTTCGGCAATTTGTTCGAACAAGGGGCTCCGGAACCTCGAAGAATACATGAAGGCCCACGGGTTCAAGGAACAGTTCACCTGGGCCCCCTCCATCAAGAACGTTCCGGGCATCGAACGCCGGGAGCACTACATCGCCAAGGTGTACGACTACCCCGAGTCGTACCGGGACCAGCCCCTGCGCGTAAAGGAAGACCTGCTCATGAACACGCGGCTGGCGCTCCGGAAAATGGGAGAGCCCGACGAATCGCTCTTCGTGTTCTCCTTCTATCCCGACGTGCTCACGCTCAAGGAGGTCGGTGACCCGCTCCAACTGGGCGAGTTCTTCGGCCTCGAAAAGTCCGACATCAAATCGAAGATCGTGCTGGCCCAGGGACGGCAGAACACCAACTACGCAATCTATCTCTATGCCTGCCATCCCTTCTTCATCCAGGGCTACGGCACGATGACGAACGGCGAGAACACGGCCTTCGTGCCCATTCGTGAATTTCTCACGGGCCGCGGCAACCCGGGGTACATGGGATACAACTCCGATTCCGAGGTCTTCACCCATATCCTGCATTATACGAACCGGTCGCTGGGGTATCCGCTCCATTACTACAAGGACGTGATCACGCCGCTGAAGGACGCCGAGATCGAGAAGCGTTCGGACGGCGCGGCGCTCCGGCTTCTCAAGAAGTCGCTCCGGCCGCTCTGCATCGACGGCCCGAACTGCGTGATCGGGTTCACGCCCGACGGCTCGGTCTTCATGGTGCAGGATTCGAAGAAACTGCGGCCCGGCGTCGTGGGCGGCAAGCCCGGAAAGTACGCGCTCATGTCCGAGGTCTGCGGCGTTGACAGCGCAATTCCCGGCAGGGACAAGGCAACGGACATCTTCCCCATGAAGTACGACATGGTGATCATCGCGCCCGGGGCGCGGGAGGTTAAGGTATGGAATCAGCTGCACGGTTAGACAAGAACCACCAGCTCTCGATAAAAGAGCTTCCTTATATTATCCAGTGGCGCGAGGACCGCTGCACGCGGTGCGGACGCTGCACCGCCGTCTGCCCCATGAAGGCCATCGAGGCGACGGTCTACACGCAGCGCGTGGTTTCTTCAGAAGGCTCGAATCCGGAGCCCAGGGTCACGCGGCGGCTGAGCCAGGTCGTGCGCCAGGTCACGGACATCGACCGCTACTGCATCGGCTGCGGCACCTGTTCGCTCGTCTGCCCCACGGACGCCATCTTCCCGGAATACAATTTCCAGCACAAGCTCTACCATTTCAGGAACAAGGGCGGCATCCCGTTCATGCGCGGCGGCAGACGGAACGATCCGTCGCAGTCGACCCTCGACAAGCTCAAGTTCACGCGCATCTCGATGCTGACCGATCCGGCGCTCGATGCCGGCAGGCACGAGTTCCGCGTCAGGACGCTTCTGGGCAGGAACCTTCCGGCCGAACAGCTTCCCCTGAAGGTGGTGGGCGACAACCTGACGATCACCGATCATACGTTCATCCCGCCGGTGCGCGAGATCTTCCCGATCCGCATCGGCTCCATGTCCATCGGCGCTCTTTCTCCCCACATGTGGGAGGGGCTTGCCATGGGCATCACGTACCTGAACGAGGTGGAAGGCATCCCGGTGGTCATGTGCTCGGGCGAGGGCGGCATGCCGCCGTCGATCCTCAAGTCGCGCTACATCAAGTATTTCATTCTCCAGATCGCGTCGGGCTACTTCGGCTGGGACGAGATCATCCGCGCTCTTCCCGACATGATCGAGGACCCCGCGGCCATCGAGATCAAGTACGGCCAGGGCGCAAAGCCCGGCGACGGCGGGACTGCTCCAGGCCTACAAGGTGCTGGGCCTCATCGCCAAGATCCGCGGCGTTCCGCAGTTCGTGGACCTGGCCTCGCCGCCCACGCACCAGACGAAATATTCCATCGAAGAAGCGGTCGCGAAGATGATCCAGTCCATGTCCATGGCCTGGGGCTTCCGCGTGCCGGTCTATCCCAAGATCTCCGGCACCAAGACGGCACGGGCGGTGCTGAACAACCTGGCGCGCAATCCCTATGCCGCGGCGCTCTGCATCGACGGCGAGGACGGCGGCACGGGCGCGGCCTACAACGTTTCCATGGACAAGATGGGCCATCCCATCGCGTCGAACATCCGCGACTGCTACCTCGATCTCGTGAAGCAGGGCAAACAGAACGAGCTTCCGCTGATCGCCGCGGGCGGCGTGGGCAAGGGCGGCAACCTGGCGGCCAACGCGGCCGCGCTCATCATGCTCGGCGCATCGGCCGTGGACATCGGCAAGTACATCATGCAGGCCGCAGCCGGCTGCTTCGGCGACGAGTACAACCGCTGCAACGTCTGCAACCTCGGCAAGTGCCCGCGGGGCATCACGACCCAGGACCCGAAGCTGTACCGCAGGCTCGATCCCGACAAAGTCGCGGAGCGGGTCGTCGAGGTGTTCAAGGCCGCTGACGTGGAGCTCAAGAAGATCTTCGCGCCCCTGGGCAGGAGCACCGAGCTTCCCATCGGCATGTCCGACGCCCTGGGCGTCAATGACAAGGAGATCGCGGACCGGCTTTCGATCAGCTACGTTTGTTAAATGCGGCAATGTGCGGAATTACGGAATTGCAGAATCAAAGCGGATTTTCGGCAAACGAAAGATGCATTATGATCAACGTGAAAGTATAAATTCTGACCGATTGAATCAGTGATACAGACGATAAATAAGAAATTTGACGTTAACTCTGAATGCATCTGTGGTTCCTAGTATATTCTGGCTTAGAGGAAAGATATGATAATCAAGGGCAATATCGACGGAAAACGGGTCTCTTCCAAGGACCTCGAAGAGCAGCTCCAGAAGGCCATCAAGGACGGGGCCAGGGAGCTCACGGTCGTGGCCGACGGCCAGCACGGCATCGGCGGACGCATCTGGCCGCAGACCGAGAAGATCAAGGTCATCATCGAGGGCACGGCAGGCCAGCGCGTCGGCAGCATGGGCATGGACAACACCGAGATCGTGGTCAAAGGATCGTCATCCGACGATACGGGCTGGCTCAACTGCGGGGCCGTCATCACGGTACTGGGCGACGTGGCGAACGGGGCGCATAACGCGGCAGCCCAGGGCAAGCTCTACGTCCAGGGCGGCGGCGGTGCGCGCTGCGATACGATGACCAAGAAGAACCCGAGGTTCCCGAACCTCGAGTCCTGGTACTTCCGGGGCGTGGGCGATTCCTTTGCCGAGTTCAAGGCAGGCGGCATCGCCGTGGTCTGCGGTGTGAATCCCCGCGACCCCGAGAACATCCTGGGCTACCGCCCCTGCGTGGGCATGGTCGGCGGCACGATCTATTTCCGCGGCCCGATCAAGGAATACAGCAAGAGCGGATGTGCAGCTCGCGGAACTGACGCCCCAGGACTGGGAGTGGCTCAACGAGAACATGAAGCCCTATCTCACGGCCATCGACCGCATGTCCCACTATGAGGAGCTGACGAAGGACATCAGCGCCTGGAAGAAGCTCATCGCCTTTACGCCTGCGGAGAAAGCACAAGGCCAAGGGCAAGCTCAAGATGGGACTCACCGAGTTCCGTCTGAACGTGTGGGAAAAGGAAGTGGGCAAGGGCGGCATGTTCGGCGCCTACCTGACCCATGACCGCTCGCGTGCTTCCCTATATAACCACCGGCGAAGAGCGACGCTGGAAGCCGCAGTGGAAGAACGACAAGTATCTTCCGCCCTGCGCCTATGCCTGCCCGTCGCGCATCCCGTCGCACAAGCGCGCGACCCTGATCAGGCAGGGGAGGACCGCCGAAGCGCTGGCGCTCGTGCTCCAGTACAGCCCGCTGCCGGCAACGGTCTGCGGCACGGTCTGCCCCAACCTCTGCATGACCGACTGCACCCGCGGCCGCGTGGACGAGCCGCTCAATATCAAGGAATACGGCTCAGCAGCGCTGAACCTGAAGGCTCCGAAGAAGGCAAAAGCGACCGGCCAGAAGCGTCGCGATCATCGGCGGCGGGCCGGGCGGCCTTTCGGCTGCCTGGCAGCTCGGCCTCAAAGGCCATACCGTGGATCTCTACGAAGCATCGCGAAAGATCGGCGGCAAGCTCGAGATGTGCATCCCCCGCGAGCGCCTGCCCAAGAAGATCCTGGACAAGGAACTTTCGCGCTTTGCCGAGATCGGCGTGAACGTCCAGGTGAAGTCTCCCGTGGACAAGAAGAAGTTCGAGAAGATCTACAAGGACCACGATGTGGTGATCATTGCCGTGGGCGCCCAGGAAGGCCGCGTGATCCCGTTCCCGGGGCATGAGGACGTGGTCAAGGGCATCGATTATCTCAAGGAGATCAACTTCGGCAAGCCCCGGAACATCAAGGGCAGGAAGGTCGTCGTGATCGGCGCGGGCAACGTGGGCATGGACATCGCGTGCCAGGCCTGGGACCACGGCGCATCGTCCGTGACCGCCGTCGACGTGCAGAAGCCGGCGGCCTTCGGCAAGGAGATGGAGCTTGCTTCGTCAAAGGGGACGCAGATCCTGTTCCCGAAGCTGACCGAGAAGTACGATGCGAAGGCAAAGAAGATCTATTTCAAGGACGGCACGTCAGCCTCGACGCGGACGCTGGTGATCATCTCCATCGGCGACAAGCCGGTGCTCGATTTCCTGCCGCCGTCGATCAACACCGAGCGCGGGCTACATCACGGTGAACGAACTGGGCCAGACCTCGGACGTGAAGGTCTTCGCCATCGGCGACGCGACCAAGCCCGGCCTCGTGACCCATGCCATCGGCGCGGGCAAGGTCGCCGCGGACAAGATCCATGCGCTGCTCATGAACACCGACTACGTGCCCGAAGAGCGGCGCGTGATCCCGTACGAGAGGATCAAGACCGAGTATTACGAGGTCTGCAGGCTCTCGGACATCAAGTTCTCCGCCGAAGAAGGAAGCCGACCGCTGCATGTCCTGCGGCTCCTGCCGCGACTGCGGCATGTGCGAACAGTCGTGCTACTACGGCGCCATCACGCGGAAGAAGCTTCCGAACAAGTCCTTCGAGTACGTGGTGGATGAATCGAAGTGCATCGGCTGCGGCTTCTGCGCGGGCATCTGCCCCTGCGGCGTGTGGGAGATGGTGGAGAACGTGTAGAATTCATCAACCGCGACGGGAAATGAATTCGCACGATCGGAATGAAAACGAAGCATTCAGAACATGCGGAAAAATGATTCTGATCGGCCACGAATTTCACGAATTGAATTCTTAGGCCAGGTTTAATTCGTTAATGCTTGTTTCTAATTCGTGTCAATCCGTGTTAATTCGTGGTAAAAACTGTTTTTGATTTAGCGTCTGTAAACTGATTAAAATCAGCCACGAATTTCACGAATTTTCACGAGTTGAATTCTTAAACCAGGTTTAATTCGTTAATGCTTCGTTTCTAATTCGTGCCAATCCGTGTTAATTCGTGGCAAAAGCTGCTTTTGATTTAAAAGCCCGCCAAAAATCCGGCGGGCTTCTTTATTCCTCCCTTTACATCTCTCCAAATCTGTTGTACTGTTTCCTTAAAGTAAAATAGATAATGGCCGGCATATGCCGGACCGGATTTGTTATGATATAAGGAGAGACCATATGTCGGATTTTTTCGGGAAAATGAAAATCAAGGCCATCCTTATTGCAGTCGTTGCTTGTATCCTGACGATCCTGTACAGCTACTTCGTCGCGGACACGGTGCAGACGAGGATCACCGACGCCCAGATGACGAAGGTCGACGGGAGATTCATGATCGCCACCGAGTATCGTCCCTTCGTCAATGAAGACGCCCGGTACCGGTTCAAGTTCGATTCCGGCACGGTCCAGAATGAGGCGATCCGGCTGAAGGGCAAGGAAGTCAGGATCAAGAAATACGGTTGGAGAATACCGATTTTGTCGATGTATGAGAACGTGGTGAAGATCGAAGAAGCAAAGTAGCAAAGCCAGGGAGCCCGTGGTCCGAAAAAAGTCACGTCTCTTCCTTTAATCTGAAAGTCGTCGCGGCTCACTCCGCCCTCCCCGTTGTCTTGACTCCTGCGGCATGATGAAGTACAATCACGCATTCTCGGGGACGTATTTTTTACATGGATCATAACGAACTTCTTGCGCTCAAGCAGTGGTTTGACGACTACTGCAGCTCCTTTTCGACGCCTGTCGAGGAAGACCAGCGAAATTTCGCGATCAAGCAGTATCATACGCGGCAGGTCTGCCTGAACGCCCTGCGAATCGCCGGCGATTTGGGGCTCGGTGCGAACGAAACGCTTCTTGCCGAGGCGATCGCCCTGTTCCACGACGTGGGGAGGTTCCCGCAATACCGCCGGTTCAAGACGTTCGACGACGGCATCTCGGTTAATCACGCAGCGATCGGAGCAAAGGTCCTCCTGGACGAAAACGTACTCCACCGGCTGCCGGACCAGGAGCGCACCATCATACTTCGGGCCGTCACCCTTCACAACGTCTTCATGCTTCCCCCGGATCTCGACCAGGCAACCCTCCTGCTTTCCCGGCTGATCCGCGACGCCGACAAACTCGATATCCTGCGGGTGGTCATTGAGTATTTTTATCAGGACGAGCATTCCCGGGCCGAGGCGGTGGCATTGGGGCTGAAGGACACGACGGGATATTCAGAAAAGGTCCTGGCCTCGCTGAAACGGGGCGAAATGGCCCGCAAGTCGGATCTGACGAACCTGAACGATTTCAAGCTGCTGCAGCTTGCGTGGCTGTATGACCTCAATTTTTCCGGCTCGCTGCGGATTGCCCTGGAACGGGATTATATCGATGAACTCGTGCGCCTGCTGCCCGCCACGGACGCCGTCAGGGAAGCGGCGGACCTCGTCCGGTCCTTTGTCTCCAAGAAGCTGCGCGCCGTGGAAGTGTGAGGCGGAGTCCGAACCAGTCTAAGAATTGGCTTTACTCCGTGCGGTCTTATTTGGTATGATAACGGTTATCCGCATTCCAACCGGGTGGAACCTCTTCACGAGGCGTATCCCGGAATGATGCATTTTGGTGAGGAGTTTCATGAGAAACAATATCGTTTCACTCGGGGCTGAAGAACTCAAGTATGAGATCCGCGAGATCGTCGCCGTGGCCAAGGAATTCGCGGGCCTGGGCCTTGAGATCAACTGGGAGAACATAGGCGATCCGGTCCAGAAAGGTGAGAAGGTCCCGGAATGGATCAAGGAAATCATCATTGCGACCATGAAGGAGGATATGACCTACGCATACTCGCCTACCAAAGGCCTGGATGCGACGAGGGAATATCTGGCCCGGAAAACCAACGGACACCGGGAGGTCAAGATCACCAAAGAGGACATTATCTTCTTCAACGGTCTGGGCGACGCCATCAGCAAGGTCTACGGCCAGCTGCGGAAGGAATACCGCGTCATCGGTCCCAGCCCGGCTTACAGCACCCATTCATCGGCCGAGGCGTCCCATGCCGGGTCGGAATACGTTTCCTACCGCCTCGACCCGAACAATTTGTGGTACCCCGATCTGACCGATCTACGGATGAAGGTGAAGTACAATCCTTCCATCTCGGGCATCCTGGTCATCAATCCCGACAACCCCACCGGCGCGGTGTACCCGAGGGAGATCCTGCAGGAGATCACGGCCATTGCGAAGGAGTACGATCTGTTCGTGGTCTGCGACGAGATCTATATCAATCTGACGTACAACGGCAGGAAGGCAGTCCCCCTGGCCGACGTGATCAACGGTGTGTGCGGCATATCGATGAAGGGGATCTCCAAGGAGCTGCCCTGGCCGGGCGCGCGCTGCGGCTGGATCGAAGTTTACAACGCGGACAAGGACCCCATTTTTGCGAAGTACATCAAGAGCATCGTCGACGACAAGATGCTGGAGGTCTGCTCCACGACGCTTCCCCAGAAGGTGATTCCGGCCATCATGGACGATGCGCGGTACGAGAGCCACATCGCCCATCGCAACGCAGTGTACGAGAAGAGGTCGCGCATTGCCTACGATCAGTTGAAAGACATCGCGGGAGTCATCGTGAACCGGACAAACGGCGCATTCTATATGACCGTCATGTTCAAGGAAGGCGCGCTGACCGCGAACCAGAAGCTCGAGGTGACGAACTCCGCGGCTCGGGAGAGGGTCGAACAGCTTGTTAAAAATGTAGCGCTCGACAAGCGGTTCGTCTACTACCTGTTGGCCGCGACCGGCATCTGCGTCGTGCCGCTGACGGGATTCAACTGCGACCTGCAGGGGTTCCGCGTCACGCTCCTTGAATCGGACGACGCCAAGTTTGCGTGGATCTTCAAGACCCTGCGCGATAAGATAGAAGAATATCTCCGGAGCGCCTGAGAACGCCGGCGGAAGCAAACCGTATGTACAAAGAAATTTCGAAGAAGGCCGTCCCCGAGCAGGATGGCCTTTTTTATTGAGAAGCGCCGGCTCCGACGTCATGGTTCCTGTCGAATATTTCCGCAGCGTTCCTGCGCCGGCTCGCCTTCAAGGCATCGCTCTTGACAAGAAACAGGTGAAATGCTAGAGTAACATCCATCGATTTCCATACCACACGAGTATTCCTTTGCTCAGAGCAAACTCCGGGAAACCGGAGGACGCAGAGCCACGAAGCTACGTAAGACAACCCGGACTTCCCGGAAACCACACTGCCGGCGCAAAGTCTTTGTCGTTTTATACGCTAGTCGAGCCGCCAAAGAACCGGCAGTGATCTGTTGACTTTGGCGGCATTTTTTTTGCGCTGACGCCCTGCCGTGCAGTCCGAGTCCACAGCAACCATTCTATCCTTCAGGAGGAAACCATGACCTACTCGAAAAATATTCTGCTTCCCGTTCTGGCGCTTCTGGCGCTCGCGCTGGGCGCCTGTTCGCCGAAGATATACGGAACGGTCCAGCTCGTCGATGCGAACATGCAGCCGATCCCCCCTGCCGCGGATAATCCCCAGGGCACGGTGGTGAATATGATCAACACGAGCGTCGCGATCGAGAAAGCCTCCCAGTCCGTGTCGGTGAATGCCGAAGGCAAATACGAGTCCCTGAAGGATCAGGTGACGCCGGGTATCTACAAAGTGGAGGCGAGCAGGATCGGATACCTCACCGAGACCCTTTCCGTCGAGGTCACACGATTCGGCGGGAAAAAGGCGGACTTCAAGCTCAAGAAGATCCAGGAAGGGAAACGTAAGAGCATTGAAGGGTCCACCACCGATGAGAACAAGATCGTGAACCCCGGCGAAGTCAACATCCAGCCGCCGACGATGTAGGCCTTTTCAAGGCATCGCCCGGAATCCGCAAGAACCCGGTTCGTTCTTGCGGGGAAACGGTTCCATGCAATACTATGGTTGCGTTTAACGACCAGGAGGCAGAGATATGATGAAGCGCATGATCCAGACGGCCCTGTTACTTTCGGCATCAATGCTTCTGTTCGCCTGTGGAGGCGAGAAATTCGAGCTCAAGGTCAAAGCGAATATGAACGGACAGCCTGCGGCCCTGGCAAAGGTTTCCGTGGACGGCCAGGAGCTGGGGCTCACCGATAACAACGGCGACTTTTCAAAGAATCTTGAAAGAAAGGCCGGTACCGAAGTCGCGATCACCGTGGCCAAGGAGCAGCCGGGCCATCATACGAATCCCTGGAAAGGTTCCTTTGTCGTGAAGGCCTCGCGCAACGCTGCCGAGGTGTATTCCTTTACGGCGGATCTTTCCTCGGCCCCCTTTGTGACGATCAAGGCTACCTCGAAAAACGAGCCTCTTTCCGATGCCGTAGTCAAGGTCGGGGGAAGGAAGCGGGCCGGACCAACGAGAAGGGCGAACTCCTTTACGAATACAAAGAAGCACCCGCCAAGGGCTTTGACATCTCCGTGAGCAAGGCCGGTTACGGAACATGGCACAAGACCGCAGCCGTCGAGCCCGGGCAGCAGATCGAGGCGGCACTCAACAGACGGGTGACCGTGACGATCAATGCCCTTTCGGATGAATACGGAGAGCAGCGCGGCGTTCCGGGAATCAGTGTGAGCATCAACCACACGACGGTCGGCAAGACGGATGCCAAGGGCACATTCGCCTGGACGTCCGACAAGGACCTGGGCAAAAAAGTTCCCATCGCGCTGTCCGCCTCCGGTTACCTGCCGGAGAGCTGGCAGGGTTCGATCACCCTGGACGGCGAGGTCAGGGTCCAGCGCTATTTTTATCCCGTCACACCCCGGCCCATCAGGACCGGCATCTACCGGTTTGCCGGCAATACGCCCAACGTGGATCTGAGGGACGTCCTTACGCAGACCGAGGATGCGATCGCGGCGCAGCTTTTCAAGAATGTCTGCTTCAGCAAAGTTCCGTCCCAGACCCTTCAGAGCGATATGAAACGCGCGAAGGTGAGCATCGAAAAGGTCACCACCAAGGGGTGGCGGACGACACCGCTCAAAAAGACGGTGGACATGATCGTCGTCGGAAGCGTGGCCAAGGACGACAAGGGCTATCTGATCGAAGCGAAGTTTTATGCGCCGGGCGGGACCCAGATCATCAGCCAGATCGCCCGGGCCAAGAGCGCTTCGGACATTGACGGCGCGGCGAAGGAAATCGTGAACGCGGTGATAGAGCGCTTTCCCTTCGAAGGGACGGTGGTCGGGACCGAGGAGGAGCGCTATCGCATCAATCTCGGCAAGTCCGGACTACCGGATTATCGAGGGGCACCGACTTCCAGGTCATGACGCCGCGCATGGATGATGCCGGCAAGATCACGGCATATCGGGAAGCCGGCAAATTGCGGGTCAGGAAAGCGGAGGACAGCGGCTCCTGGACCGAAGTGGAGGAACTGAAAAAGGACGAGAAGATCTCCATCGGAGACCGTGTCGTGCGTCGTGTCTACCGGGAAGGAGAGGAAGAAGGCGCCCGCAACTATTTCATTCTGTCCAGCAAAAGGCGGCATTGCCTCCCGATGTGACTCCGCTGTCCGGCGTGAACATCTATGTGAACAACGAGTGGCTCGGCTCGACCGGCCCCGACGGCAAGGCGGAGGTCCCGGCGCGGATCAACAAGAGCGTCACCCTGCTCCTTGTACCGGCACGGATACCAGCAGGTGACCGAGAAGATCACGATCGAGAAGAACAAGGAAACGAAGGAGTTCGTCCTGGCAGTGAACAACGCAGTGTTCAGGGTCGATTCGCGTCCGCAGGGGGCTGAAGTTTTCGTGGACGACGAGCAGATCGGCAAGACCCCGCTCCTGGCCGGCAAGGCCGTGCCCCTGGGATTCCACACGATCAAAGTCACCATCGGCGGGGACTACCGCGACTGGGAAGAGGTCGTGGAGTTCGCCAAGAAAGAAGAAGACCGCACCGGTGAACGGTCGATCGTCCTTCCGAAGGACTGTCTGAAGATCGGCGAGCGCGCAGAGCAGAAGGGCGACGTCGACGGCGCGATCGCAGCGTACCAGAGCACCGAGAAGGGGCACCCCGATTATTCCGTGGCCCATCACCGGCTGGCGCAGCTGTATCTGGACGACAAGGCCGACTTTGACGGGGCCATCCGCGAGTTCGAGAACGTGCTGTCCCTCCCCGAGAACCAGCAGCTGGTGTACAAGCAGTTCTCCGTGGCCTTTATGAACCTCGGCCATGCCTATTACGAGAAGGGCAGCGCGCTCGTGCAGAAGGACACGCGAGGCGGCGGCGCAGAACTTCGGCAAGGCGATCCAGAACCTTCAGATTGCGAAGCAGAACACGCGGTTCTTCCCGAACGACCGTTATGACGAGGCGGTGCACGATACGTACTACTACACCGCACTCTCGTATCATAAGCTCTACCAGTTGACCAAAAAAGGCAATATCCTGAACAGCGCCAACCAGGCGTGGCGGGATTACTTCGACTTCTTCCCGAAAAAGCTCGAGGGGAACAGCACCTTTGAGCAGAGCCGGGAAGCGGCGCAGAAATACTGGGACCAGATCAAGAACCTGTAGCGCCTGTCGGAGGACGGTATTGTGATAGTCGGGAAGGGACGTTCCATACTGGCATGCGCCGCGATCGTCGTTACGCTGCAATCTTCAGCAACGGCGGGCGAGGTCCTGTCGGGGCCTGCGGGGACAACCGATTGCCAGTGCAGCGCGGGCGGGACAGTCAACGGGAGCGCCGGTTTCGGCGCCGTCCGCCACCCTGCAGAGCGTTATGAGCAGCGCCACGGGAACGTGCCCGTGCCCGGAAGAAAAAAAGCCCGCGCCGCTCGAGCCGCTGTCCCTTCGTCCCCTGGTCCCCATCGAAGCCGGCCGTAACGACTCGAATCCGGTCGTGGTCTCCCCGCGGCACCTTCATCGCCTTTGAGCGGAGCGTCGGGGATACGAAGGAGATCCGCATCGCACTGCCGGACGGCACGCCGGTTCAGACCATTTACTTCCTGCTGTCCGGCGGGCAGCAGGGACATGAAGTTCTTTTTCCCCGGGGTATCCGAGGAAACCAGCTATAACGCGGGCATCACCTGGTCGCCCGACGAGTACCGGTTCGTGTTCATGAGCAACGGCGGCGAGGGCAACTATGACCTGTATCTGCAGGACCTCGGCGCGGCAGCGCCGAAGCGGCTGACGGACCATAAGGAAAAGGACGGCCAGGCGCACTGGTCGCCGTTCCGGGGACCGCATCGTCTTCGTGTCGGGCAGGTCGGGCAACGGCGATGTGTACAGTCATGGACCTCGCGACGCGCGCCCTCACGCGCCTGACGCGGGGAGGCAAGGCATAGCTCTATCCCCGGTGGTCGCCGGACGGCGAAGAAGATGGCCGTGATGCACGGCAGCAACGAGAACCATGATATCGTTCTGATCAATGACGCGGCCAGGCCGGCGGAGTCGCAGAGAGCGCTTACGACGTGGACCTCGGACGATCTGAGGCCTGTCTGGTCGCCGGACGGAAGGAAGATCGCCTTTTATTCCAATTATAATGCCGCAGGTGATCCCCGGGCCTGGTCGCTTGCGGTGATTGCCGCAGACGGTTCGGATCCCGCGGAGGGAGACGGGCTTGCCGCATGCGTCGTGGCGACGGACATCATCCCCGATGTGGAGGCGGGTCCTGCGTGGATGCCCGACAGCAACCGGATCGTTTTCGTCAAGAACGACCGGCAGGAGTACAATCCGCTCTATGTTGCCGATGTCGGTCCGGAAGACGGCCATTCCGATCAGGACGGACACGAAGATGAACCACGATGTCGCCGGTTCGGCCGACGGGACGATCGCGTTCCGCGCCCAGGTCAATCAGTGGGACCAGATCTATATCATGAAGCTGAAGGAGTGATTTAAGTGCGGAATGCGGAATGCGGAATGCGGATTGGGAAAATCGTTATCACGGGCATTGTTGTCGGTTTCAGCGTCTGTTCATCATGCCCTGACGACGGGGACCGGCTTCCTGCTGCCGGATGATCGCCGTTGCCAAGGCGATGAAGCTCTATGAAAAGCGGCATTACGACGAAGCTGCCGGCGTGCTTCGCTCCGGCGCCGTCGATCCGTCCCGGCAGGGCGCGGCGAACCTTGCGCTCGGCATGGTCTATTTCAAGAATGCGGTGCTGCACCGCGAACTGTACCGGACCTCGGAACTGGTGTTCCAGGACTATCTGAAAAAGCTGTCCGCTGCCCAGGGCAGGGACCGGAGCCGCTTCGTCGATCTGTACTTCGGCGAGACCCTGCTCGAAGCGGGCAAGCCCGACGTGGCCGCGATCTATCTCGAAAAGTTCGCCAACACGGCGGGAATCGATCAGAAATACCAGGCGATCGCGAACGTCAGTCTCGGCCTCAGCTACTACCGGAGCAAGGAAAGCCAGAAGGCCGCGGACCTGTGGGCGGCCATCGATGCCACGGACCCCGAGGTGAAGGCCGAGCTGGCGGCGGCCTACAGCAAGGCGGGCATCACGGACAAGAACGCCGAGGCGCTCATCGACGAGGCCCTGGGTGCAGCGAAAAAATCGGGCAAGCCGGTCACGGTACGGATGGTGAAGAACATGCTGGCCGTCTATGTCCGGGCCGGACAGACCGAGAAAGGCCTGGACCTGCTCAAGCGCGCGGACCTGAAGGCGTTTTCGTACCGGGAGACGCTGGGAAAGTCCAAGGTCATCAATTTCTACGACTTGTCCCTGCTGGGCGACATGGCCGACATCTACGGACGAGCGGCAATAACGTACCTCGATAAGGCCGCAGCGGACGGGAAGACGAAGAGCATCGCCGAATTCTATCTCGCTCAGGCCCAGGCGCTGTTCGGCTCCCTCGATCAGTCCTCGAAGGTCGCCGCTTCGTTCATGGCGACAGCGCAGCTGCCGCAGCAGTACAAGGACCTTATGCAGGTGTGGCAGACCGCCAACGTATACCAGCGAAGCCGCAAGGCAGAGGCAACCGCCCTCTGGAATGAGTTTTCCCAGAAGCAGGCCGCGGATCCGGACGTGCTCGCCGAGATTTTGTTCACCTGCGGCAGGCTGAAGATCGATTGTCCGAAGGTCGTTCAAAAGGCCTCGATTGCGGCCGAAGCCGGGGAAGGGAAAAAGTTCGCGAACCTGAACATCGCCGTCGGAACCTACTATCTCGGCCGTCTGGACACTGCAAGGGCGTCGCCTACCTGGAGGCCGGCCGCGACAAGGGCAACAAGAACAAGATCGAGTCGAATGATCCGGTGATGCTCGTGAGCCTTGCCGATGCCTACTTCCGGACCAAGAAATTTTCCGAAGCCCTTGAGATCTATTTCGAGATGAGCAAACAGTTCCCCGAGGTGCGCCAGATCCAGGACGCCCTGCAGGGGGTCTATGCCATGGAGCACAAAAGCGCGGGAGACGTGAAGATCAATTAAGGTAATCCGCGCCTTGGCATCCCCCGGCTCCTGCGGGGGTGGAAAGCGCTCACTCGCGCGTGACACAAACGTGTCACGCTCCGCGAGTGAGCAGTTCCGGGAGGTCGCGTCAGTTTTAGTCCCGACAGATCGGGATGCCGGAGGGGGCTCCACTGCGGAATTCAGAATGTGGAATGAGAAGGAAAATATCCATGGTGTGCGAGCCGGGAGTGAAACGGCATGCCGGACTGCGCAACGGAAGAAGACGATTTGATTCGATCGAAATAAAAAGTACAGCGGTGTCGGAGACAAAAAGTGCGACCTTGGTCTTTATTCCGCATTCCGCATTCCGAATTCCGAAATTCGTTGAGGAGGACACTATGAAACGGACACTGGTGATGCTGCTGCTGATCGCGCCTTCATTACGGCGGGGGCCGATGCCTGGGCGGGCCGCAAGAACGACAACCGGCCCGACGGCGGGACCCTCAGCTACGGCGAGTACGGCCGGCCGGCGACGCTCGACCCGATCACGAGCAACGAGATGATCTCGCTGCGGCTCACGGAGCTGATCTTCAACGGGCTCGTGGGCATCAACGAGAAGCAGGAGATCGTGCCCGAGCTGGCGGAGAAGTGGGAGACGCTCCCGGACCGGCGCACCTACACGTTCTTCCTCTGCGCAAGGACGTGACCTGGCACCCGAACGAAGGCGAGGAAGCCAAACCGTTCACGGCCGATGATGTGGTCTTCACCTACAACATCATGATGCACCCCAAGACCATCACGCCGCTCAAGGTGCGGTACGAGTTCATCGCCGCGTCGAGAAGATCGATGACTAGACGGTGAAATTCACGCTCAAGCGGCCGATCCTGAACGCGCTGGCCAAGTTCAGCTTCAAGATCATCCCGAAGCACGGCCCGGCCAACTCCGCTGTACCTCACGCGGGACGATCCCTTTGTCCAGAACCCCATCGGCACCGGCCCCTATATGCTGAAGAACGTTACCGCCGAGCGCGAGATCGTGCTGGTGGCGAACGAAAATTATTTCAAGGGCAGGCCGCATATCGACAAGTTGGTGGCCAAACCCTTTGCGGACCAGAACATCATGACGCAGGCGCTCATGTTCAACGCCATCGACATGATCGTGCTGGTGAACCCGCGCGACATTCCCGAGATCCAGGGCGACAAGCGCTTCATCCTGCAGCCCTACAACGCGCTGTCGTACTCGTTCTTCGGCTACAACTCTGCGGAACCCGCTGCTTGCGGACAAGCGCGTGCGCAAGGCCTTCACCTATGCCGTGAACCGGCAGGAGATGCTCGACTCCTTCTTCAACGGACAGGGCACCATCATCTCCGGGCCCTTTTGCGCCCGGGAGCTGGGCCTACAACCTCGATGTGCAGCCCCTTGCCTTTGATCCCGAAAAGGCGAAGGCGCTGCTGCAGGAGGCGGGCTTCACCCGCGGCGCGGACGGCATCATGCAGAAGGACGGCAAGAGGCTGTCGCTGACCCTCAAGGTGCCGATCGAGAAGGAGAGCGAGGCGGTGAAGCGCGTGGTGCTCGCGTTCAAGAACTATCTCAAGAACGTCGGCGTCGACGTCAAGGTGGAGTTCAAGGAGTGGCAGGCCTGGAAGGAAGACGTGTTCCTGGAGCACGATTTCGACATCGTTTTCGCCTCCTGGGTGTTCGACGATTCGGCGGACATCTCGTCGCTGTTCCATTCCGCCGAGATCGGAGCATGGAAAAACAATTTCGGCGGCTATTCGAATCCCGAGGTGGACGGTCTGATCAACGAAAGCAAGCTCACGCTGGACCATGAGAAGCGGCGGACCATCAACCGCAAGCTGCACGCGATCCTGGCCGACGAGAACCCCTATACGTTCCTCTGGACGCTCACGAACTACGCGGGATACCACAAGAAGGTCCGGCACGTGGCGATCCATCCCTACAAGTTCTTCTCCTATGCCGATGACTGGTTCATGGAAGGGAAAGACCAGAAGTAACCTTCAATGCGGATTGCGGAATGCGGAATGCGGAATGTAAAAAAAGGCTGAGTGGCTCATGAAGCTCTCAGCCATCCGGCCCATAGCCCTGGTGCTGTCCAGGGAGCTGGCGATCACCGGGCTCCTGCTCCTCGGCGTGAGCTTCGTGGTCTTCACCATCCTCTACGTTTCGCCCGGCGATCCCTTCAGCGTGCTGCTGGAAGGACAGCTTGTCCACGGCAGATGCACGGAGCGGCGTGCGCGAAGCCCTGGGCGTTCCGACGTCCTGGTATGGCCAGTATCTCTCCTGGCTTGCCGGCATGCTGCAGGGGAATTTCGGCACCTCGATCCGCACCGGCTTGCCGGTCCTGGGCGAGGTCTTCCGCGTCGGACTCAACACGCTCATCCTTACCCTCGGATCGATGCTGGTCACGCTCCTGATCGCCGTGCCGATCGCCCTGTATTCCGCGGTGCGCGGCGTCAACGCAGTGATCCTGGCCGCTCACCATGTTCGCCTACGTGGTCTCGGCGCTTCCGGTCTTCTGGCTCGGCTATATCGTCATCTATTTCTTCACGCATAAACTCGGGCTTTTCCCGCTTGCCTTCGGCTTCTCGGGCAGCGATCAGAAGTACGCGCTGGCTCTACGAGCTCCTGCCGATCTTGGTGCTCGGCGTGGGCAACGGCACCATCAGCGAAGTGATCCGCTACCTGCGCGAGGAAATGGGCAGGGTCATGGCCGAGGATTACATCCGCACGGCACGGGCCAAGGGAGCCTCGGTCTGGAAGCACTCGTTCAAGGAAGGGCTCCTTATTCCGGTGACCGAGATCATCGCTGCCAAGATCCCCTTCATCCTCGGCGGGGCCGTCATCGTCGAGCAGGTGTTCAACTGGCCGGGCATGGGCAGGATGGCCTGGCAGGCGGCGCAGGACCGCGACTATCCCGTGATCATGGGCATCGCGATCCTGGCCGCCGTGTTCGTGCGCATGGGAAGCCTGTTCCAGAGCATCGTGTACGTGGCGGTGAATCCGAGGGCGTCGAAGGAATAACTTGATTTCGGAATGCGGATTGCGGAATGCGGAATTAAAAAGATGCAATGACAGAAGCCGGGGCTGGTTCCGGCCAGCAGTCGGCAATTCTTAAGGCTCGGTTGATCTGTGGGATTGGAACAGCTAAAGAAGACACATGGAAAAGGTCTGGGTAGTACAGGATCCTGATGAGGAGCGCACGCAGGTTCGGAAGACGAAGCTCCTCAAGAATGAAGAGCCCAAACCCGAAAAGAGTCCCGCTGTTGCCTACTCGCTTTCGATGGTCTGCTGGGGTGCAGGGCAGCTGTTCAATCGTCGGCAAACCAAGGGCGCGGCGTTCATGGTTCTGATGTTCCTCGCGGGGTCCGGAGCGTATCTTGTACACTTTTACCTGCAGGACCTGATTTCGTTTGCAGCCGGCCGTGGAATATCCGGGGCAAGCCTGTTCCTGTTCGCGGAAGCTACGTTCATGGGCATTCTGCTTTTTGGGGCCTATAATGCCGGCGATGCATATCACTGCACCAGAAGGGGACGGACAAATCCTTTCCCCGGGGTATCGAGCCGCGTGTATCCCGTTCTCTGTTCTCTGCTCGTCCCGGGATGGGGGCAGTTTATGAACGGCCAAGCAGTCAAGGGAAGCATCTTCACGGGATTTTCGGTCATCAGTTTCTTTTCGCTGGCAACGCTTCCCGCGGTCTTTCTGGCCTGGCCGGTCCTTGAGCCTTCCGGCGCCCGGTTCATCGTGGAAGCGCTTTTTACAGGGTCGGTTCTGTTTGCCCCCCTTATTCCGCTTATCTGGTTATTCGGCGCCTATGATGCGCTTCAGGTAAGCCTCGACGACTACAGAAAGGAACCGCTCTGGGAACGGATCAAGGCGGCCAACAACCGCCGGCGTGTGCAGGGGTGGGTGCGCGGAGTTTTCCCGCAGATAAAAGCGACCGTTGCGCTCGGCTTGTTCCTGCTGCTGTTCGCCATCATTGCGTATCGATATTTTCCGGCTGGCTATTACGACGACGTATTCCTTTCGGTCCAGTCGCTTCTGAAGAAACGGGAATGACCTTGGTGCCGGAGCTCATCGACAGGCTGCACGTCTTGATGACGACAGTGGGGAAGTGATGCAATTGCGGAATTCCTGCGCACTCCGTGCATCCGCACTCG
Organism: Nitrospirota bacterium; assembly: GCA_963749655.1. Lineage (GTDB taxonomy): Bacteria > Nitrospirota > UBA9217 > UBA9217 > UBA9217 > JAJYKN01. Next base: position 46,021 of record CAVVOB010000022.1, read on the forward strand.
TAAACGCTGGGGACAGGTCGGAATGCGGAATTAAAAGCAGTCCACCGCGAAGGTGCACAAAGGACGTACGCCGCTTCATTAAACGATATGAAGACTTATACGCAAATATCCGGTGAGATCGGCGAGTTTTCAGACCTGCCGTTCTGGAAAAAGGCCGATGCAATCGATCTTGCCTATGTTGCCTACGGCCTGCTGATAGCGACGCTCGTGGTGGTGTCCTACATCCTCGGGTCCTTCCACCTGTTGAGCCATGATCCCCAGGATATCGACCTCGAGCTCATGCTGGCCCCTCCGGGGACGGCGGGGCACCTTCTCGGCACGGACTATATGGGAAGGGACATGCTCTCGCGCCTCATCATGGGCATCCAGGCATATTTTCTGCCGGGGCTCCTCGCCATCACCATTTCGCTTCTCGTGGGGACGGTGCTCGGTGTGCTGGCCGGATACCGGGGAGGCGCCTACGACAGGATTATCACCTACTTTAATAATCTGGTGGACTCCTTTCCCCGCCTCGTCCTGATCCTGCTGGTGGTTGCGGCATTCAAGCCCGACATCTATTACATCATGCTCGTCGTGGGCGTCACGAACGTGCCTGTCGTGGCGTCGCTCATCAGGGGCAAGATCCTGTTCCTCAAGCAGAAGAACTTCATCGAGGCTGATATCGCGCTGGGAGTGCCCACCGGTACGATCATCCTGAAGCACATCCTGTGGCACAATTGCCGCTCCCTTCTCATCATCCAGGCGACCCTCGGCATGGCGGAGGCGATCCTGATGGAAACCTCGCTCAGCTATCTCGGGTTCGGCGTGCAGGAGCCGGCGCCTTCGTGGGGCAACATGGTCCAGTCCGGGTCCAATTACTTCATGCGGGGCACCTTCTGGCCTTCCACGGCGCCTGCGCTTGCGATCCTCTTCACCATCCTCGGGTTTCACCTGCTCGGCGACGGACTGAACAACATTCTCGAAGGCAAGAGGAGCACATGACCGCGGCGCCGCTTCTGAAGATCGAGAACCTCCGCACCTACTTCCATTCGCGCAGCAAGCGGGCCTTTATCCGCTCCGTGGACGGCGTGAGCCTCGATGTGGCCCGCGGCGAAACCCTCGGCATCGTGGGCGAGAGCGGAAGCGGCAAGAGCATCACGGCGCTGTCGACAGTCGGCCTCGTGAGCGCCGGACCGGGCGTCATCAGCGGAAGGATCGAGTTCACGCTGGGCGATGCCACCCGCGATCTGCTTCAGGGCCTGGAAGATTACGTCACGCTCACGAAGAACGACGGAAGGATCATGACGGTGCGCAAGGATGTTGCCGGCTGGATGCGGAACACCGAGCGGATTATGGACGGCGTGCGCGGCAGGCAGATCGCCATGATCTTCCAAAACCCCAAGTCATCGCTCAATCCCTTCACCACCGTGGGCAAACAGATAACGGAAGCGGTCAGGCTCCACACGTCCGTCCGCAGCGAGGCAGAAGCGCGGGAACGTGCCATTGCCTGGCTCGACCGGGTCAAGATCGACTCACCGCGTCTCCGGTACAACAACCATCCCTACGGACTGTCGGGCGGCATGTGCCAGCGCGCCATGATCGCCATGGCGCTGGCCTGCGAGCCCGCGCTGCTCATTGCCGACGAACCCACGACAGGTCTTGACGCCACGATCCAGACGAAGATCGTCGATCTCCTTGCCGAGCTCAAGTCCGAGCTCGGCACCACGACCATGCTGATCAGCCATGATATCGGCATCATCTCGCGCCTCGCCGACCGTGTTGCCGTCATGTACGGCGGGACGGTCGTGGAGTACGGCAGCGCCCCGGACATCCTGTCTCCCGGTGAGGGCACGAAGCATCCCTATACGGCCGCGCTCATGGCGTCGGTCCCGAGCAGGCGGAACGTGCGGGAGAAGGGCTATCTTCAGGCCATTGAGGGCGATGTGCTCGACACCATCAACATCCCGGCGGGGTGCAGGTTCTACGGCCGGTGCAGCCGCGTGACCGATGCCATCCGGGAAAAATGTGAACACTGCGAGCCGGACCTGAGGGAAATTGCGGCGGGTCATAAGGTACGGTGCTGGCTGTATTTTGATTAATTTGAAAAGAAATGTTAACGTAAGGTTGTTATGCCCAAGACGATCCTCGAAGTCATAGATCTCAAGAAGCATTTCGCCCCCCCCAGAGGGATTTTTTCTTCCTTCCGTACGGGACGGGCCGTGCCCGCGGTGGACGGAGTGAGCTTCTATCTCAAAGAGCATGAGACCGTCGGCCTCGTCGGCGAATCGGGATGCGGGAAGACCACCATCGGCAGGACCATCCTGCGGCTCGAAAAACCCACGTCAGGAAGCATCATTTTCGACGGCAGGGACATTACAACGGTCCCGACAGCGGAGCTGCGCCAGCTCCGCGGCCAGATGCAGATGATCTTCCAGGACCTGGACGCGGCGCTCAATCCGAAGATGCGCATCCGGGACATCCTGAAGGAAGCCATTACGGTACACCATCAGGTAAGCGGCGAAGAGGCGGACAAACGCATCGGCGACCTGCTTGAACAGGTGAACCTGAAAAAGAGCAAGCTTCAGAATTTTCCCCATGAGCTGTCAGGCGGCGAGAAACGCAGGGTCGGCGTGGCGCGCGTTCTGTCCGTCGGCGCCCGGTTCATCGTGGCCGACGAGCCCACGAGCGCGCTCGACGTGTCCATCCAGGCGCAGGTCGTGAACCTGCTGCGGGATCTCCAGGAGAAGCTCGGCCTTTCCTATCTGTTCATTTCCCATGATCTGCGGGTCGTGGAACTGGTCAGCCACAAAGTGGCGGTCATGTATCTGGGCAAGATCGTGGAAATGGGTCTTGCCGACAGGATCGCCCATGCCGCCCTTCACCCGTACACCCATATCCTCTGGTCGTCGCTCGTGGAGAAGCGGAGCATGGAGCTGGCCCGCACGGCGAAAAGCGTCCACGCGGGAAGTTGGGGCGTGTTCGACTTCGAACGTCCGCCCGTAGGATGCCGCTTCGCCCCGCGCTGTCCTGTATATGAATCCAAGAACAGGCCCGCAATCTGCACTGATCCCCAATCCGAACCACAGCTGACGGATGTCGGAAACGGCCACCGGGTGGCTTGCCATTTTCCGATCGGCTCCTGATCCTCTTCCCGCAATTCCGCCTTTCCTGTGATGAGCCCGGATCATCGTTGCTCCAACCGAAGTACTCCGCTAGTTGCATACCTTCTTGACAATCAACATTGTTGTGCTAGGCTTAGGACAAGATGTGGAAGATTTAAAAAGAAAAGAGGCGATCACAATGAAAAAAATTCTTTACATAGTTATGGCAATGGCCTTTGCCCTTCCTGTGGGACTGGCCTTGGCTGATGAAAATATGCCGAAGGGCCCCGAAAAAGGCCTGTACACACCGAACGGCATCACCTATATGGACAGAGAAGGAGCCGCCTGCTCCCATGCAAGCGATATGAGCGTGGAAGGTTCGGCTGCAGGCGGGCTAAGCTCGGGCGCAGTTGTCGAGGTGGGCAACGGAATCACTGCTTTTGAACTGGGCAAGGCCGTATGCGCCAGCGGACCGGCAGAACGAGAATCGGGCAAGAAAATCGAGAACGGCATTACTTATTTTGACTGAGGGCTGATCCGGGCGGGACCTTTTGCACATGCGGGCGACGCCATCGATACCAAGCAGGCTGAAATCAGCCTGCTTGTTTTTTGTTTTAAGGAGTGACGGCGGAGCAAAATGCGTGCTCCTATTGGAAGTACGCGCCTTGCTTGATGCCATGACAGGTATCGGCATCATATTGTTTTTCAGCTGTGCTCAGTTGCTGCATGCGTTGACTGCAGAGTGCCAATACCCGCCGGTCGATCTCGGCGCAGCTGGAGGCAGGGGGGAGTTCGGCCACAGCGCGGCTCAGCTCCGTAACTGCCTGAACCGCCCTGTCGCGATGGCCGTTTTCGTGGGTGCTGAGGTTTTTCATGTAGGCATTCCATTTATCTGAGAGCTGGCGGGGCGCGCCGGCCGTCTGCACCCATTTGGGGTAGCGGAATACGATATCAATGGTTGCTCTGAAAGAATCAGCCGTACACGACCTCGGAGCCCGTCCATAATTATAATCCCACGTGACATACCACTTTGTCAGGGAATCATACTGCCGCCCGTCGCTTAACGTGGGGCCTTTCAGGCGCATCTCGCTCACAAGGTCCTTTTCGCAGTTGCCTCTTACTTCGTAATACTCGGTTTTTTCCGTTATCCGGGGCGGAAGGTGTCCGTTCCTGCCCGCCATGCCGTTCGCAGGGTCGATGTTTGCAATTTCCATCCCTCTTTCTGCGGCTGATGCGGACACGACAGCAGTAAGCACGATGGTGATGATAAATCCCCGTGTCATCGCGGTACTCTTCTGAGAAAGGTTGGCGCCGGAAGCCCCTGTAATGAAACCGCCTGCAAAAAATAGTGAAAACTTCGGCCTCCGTCGGAAGCTGCCGGATCAAGTTCCCCGGCTCCCTGTTGTATCGTCAGAGTTCTTCCCGGCCATATGAGATATAGTTTACTTCGAGTCTCGGCTGAATTCAAGGTAGGGAGAACAGTAATGAAGAAGGCACGCAGCACCCGTGAACGGCAGACAAAAAGCATCCTCTGTGCTATAGTTTATGAACGCTCCATATTTTTCTTCAATACCGTCCGTGGGCCAGGTGCGGCCAAGGCCGTATATAAACGGCCCCGCGGAACTTGTCTGAGGTGTACGTGAAAGACGACAGGAGCACTGCGTCGGGCATCGGGGAATCAATCCTGCGGGAGCAGGTGCGCCTTGCCGTCGACCAGCTGCCGACGATGCAGATTGCCTCCTTTCTCGTGGCGGTTGTTCTGTCCTTTGTTGTTCGCGAGTTCGTTCCGGACGAGAACATTGCCATATGGCTTTCCCTGGTTGCGCTTGTCGCTGTCAGCAGGATCATATTTTATTACCGGTTTGTCGGAGTGAGCAAGGGGCCTTTCGACGGCAGGTTATGGAGAAAGGCATACCTCCTCCTGGCGCTGGCTTCGGGCGTCATCTGGGGTCTTTCGGCTTTTCTCATTTTTCCCGTTCAGAATATTGCTTTCATCTCTTTGTTCGTCCTCGTCATTGCCAGTTTGTCGGCAGCCACAACCATATCCCATTCGTCACTGCGGCTCGGTCCCGCAGCATGGGCTTTCCCGGCCATGCTGCTCTATGCCACGCGCTGTTTCATCGAACGCGGAGCGGCGGAATATACCATAGGGCTGCTTATCGTGCTGTATCTCATCGCGACCGTGATCCATTCATTCAAGCACAACAAGCTCATTACCTCCGCTATCTCCCTGAAGTTCGAGAACATTGAACGAGAGTCTGGACCGCGAGTGGCGTCGAGCGGCGCGAGAGGGCAAGTCGATTTCCCTGGTCATGGTGGACATCGATCATTTCAAGGCATTCAATGATACCTACGGCCATCAGGCAGGAGACGAATGTCTCAAAAAGGTGGCTCTTGAAATAGCCCGCTCCGCCAAACGTCCGGCCGATCTGGCTGCCAGGTACGGCGGCGAGGAGTTCATAATACTGCTCCCCGACACCGATATCCAAGGCGCGACCGAGATCGCGGAAAAGCTGCGCATTGCGATCGAAGTCCTCGGCACGCCCCATGCTCATTCCTCCGCCGCAAGTGTCGTGACCGTCAGCGTGGGAGCAACCGCTCTCGTCCCCGAGCAGGGAACGGAACCGACCCGGCTCGTCAGGCTGGTGGATAAGGGGTTATATGCCGCCAAACATGACGGACGCAACCGAGTGAGAGCGCTCTGAGACCGGCCGATCGGGTCGAACCCTGGCCTTCAACCGAGGCAGTCCATCCGAAGCCGCACACAGACCGGTCTCTCGTTGTTCCGCTGACCTCTTACTTCTCCCGGGTATGGACCGGAGTCCACTGCTTTCGGCATTCACGCGCTTACTATTTCCACGAATCCGGCTCTTTTGCCGGGGCACGGGCACCCGATCCTTCCTCGCCTGATCCCGCTGATCCTTTGTCAACCGGCTGTCTATTCTGGTCGCTGTCGCTCTTCAGCGTGTCTGGTTCTTTGCTTGCGCCGCCGGCAGCGGAGCCTTCGCTTCCTGATCCTGCAGGCATCTGGTTGACCGTCGCCCGGTCCTGATCCATCTCGCTGTGAGAGATATCGTCATTGGTGATCATCTTGTCGTCCGGGTAGTCCGTTCCGGCATGGCTGACTTTTGCATATGCCAGGCCCAAGGCGGCTATCAAAGAAATCCCTGCCGCCACTGTAAGGAGCTTTTTCATTCTGATCGCCTCTTTTCTTCGTCAAAATTTATTTGTTATATAGTCACTATATCGCCGCTGGTTTCTTTGTCAAGGAACGTGCGCAATTCGTGCGGCACCGTCATACTAGGTTATTACACGGAAGGAGTGCCCTGGAGGAAGTAAGAATATTGACGTATATTCCAGATCGTACTAGAACATTCCGTTCGCATTGGCCGGTTTCTCGACGATGTCCTCGTGCACGTCCCAATGCTCCACGATCTTTCCGCCCTGAAGCCGGAAGATGTCAACGACGGCAATACCGCGCGTCCCGGGCACCCGGACGGCATGAACGTGGAGTATCACGTAGTCGCCGTCGGCAAAGACCTTCTTGATCTCACTGCGTGAATCAGGGAACTTTTCGCGCAGGAAAGCCAGAAATTTCCGAATGCCCTCGATTCCGTCAGCAGCCATCTGATTGTGCTGTATGTAGCGCGGCCCCAGATACTTCGCTGCGGCCGCGAAGTCCTTCTGATTGATTGCTTTTTCGTAAAACTCGAGGACGATCTTTTTGTTTTGCTCCTGCATTGATTCCGATGCCTTTACTACGCCGTCTCCCGCAAAGGTTACAACGCCAAGAGCTAATGCAATGATGGATAATTGTGACATGGTGTCTACGCTCCTCAACAGTCTGCTGTTCGTACGTGTTCATAATTCATACATAGCGCCGGGCTGTCACGCTGTCAAGACACGCCTGATTTGAATAGGGCTTCAGGGTAAACCCGGTTTCGTCAGGATAGGCATGTTTAGTGCTATTAAAGTCGTAGTGCCGGCCCCGGCCATGACCTCAAGCTTCACTTCCTCTGTCGGCACGACGGGCAAACCCGCTTACTTGACACCGTTAGGATGCGGTGATACCGTTTAAGAAAAGAAACCATCCCGAGAACGCTGAACCTGCAGCAAGACAGGGAAACGATGGGTCTTCGATCAGGGCATCAGGCATGCCGTAGTGGCCAGGAGAAATGGTATGAACAGCACACAACATGATTTAATGCATCCGTCCGCTTTTCCTTTCCCGAGCCGTTTTGTGAATGTCGAGGGGTACAACATTCACTACGTGGAGCAAGGGGCGGGCTCACCGGTCATCTTTGTCCACGGAAATCCCACGTCATCCTATATCTGGCGGAACATCCTGCCCAAGGTCGCAGAGGACGGGAGGACACGGGGCATCGCTCTGGATCTGCTGGGATTCGGCAAGTCAGACAAACCGGATGATTTGCATTATTCCCTGCGATTCCATGCCGATGTCCTCGAGGGGTTCATTGAAAAACTCGGCTTGCGGGACATCGTGCTCGTTCTGCACGACTGGGGAGGGCCGATCGGCATGTGGTATGCCGTTCATCATCCCGGCAATATCCGCGGCATTGCTCTCATGGAGACCTTTTTGTGGGAGCTCTCGTGGAAAGACTTCGGACCGGCCAAATTCCTGTTCAAGCTTTTTCGATCCCCCTTCGGGTTCTTCGCAATCCAGGTGCTGAACATGTTCGTAAACCGCGTGCTTCCCGCAGCGGTCCTGAAGAAGGAAAACATCACCGCCGATGTCCTTTATCGCTATCAGGAACCCTTCCCGACGATCCGTTCGCGCAGAGCGGTCCGGATATTTCCGCAGCTGCTGCCTATCGAGGGGGAACCGGCGGACAGCTGGCTCTTCATCAAAAGGCTGGAGGAGAAGATTTTCTCCATCACCTCGCCGGTCCTCTGGCTCAGGGCCGCACCGGGTGTGATCGTTTCGAAGCAGACGGAGTATCATCTCGAACAGCTGGGCCGCAGACTGCCCGGGCTGGAGGTTGAGGAGTTCGGTCCCGGCCTTCACTATCTCCAGGAAGACGATCCCGGCAGGATCGCCGATATGCTTTTGTCCTGGATGAGAAAACACAGAATGATCAGCGGCGCACGCCCGGTGGAGCAACAGTATCGACGCGTGGCATGACGGGCTTGTCAGCGGAGATTCTCACAGGCCGGGAAGGATTTGTACCCGTGACAACGCCAGGCTGGCTCATACCTGCCCTCCTCGCCATGGTTTTGTGGGGGGTATGGGGGGTATTTCAGAAATTCGCCACGAACACGATGGCGCCGCAGAACGTCTATTTCATCTCCGCTGTCGGGGCCTTTGCAGTGGTTCTGATGTTCCTGTCCACAGGGAGGTTCACGTTCCGCGCCGGCAATTTTGAAGGGGCGGTGTATGCTCTTATCGCGGGCATGTGCAGTTCCCTCGGCGGCATGCTCTTCCTCAGGTCGTTGAGCAGGGGGGAAGCCGCCATCGTGATCACGTTCACGGCACTCTATCCCGTTGTGACCATTATCCTCTCGTTCATTCTGCTCAGCGAAACGATCACCGTGAAGCAGGGCATCGGCATCGTGCTGGCCGTGCTCTCGATGGTTCTTCTGATCTGAAGCAGGCGGGACGCCTCCTAAAGCAGCAGTCCGCCTTTTGCCTGCCGCAGTATCGTCCCTTCCACTGTTACGTTTCTCCGCATTTTAGGTCGTTTTTGACAGCCGCATGACGCAGTGGTATGCTGATGTCCAGGATGAAACAAGTCCCGATGCAGAAAGAGGGGCTGAAGGGATAGGCCCTGAAGGAGGTACACTATGAAATTTGTGATCGAAACTCCGCATACCCCGCAGGAATGTCTAAGGGCTCTCGATGAGCAGCTGGAAAAGGGGCCGGATGTGCTGAGGAAGTTCAACTATGGTTGCAAAGCCGGTGATCACACCGGGTACGCAATTGCAGAGGTGAAGGACGAAAAGGAAGCACGGGACCTCATTCCGGGGTTCCTGCTGAATAAGGCGCGCATTATCGCTGTCGATGTTTTCACTCCTGAAGTGATCAAGTCACTGCATGCAAAGGCGGCATAGTATTCCGTACCAGCCTATAGCAGGACGACCAAAAGAAAATGACAGCACCGGACGGGATCTTTTCCCGTCCGGATTTTTGTCCCTCTTTGCCGCTGCCCTAGTCTCTTCCGCCCTGATCCCTGTCAGGGGAATCGCCTTCGTCCCTCCTCCTCACATCCGGAGACAGCCTGATATAGGCGGTCACCTTTCCTTCTTTCAGCGTGTACGTGATGAGCAGAGGGTCTGTGGACCCGATGTCATAAGGCAGGTAGCCGGGCCGCATGTCGTAGCCGATAATGCCTCCGCGGTCGTCGACGATCCTGCGAACGCGCGTTTCGACGACGGTGTGAAAAGTGCACCGCAGGAACTTATTCGCCTTCGCGAGCGCCTCCTGTGCGGGTAAACCTCGTTGCACGGAGTACATGGACGGAAGGGAGAAAATATCGAGCGGATAAGGACTGGGGTCATCGACGAGGATCGCGGCATTCTCAATGTCGTCCGGATACTTGCAGCCGTACAGCATCAGGGTGTACGAGCCTCCGATACCCGCCGGATCAGTTCCTTCCGTCACGAGCCGCTGTCCCGCAACACAGGATTGCGCGGACAGGGCCAGGAATATGAGCAGAGCAAATCCAATGCTGGCTTCCCGTTGTTTCATGTTCGGGTCCTCCCACCGCAGGGGATCATTTCCGGTCCGCAATCCCGCGCCTTGGCATCCCCCGGCTCCTGCCGGGGGTGGAAAGCGCTCACTCGCGCGTGACACGAACGTGTCACGCATGCGCGAGTTCGCAGTTCCACCTGGCACGTGCATCCGCACTCGTAAACGCCGGGTGCAGGCGGGAGGTCGCGTTGTTCGAGGGAGCCTCCGGCTCCTGCCGGAGGGGGCTCCACTGCGGTTATGCGCGACGACTACTTATTAGTATAACCCCGTCGGTAAAAAAAATCAGGCATCCTTGCCGCGAATCATTCGGAGGTTGTATAATACAACCAAGGGGTCGGCTGCTCCGAGAAAAAGCGGACAAGGGCGAGGATTGCGACCGTTATGACATCATGGGCTAAGTGGGCGAATAAACGGGTGCTCGTTGCAGACGATTCCCAGACGATGAGGATGCTGATCCTTTTTCACCTCATCAAGATGCTTCCCGGCGTGCAGATCGTGGAGGCGGTGAACGGCGCCCACGCGCTGGAAAAGCTGAAGATGCAGGAAGTGGACCTCATCCTGACCGACATGAACATGCCGGAAATGGACGGCGCCGGGCTTATCTGCGCAGTGCGTCAGGAATTGAACAGGGATACGCCGATCATCATTATCACCACGAGGGGCGAGCAGCGCGACCGGGAGCGCGGAATGGCGCTCGGCGCAAACGGCTACATCACGAAACCGATCGATATACGCCAGTTCCGTGAAACGATCCGGAGGTTCATCTTCAAGGCGGATACGGACAGCGCCGGCAGCGCAGAGGCTGGAGGGTGAGGCGGCGTTTGCACCGGTCCGGCTGACGGCTGAAGGTCGCAGCCGATTCCCCCTCAGAACATTCCCTCAGTCAAAGAAAACTTCAATATTATCTTCTGCCCTTGCCCCCATTCCTTTGGTTCTTCTTCATGCTGTTTCCTTGCGCGACGGCCGAATAGAGGTGAAACGCACAATCGGGTCCGATCAGGCCGAGAGCGCCGCTGAGTGAAATCCGGACTTTTCCGCGCTGGATCATGCTTCGGTAGAGAAACCGGAGCCGGATTTCCTCGGATGCGCTGCCTGCCGGCACTGTGCCGGTTCTTTCCGATATGGGCAGCTTTGTTCTGCTCATGGTTATCATACTAATCCTGCCGAGGGTCTTCATCAACTGAAAATCAATGTTTCCCGAAGAGAGCGGAAACCACGGAAATCCGCTATATTTTCAAAAAAGCGCTGAGCGCTGAAATGGCTTCTGTATACACGGTGTCCTGGGAGATGTCCTCCATCGATCCGGACGCGCCTGCCGAGACGACCGTGACACGGTTGCCCGCAGGCTTCCAGAGCTGCGGATCAGAGGGGCCGAAAAGGGCGATGACCGGGCGGCCAAGCGCTGCAGCCAGATGGGTCATGCCGGAATCATTCCCTACGTAGAGCGTGCAAAGAGACAAAAGAGCGGCGGCATCGATCAGCTTCATTGAGGCGGCATGGAGGGCAAGAGCATGGTCCTGCGCGAACAGGTCGAGCTCCTGCGTTGTGTCCGGGGATTCCGCGGGTCCGGAAAAGAGAATGATGAAGTTTTTTCCATCCCGGTGAATTTTGTGTGCAAGTTCGAGATAACGGTCCAGAAGCCAGCATTTTGACCGGCCGCCGCTGCCGGGATGGATGGCGAGCAGGCCTCTCCCTGTTGTCCATCCATGATGCCGAAGAAGGGCCGCTGCTGCGTCCAACCGCTCCCGTGACAGCTGCAGAGAAGAAAAGGCGGTTTCGCCAGGAAGATCGGCATTGAATTGAGTAAGCCGGTAGCGAGCCACAGGGATGCCTGCGCCGGAAGGGGGGGTCGTGCGGATCCTATGGGTGCGTGGAATTACCGACGCGATGTCGAGCTCTGCGCCTGAGGTGAAGACAAAGGCGCGGTCGAATCCTTCGAGAAATGTGCGCGCACACTCGTCGACACGGGCATAAAAGGAAGTGAAGCGGGCGCTGTCCGCAGAGGAAGCTTCATCAACAACCCCGGCATCGCGCAGAAATTCGGCCACATCACTGCGGCCGATGAAGTGGAGGTGCGAGGCATCCTCCCTGATGATCCGAAAACAAGGCAGCGACAGGAGAACATCGCCGAGCGCCCCGGGGTGGTGGATGAGCGTTTTCATCGAGGCATCCTCAGATTTCGTCGGGGGCAACGTTTACCGTTTCAATACGGAGCATGTCCGCAGACTCCGCGTGATTTGGTTTGCTTCCCGCGGCAGTGAGCGCTGCGGAACCGGTGATGCGGCTGCCATGATATGCTCCTCTCTAAGATTGCGGTCCTCATCTTGCCGGATTATAACAGACAAGAGCACCCGTTTTCCAGTATGACAGGGTTGATGAAAGGAGGGGAAGGGGATATAATGATGAAGCATCAGCTTTATATACTACTTTATATACTACGGGATGACAGGAAGAGGAGGGTGGTTCATGCCGAAAGTTGCCGTTATTCTTGCCGATGGATTTGAGGAAGTGGAGGCCGTTGCAGTCATTGATGTGCTGCGCAGGGCCGGGATCGAGACGGTCATTGCAGGGCTCCATGCCGGGCCCGTCTCAAGCGCGCGGAACGTGAAGATCGTTCCCGACGCGGTGATCGACGCGGTGAAGGTCGACGATTTCGATATGATCATCCTGCCCGGCGGCCAGCCGGGTTCAGACAACCTGAATGCCGATGAGCGCGTGAAAGACCTTATCAAGGGATTTTCTCAGAAAGGCAAACTCACCGCCGCCATATGCGCCGCTCCTTTTGTTCTTGCGAACGCGGGAGTCCTGAAGGGCAAGCGTGTGACATCCTACCCGTCATACAAGGACCGGTTGGGAGGCGCAACCTACGAGGAGAAGTCCGTGGTCGTCGACGGCACGGTGCTTACCAGCAGGGGCGCGGGCACGGCTCTCCATTTCGGCCTTGCCATTGTCGAAAAGCTCATCAACAAGGAAAAGGCGCAGAAGATTAAAGAGGCAATGCTGATAGCCAACGACTGATTCTGACGGCAAACTTTTCTCCCGGGGGCCGAGTATGAACCTAAGAACAGTGTTCGGAACCTTTATTTCGGCAGCAGCGCTGAGCTCAGTTCTTGTCATCGCACTGCACTGCATCGTCCTGGCCGGATCCGGTGAGGTCCGGTCCGGCGGGTCTTTTAACGTCGGCTATACCGTCCTCGATTTTCCCCATCACTCCGGCAAACAGAACAAGACGTTGACCGTGGCCGTTTGGTATCCGACAGAGTCAGCCCCGGCACACCATGATTACGGCGGAAAGGCCAAAGGCATTGTTGCTCTCAATGCGCCGCCCTACCAGGCCGGAGGCCCCTATCCCTTTCTCCTCTTTTCCCACGGCTTCGGAGGCAGCGGGCTTGCGCACCGGTTTTTGGCGGAAAAACTCGCAGCCCGGGGCTGGATAGTCGCCGCGCCTGACCACGGGGACAGGTATTCCGCTTTCCGCATTCGCACCGGCCCGAACAATGATCTGGACCGCCCGGGCTTCCTGATCGAGGCGAGGAAAATAGGCCTGTCGGGCCCGGACCAGCGGGGAAAGTATGAGTACCGGCTTGATGAATTAAAAGCCGTGCTTGACGGGATGCTTGAATCGTCGCCATTCAAGATGCTGATCAACAGGAACCAGATCGCCGTGGGCGGACATTCCCTGGGCGGCTTCACTGCGTTGGGATTGTGCGGGCCTGTCGAGGAGAGGCGGGACGCCCGCATCAAGGCGGTGCTCCTGTTCTCCACGGGAGCAGGGGGATACCTCTTCCGCGAAAACGAGCTGGACCGCCTGAAGATCCCTTACCTGTATTTTCTGGGAGAACGCGAGGAGGGGCAGAAGCGGGGAGATAGAACCATGAAGGAACTGGCCGAGAAGGTCTTCCTCCGCGCCGCACCGCCGAAGTATCTCGTGGTGCTGAAAGGCGGCGGTCATTTTTCATTCAATGAAGCGCTTATCGGACAGGCCGGGCTCGGACGTTTTTGGGGGCAGTGAACAACAGTTTGAGGTGATCCGGCGATACTCCATTGCGTTCCTGGAAAAATACGTCGCCGGTAAGGACGACCTCTCCGGGATCCTGGAACATCAGGATCCGCTCGTGACACGCATTATCAGTGAAACCAGCAGTGGCGTTCCGGGAAAAAACTGAAAGGGCGACACTTACTAATAAACCTTTATCCGCAGATTTCGCCGATGGACGCAGATGAAGGCTACAAGAAAACCAAACAGCATTGCTGTCCAAGATAATCTGATTTCCTGAAGCTCACCCCTACCAATCAAGGCTTTTAGACAGGTAATTCCATCATCTCGGATTCAGGTTCTTTGTTCTGCTGTCCAATTACCGATAGCTCATTACCAGTTGTTCTGCCGACGGTACAATCGGCGGTGTTTCAAACGGATTATCCAGCCATGTCCATAAATCTCGATACGTGAACAGGTTATACCGGAGCATGGCAACCAAATTCGACAACGACCAGCCGAGTGTGGAACGGAACTTCAAGTACTTCAACACCAGGATTGCGATTAATGCTGTCCAAATCTGGGTCAGCAAAGCATTCCGGCTCGTTCCCACAAACGTCTTGATCTTCAGATTCTGCTTGATCGTCTTGAAAAATATCTCAATCTGCCAACGGTCTTTATATATGCTCGCGATGGTCGTAGCGCCAAAAGTGAGATGATTTGTCCACAGAACAATCACCCGCTCATTGTCTGCGTCCCATACTTCTACCCGCCGCAGGATATATGGGCATTTCCTGATTGAGTAATGGCCTGTCAGCTCAATGAGCTGGTCTTTAATGATGTTTCTGTTGTCGGGTACCGCTCTCTTTTCGATCACCTTGAAAGCGGCGTTATCCTTCTCTCTCGTTACAAAAAAAATTCCGGCCTCGGTCCATCGGGCAAACTGCTCATAGTCCACATAACCCCGATCAATTGCCAGGATGGAGCCTTTGGGGAACGTGAGCGTATGCGCGATGTTCACTTCATGCACATTCCCCTCGGTCATACTGCAGAAGACCGGAAGATAGCCGTCGTGGTCCAACAGCAGGTGAAGCTTGATAGCTCCTTTTTTCTGCCGATACTTTGCCCAGTCAAACAAAGTGATGCAAAGTTCTATCAGCGTGGCATCGAGGCTGAACAGCTTGTTCTTGAACCGAAACGGCTTCTTGCCGTGTGCCAGAACCCGGCACTTGGCCAGGAGCTGATAAAAGACCTT
The DNA here is from genome assembly GCA_963749655.1 of Nitrospirota bacterium. Classification (GTDB taxonomy): domain Bacteria; phylum Nitrospirota; class UBA9217; order UBA9217; family UBA9217; genus JAJYKN01. The sequence goes on from CAVVOB010000022.1 coordinate 61,041, forward strand.
CTGGTACAGCTGCCACGGCCGATGCTCGTTGGCATAGGCCAGTGTGGAACGTTTGGGCGCTACATCTATCCCGAGGTGCTTAAGCTTGCCTAGGCATGTCGCCAATCCGCCGCAAATCTCCCGCAGCGAGTGTGCTTGTCCCAACTGACAGAACACCATTGCAACGAACTGACCCCAGCAACTGAACCCTTTTACGCCTCTTTCTGCCCGTGTTTCCCGCACCGCTCTCACAAAATCCTGCTGCGAAAATATATCTAGAATCTGTCCGAAAATGCTGTTAAACTTGTTCACGGGGATGTCCTCCTTCGGATATTTTGGTCTTCGACAAACCTACTTTATCCGATTGAGGCTTCCCCTGCAATTACTCAAATCCTATCTTGGACGGGTCTGACCAAACAGCTTCTTTGAATTTGGAGATTCCTTCCTGCTTACCCAAGTGTTGCACTTCACAATTGAACTTGCGACTTTCTGCGAAATCTGCGAATAAAGGTCCCGCTTTGCTGCTTTGGATCGGCATCAAACCGGTCAAGCGTCATTTCTTTTGCACAGGCAGCCGAATTTCAAACCTGCAGTTTGGATGTTCCCCATGGTCGCAATGCTCGGTGACCGGCAGTCCGGTCAGATCCTTCAGCAGCGTTTCCATCGCTATGCAGGAACGGGCGTCGGCGCTCACGGCTTCGGCGATCGGACATCCAAAGCTGCTGACGACGAGCTTCCCCTTTTCCTCGGTGACCTCAGCCGCTGACCCCAGTATCTTGAGAAACCCGAGGGCGGATTTGACCCGCTCCCGGGGATTGCCCGAGGGGCGGGGCACTGAGTTCGCGAGCCGCTGCCCCAGTTCCCGCATCACCGTGCGGAATTCGCTCTCATCGAGCTTTTGCGACAGCACGCCGACCAGGTGCGAGAGAATGACGGGGTACGCCTTGGAGAAATGCACGTCTGCGCCGGGCCTGACGCCGTAAACCGCGGCCGGTCTGCGCGTTCCCTTCACCGCGCCGCGGACCTCCACCATCCCCTCCCGCTGAAGAAGGGCGATCTGCGCCCGCACGGCGTTTTTCGTGACGCCGAGTTTCTCCGCGAGCGATTCAACGGTGTCTCCGCCCTTGAGCAGCAGCTTGACAATCCGCTCCCGCGCCCCTGCAGGCTTTTCCGTTCCGGCATTCAAGGAAGACAGGACCATAGTAATTCTCCTTTTCTATTTTCACTATACGGCACCCCGGGTAAATTGTCAAATAAGTCAAATAAGAATTTGACTTGTTGTTATTATCGCGCTACACTTCTATCAGGTTACGTACTGAGCAACAAAGGAGGACACTTCCATGAAGCGCACACTTTTTGTAGCAATCGCATTGATCTTCGCCGCCAGCCTGCTGTTTTTTCCGGGCCCTGCAGCAGCTGCTGGGGAACACCAGAGCATGGATAAAGCCGCATACCCGCAATCGGTAGTTGCTCTGCGGGAGGCCATGCGCCAGCTCTGGGAGGAGCACATCGTGTATACCCGGAACTTTATTATCAGCGCCCTTGCCGGTCTTGACGACACCGGCAAGATCGCCGAACGGCTTCTCAAGAACCAGGACGATATCGGCAACGCCATCAAGCCGATCTATGGAGAGGAAGCTGGCAACAAGCTTGCCGCCCTGCTCAGAGACCATATCCTGATCGCCGCGGACATCGTAAAGGCCGCCAAGGCGGGCGACAACGAAGGCGTCGGCGCGGGAGAAAAACGGTGGGCCCGGAATGCGGACGATATTGCCGTCTTCCTGAGCAGCGCAAACCCGAATTGGCAACTCCAGTCCCTGAAGAACATGCTGTATGTCCATCTGGCCCTGACGACCACGGAGGTCGTATCGCGGATCAAGAAGGACTGGCCTTCGGACATTGAAGCCTATGACAAAGGTCACGCCCATATGCTCATGTTTTCCGATCTGCTTGCCGACGGGATCGTGAAGCAATTTCCGAAGAAGTTCCAGTAGCGCAGGGAGTCATGGCCTCTCCCGCCTCCTGACGGAATGCAGGGCGATAGTGGTATCCTAGGAGAAAGGATACGCAATCGCCCTGCGGGGGAAGGGCTGCGAATCCGGGAACTTCGCATTGAAGTAAAAAGGAGTGTGACTTACCATGAAGAAGAATGCAAAAGGATTATTATTCATATACAGTCTGGCTGCGATCGCAGTCGTATTGGCGAGCTGCGGCGGTGGAGGGTCGATGGGCTACGGCAGCAGTGGATCTTCTACCACCAGCGCGACGTCCACGGTCCAGCTGGTCACGTGTCCTGCGAGCGGCACCACGGACGTTTCGATCGTGAGCATGGTCGCCGGTTTCAGTCCTGCCAGCATGACGGTGCCCCTGAACACTACGGTAAAATGGACGAACATCGATACAACAACCCATACAGTCACGAGTACGACGGTGCCGACCAACGGCGCCTTCAACGCTCAGGTAAACCCCGGAACATCGGTCTGTTATAAATTTACGTCAGGAGGGACGTTTAACTATCATTGCTCGATCCATCCGACAATGCCTGCCGCGGCCCTGACAGTGCAGTGACAAGCTGACTCCTGCAGTAATTCGAACAACGGTGCGGGGCACGGGGACCATGCTCCGCACCTTCCTTTTTAACCGGGCTTGAATTCTGATTTCTGAGGATCAGTGATCCTATGGAATTCCGTCTGCACATGACAGTTGGAACCACTGATGAACACGGTAAAAACCCACTCAAGATCAGGCTGTCCGGACAGGTATCCTTTGATGGGCGGCATTAACCGTGTTCATCCGTGGTTCCCTGTCTTTTTTCAGTCATCGACCGGTGGGCCATGCGAATCGCAGTGATCGCCGACATCCATGCGAACCTGGAGGCCTTGCGCGCCGTACTCGAACGGACCCGCGAGCTCAAACCCGATGCAATGGTCTGCCTCGGAGACATCGTCGGGTACAACGCTAATCCCAACGAGTGCATCGAAATCGCGAGAAGCGAAGGGATACTGTGCATACTCGGCAACCACGATGCGGTCGCTGCAGGCCTCGATCAACCGGACAATTTCAATCCTCTGGCCCGGGCCGCTGTCCTCTGGACCCGGGACCAGCTTACTGCAGAGAACAGGGCATTCCTGTCCGGCCTCCCGACAGAGCGCGATTTTCGGGGTTCTTACCTGTTTCACGGCTCCATTCATGACAGGGACCGCTATATCCTGCACCGGAGGATGCTGTAAAGAATTTTCGTTTCTTGTCCGGACTTCCGGGCAACATCAGGACGGGATTTTTCGGCCACACTCACGTCAGGGCAGTGCTCATAGAGCAGGGGGGTGGTATTGCTTCATCACTTGCATTGGATTCGCTGGACCTCCTGTCCGGGCACCGATACCTGATTAATCCCGGAAGCGTGGGCCAGCCGAGGGACGGAAACCCGCAAGCTTCGTTTCTGATGTTCGACGATCAGGCGCGGCGGGCGGTTTTTTATCGGGTTGCCTATGACATCGGAGCCTGCCAGGAAAAAATCATCCGGGCCGGTCTTCCTCCGAGGCTGGCTGAACGGCTGGAGTGGGGATCGTGAGGTCCTTCAGACCTGACAAGAGAAGGGGTAAGGGGAACCTGCCGTCACCTGGCAAGAAGAAGGTAGATAGCGACAGCCCATACAGCGAGGCTCAATGAAAAGCCGTGCAAGAGCCCCCGCATTGCTTCAATCCGATCATCAGGGATGATGGGCGCCTCTTTGCAGTCCCCTGCAGAAGGAGTGTGCGGTCTGCGGAATCTTACCTTGCATCTTTGTGGCTGCTCTGTTGTCAGCAGTGAAATTCCCATTGTTCGCCTCCTGGTCGTTGTTGAAGGAATTCAATATTTACCGAATAAGTTGCAAAGCGGATGCCAAACAGTGGTGAAAAATTTGTTTCAATATATTCATGTCTTACACGGCCGAGAATAGACGGTTCGTTCGCCGCGACCGGGTCATTTTCAACAGGTAATCCACTTTAGTCAGTCCTATGCGGCCAGTCGATAAGGGTGGAGAAGAGAGCAGGGGGACTTTCAAACAATGCAGAAGCAACTTGAGGAAAGCCGTGATCAGGCAGGCGTTTCGTCAAGAACGGACCTTATCTTCTGCAGCAGTTCGTCGATGGCGACGGGTTTCTGCAAGAAGTGCGCGTCCTGGCCGACCATCCCTTTGGTCCGTATGATGTCTCCGGTGTAGCCGCTCGTGAAGATAACTTTGATCCGGGGGTTCACTATCTTTATGGCCTCGTAGACCTCCCGGCCGTTCATCTTCGGCATGATTACGTCGAGAATGAGCAGGTCTATGCGGTCCCGGTGTTCCATGAATTTTCTGACCGCCTCCGGTCCGTCTGCAGCGTCGATCACCTCGTATCCGAAATCATCCAGCAGGTCTTTGGTCATGAACCGTACCGTATCGTTGTCCTCGCCGAGCAAAATGGTTTCGGAGCCGCCGGTGACGGCGTCGTGCCGAATATCGGGCGCGCTCCGGCCGGCGCTCCGGGGCGCAAGCGGAAGATAGATCGCGAAAGATGTTCCGCGGCCCGGTGTGCTGGATACGGCGATGTAGCCGTCATGCTGTTTGATGATCCCGTAGACCATGGCAAGGCCGAGGCCGGTGCCTTTGCCGACCTCCTTGGTGGTGAAGAAGGGCTCGAAGATCTTCTCCCGCGTGGCGTCATCCATGCCCTCGCCCGTGTCGGATACGGTCATCAGGGCGTAGGAGCCCGGCTTCATGCCGCGGTGCGCCCGGGCCTTTTCCGGCGCCACGTTTTCCTCCCGGGTCTCAATGGTCAGGCTGCCGCCGCGGGGCATCGCGTCCCGTGCATTCGTCGCCAGGTTCATGAGCACCTGTTCCACCTGTACGCTGTCCGCGATGACCACCAGGGCGTTGTTTCCCGCGACGGTCCTCAGCTCGATGTCTTCGCCGATCAGCCGGACCAGGAGCTTGTCGGCTTTCCGGACGATCTCATTGAGGTCCACGGGGCCTGGGTTCATGATCTGTTTCCTGCTGAATGCAAGGAGGCTTCGCGTCAGGCTGGACGCCCGCTCCGATGCGGACAGGATGTGTTCCACATAGGCCCGGTGCGGATCGCCGTCGCTCATCCGCCGCCGCAGGATCCCCGCATATCCGACGATCGCCGTCAAAATATTGTTGAAGTCGTGGGCGATGCCCCCGGCGAGCTGGCCGACGGCCTCCATCTTCTGCGACTGCAGCAGCTGCAGCTCCAGTTTTTTCTGCTCCGTCACGTCGCGGATGATCCCCCGAAATGCGGCGAGATGTCCTGCCGCGTCCCGCACAGCCGTGCTGGTGATGAGCACGGTCAACATCTCGCCGTTCTTGCGTTTCATGTGCACTTCATAGTCCTTGGCATAGCCGGTCCGGTCCACAAGATCGACGAACCTGACGCGCTCCTCGGGGTAGACGTAGAGGTCCTGCGTGATGTCCAGGTTGAGCAGCTCTTCTTTTGATGCGTATCCGAACAGCTCCACGCCGGCGGGATTGATATCCAGGAACCTGCCCTCCGGCACGCTGATGTAGAAAACGTCCCGCGACTCCTCGAAGAGCGTGCGGAACTTTTCCTCCGACTCCTGCAGCGCGAGCTCGGAGCGCCTGCGCTCGGTCACGTCGGCGATGAAGTTGACCGTCGCGGGCTTTCCCTCCCAGGTCGTCACCGCGCCCCGCGTTTCGACCCACCGGGTGTGATTGCCGCGGGTAATGATCCGCAGGGGATAGGAAAAGGTGGGGGAAGCTCGCCCCGCAGCCGCTTGACATGCTGCTGCATCACGGCATCCCGGTCATCGGGATGCACGAATTCGAGGAAGGTCCTTCCCGTGAGCTCCTCCCGGTCATAACCGGTTATTGCGGCCAGGTGGGGATTGACGAACTTCAGGATGCCGTCCTGGGCCACGAGGACCCCTTCTCCCGCGTGCTCTGCGAGCTGGCGGTATTTTTCCTCCGACTCGAGCAGCTCCTGTCCGGTCTTCCTCCGCTCGGCAAGCACTTTCTTCAGATCGATGATCGCCGCGTTGAGCTGGGCCGTCTGCGCCTTTACTTCTTCAGCGAGGGAAGCCTGCTGCCTGTCGAGATCATACTGGAGGCCCAGCTCCCGGATGAGGCTCCTCTGGCCCAGATATTTCAGCAGGACAATGGACAGCAGCGAGGTGAATACAAACGCATTGGCGGCGAAGAACCCGCGAAAATCGGTGATCGTTTCGAACAGTATGATGGGAATCACGAAGATGAGATAGATAATCCCTGCAGCGACCGCATGGAGCCAGAGCTGCGCCGGGACAAACCCGATGGCGCACAGCCCGAGCAGAATGACGCCCTCATGATAGGGAGACCGGTGGCCTCCGGACCTCAGGATTATGAACTCGAGGGCCGCCGACGCGCAGACAAGGGTGATCAGGGCCAGTGCCCGGTCAAAGACGGGGGATATCCCTCGTTGTTGAGCGGCGATCCGTGCAACGCCCACGAGGATCGCCGCCATGCCGACGCGCACGGCAAGGAAGGACGAAAAATGTTCGGGGAGGCTGATGTAGTCAAGACATCCGAGCAGGAGAAAAATAACCGCGCCCCAGCGGCAGGCCTGGATGAGAGACGCGACGAACATCTCGTTCAGCTTTTCGTTGATGTATTTTTCTTTGTCCGCCGTCATCGTGAAAATAGAGAGCTTCGGTGATACCCTTTATTCCCGAACCCCATAACGTCCCTTCAAAGATCGCTGAGTCCGCCGTCTTATGGATGGATGGTCCCGACCGCGGGCTCCCGGGCGGAAACCGGCTCCAATGTCGTCAAGGGTTCCCGCGGCGCCAGTTTCGCCATTCCCGTCTTTTTGAGAAAACCGCTCTTTCCCGGCATGAAGACCGTCAACGGAGAGTCGAGGACCGGCCATCGACCTTTGACCACATTCTCCGGTTCATTGCCTTCGAAAGCGAGGTAGCTGTACTTGTGATAGTGGGGCAGTTTTCGCGCCAGGCCGGGCAACGGCGCGGGGCCGTCGGAGGCGATGAAACTGAGGGCCATGCTGTGGTTGCGCGGAAACCGGGACGTCAGCACGAAGGAATGCGCCTTGACCGGAACCAGGTCGCCGCTGATGCGGACGGATCGGTCCTTTACCGAGACATCGTAGTTGAACAGCGCTTCGAACAGGTCGACCGCGAAGCGGTTCTCCCATCCCAAAAGCATCACCGACCGGTCCGCGGGAAGGGTTTTCAGGTCGCTGTCGAGTTTCACGTCTACTTCGTCGGGGCCTGCTTGCTTGAGGGCCGCTGCAAATTCCCGGTACGCTTGCAGCAGGTCCTCGACGGCCCCCGACGGCAGGACGACCAGCATCCGTTTTGCGCCCAGGGCCTGCGACAGCGCGGGTGGCAGCTCGTCGCGGTCGACCCTGCGGAACAGGTCGTATTCGGGATCGATGTCGAGCCGCAACGGCGTGCCGGATAAGGGGAGATCTACCGTGAGCTCTTTATTATTCATTTCCACTACGGTCTGGACCGTCTGTTCCCGCCCCTCGATCGTCACGGCAAGGGGAACCCGCAGCCGGTATGCCTCGCCGGGCTGCTTCTGTTCCAGGCGGACCTGCAGGACCGCTCCTCCGGCTCCGTTGCTGACGAGAGGCTTCGACACCGCGAGCTGCGGCGCGCCCGTGCGCGTCACCCATTCCCTGAATTCCTGTTGAAGGTCTTTTCCCGATGTTGCTTCGAACGTCCTACGGAGGTCGTCGAAGGACGCGTATCGGAACCGGTATTGCAGGTAGAACTCGCGGAGGCCCTTGACGAACGACCCGTCGCCGAGCTCCCGGCGGAGCATGTGAAAGAACATGAGCGACTTGCCGTAGCCGATCGCTTCCGTGGCCGGGTTGTGGCGCGACCGGAACTGGTCGAGGGGGAAGTCCCAGTTGCCCTGGACGTAGTCCGCGTATTTCTGGAGCGTGGTCATGCGGTATTCTGCGCCCGCGCCCTGCTGTTCCTTGACGAGATGGTCGGCGAGGTAGGCCGTCAGCCCCTCGGACCAGTTGCCCTTCGCGAAGTCGGGAAACACGCTGTTGCCCCACCAGTTGTGCAGGATCTCGTGGGGGTAGGAGGAATTGATGATGAAGGGCAGCCTGATGATCCGGGAGCCGAGGAGCGTGAAGGAGGGCATGCCGAAGCCCGATTCCCAGAAGTTCTCCACAAGGGCGAACTTTCGGTAGGGATAGGGCCCGATGAGCCTGCTGTACAGGGCAAGATAACCCGCTGTTGCGTCGAGGTACCGGTCGGCCAGTCCCTGGTCAGGCGTTCGGAGGTAGACCATGGCCTGGGCGAGATCGGCGGTTCTCGAGTATTCGGTGAACCGTGCCGCAACGAGATAGATCTCCTCCTGAGGCTCCGGAGATTTCCAGCGCACGAGGGTTGCGTTTTCTTTCCGGTCCCGCTTCGTGCGTTCTCCCTGGCTCACCGCGTCCCACGCAGCCGGCAGTTTGATCTCCAGATCGAAGGTCACGAAATCGGTCTCGAAGTCGGCGTACCAGCCTGACGAGCCGGACAGGAACACGCCCTCGGATGAAATGAGCCCCGGTGTTTCGTCAATCCCCTGCGCCTGGGGCCCTCCGCGCCGTTCAAGAGGATGGTCGATCGACCCCTCATACGAAAGGGTGAACGTTCGCGCTTTTGCAGGAAGGAACGCGGTGTATTTTTCCAGGGGAACAGCCGCCTGCACGGTCCCCTGCCGGATGATGCGTACGCCGGACGTTGCGCACGCGGGCTTCATGCCGCTGTGAAGCGTGAAGGACGCTTCCCGGGGAGAGCCGTCCGGCAGCGTAATGGCGTCCTTTGCCGCAATGCGGCCTGTCGCAGGATCGAGGGAAACGGTGAGGCTATGGTGGATATAAGCGTCCCGGGCAAACGTGGGGAAGGCGATGCAGGTCAGAACGAGACCCAGAACGGCCATTTTTTGATATCTCATGGTGGATTCATTGCTCCCTGGCTGAACGGATTGCGGCTGCTGGCCCGGCCGCATGGCCGTATGATGACTATCCCAATGATTATATTCTATGCTAAAGAATGGACCGGGTAAAGGAAATTTCGCGTTCAACAGCCTCTTGTTTTCAGGAGGAACAACGTCGCATTTGTGGTACAATAATCATGGCTTGCGGCCTCATGGAGATCAGTGGGGCGGCAAGCGCGATCGATGACGGAGGCCTGGCATGCGGAACATCATTCTCTTCATTGCAACGAGCCTGGACGGGTACATCTCCCGGCCGGACGGCGGCATCGAGTGGCTCTTTACGGACCAGGATTACGGCAATGCTGAGTTCGCTGCCGGCGTGGACACCATCGTGATGGGACGGAAGACCTACGAACAGTCCCTTGCCCTCGGCAACGATCCCTACCGCGGGAAGGAACTCCTGGTCTTTTCGCGGAGCAGGGCCGGGGCGCGGGATGAGCATGCCCGGTTCGTTGCAGGGAACGAGAAGAGCATTATGGATGATCTGAGGCTCAGGCAGGGGAGAAACATCTGGCTCGTGGGCGGCGCAGAGCTCGTGCAGGCCTTCATGCAGTACGATCTGATAGACGTGCACATCATCTCCATCCATCCTATTGTGCTCGGGGGCGGCATTCCCCTGTTCAAGCCGCCGGTCCCGTCGGCAAGGCTGAAGCTTGTGGACTGCACGACCTTCAACAGCGGTCTGGTGCAGATGACCTATGTCCGCCGGGAGGGAAGACCGTGAACCTTTCGGGTCTGTGGACTGCGTGCACAGCATCAACTCCCATCCATGAACCATGAAGTCTGATCAGAAGCTCATTTCCGTCGCTCTCCGCGACTTCGCCCTGCCCGCTCCCCGCACGGGCAGCATTGAGACCCATTCCGGGTACGGCCGGTCTTTTGAGGAAGGCCGGGAGATCCATGTCCGGGTGCAGCGGAAAAGGGCAAAGTCCGATCCTTCCTACGAAGCCGAGGTCCCCGTCACCTGCACATTCGATCGGGAAGGGTATCGGTTCCGCGTCGACGGCAGGATGGACGGGATCTTTCGGCGCGAGCAGCCCCTGATCGAAGAGATCAAGACAAGCTTCAATATCGGAGATCTTTCCCGCCGACTTGCTAAGAATCCCGTTGGCCATCCTTACAGCCTGCAACTGTTGACCTACGGTTATTTCCACTGGCTCGCCCACGGCACGGTTCCTGTGCTTTCATTTCATCTTGTCTCGACCCGAAGCAGGGAGTCCCTTGACCTGGGGATTCCTCTCGATCTGCCTGCCTACGAACAGTGGCTGGACCTTCGCCTTGCCGAGCTCGTCGAGGAAACGAAAAAGGCCGAAAAGCGGGCGGCGCGGAGAAGGAAGATCGCGGCACGATTCTCCTTTCCCTTCGAAAGCCCCCGGCCGGGACAGGTCGAACTCATGCGCACCCTCGAAGAGGGAATGACGGAAAAGAGGCCGATGCTGCTCCAGGCCCCGACCGGCCTCGGCAAGACTGCGGGCGTCCTCGTTCCCCTGCTCAGAAACGCGCTGGAGCGCGGTCAGCGTACGGTCTATATCACTCCCAAGAACAGCCAGCACCTCGTTGCCGAGGACGCTGTCGAGCGCTTTCAGGCGCAGGGCATGAAGGTCAAGTCCCTCACGATCACTGCAAAAAGCAAGATCTGCTTTAAAAACGAACCGCTCTGCGACCCCGCTTATTGCGAGTACAGCCTCGACTATTACGCCAAGCTCCACCGCCATAGCGTCCTGGACAAGCTCGCAAAAAAACGAAAGCTGACGGCTCGCGCATTCCGGGACCTGGGCGAGGAGCACGAGGTCTGCCCCTTTGAGCTGCAGCTCGACGGAGCAGAGGAAGCGGACCTCGTTATCTGCGACTACAACTACGTCTTTGCTCCGCGCTCGGCCTTCGGCAGGATGACGAAGACCGGCATCGACCAGGACGGCTTGCCGAACCTCGTGATCGACGAGGCCCACAACCTTCCCGCCCGCGCCATGGACTACTACTCGCCCTCGCTTTCGACCGTTGTCCTGGAGCAGATGCGGAGCGGGTTCAGGAGCATGCCCGCCCTCATCCGACATGAGGCCGAAGAACTGCTCGACGGCTGCATCGGCGCCATCGCCTCGTGCCGGCCGGAAGGCAGCGCTCAACCGTCAAAGATCGACCCGCCGGAGGACCTTTTCCGCGACCAGGATGGAAAACTGCGCTCATTCCTGTCCCGCTACCTCGACTCCGAGTGCGAGATAGAGCGGGGTGATGCGGTCATGAAGCTCTGTTTCTACTGGTCTGAATTCACCGAAGCTCTGGAGCATGTAAACAATCCGCTGGTCGAGGAATTCTTCACGACCTTCCATCCCCATCCCGCAGGCGGCATCGTGAAGATCACCTGCTGCGACGCCTCATCCATGTTGAAGGACTCCTATGACGCGTACGAGCAGGTGGTAGGATTCTCGGCGACGCTGAAGCCCTTCGAGTACTATGCACGGCTTTCCGGCCTCGACGCGGCAACGGTGAAGACCGCGGAATTCGGCAGCCCCTTCCCGAAAGAGCATCGCAAGCTCCTGGTCATACCGCAGATTTCGACCAAGTATTCGGACCGCGAGCGGAACTACGGCCGCATCAGCGACGCGATCGCACGGATCGCGGCACAGCGTCAGGGGAATTATTTCGCCTTCTTCCCGAGCTTTGAATTCCTCGAGCGGGTGCTGGCGTTGTTTCAGGCCCCGCCGGGCTTTACGGTCCTGAAACAGGAGCGGGACATGCGCGTTTCCCGTGTGGAGGAGGTTTTGGACCGGCTCCGTGAAGGAACGGATCCGACAATCCTTTTCGCTGTCCAGGGGGGGACGTTCTCCGAAGGCGTGGATTACCCCGGCGACATGGCCATCGGCGCTTTCGTGGTCGGGCCGCCGCTGCCGACCTTCGATCTCGAACGGGAGGAGATGCGCGCCTATTACGAGAAGCGCTACAGCGCCGGGTTCGACTACGCCTACGCCATTCCGGCCATGGCCAAAGCGATCCAGGCGGCAGGCAGGGTGATCCGCTCCGAAACCGATCGCGGCCTCATCGTACTCATGGACAGCCGCTTCGTGCAGCCCGGCTTTTCACGCGCCATGCCGAGCGACTGGTTCGAGACGGACGCGACCGAGCTGGTATCCGAGAGCATCCTGAAGGAAGTTGCAGAGTTCTGGGGGAGACGGACCGCATAAGAGGAAACCCGCCTCGTCAAATAAATCCCTGAATGCTCTTTATTTCCCGGTGAAATTATTTATACTTGAGTCATGAAGGAATGAGCGGGTGTGAACGACGCAAGGACGCCGCTCTATCGAATAACACAGGTCGTTTTACATCGGTTTTTCAAAGGCCCTGTAACGCATGCCGAAAATATTGATCGTTGAAGACAGCCAGAAGCTTTCCGACCTGATCGCCAGATTCCTGAAAAAGAAGGGAATGGATGCCGAAGTCGCAAACGACGGCATCAACGCGGTCAGTTCCTTCCTGGCGGATACCTATGACCTCCTGTTCGTGCACCGGGAGCTCCCGAGGATGGACGGCGTTGCTTTTTGCAGAAAAATACGCGAACTGCCGAAGGGGAAAGAAAGTCCCGATCATCATGATGAGCGGGTTGCTGAAGCAGCCGGCGGACATCGCGGCCCTCAAGGAGGACCTCCGGCTCTCGGACTTTCTGACAACACCCTTTACCGTCGACATCCTGCTTTCATCGATCCTGTCCTCGCTCGGCGCCGCCCCTGCCGACGCTCCGCCCCCCCAGGCGCCGCCGCAGCCCCCGGCAGACCAGCAGGTTCGGGCGCTCAAGGGCAGTCTCGAAAAAATGCCCTTTGAACGGGTACTCTTTTACCTGCTCCAGCATAAAAGGACCGGAGTCCTGACGCTGACCAGGGATTCGGTCAATCGGACCTATTTTCTGATCGACGGGGCCGTGACAGACCTGGACTATCGCGCCCGAGGACAGCGACTTCGGAGACTACCTGGCCGGGAGGAAGCTGGTCGAGGCAGCGGAACTCCGTGAATATAAAGAGCGGCGGAAACAGGATGGGGCCGACTGTCGGGATCTTATTCGTGAAGATGGGATGTCTAACGCCGGCGCAATTCCTTGAGGAAAACAGGAATTTTCTGCAGGATCGCCTGTTGGAATCGTTCGCCTGGAAGACCGGATCGATCACTTTTGAGCCTTCACCCTCGGCCATGAGCACGTTTCCGCCTGCGGCCGTGTTCATGCCCGCGCTGTTCTATCTGGGTTTTCACGGGATGCCTTCGCCGCCGCCGTCCGCTCCTTCATAAGCGAAAAAGGAAAGCTTTTCCCGGTCGAGGACAGCGGAATTCTTCGAGTATCAGAACCATCTTTCCGCGGACGCAGCGGTGACCGAGGCGCTCGATCTTTGTGACGGTCCGAAAACCTGCTCGGAGATCCTCGGCTCCACCGATGCCGGAGACAGCGCGGTGCTCCTGTACACCCTGGATTACCTTAAGTGTCTTTCCTACAGCGAAACACCGGTTAAGACCTCTGTTCCGCCTCCGTTTCCCCTGCGCGAGCGGATGCGCGATGCCTGCGGACGAGAGTCACGGAAAAGTTCGAGGATCTCCGGGGAGAACTGAACGAGCTGGCAGACGAGGTCGGCTCTTTCGACCCGGCGCTGTTGACCCAGGCGGCGCCTGCCCAGACCGAGGGGCTTTCCGGTCTGGAGGAGGACTTGAAGCAGAGCTGGGAAGCGCCATCAAGGACAAGAACTATTACGAAATGTTCGGGATGACAGCAGAACAACATTCTCCTTTGACAAACTGAAAAAAGCCTATTTCGAACTGACGAAAACGTACGGCCCGGAAAAATTCTTCGCCAGCTCGAGCGAAATCATGAGCCTGGCCGGTGAGATGCTGTCCAAGGTTTCGAATGCATATGAAACGCTGACGAACGTGGTTTCGAAGGAGAACTACGACGAGCTGTTGGCATCTCAGGAAGAGGTGCCGGAAAAGGTCGACGACAAACAGTTTTACGAGCAGATCCAGTTCCAGTCGGGGAAAGTGTTCATAGAGCAGAGTCAGTACGACAGCGCGGAGAAGGCCTTCACGAACTGCCTCACCATCGATCCGGAGAAGTCAGAGTATCTCGCGTACCTGGCCATTGCAATCTACCACAACCCCGCGAACAGGGGGAATCTCGCGGCGATCAAACGCGCGAAGGACCTGGTCAACAAGTCGCTGCAGAAGGGAAAGCTTTCCGTTGCCTACGCCCTGAAAGGCACGATCTACCTCGATGAAGGCGGCATCAATTTCGCCGAAGCGGAGTTCTTCAAGGCGCTCAAGCTCAACCCGAACAACAAGACGGCCCTCAAGAAGCTGGAGGTGATCAGGTTGAAACGGGAAGAGGAAAGCAAGGGCCTTTTCCGGAAAATATTCAAGTAGGCGGGAAATGACAGTTCAGGGCTCTGAGCTGGAGGTTACTGGATTCCACTGCCTGCTGCGGATTATTTCAGGCGGCGCTGGCGGAAGGCTTCATAGAGGATCACTGCTGCCGACGTTGCAACGTTCAGCGAATCTATCGTCTCGGCCATCGGGATCCTGACGGCATGATCGATGCCTGATAAAATCTCCTGCGGCAGGCCCGAGCCTTCCCGTCCGAAAACGACGGCCGTCGGCCTGGTGAGGTCGATGTCGAAGTGCGTGGTGTCGCCCATCAGCGCTGCTCCGATCGTTTGGAATCCCCGCTGTCTGCAGGCCGCGATGAATGCCGCCGTATCTGAAACCGGTACGACCGGCAGCCGCAGAATGCTGCCCATGGAAGCGCGCACTGCTTTTGCGTTGTAAGGGTCCACCGTGTTCGACGTGACAGCCAGGCCTGATGCGCCGACCGCCTCTGCGGTCCGTATGATCGTGCCGAGGTTGCCCGGATCCTGCAGCTGATGGGCGATGATGATCAGGGCGGAACCGTTTCCCAGCAGCTGTTCTTCGGGAAATGACCTCATCCCTACGACGGCCATGACGGGCTGCGGCGTTTTATTCTCCGACAGCGCATCCATGAGGCGTTCGGAAATCCAGAGGATCTCGACTCCCGCTGCTTCGGCAAGCTTCAGCACTCCCTTCCCATGATGCTGTACGAGAGAAGGCGCGGCCACCACGAGCTTGACGCCGGCCCGGTCCCTGAGAGCTTCCTCGACCATCTTGATTCCCTCAACGAGGTATGACTGCTCCCGCTTGCGGTGCTTCGGGTCGGCCAGCGCGTGCAGTTGTTTTACGGCGCTGTTTTCCCTGCTCGCTATCGGGGTGTGAGGTGTTGTCCGGTGCATGCCGGACAGTATAACACAGACTCCGACGCAGAGAAATCGAAAACCCCCTTTATCGTCAGGTGACAGTGCCCGCGCCTTCGCTTGTGTCGAAGTGAGGAGCATGAGTCCGCCCTTGTTCTTTTTCGGCGTAACCGCCGCGTTGTTTTTCTTCGTGAAAAGCCTCACTGCACTTTCTTTCGGTGAAAAACTTTATACTTGACAGAAATGGTCAAGTTTGTTATTTTTAATCAGGCGTCTGAAAGGATTTAAATGGTCCTGTTTACGTCCCCCGATGCTTTCGGGGCATAAGAAAAGAATGAAGCTCTCTACCAAAGGAAAATACGGCGTTCGGGCGGTTTTCGAGATTGCGCGGCACTACGGGAAAGGTCCGATCACCATCAAGGAGATCGCGGACCGCCAGGGAATATCCTTTTCCTATCTCGAGCAGATTCTGCACAAGCTGGGGAAAGCCGGCGTGATAGAAAGCGTGCGGGGCCCGGCGGGAGGATATCTGCTCGCGCGAAAGCCCGGCGATCTGACCATCGGCGACATCGTCCGGACGCTGGAAGGCCCCATCGCACTGTCTCATTGCCTCGAACCGGGCGAGGCCGGCGATTGCAACCAGGCGGATGACTGCGTGGCGCGTATGGTATGGGTCAAGGTGGGCGCCAAGATAGAAGAGGCCCTGGACAGCATCAGTTTTGACGATCTCCTCCATCAGCATAATGAGCAGAAAGCTCCGGTCACTCTGAAACTCAGGAAGAAGACGGCTCTGGCCGGGAAGGGGGCATGTTAACATGAGAAAAGTCTATCTTGACCACGCAGCTACGACGCCGGTCCACCCGAAGGTCCTCGAGGCGATGCTTCCTTTTTTTTCCGGCAGATTCGGCAATCCTTCCAACCTGCATGATATCGGCAGGGAGGCGAAGAATGCCGTTGAGGAAGCCCGCGCGAAAACCGCCGCCCTGATCGGCGCAAAGCCTGAGGAGATTTTTTTTACCGCAAGCGGAGCCGAATCGAACAATTTTGCCCTTAAGGGCCTCGCGCAGGCGAACAGTCAGAAGGGCAAACACATCATCGTCTCGCAGCTCGAGCATTTTTCGGTGCTCCATCCGGCCAAGACGCTCGAGAAATCCGGCTTCACGGTGACGGCCCTCCCGACGGACCGTGAGGGGCTGGTGAATCCCGACGATGTGGCAAAGGCCATTACGAAAGACACGGTCCTCGTTTCGATCATGCACGCGAATAATGAAATCGGCACGATCGAACCGATCGAAGAAATTTCGAAGATCACGCGGGAACGGGGCGTTTTGTTCCATACCGATGCAGTGGCGACCACGGGCTGGGTACCGGTCAACGTCGGAGCTCTCGGCGTGGACGCACTCTCGCTTTCAGGCCATCAGTTTTACGGGCCGAAAGGCGCCGCAGCGCTTTTCGTCCGAAAAGGGGTCCGCATCAAACCGCAGATCGAAGGCGGGATCCAGGAGGAAGGGCGGCGCGCCGGGACGGAGAACGTGCCCGGCATCGTGGGCCTCGGAAGAGCTGCGGAACTTGCGGCGGCCGAGATCCCGCAGCGGATGAGCTACCTTGCCCCGCTTCGCGACCGTCTGCAGAAGGGCCTTCTGGACAAGATCGACCACATGGTGATCAACGGGCATCCGACGAAGCGGTTGCCGCACAACCTGAACGTGTCGATGTGGTACGTCGAGGGAGAGTCGATGCTCCTGTTTTTGAACATGGAAGGGATCTCGGTATCGAGCGGCTCCGCATGCACGTCGCGGTCGCTGAAATCATCACACGTTCTTACCTGCATCGGCACCGACGCCGCCGTTGCAAACGGAACGCTGCTGCTTTCGCTCGGCATGGGAAATACGAAAGAAGATATCGATTACGTTACGGAGAAGCTGCCCCCCATTGTTCAGCGGCTGCGGGAGATGTCTCCTCTGTATGAAGATATGATCAAAAAAGAAAAAGTCCGGTGAGGAGGACCACATGGAACAGTACAGTTCGAAAGTAATGGAACATTTCGCCCATCCGCACAATGTGGGCGAGATAGAAAACGCCGACGGCGTGGGCACGGTCGGGAACCCGGTGTGCGGCGATGTCATGCGCCTTTATATCAAGGTGGAAGGCGACGTGATTGCCGATGCAAAGTTCAAGACCTTCGGATGCGGCGCGGCCATCGCCACAAGCAGCATGGTGACCGATCTGGTGAAGGGAAAAACCATCAATGAAGCGCTCAAGATCTCGAACGCCGCCGTTGCGGAGGCGCTCGGGGGCCTGCCGAAGGTGAAAATGCATTGTTCCGTGCTGGCAGAGGAAGCGCTGAAATCCGCCCTCGACGATTACTACAAGAAAAAGGGCGTTCCTTCTCCGGTAAAAATATCCGCGGAAACAGGCCACGAACACGAGATGGAATGATCCGGTTGCGAATGCCGATTTCGGACCGTCGGCTGACCGGCTCATAGGATGATCGAAAATCCGCAATCCGGAAAGAGAAAAGGATTTAAGCGTGGATATTAAAGACATCAAACCCGATGCCGTGCTGGACTGTGTCGGCCTGGCTTGCCCCATGCCGATCTTCAAGGCCTCCAGCAAAATCAAGGAATTGAAAACCGGTCAGGTTCTTGAGGTGCAGTCCGATGATGACGGCATTGTAAAGGACATGCCGGCGTGGTGCCGGCTTACCGGCAACGAATATCTCGGCTTGACCGAGAATGGCGGCGAGTACCACGTATATGTGCGTAAGCAGTAAGTAAGCACTATCATCCTTATTCGCTCCGTCCGGCATTTCCGCAACACCATAAGCAGGAGACACCGTCGGGGGAAAGCGATGCATGCCGGCAGGCGTTACCGTGTCCACAGTCAGGGAGGTTCGTGTCAGTTCGGCGTGGGTCCGACCTTTCGGCGGCCTTCGCACTGATCAGCAGTACTGCCGTTTTCACTCAACCGTCGCCCCCTGCTCGTCGGACATCGTGATATGCTTAATGATGCGGGCTGGTTCTCAGGATCGCTGGAGGGAGAAAGCCTCTTCGGAGGTTTTCCCGGTTCCCTCAGAGTGCTTTTGCCATGAACGCTTCCGGAGTCTATACCGTCGTCATCGTCGGGCTCGGTGCCATCGGGACCGTTTTTGCAACGCTGCTTAAAAAGGCGGGACACTCCGTCTTTGCGCTGACGAAGGACAAGCATCTTCCTGCTCTCGCGGACCGGAAAGTCCGGATCTCCGGTATATGGGGCGAACACGAGTCCGCGCTCGACGGCGTTTACAGTTCCATCGGCCTGCTTGCCGAAAAGCGTCCCGACATCATCCTCATCACCGTCAAATCCTATGACACGCTCGCAGCGATCGAACAGGTAAAGCAACTAGTGGGCCGAGAGACGCTCGTAATCTCGGCGCAGAACGGCTACGGCAATTATGAAACGTTGTCCTCTGCCGTCGGAGAGGACCATACCCTGCTGGCGAGAATCATCTTCGGCGCGAAACTTTCCGCCCCCGGCAGGGCCGAGGTTACGGTCATTGCGGACGACGTACGCATCGGTCAGCCGCACGGCGCTGTCGAGTCGGAGCGGATCCGGGAAATAGCCTCGGTTTTTACGTCAGCCGGGATACCCACCGTCTATGCGGGGAACGTCGAGGCGGTCCTTTGGGACAAGATCCTCTACAACGCGGCGCTGAATCCGCTCGGAGCGCTTCTCGAATGCACGTACGGGCAGCTTGCGGAGAACGCCGAATCTCGTCAGGTCATGGATGCGGTCATCGATGAAATCTTTGCCGTCGCACGCGCGAACGGGATTCCGCTTGCCTGGCCGTCCCCGGAGGCGTACCGCAAGCACTTCTATGGCAGACTGGTTCCTCCAACGGCAAAGCATTATCCGTCCATGTACTACGATGTAAAGGCAGGCAAGCGGCTGGAGATCGACGCCCTGAACGGAGCCGTCGTGCGGCTCGCTCGTGAAAAAGGGATCCCGGCTCCGGTGAACGAGACCGTTACAAACCTCATCAAGGCGAAAGAAATGATGGCAAGGAAACCGTAAATGCCCTTTCGCTGGCCACCACAAGGAGGCAGAACGGGCGCCTGCTCCTGGTTGTGGAAGCCGACGTACTTTCTGAGCAACAAAGGCGTTTCATCGGATTCACAACCGAACATCGCCCGATGATCATTGAGAACCCGTCGGCATCCGTTTCCACACTGAATCTCGGGAGGACCCATGGACGAATTTATGACGGCAGCGATCGAGGAGGCCGCCGCCGGGAAAAATGAAGGAGGCATTCCCATCGGCGCGGTGCTGGTATACGGCGGACAGATCATCGGACGCGGTCATAACCGCCGCGTACAAAAGGAAAGCGCCATCCTGCACGCGGAGATGGACGCACTGGAGAACGCCGGCCGATTGTCGCCCGCCATCTATCACGCTACGACCCTCTACACCACGTTGTCCCCCTGTGTCATGTGCAGCGGGGCCATTCTGCTGTACGGCATACCGCGCGTGGTCATCGGCGAGAACATGTCTTTCAAGGGGGAGGAAGCATTGCTGAGGAGCCGCGGGGTCAGAGTGGACGTACTTCAGGATTCCCGCTGTATGATGCTTATGATGGAGTTCATCCAGACCGAGCCGGACCTCTGGTTCGAGGACATCGGGAAAGAGGGGCCGTGAATTCTGAATGAACGGCTCCTCCCGCATTTCGGTGCCCTGCCTCAACCCATCGATTCCGCCGATTTCCTGTTTTTTTCCTTCTTGCCTTGCCATTCTTTTTGTGATACCGTTTCGCTTCTTCACCTTGGAGACAACACCCACCGGCATTCCAGGCGATCAGGGAGCGGATTTTTTCATGGAAATAGTCCTTGCCACGCGCAATAAGAAAAAAATAGAAGAGATCAGGCGGATCATCGCCGATCTGCCCATAACCATCCTGTCTCTTGATGACTTTCCCGGTTGTCCTGAAACCGTGGAGGACAGGGATACATTCGAAGGAAATGCCGTAAAAAAAGCTGTTGAGGTCTGCACCTGGACAGGCAATCCGGCCCTTGCTGATGATTCCGGCCTAGAGGTTGATGCGCTGAACGGAGCGCCGGGAGTTTATTCAGCGCGGTATGCAGGAGGCAGCAGTGTAAATGATGTAAAAAATTATGAAAAGATACTTTCCCAAATTATTACTGTTGAGAGCGGGAAAAGGGGGGCTCAATTCGTTTGTTGTATGGCATTGGCCTTGCCGGGTGGGGAAGTATATACTTTTTTTGGGTATTCCGAGGGCAGCATAAGCCTGGATCCAAGGGGAAACTCGGGTTTTGGATACGATCCGATATTCATCCCAGTGGGATACAACAGGACATTTGGCGAGATGTCTGCCTTAGAGAAGGACCACCTCAGTCACAGAGGAAAAGCTCTTGAAAAATTAGCTGAATTTCTTCATTCGCGTCCCCATTTATAAACAAAACTAATATTCAAATTATAATTTTTAACTTGAAAAATAACTCGTTTTAAACGATTATAGGCCGGTTAAAAATCATCAAAGGGTTTGGTGCGTCCTTTAGCGTTCTCTTCCGAATAAAATCTTAATCCTACTGGAGGATCGTTCTCATGGCCAAGAGAGTCGTCTTACTTGGAGCTCCCGGTGCAGGCAAAGGCACGCAGGCGAAGATGCTGATCGAAAAATACAAAATTCCGCAGATTTCCACGGGAGACATTCTGCGCAAGGCCGTGGCAGACGGCACGCCCCTCGGCAAGGAAGCCAAGGTGATCATGGACCAGGGCGGCCTCGTATCCGACAAAATCGTGCTCGGCCTCGTTGAGGAACGCATCAAACAGCCGGACTGCAAAGGCGGGTTCATTCTCGACGGGTTCCCGCGCAACACTGCCCAAGCCGAAGCGCTTGACAAGATGCTCTCCTCCATGGGGGCACCTCTCACCATTGCACTCAACATCGACGTTGATATGAACGACCTCCTCAAACGGCTCACCGGACGCAGGACCTGCAAAGGCTGCCAGCAGATGTACAATATCTTTTTCTCAGCACCCAAGAAAGACGGAGTTTGCGACAAGTGCGGCGGCTCGCTGTTCCAGCGCGACGACGACAAGGAAGAAACGATCAAGAAGCGCCTCGATGTATATCAGAAGCAGACCGCTCCTCTTATCGACTACTACTCCAAGAAGAACATCATGAAAACGGTCATGGGAGTCGGCAGCATCAACGATATCTTCAACAAGGTCACGGCCGTTCTGGGAGCATAGGGAATCACGATAGGCCTTGGGGAACCGAGGACCTATTTCCGTTTTCGTAGACATTGATCTTATCTAAATTCTTTCAAGGAGGAAAATGTCATGGCACTGGTAAAGCCTCACGGTAAAAAGAAGAAGCTCATGCCGCTTCTTCTCGAAGGGGCGGCCCTTCAGAAAGAGCTCAAGAAGGCAGCAAAGCTGAAGCAGCTCAAGATCTCATCGCGCGAGACCGCAGACCTCGTGATGATGGGAATCGGCGCTTTCACGCCGCTCACGGGATTCATGACCAAGAAGGACTGGAAGGGCGTGTGCGACAAGTACAAACTGGCGGACGGCACGTTCTGGCCGGTACCGGTCACGTTGTCCGCATCTGCGGACTTCGCCGCGTCGCTCAAGAAGAACGAAGAGATCGCCCTTGTGGACGACGAGTCGGGCACGATGATGGCCACCATGAAGGTGACCGAGAAGTATGCCATGACCAAGGCCGACAAGGAGCATGAGTGCAAGCAGATCTTCCGCACCAATGATGTCGCAGGCCACCCCGGTGTGCAGAAGGTCATGAATCAGCCTGATGTCAACCTGGCCGGTCCTGTAAAGGTTCTCTCGGAGGCCCATTTCCCCGAGACCTTCAAGGGCATTTACATGAAGCCGGTCGAGACCCGCAAAATGTTCGAGGCCAAAGGCTGGAGCACGATCGCTGCGTTCCAGACCCGGAACCCCATGCACCGTTCGCACGAGTACCTTGCAAAGATCGCCATCGAGACCATGGACGGCGTTCTGATCCACCAGATCCTCGGCAAGCTCAAAGAGGGCGATATCCCGGCCGATGTGCGCGCCGATGCGATCAACACCCTGATGGACAAGTACTTTGTAAAGGATTCCTGCATCCAGTGCGGTTATCCCATGGAGATGCGCTATGCCGGACCCCGTGAAGCATTGCTTCACGCGCTCTTCCGCCAGAACTTCGGCTGCAGCCACCTGATCGTCGGCCGCGACCATGCCGGCGTGGGCGACTACTACGGCCCGTTCGATGCGCAGAAGATTTTCGACGAGATCCCGAAGGGCGCGCTCGAGACCCAGCCGCTCAAGATCGACCACACGTTCTACTGCTTCAAGTGCGACGGCATGGCTTCGATGCGGACCTGCCCCCACCAGAAGGAAGACCGGCTCATGCTCTCCGGCACCAAGCTCCGGAAGATGCTGTCCGAAGGCGAGAACGTACCTGATCATTTCAGCCGTCCCGAAGTGCTCGAGATCCTCAAGAAGTACTATGCGGGCCTCACGGAGAAGGTGGAGATCAAGCTGCACAGCCATGCAGAGGGAACGCATACGGAGAAGAGATAACCAAGGTTTAACGACTGCAAGAGCAGTTAACTACATTCCATAGATAGGAGGTTCAGAACAATGCCGAGTTATGTTATTACCGAGAAGTGTGACGGCTGCAAGGCGCAGGATAAGACTGCTTGCCAGTATATCTGCCCGAACGACCTCATGACCCTGAACAGGGACCTCATGAAGGCCTACAACCAGGAGCCGGATCAGTGCTGGGAGTGCTACAACTGCGTAAAGATCTGCCCGCAGCAGGCGATCGAAATCCGTGCTTACCAGGATTTCGCCCCCCTGGGTGCGAACGTTATCCCGATGCGGGGTACGGATTCCATCATGTGGACCATCAAGTTCCGCAACGGGATCCTGAAGCGTTTCAAGTTCCCGATCAGGACCACGGCTGAAGGCTCGGTCGATCCCTTCAAGGGCAAGCCTGAAGCAGATATGGCCAAGATCAAGCAGCCCGGATACTTCACCCATCATGGTGCAGGCAAGACCATGCCGGTGATCAAATAAGGAGGAATGACAATGGAAAAAGAGACCTGCAATTTTTCATTCTGCAAGAAGCCGGCGATTGAAGAAGTAGAGACCGATCTCCTCCTCATCGGCGGCGGTATGGCCTGCTGCGGCGCGGCCTTCGAAGGCGCACGCTGGGCGAACCCCAAGAAAATCAAGATAACCATGGTGGACAAGGCCGCGACCGACCGGTCCGGCGCCGTTGCCATGGGTCTGTCCGCGATCAACACCTTTATGGGTGAGAACGATCCGAAGGATTATGTAAAGATGGTTCGGAACGACCTCATGGGAATCATCCGTGAAGACCTGGTCTATGACCTCGGCCGTCACGTTGATGATTCCGTGCAGCTCTTCGAGGAGTGGGGTCTCCCGATCTGGAAAGTGGGCGACGACGGGTTCTCGCTCGACGGCTTCCAGGCAAAGGAAGCGGGCAAGGCTTCCCTCAAGGACGGCGGCAAGCCGGTCCGCTCCGGCAAGTGGCAGATCATGATCAACGGCGAGTCCTACAAGGTCATCGTGGCCGAGGCAGCCAAAAAGGCGCTGGAGACCAACCGCGCCGCTACCGGTGTCAAGCAGAACCACTACGAGCGCGTGTTCATCGTGAAGCTCTACAACGATGCCAAGGAGCCCAACAGGGTTGCGGCGGCAGCGGGCTTCAGCGTTCGTGAGAACAAGATCTATGTATTCAAGGCAAAGGCCATGGTCCTGGCAGCCGGCGGCGCGGTGAACGTGTTCCGCCCCCGGTCCACCCAGGAAGGCCAGGGCCGCGCCTGGTACCCGGTGTGGAATTCCGGTTCCGGCTACGCGTTGGGCCTCCAGGCCGGCGCAGAGCTGACCCTGATGGAAAACCGGTTCGTGCCCGCCCGCTTCAAGGACGGCTACGGCCCGGTGGGCGCCTGGTTCCTGTTCTTCAAGGCAAAGGCGACCAACAGCCTCGGTGAAGACTATTGCGCCAATGCGGAAGCCCTGGCTGAGGCCAAAAAGAAGTATGGCAAGTATGTCGATGCCCTCGGCACCGCGATCCGCAACCACCTGATGATGCGCGATATGAAGCTCGGCAAAGGCCCGATCCTCATGAACACGCACCATGCCATGGAGGCGATCAACAAGACCTTCAAGGAAAAACTCGGCGATAAGGAAGGTGCCAAGAAGGTGAAGCACCTCGAGGCTGAGGCATGGGAAGACTTCCTCGATATGGCCATCGGCCAGGCCGGCCTCTGGGCCGCGCAGAACATTGAGCCGGACAAGGTCCCGTCCGAAATCATGCCGACCGAACCGTATCTCCTTGGGTCCCACGCGGGCTGCGCAGGCTTCTGGTGCTGCGGTCCCGATGATTTGGGTGCTCCCGAAGAGTGGAACAAGAAGTGGCCGGCAGGGAACTACAACCGCCAGTCCACCGTGAAAGGCCTCTTCATGTGCGGCGACATCTGCGGCGCTTCGGGCCACAAGTTCTCCTCTGGTTCGCATGCAGAGGGACGTATCGCCGCGAAGAGCGCGATCGCGTTCCTGCTCGACAACCCGAACTACACCCCGACGATCAACGAGACCGCCGACCACCTGGCAGCCGAGCTCTATCTGCCCTTCGAGGTGTATGAGAAGTACAAGAACCACACCACGGCACCGGAGATCAACCCGAATTACATCAAGCCGAAGATGCTCCAGACCCGTCTGCAGAAGATCGCCGACGAATATTTTGGCGGCATCTCGACCTGGTACATGACCTCCAAGACCATGCTCGAAGCAGGCCTGGGCAAGCTCCAGGTGCTCAAGGAAGACACCTCCAAGATGGCGGCTGCCAATCTGCACGAACTGATGCGCTGCTGGGAACAGTATCATCGTATTCTCTCCGTCGAAGCCCATGCACGCCACATCCTGTTCAGGGAAGAGTCGCGGTATCCTGGCTACTACTATCGCGGCGACTTCGATCTGATCGATGACAACAACTGGAAGTGCTTCGTGAACTCGAATTACGACCAGAAGACCGACAAGTGGACGGTCAAGAAGGTACCGTACGTACAGATGGTCGAAGATGCAGCTCCTGTAAAACATTAAGAACGTGAACACCTCCGGGGAGGGGCAACCCTCCCCGGAATTTATTGAAAATTGTAAAGTGGAGTTGTTTTTGTTCAACACATCGAACGAAGGTACTTTACAGTGTTCAATCGATATCAACTTCGACGTAACGTTTCAGTTTCACTGCCTTAAGGAGGAATAGATTATTATGGCGGAAAATAAGTTGTTGGTTGTCGGCGGAGGCTTCAGCGGCCTCACGGCAGCAGTAGAAGCCGCGGAAGCAGGATCCGATGTCATTATCGTCGAAAAGAACCCCTATCTCGGCGGCCGGGTGACGCAGCTGAACAAGTACTTCTGGAAGATGTGTCCCCCAAACTGCGGCCTCGAAATCCAGTATAAGAGGATCAAGAACAACGGCAAGGTGACGATCTATACCATGGCCGAGGTGGAAAAAGTGGCCGGGACCGAGGGCAACTTCGACGTCACGATCAAGACCACGCCCCGGTTCGTGAACGACAAGTGTACGGGCTGCAACAAATGCGCCGAAGCCTGCGATGTGGAGCGGTCGAACGATTTCGATTTCGGCATGAGCAAAACGAAAGCAGCTTACCTCCCGCACAACCAGGCATTTCCGCTGAAGTACGTCATCGACGCAAAAGCCTGCAAGGGAGCGTCCTGCGCCAAGTGTGTTGCCGCATGTAAGTACGATGCAATCCACCTCGACATGAAGACGGAGACCATAAACGTGAAGGTCGGCGCCGTGGTCATGGCAACGGGCTGGAACCCCTACGATGCGACCAGGATGGACAACCTCGGGTTCGGGAAAGTCCAGAACGTCGTTACGAACATGATGATGGAGCGTCTAGCAGCGCCGAACGGTCCCACGGCAGGCAAGATCGTACGGCCGTCGGACGGCAAGGAAGTGAAGAACATCGCCTTTGTGCAGTGCGCCGGTTCGCGCGACGAGAACCATCTCGCCCATTGTTCCTACATCTGCTGCCTGGCGTCGATCAAGCAGGCGACCTACGTGCGCGAGCTTTACCCCGATTCCAAGGCGAAGATCTTCTATATCGATATGCGGACCCCCGGCCTCTATGAGAACCGGTTCTACACCAAGATCAAGGAAGACCAGAATGTGTCCTTCCTCAAGGGCAAAGTCGCCAAAGTGGAGCAGGGAGAGAACGGCGACGTGAAGGTGACCGCCGAGGACATTCACGGCGGCGGCAAGATAACCGAGACCTTCGATATGGTCGTGCTTGCCACGGGGATGCAGCCCTCGACAGAGTCCTTCAAAGGTGCGGGAATTGTACCGACCGCTGACGGGTTCGTGGACCAGGCAACGCTCCCGAAGGGCATGTATGCGACCGGGACGCTCAAGACCCCCGTTGATGTGGCGCGGTCGGCCCAGGATGCCACCGGCGTGGTCATGAAAAGCATCCAGAGCTTGAGGAGGAAATAGGGATGGAGAAGAAATACTGCGTATATATCTGCAAAGGCTGCGGCATCAAGGATGCAATGGACGTCGAGAAGGTGTCCGGGGCGGCCAAAAAGGTGCAGAATTTCAAGTTTCATGATGCCCTGTGCAGCCCCGAAGGCGTGCAGCTGATCAAGGACGATATCGCAAAAGAGGGTGTCAATACGATCGTCATCGCCGCCTGTTCGCCGCGTGCCAAGGCAGCCGAATTCACGTTCCCCGGCGTCCTCACCGAGCGGGTCAACATCCGCGAGTTCGTGGCCTGGACCATGGAGCCGAATACGGAAGGAACGAACGATGCGGCCTATGACTACATTTCCATGGGTATCACGAAAGTTCAGAAGGCCGAATTGCCTGAGCCCAATATCCTGCCTGACCTGAACAGCACGATTCTGGTCATCGGCGGCGGTATTGCCGGCATGACCGCGGCGCTTTCAGCTGCCGATGCGGGCCAGCAGGTCGTCCTTGTCGAGAAAGACGCCAAGCTCGGCGGGTTCGTGAACCAGCTCTATAAAAAGATCCCGACCGGCTCCTATATCAACAAGCCGCTGATCGTTGATACGGAGATCGAGAAGACCGTAAGCCAGGTCGAGAGCAACCCGAATATCAAAGTATACAAATCAACCACGGTATCAAAGACCGAGGGACAGCCGGGCCTGTACGACGTGACGCTTTCGAACGGCGAGACGATGAAGATCGGCGCCATCGTCATGGCAACGGGCTGGAAGGCCTATGATGCGACCAAGCTCGACTACCTCGGCTACGGCAAGATGAAGAACGTGGTGACGAACTTCGAGCTCGAGGAAATCGCGAAGAAAAATAACGGAAAACTCCTCCGCCCGTCCGACGGCAAGCCGGCCCTCAAAGTCGCCTTTATCCAGTGCGCCGGGCAGCGCGATCCGAATCACCTTCCCTACTGCTCCTCCATGTGCTGCGCCACCTCGCTCAAGCAGGCGCAGTATGTCCGTCAGAACGAGCGATGCCCTTGCCATGATCTTCTACAAGGACATCCGGACGCCCGGCAGGACCGAGCTCTACTACAAGGAAGCCCAGAACAATCCGGGTATCATGCTTTCGAAGGCGGACGTGACCGGCGTTTCCGATGCCGGCAACGGCAATATGTTCGTCGAGATGGAGAACACGCTCTTCGGCCTGAAGACCGGCGAGAAAGTGAAGGTCGAGGCAGACCTCGTGGTGTTGGCGACGGGCATGGTCCCGACCACGCGTGCTCCCCAGGAATACGCCGACGGGCTCACCAAGGCGGCGGGCGGCGGCGATGAATCCAAGAAGAACTACCTCGAACAGACTCCCCAGCCCGATTACATCCTGAATCTCGGCTATCGCCAGGGGCCGGAAATCCCGACCCTCGAAGGAGCGTCGGGTTTCGCCGATTCGAACTTCATCTGCTTCCAGTACGAAACCCGCAGGACCGGCATCTACGCGGCCGGCGGCGTGCACCAGCCCATGAACATGGCGGAAGCCATGGAAGACGGGGCCGGCGCGGCTTTCAAGGCAATCCAGGCCATCGATCACGTATCCCGCGGTATCGCGGTCCATCCCCGCGCCTGGGATGTGACGTATCCTGACCCGCTCCTCATCAAGTGCACGGCCTGCAAGCGGTGCACGGAAGAGTGCCCCTTCGGCGCCATCGACGAAGACGAAAAAGGCATCCCGAAATACAATCTCAACCGCTGCCGGCGGTGCGGCACCTGCATGGGCGCCTGCCCCGAACGTATCGTTTCGTTCAAGGACTACAGCGTCGATATTGTCGGCTCCATGCTTAAGTCTGTGGAATACTCCGATGATGAGGACAAGCCGACGATCATCTGCCTGGTCTGCGAGAACGACTCCTACCCGGCGCTCGACACGGCGGCTATTGCCGGAAAGAAGATCGACCCGGCATTCCGGTTCATTTCCATGCGGTGCCTGGGCGGAATGAACTCTGGTGTGGGTTGCCGACGCGCTGTCCAAGGGCGCCGACGGTATGCTGCTTCTCGGTTGCAAGTACGGGGAGAACTATCAGTGCCACTTCGTCAAGGGGAGCGAACTCGCGAACACCCGCTTCAGCAAGGTCAGTGAGACTCTGAACCGGCTCCAGCTCGAGTCCGAGCGCGTTCAGCTGATGCAGGTCGCCATCAACGAGTATGATAAACTGCCGGACATGCTCAATGACTTTGCTGCCAGGATCAGGGAGATCGGGCCGAATCCGTTCAGGACCATGTAAGCCGAAAGCGGAATTCGGATTTCGGAGTGCGGAATGAAATACAAACATCACTCCTAACAAAGTAAGTGGAGGATAAGATATTATGTCAGAAGCAACCGTAATTAAACCAGATTTAGCGTTTGTGAACGAGATCATCAAGGGCGGCGGCGAATCCCTGAAGAAGTGCTACCAGTGCGCCACCTGCTCGGTGGTCTGTAACGTGACGCCCGAGGGCAACCCGTTTCCCGCGCAAGGAAATGGTGCTCGCCCAGTGGGGCCAGAAAGACAAGCTCATCGCGAGCCCCGATGTCTGGCTTTGCCACCAGTGCAGCGACTGTACGGCATACTGCCCGCGTGGCGCAAAACCGGGCGAAGTCCTGAATGCCATACGGAAACAGAGCATCAAGGAAATGGCCATGGTGCCCTTTTTCGCGAAGATCGCCACGGACGCCAAACTCGTGCCGGTCCTCTTCGCCATTCCCATGGTTCTGTTTTACGTTATCCTGGCTGTGCTCGGCAACGGCGGCTTTACCGCACCGCGGGCCGAGGGCAATATCATGGCCTACCACAAGTTCGTGCCCGTGCCGATCATCGACACGGTATTCATCCTGACGGCGATCTTCGCCGCTGTTTCGGCCTTTGTCGGCATCAAGAAGCTCTGGAGCGGCATGAAGGCCCAGGCCGGGGAGATGAAGTCCACCGGCAGTCTGGGCGGTGACATCGTCGCCTCGATCACGGAGATCCTGGCCCATACCAAGTTCGCAGACTGCAACGTGAACCGGATGCGGCAGTGGGGGCACATGCTCCTGTTCTACAGCTTTGCCGGTCTTGCGGTCGTCACGACCTGGGCGATCGTCTATCTCTACGGCTTTGAATTGCTGGGTATCCAGCCTTTCGGTCCATTCCACTTCGGCGAGTCTCCGTACCCGAACAGCGATCCCGTGAAGATCCTGGCGCTCATCAGCTCGATTGCGTTTGCTGCCGGCGTGGTGATACTGTTGCTTAACCGCCTTGGCAAGGCCGGAAAAGCAGGTATCGGCTCTTATTTCGACTGGATTTTTCTGACCATCGTGATCGGCGTCGGCGCAACGGGCATGCTTTCCTGGGCGCTCCGGCTGGCGGATATGGAAATCGGATACCTCGTTTATTATTTCCACCTGGTATTTGTATGGTCTCTCTTTGCCTACGCACCCTATTCCAAGTTTGCGCACCTTTTTTATCGAACCACGGCGATGGTTTTTGCACGTCGCAGCGGGCGCAAGTAGCAAGGGAACTGACCAGCACGGTATCAGGCATGAGCAACATAAGGGCCATGGCGGGGGGCTTCCCCATCAGGGATCGGTGAAATTATGAAAGTTAAAGAACTACTCAGTATCAAGGGACTTGAGTGCTTCAGCATCACCAGCGATCAGACGCTCCTGGACGCGGCGAAACAGCTGTCGGAATGCAACATCGGCGCTCTGCTCGTGATGGACCGTGGTTCTCTCGCCGGGATCATCACCGAGCGCGATATCGTCAAGAACGCTGCGAACGAGGCAAAACAGTGCAAGGAAGTGAAGATCAAGGATGTGATGAGCACAAACCTGCTCGTTGTCAAGCCCGGCGACGATCTTGATTACGTGATGGCGATCATGATCCAGAATAATATCCGGCATACACCGGTCGTCGAGCCCAGCGGTCTGGTGGGACTGCTCTCTATGCGCGATGTGGTGCGTGTCCTGGTCAAGAATCTCAAGGCGGAAAATACCTACCTCAAGGACATGATCGGCGGCAAGCTCGGTGAAATGGGCGATTAGTGAATTAATTTTGCTTCAGAGGGAGGGATGCCTGGGGGGGATTCGCTATTAGGTTGTTCGCGCCCAAGTCTTCTGAGATGAGCGCATTATTATCGGATAGGCAACATCAGAACGTTATAATCTAATTTAAAGGAGGAGAACTTAATGAGTAACACGATTCTTTTTGCCCTCGTGTGCGGCGTTGCCGGCGTCATTTACGGCATCATGACCGCAATGTGGGTGAACAAGCAGGATTCAGGCAATCAGAAAATGATCGACATTTCCAATGCAGTGAAGGAAGGCGCTAATGCGTTCCTGGCGCGCGAGTACAAGACAGTTGCAGTGGTCGCAGTGATTCTGCTTGTGGCCTGGCGCTCGTTCCCGCCCTCGGTATGTGGACAGCAGTCGGATTCGTCATCGGCACGGTGGGTTCCGCCCTTGCCGGCTTCATCGGCATGTGGGTGTCGCTCCGCGCTAACGTTCGTACGGCAGCGGCAGCCAGCAAAGGCCTCCAGGCCGCGCTCAGCCTCGCGTTCAAGGGCGGCTCCGTGACCGGCATCATGGTCGTGGGCCTCGGCATCATCGGTCTTGCCGGTTTTTACTTCGTCGCTAAGACGGCTTGCTCCGCGAGCAGGTTCACACGCTCTGATCGGACTCGGCTTCGGCTGCTCGCTGATGAGCGTGTTCGCCCGTATCGCGGGCGGTATCTACACCAAGGCCGCTGACGTGGGCGCCGACCTCGTGGGTAAGGTCGAGAAGAACATCCCCGAAGACGATCCGCGCAACCCCGCCGTGATCGCCGACAACGTGGGCGACAACGTGGGCGACTGTGCCGGTATGGCCGCTGACCTCTATGAGACCTACACGGTGACCCTCGTGGCCGCCATGCTTCTCGCCAAGACCGTGTTCGGTGCGGACAGCCCGTGGATCGAGTTTCCGCTCATGCTGGGCGGTGTTTCGATCATCGCTTCCATCGTGGGCACCTACTGCGTCAGACTCGGCAAGAACAACTACATCATGGGCGCCCTGTATAAGGGATTGGCCGTTGCAG
Organism: Nitrospirota bacterium; assembly: GCA_963749655.1. Taxonomy (GTDB): domain Bacteria; phylum Nitrospirota; class UBA9217; order UBA9217; family UBA9217; genus JAJYKN01. The sequence continues at coordinate 92,843 of CAVVOB010000022.1, forward strand.
GCGTTATCGCGGCAGCTCGCGTTCTACTTTCGTGTCCAAGAGCTTTATCGCCGGCCTCGGCGACCAATGCCGGCGTGTTTCACGGCGAACACCGTGTTCTTCATCTCCCTCATCGGCCTTGCCTTGACCGGCCTGATCGTGTGGCTCACCGAGTACTTCACCGCTAAAGAGTATCCCCCGGTGCAGCACATCGCACAGGCGAGCCTCACCGGCCACGGCACGAACGTGATCGCCGGACTCGCAGTCAGCATGAAGTCCACCGCACCGCCCGTGCTCGTGATCGTTGCCTCGATCCTGGGCGCCTACTGGCTCGGCGGCGGATTCTCCGGCCAGGCAGAACGCAGCATCCGGCGGCATCTTCGCCATCGCGCTTGCAGCAGTTTCCATGCTTTCCATGACCGGCATCGTCGTGGCCATCGACTCGTACGGCCCGATCACGGACAATGCGGGCGGCGTCGCTGAAATGGCTGGTCTCCCGAAAGAGATCCGCGATATCACGGACCCCCTCGATGCGGTCGGCAACACCACCAAGGCAGTGACCAAGGGCTATGCCATCGGTTCCGCAGCACTGGCAGCTTTGGTGCTGTTCTCGGAATATTCACGCTCCTTCACCGGCGGGGTTGTATCATTCGAACTTTCGAACCCCCTGGTTCTTTGCGGCTTGTTCATCGGCGGCATGCTCCCCTACTACTTCGGCGCGCTCCTTATGGAGTCCGTTGCTAAGGCTGCAGGCGGCGTGGTGGTGGAAGTTCGCAGACAGTTTGCGGAGATCAAGGGCATCATGGAAGGCACCGGCAAGCCTGATTACGCAGCGTGCGTTGACATCGTGACCAAGGGCGCCATCAGCGAGATGATGATCCCGGCGCTCCTTCCGGTCGTCGTGCCGGTGCTGGTGGGCCTCCTCCTGGGCAAAGAAGCCCTGGGCGGCGTGCTTATCGGCGCCATCGTGACCGGCCTGTTCCAGGCCATCGCCATGACCTCCGGCGGCGGCGCATGGGACAATGCCAAGAAGTCCTTCGAAGACGGCGTCACGGACAGCAAGGGCGTTGTGCACAAGAAGGGCAGCGACGGACACAAGGCTTCGGTCACGGGCGACACGGTCGGCGATCCTTACAAGGACACCGCAGGTCCGGCCATCAACCCGATGATCAAGGTCATCAACATCGTGGCGCTCCTGATTGTTCCGTTGATCAAGTAAGCAGCATTCGCAATCACAAGGCTGCCCCAGGTCCTGGGGCAGCCTTTTTTATTCACGGTTCGGATTCCCTGCTTGTAATTTGACGATAAAGTGGTATTATTCAATCCGTTAGAGCAGTCATCGGATAGCTTTATCTTTGGAGATAGAGGTAAAGTTATTATTCGTTTTCGTTAGGGCATGTTGAGCTCTGACGTATTTCATGCGCTTATGAAGGATGCTGAGGTACTCGTAAGGGCCGGCTGTTCTGCCGACGTTGTTGCCCACTGTATAACGGTGTCGAATATGGCACTTTCGGTAGCGGAGCGTATGAAGGTTGCTGTTGATCGAGAGCTTGTACGCCAGGGCGGGCTGTTCCACGACATCGGCAGGTCGCGTACGCATGGGATTGAACACGCAATCGCCGGCGTAGAAATTGCGAAGGACCTCGGTTTTTCAGACGCGCTCTCAAAGATCATCGAACGTCATATCGGCGCGGGTATCACAGCGGAAGAGGCGGAGAGACTTGGGTTGCCGAAAAGGGATTACCTGCCGCTGACAACAGAAGAAAAGATCGTCTCCTATGCCGATAACCTTGTCAGCGGTGTGCGGGAGATGCCATTTTTTGAAGCGCTTGACCGGTTCAGGGACATTCTCGGACCTGACCACGAAGGTGTCGAACTTTTCATAAAGCAGCATCACGAAATACAAAGCTGGATGAAATAGAGTCAGAAGAAGAACACACGAGATGCCTCGCATCAAGTGGGCGTTGAAGGGAATGTACATGAGAAAAAGCAAAGACGAAAAGAAGGATTTCGATCAGGAACTAGCTGAGGACAGCATACCGGTCGTGAGTAAAAACAAGTCCGATAAGGTCGTGCCGGTCAAACTCACCGGGGCGAGCAAGTTCAAGTTCCGCTGCCACAAAGGCGTCCGGTGTTTCACCGCATGTTGCAGCAACATCAACATCGTCCTGCCGCCGTTCGATCTTCTCCGTCTCAGGAAGCGGCTCGGCATGACGAGCGAAGACTTCATCAACACATACTGCGAAATCGAGATCCTGGCAAAGACGCTCCTTCCCGTGATCACGCTCAAAATGCGGAACGATGAAAAAAAGAGCTGCCCGTTCCTGACTCCCGACGGCTGCACGGTTTACGAGGACCGTCCGAACATCTGCCGCTACTATCCCGTGGGCATGGCCACGCTCAGGAAAAAGGACGCGGAGGGCGGCAAGGACGAGTTCTACTTCATGACCAAAGAGGACCACTGCAAGGGCTTCGAGGAAGACAAGGAGTGGACCATCGAGGAGTGGCGCAAGGATCAGGGGTCGGACCTGCACGATGAAATGAACCGCGGATGGATGGAGATCCTGATCAAGAAAAAGTCATTCGGCGAGAAGGAATTCCCCGAGATCAAGAATCAGATGTTCTTCATGGTCAGCACGAATACGGATTATTTACGCGAGTTCGTGTTCGGGAGCAGCTTCCTTGAAACGTACGATATCCCGCAGGAGCGGATCGAAAAAGTGCGCACCGACGATGCCGAACTCCTGAAGCTGGGGTACGAGTGGCTCAGGTCGGCGATGTTTGCCGAAGAGACGATGAAGCTGAAAGACGGCGTTGCCGAGGCTCGCAAAGAGCGGACAGACGCTATTATGAAAAAAGTCTATGGAAATAAGCCGAAGGCAGAGTTCGGGGATGAGTGATCAGTAGACAGCAGGCAAGACTTCCTTCTAGCTGTCGTTTTGGAGGAGGATGCTCATCTCATCATAAATAGCATTGCCGATTGTTATCCCCTGGTCAATGAATTCCGGACCATACCGCTTGCCGGTCTCGGTCCGGAAGGTTTCCTTGATTTTTTCGATGCCCTTCATTTTTTCCCGGAACGTCCTGTGAAGGGATTCCAGCGGCGTATTCCGTGACGACACCATCAGCCACAGCGTCGTGCTGAAGTTCTCGGGGCCCCACCGGAACTTGTCCGCATCATAGAGCGCATCGCTCACCAGTTTTCCCGCTATGTCATCGCGATCGATGGTCTCCTGAAAGGCCTCGTGGTTCCTTATCGCGTCTGCTATGTATTGCCGTTCCCTCAGCTCCATGCCGAGCCGGGAGAGGATCTTTTCCGCCTCGATGCTGCCCCGCACCGCATGATCCTGTTCTTTTCGTTTAATGTCGTGCAGGAGGCCGGCGATGATAGAGGCGGTAAAGAGCGAATCGACGCTCGGGCCGGTCAATTTTGAGTGCTGAGGCTTCGATCAGGACGATCGTTCCTGCATCGCGGGCCACGGCCTCGCAGTGGCAAAGGCCATGGGCGCATTCCAGCTGGGACTCGTCCAGAAAGGTCCTGCAGGTTCGTATAAAGGGATGGGTCCGGAGGGTTTCCTCAGCCCGGTTCACGAATGAGGCCTGCTCCCCGTAGAAGAGAGGCCGGGGAAGAGAACGGGCGAGCGTAAGAGCCTTGTCCTGCAGCTTCTGATATACAGCCTGGGTCATACATTGATAATAATCGCTCAGAGCTCGTAATGTCAAGCGGAGAAGCGGCGGATTGAACAAATCCCCTTTCCTCTGGCGTTTATCCGTGTCTTTAAATCCTGCATGAACGGCCTGCCGCGGTCAGGGTTCCGGAAAAGGTTCAGATTGACACTTCGTGGCTACATAGAGTATTATTCTTTACTTCGGCTTGAAAGGAGAGCCCCTTGTCCGACATCCACAGCGAACGAATACTCATCCTCGACTTCGGTTCCCAATACACCCAGCTCATTGCGCGCCGGGTGCGCGAGGCCAAAGTCTATTGCGAAATCCTGCCTTATAATGCGGGCCTTGACAAGGTCAAGGCTTTCCGTCCCAAGGGCCTCATCCTGTCAGGAGGCCCTTCGAGCGTCTACGACAGCGGCGCGCCGCTCATCGACCGAGCGCATCTCGATCTCGGCATCCCGGTCCTGGGCATCTGCTACGGCATGCAGCTTTTGACCCATGTGCTCGGCGGGACGGTGGCCAAATCGACCAAGCGCGAATACGGCAGGGCAGAGCTGAATCATTCACGAGAACGAAGGTCGTTTTCAAGGGAATCGGCGACGGGACGGGATCACAACGCCAACTCGAAACTGTCGTATGGATGAGCCACGGCGACCGCATCGAGAAGATGCCCGAGGGTTTCCACGCTATCGCCCATACCGACAATTCGCCGACTGCCGCTATGGCGAACGAGCAGAGAAGGTTCTTCGGCGTCCAGTTCCACCCCGAGGTCGTTCATACGCCGCAGGGCGTCCAGATCCTGCGAAATTTCGTGTACGGGATCTGTAAATGTGAGCCGTCCTGGACCATGGCCTCCTTTGTGGAGTATTCCGTATCAGAGATTTGGAAAGCCGTCGGGGACAAACAGGCTGTCTGCGGCCTCTCGGGCGGTGTTGACTCGTCCGTGGCTGCCGTGCTGGTGCACAAGGCTATCGGCAAGCAGCTGACGTGCATTTTTGTCGACAACGGCGTCCTCAGGAAGAATGAAGCGGCATCGGTCCAGAACTCGTTCAAAAACATGGGGCTCAATCTCAAGTACGTGGACGCGTCCCGGGAATTCCTGTCCCGTCTCAAAGGCGTCGAGGACCCTGAGAAGAAGCGGAAGATCATCGGCAACACCTTCATCGAGGTCTTCGAGCGTGAGGCCCATGCGGTGGGCGGGGCCGAGTTCCTGGTCCAGGGCACGCTTTATCCCGATGTGATCGAAAGCGTGTCGTTCAAAGGGCCGTCGGCGGTCATCAAGTCGCATCACAACGTGGGCGGCCTGCCGGAAAAGATGAAACTGAAGCTTGTCGAGCCCCTGCGCGAGCTCTTCAAGGACGAGGTGCGCGCCATCGGGCGTGAGATGGAGATGCCCGACGACATTATCGACCGCCAGCCCTTCCCGGGTCCGGGCCTTGCCATCCGCATCCTGGGCGAGGTGACCGAATCTCGTCTCGCCATTCTTCGCGAAGCAGACGCCATTGTCATTGAGGAGATCAAGAAGGCAGGCCTCTACAAGCAGATCTGGCAGTCCTTTGCCGTGCTGCTCCCCATCAAGACCGTGGGCGTCATGGGAGACGAACGGACTTACGAGAACGTTGTCGCCATCCGCGCGGTCACGAGCCAGGACGGTATGACTGCGGACTGGGCGAAGGTCCCCTATGACCTGCTCGGCATCATGTCGAACCGCATCATCAATGAAGTTAAAGGCGTGAACCGCGTTTGCTTCGACATCTCGTCCAAGCCGCCGAGTACGATCGAATGGGAATAGGACGTATGCCGGGCCTCCGAACCGATTGAATCCCACCCTGCGGCAGAGGAGGCACTGTGCCGGAAGCTGTCATTGTTTACGGAATATCGAATGCAGGGGTCCGGATCGCCCACTGCCTGCACGACCTGGGCCATCCCGTGACCCTCGTTGGATGTCCGGCTGATCAGCAGGTCCTGTCCCGAACCGAGGCCGAAGGCATCACAGTCCTCTGTGCGGACACCGGTGACTTCCGGCTGCTTGCCCGCCTCGGGCTCGCGACTGCCCGCTCCCTGGTCCTGCCCTCCGAGGACGAGCTTTTCAATCTCCAGGCCGCGTTGTATGCCGTGGAGATCAATCCCCGTATCACCATTGTCATCCGTCTTTTCAACCTGAACCTGGCGAAAAAGCTCGAGGAGTGCGTAGGGAATTTTCGTGTGCTAAGCGCCTCACAGGTTGCTTCCCCCAGCTTCACAGCCGCAGCGGTCATCAAAAAGAACCTGCTTTCGTTCGAATTGCACAAAACCATCCATTCCCTGTTCGAAACGGACAGCCGGCGGTTTGCCGGAAGGACCGTTGCCGATATCCAGCAGCAGGAATCCGTCATCGTCGTATCCGTGAACCAGGACCTGTTTCCGGCGGAGAGCGTAGTTGTGCAGGCCGGTGACAGGCTTGCGCTGTTCTCCCCGCTGTCACAGGCAAAAAAACTGTCCCCGCCGGCCGGTGACGACGCTGCTGACGGAGCACCTCCCGGGCAGACCGTGACACCGGACGGTTTTCTGGCATCGTTCAAGCGCCTCGATCGCATTGCGGCGGGCACGTTAGCGATCCTGGCCGCCCTAGCGCTGCTCTCGATTGTGGCGCTTCACTTTTCAGAGGGGATGGGTTTCTTCAACGCCGCCTATGTGGTCCTGGCCATGCTGACGAGCGGCGGCTTCGAGGACACGGCGTACCGTGATTATCACCAGCTGTCGAAATTCCTCATCATGCTGCTGATGGCCGCGGGCGTATCCGCAGTGGTGTTCCTGTTCGCCCTGGTGAGCGACGTTTTGCTTAAGAAGCGCTTTGACCTTCTCATGGGAAGAAAAAAACACAGGATTCGGGACCATGTGATCCTCTGTGGCATCGGTGACGTGGGGATCAGGATCCTTGAGGACTTGCTCGTGCTGGGCGAAAAGGTCGTGATCATCGAGAAAAACGCCGACGGCAGGTATCTGGGCGCCGTGACCCGGAGGGATGTGCCGCTGGTCATTTCCGATGCGACCCTGGAGGAGACCCTCGTCAATGCGAATATCGCCGGCGCAAAATCGATCATCTGCGCCACCGATGACGACATGAAAAACCTGGAGATCGGACTGAACGCCAGGAGCTTTCATCCCGGAATCCAGGTTGTGCTTCGGATTTTCAACAAGGAATTCGCCGAAAAGATCGAGAAACACTTCAATATTCATGTGGCACTCAGCTCGTCCAGCATCGCTGCTCCGACCTTTGCATCCGCTGCAACGGACCTGGGCGTGATCAACATGGTGGCACTTGCAGGCAGAAGCTTGGTGCTGAAGGAGCGGATCGCGAGGGCCGGCGGGGATGGACCGATCGTCGGCCCGGGCAGCGCAAAAATCCTGCTCGTCGTCAGGAACGGAAAAGATTTTCTGTTCAGGAACGGCAGCGGGGTGGAGCCCGGTGACCGGCTCATCTATCTGGAAATGATGGAGACCGCGGTCCCGGGAGGGGCGGCCGATGCAACATCGATGAAGAGATGACGACAGCGAGGTTATCATGACGCACGATGACGCTCGGTTCGGCAGAGACCTGTTGGTACGAAGGTCTGCCTGCGCAAGCGGTCAGGAAAAGTCATGTAGGGGCTGCGGTCGTGGAGAGCGGGCCTCGCAGCGCCGCATACCGGGCTGTATCGTGACGGGTATACGTCCAAGGCGCTCCGGTCGTCGGCGGGGGTATGCTGCAGGGCCGGAATAGGGCGAGAAATAGCGAGAAATAGCAGTTGACACAGCAGGCCGAGTCAGTGTACAAAAGAGGGCGCTTTATTCAGGAGGTACCGGGAACAGCATGGCAAACGAACCGAACAAGATCATCTACTCCATGGTCGGGGTGGGGAAGTTTTACGACAAGAAGCCTGTCCTGAAGGACATCTACCTCTCCTATTTTTTTGGCGCCAAGATCGGCGTACTGGGCCTGAACGGTTCGGGGAAAAGCTCGCTCCTGCGGATCATGGCGGGTATGGACAAGGAGCATGTGGGCGAGGCTGTGCTTTCGCCGGGCTATACCGTGGGCTTCCTTGAGCAGGAACCGAAGCTCGACCCGGAAAAGACCGTGCGCCAGATCGTGGAAGAGGGCGTGCAGGCTACAGTTGATCTCCTCGCGGAATACAACAAGATCAACGAGAGTTTTGCCAATCCTATGTCCGACGACGAGATGCAGAAGCTGATCGAGCGGCAGGGCGAGGTGCAAGAAAAGCTGGACCACGCGAATGCCTGGGAGCTCGACAGCAGGCTTGAAATGGCCATGGATGCGCTTCGCTGCCCGGCCGGGGAAACGAAGGTGAACGTCCTTTCGGGCGGTGAAAAAAGGCGGGTGGCGCTCTGCCGCCTGCTGCTGCAGAAGCCCGACATCCTGCTGCTCGACGAACCGACGAACCATCTTGACGCCGAGTCCGTTGCCTGGTTGGAGCACCATCTGAAAAACTACGAGGGCACGGTGATCGCCGTGACCCACGACCGCTATTTTCTCGATAACGTGGCAGGCTGGATACTTGAGCTTGACCGCGGCCAGGGCATCCCCTGGAAGGGGAACTACACGTCCTGGCTCGAACAGAAGGGTGAGCGGCTGAAGCTTGAGGAGAAAACCGAAAGCGAACGCCAGAAAACGCTTGCACGCGAGCTGGAGTGGATCAGGATGTCGCCCAAGGGCAGGCATGCGAAATCCAAGGCGCGCATCAACTCCTACGAAGAACTGCTCCGCCAGCAAACCGAAGCGCGCGGCAAGGAACTTGAGATCTACATCCCACCGGGACCGCGGCTCGGCAAGGTGGTGATCGAGGCAGAGAACGTAACCAAGGCCTTCGGCGACAATATTCTCGTGGAGAGCATGTCTTTCATGCTGCCGCCCGGAGGCATTGTGGGGGTCATCGGGCCGAACGGTGCGGGCAAGACCACGCTTTTCCGCATGATCACGGGGCAGGACAAGCCGGATAAGGGCACGATCAGGATCGGCGAGACCGTAAAGCTCGCGTACGTGGACCAGAGCCGCGATGTGCTCGACTCGAACAAAACCATCTGGCAGGAGATCACCGGCGGTCAGGAACAGGTGCAGCTCGGCAAAATGCTGATGAATTCCCGCGCCTACGTATCGCGTTTCAATTTCGGTGGGACGGACCAGCAGAAAAAGGTGGGCGTGCTGTCGGGAGGAGAGCGCAACCGGGTGCACCTTGCGCGCATCCTGAAGGAGGAAGCCAATGTGCTGCTCCTCGACGAGCCCACGAACGACCTCGACGTAAACACCATGCGGGCGCTCGAGGAGGGGCTCGAAAATTTTGCGGGCTGCGCGGTCGTGATCAGCCACGACCGCTGGTTCCTCGACAGGATCGCGACGCACATCCTTGCGTTCGAAGGAGACAGCAAGGTGGCCTTCTTTGACGGCAATTTTACGGAGTACGAAGAAGACCGGAAGAAGCGGCTTGGGGCCGATGCAGACCAGCCGCACCGCATCAAATACAGACACTTGACGAGATAACCTGATTGCGGATTGCGAAATGCGAATTGCGGAATGAAATCCGGATAAGACTGTTCGTCCGTGTCTATCCGTGTTGCTATAGGGGAGGTTTGGAATGTCGGAGTTCAAGAATGTGACCGTCGTAAAGAAGGCGAACGTCTATTTCGCGGGAAAGGTCACGAGCAGAACGGTCCTTTTTCCGGACGGGTCGAAAAAGACGCTCGGCGTGATGCTGCCGGGGGAGTTTGAATTCGGCACTGCGGACAAGGAAACCATGGAGATACTGTCCGGGAACCTCGAGGTGCTTCTGCCCGGGGAGACGTCCTGGAGAAACATCAGGGGAGGCCAGTCCTTTGAAGTACGGGCGAATGCAAAGTTTCAGCTGAAGGTAACGGAGTTGACGGACTACTGTTGCTCCTTCGTCAAGGGTTAACGGAAGGAACGGCCTGACGCCGCAGGATCAGCATTCAAAGGGCTTGGGTCGGGAGGGGTGGCATTTTGCCGCTGACCTGCCGCCCGGATATTTTTCCGATAAGGGGGAAGCTATGAAAAAGATCATTGTGATTAGTTCGGTTCTCCTTGCACTGGCAGCAGGTGCGTGCAGGCAGCAGGAGCAGAAACAGCAGGTATCCTACGCGCCTGCCGCTCCGCCGGCGGTCACAGATATTGAACAGTTTCAGCTGGCAGCCAGAAGCAATCCGAAGAGCGCGGAGGCATGGACGAGGCTCGGCGATGCTATGATGGACTCTCAGCGGTTCAGCGAGGCGGTCGATGCCTATGCAAAATCCCTGGCCATCAATCCGAAGAATGTCAATGTCCTGGTCGACCTGGGGACCTGCTACCGCGGCGTCGGGAAATACGACATGGCTGTGAAGCAGTACCGGAAAGCGCTGGCGATCGACCCCGATTTTCCGAATGCTCACCGCAATCTCGGTGTCGTGCTCGCCAACGACCTGCACAAAACCGATGAGGCGCTGAAGGAGTTCAAGCGGTACCTGGAACTCGTGCCGAGCGGACCAGGGTCGGATCAGATCAGGCAGGCCATGCGTGAGTTATCGGGCCAGAAATAACGACTGCAGGGCGACAGGCCCCGGACGATTTCGACCGGGGCTTTTTTGTGCTCTTTGAAGAATGTGGAGTGAAAAAGGTGCTGAATCTACATTAGGTTTTCCCGATTCCGGGTCCGGCCTTCCGGCGTCGAAAGCAGGATAAACGCAATGAATGATCGACAGTACAAAAAAACGGTGCTGGTCCTTATTTCCTTGTTTATCTTTCTGCATTTCCCCCTGCTGGTTCACACGGTCTCGCATTCCCATAGCTGGCGTCAGGCAGATACGGCAGCCGTATCGAGGAATTTTTACGAAGAGTCCTTCAATTTTTTCTATCCAAGGGTCGATGCCAGGGGAGAACTGAGCGGCATAACTGGGATGGAGTTCCCGATGTATCAGTACCTGTCGGGAATACTGTATTTTGTTTTTGACACGGACGTCGACATTCCGGGGAAGCTGATTTCGCTGGTAAGCTCTGTCGTCGCCCTGATTTTTCTCATCGCGCTGGCAGCCAGCATAGACAAAACGATTACGGCTTCATCAATCGTTATCGTATATCTCACCTCCCCCTTCGTTTTCTTCTTTGCGACATCTTTCATGCCGGAACTGTTTGCTCTCAGTCTCGCACTGGCCGGGGTCTATTTTTTTACCCGTTATGAGCAGACGGGCCAGACCAACGAACTGATGGCGAGCATCCTGTTTCTTTGCCTTGCCAGCCTCTCGAGACCTTTTCTGATTTTTTTGTGCTATCCGCTGGTGCATACGTTTGTTGCCGACGTAAAAAAAGGGAAGTTCAACCGGGGGGTGTTTCTCGGAGGAACGGCGATACTCGCGGCATTCGCTTTCTGGTATTTTTACTGGTCGCCCTACCTGGTCCGGAAATTCGGTCTGGACATCTTTTTTTTCGGATCCGATTTGCACCATAACCTGGCAACCATGTCTTCATTTTCCTTCTGGTCTTTGCTGCTCAACGAAATAACCACCTCCTATCTCGGCTGGATATGGCTGCCGTTTACAGTGCACGGTTCTTGCGAATTATTTAGGAAGGGAAACCGTATCTATCGGTATTTCCTGCTGGCCGGATTGATCGGTATTGTGGTGCTTGGATTGGTCTCGGGAAGGCACTTTTCCCCGCATTATTATTATTTGATTTGTCTCCTTCCCCTGTTGGTCATCAGCAGCGCTTTTTCCCTGGAGGCACTGTGCGGAAAGTTCAAAGTGAATCGTATGGCATTGGGCATCGCCCTCATTCTCATTATTTTTCTGATCAAGATTCGCATCTATCGGGAAGATAGAGTTCTCATCGACACTATGGCTTCTATTCAACAGGCAACGGCGAAGAAGGACCTTGTTGTCGTAGAAACCATAGGGGGGGTGGGCGGAGGCGGCGCAGGGAACTCTTATTCGCTCCATCATTTGAGAAGAAAAGGCTGGATTGTTACCAAGGAAGAGATAGCCTATCTCCCCTATATTCAGTTGCTGCACGATGAGGGCGCTCGATGGGTGATACCGCTGGAAAAGGGGAACTATTGCCTGTATCCGATTGCAGAGTGGGAGAAAAAAATAGCCGAATGAACGGCGCGTCATTTTGTACTGAACAGTCTGCCGTTCGGAATCCCTCGTGCTGCCAGGCGTGCACGGAAAGCTTCTGCGAGCGCAACAACGGCAGGTCCTTTTTCATAGCGCTTTCGGCGATGAGCCTGGCCAGTCCTGATTCTCGTCCCTATCGGCTCAGCAGGGAGCGCGGTACTCCTTTACAGGTGCGTTCCCTGCCGTGCGCGCCACCAACCGATACCGTAGGCTTCATTCAGCATTTTTTTCAATTCCGTGCCGTCGGGCAGCTGCTTGGGCAGCGGTACGCCGGGAAGGGGATGGAACTGCGGCGGCTGAGTGCTCAGGTCGGCGATATAATCCCTGCCGATGATACGGTACTGGCCGATCCCGAAGAATTTTTTTCTCGGCGCAAGAAGGTCTTGTCCCACCGAATAATAGGTGAAACCCTTCGGGGCGGCGAGCTCGACGAGCGTCGGTGCAATATCGATGTGTCCCCCGGCCGCACCATCGGGCATGGAGATCCCGCGCATGACATCAGATCCGTATAATATGAACGGCACGGCCGACCGCTCAAAGAAGCCCGGTTTCTGGTTGATGAACTTGCGTCCGAAGTGGTCACCCGTAAAGGCAAAGAGGGTCCTGGGAAGACTTTTTTCGGTTTTGCGCACAAAATCACCGAGACACTTGTCTGCATACCACAAATGGCCCAGCATCTTGATGGTAAGCGAGTTGTCGAAAAACGGCGCAATGTCGTCGGGAACCTTTGTAAGAGGGAATCCTTTTCCCCACACGTCTACGTTGTAGGGCGGATGATAGCTTGTATTCAAAATAAGGTTAAAGCTCGGCTGTGAATCGTCGATCTTTTCAGACACAAAGCTGAACAAATACTCGTCATCGACGCCCCATTCGTGGGTTGCAACGCCCTTGTTCATGTTCGGCGCGCCGTAGACTTCGTCAGCACCCTGGTCCCGCGCGAAATCGCCGAACCGCTGCCAGCTCAAATATCCTCCATAAAACAGGCGCGTCCGGTAGCCCATTCTTTTGAAATCTTCAAACAGCGATGACGGATAGGGTTTGTACGAGGACCGTTGGAAATTCATTTCGATCTGGGCGTAGGGGATGCTCGTCACGACCGTGGTGAGCGACTGCATCGTGCTGTCAGAGGAAGGCAGGAAGCTCGTGAAGTGCAGACCCTTCCTGCCGAATTCCGAAAGGTTGTGTGTCAGCCCGAAGGAAGCGTATTTCGGCAGGAACGGCCATGCATCGTAGCTTTCCATGATAAATAGAAATATATGCCGGGGCGGCGTTCCTTTCGGGCCCCGGGCATGTTTTTCCATATAGGAATCGAGGTCCGGATAGTTTGCATCGGTCTCGAAGAATTCGCGGGCGGCTTTTCGAACGTCTCCGTCAGGAAGGAAGGTTTCCACACCCGCTACACCGGTCTGTAATGCATGATCCTCCACTGCGAAGAGCAGCGAAAAAAAAGGATTGACGACTGATTTGTTCAAAAAACCGTCCGCGGTAACGGCAATGTCCTTGCGCTGGGCCGGCCGGTCTCCGGCCCCGCCGCGCACGCCGGTAAGGACCAGCCCGGCAATGACCAGGGCGGCCGTGATTTTTACAACAAGAGGTATGCGGAGCGACGCGATGACGTTGTCGGACAGGAAGCCGTTTCCGACAAAGCGGTTGTTCAGTTTCTGGACCAATGCGATGATGATGCCGATACCCGTAAAGACAAGAATCGGGTGGTAGTTTGCCCAGATGGTGAGCAGGATCGCCTTCGTGTCGTCGTAATACAGGTTGAAGATGAAGTGGTTGAACTGGTCGTCGTATTCCCTGAAGTAAACAAAGGTGAAGATCCAGGCGATCGACGTGAGAAGAACGAAGGCAGCGCCGAATCCCTTGCGCAGACGGTGAGGGAGAGAACCAAGATCAACGAACCCCGAAACCACGCCGGCCAGAAAGGGTAAGGCGATCCAGCAGGTTGAAAGCATGGAGTCGAAGCGGAGTCCGGTAAGTACGGTCAGGAGAACGCTCACAGTGCCGCTCGCAGCTTCCATTTTGTTCCGGTAGTACGCCAGGAAAGAAAGGCGAAAGAACAGCAGGTAAAGCATGAAAAAAAGCCACTGCTTTACGTCGCGCTGAAAGTGGATGAGGAATCGGTTGAATCCTTTTGCCGGATCGGTGTTCATGGAATTGTTCTTTCGTGCGGTGACATGCGGCGGCCGCTTCGGCAGCCCCATGTCATGATATTTCGGCAAGTCCGGCGAGCTGCTCGTCGAACTCCCGTGCTTTCGCGTCGTGTTCCGTCGTGACAGACTCCAGCTCGGCGAAGAGCTTCTCGATCTTTGTCTTGGCCTCGTTTATGCATTGGGACAACTGCCTGATGCTCAATGCCTTGCCCTTGACTGAAGCTTCGAGCATCTCCTGGGTATCGCGCTCTACTTCCTGTTCGAGCTTCGTGATCTCCTGTTCGATGACCGTGATCCGGTTTTTGAGCGAGCTTAAAACCTTTGACTTGTCCGAAATAATGGACGCGCGCTGCTTCTTCGCGTCCTTCCGGTTCCCATTCCTGGCCGCGTCCTGTTTTTTCCCCTTCTTTACGCGCACACCGCCTTCGTCGCTCCATCCGACCCGTTCGAGGAAGTCGAGGTAAGTTCCCTCGAAGACCGACACTTCGTCATTGTCGTAAATGATGAGTTTGGTCGCGATGGCCTCGAGAATGAGTTCACTGTGGGTCACGATGATGACCGCGCCGTCAAAAGCCTCGATCGCCTCGATGAGCGAATCAATAGACTCCATGTCGAGGTGGTTTGTGGGCTCGTCGAGCATCAGGAGATTCGCGGGCGAGACGAGCAGTTTGCCCAAAAGCACCCGGCTTTTTTCGCCGCCCGAGAGCACGCTCACTTTTTTGAGTGCGTTGTCTCCTTCGAACATCATAAGCCCGCAGATCGCGCGGGCCTCGCCCTGGCCGCAGTCAGGATGGGACTCCATGACCTCCTGGAGCGCCGTTTTTTCGGGGCGCAGGCGGTTGATGTTGGTCTGGCCGAAATAGGCTATCTTGGTGTTCGGGTGGTGTTTTATTTCACCGCCGAGGGGTGACATCTCCCTGGCCAGCAGGTTGAGGAGCGTCGTCTTTCCCTTGCCGTTCTTTCCGATCACGGCGACGCGGTCCTTCTTTCCGACGGCGAAGGAAAGCCCGTCGATCAGCTTCGGTCCGTCCTTGGAAAATCCGAAGGACAGGTCTTCGACGGTCATGAGCCACTTGGCTTCGAACGGGGCTGATCTGAATTTGAAGTCCAGAGTTCTGATCTCATCGAGCTTTTCGAGCTTCTCGTGCCTGGCCAGGGCCTTGACACGCGATTGGACCGCGCTGGCCTTGGTGGCCTGGGCGCGGAACCTGTTGATGAACTGCTCCACCTCTTTGCGTTTTTTCTCGTCGTTCTGGCGCGTCTTTTCGTAGATTTCCTCTTCCAGAAGGATCTGGTCGTAGAGCTTTTGGGTGCCGCCCTGCACCTTCCGCATCTTGCAGCGGTGGATGATCATGGTATGCGTGGAGACGCTGTCCATGAAGTCGCGGTCGTGGGTGATGATGATCATCTCGTTTCGCCAGGCGCGCAGGAACTGGGTGAGCCAGCGGACGGAAACGATATCGAGGTAGTTCGTGGGTTCGTCCAGGAGCAGGAGATTGGGCTCGGACGCGAGAACCTTGGCGAGGTTCAAGCGGACCTGGTAGCCGCCGGAGAGCGACGCCGGGTGCCGGTCGAAGTCGTCGTTCGTGAAGCCGAGGCCGTGCAGGATCGCCTCGGCCTTGTACGTTTCGTCGATATGGTCCTCGTTCGACGGAAGGGCCAGGCAGGCTTCGCCGAGAACGGTCTCTTCCGTGAAATGGATATGCTGGGACAGGTGGCCGATAGAGTACCCGGACGGTACGGTGATCGTGCCGGAGTCCTGGTGTTCTTCCCCGAGGACCATTCGGAAGAGGGTGGATTTGCCGTGGCCGTTCCTGCCCACGAGACCGACCCGCTCGCGTGGATTGACCGTGAAGCCGACGCCGTCGAACAGGACCTGTTTGCCGTAGGATTTTTCGAGATTCGTTACCTGGAGCATGCGGTGACCTTTGCGGAATAAAGTTGCGAAAACACAGCCCCATATAATAACGCAGGAGAAGGACTATGGCAAATGATTTTTATTCGGATTTTTAGTACTTTTGATCCGAAAAAAGGGACATGAATGCCTTTCAGAGGGGAGGATATGGCGACAAGTCCCTTCCCTGACCCTGTTTGCTTCCACTGCAGACTTCGTCAAGTGCCGGAAAAAATGAGTACTTAAGTATAAAGAAAGGCCCGCCAATATCGACATTGTCTCCAGCAATCACCGAAAGAGTGAAAACTTTCACGCTGCCGGCTCTGCATGAAATCGGACTGTCTTGACAGTGAGCCAGCCCGTTGATATGTATAAATCAGGGACGTCGACGCGCGGTATTGCTTTTTCGAACAATGGTCACTTGTGGAGCCGGTCGTCCGGCAGGCAGCCGGTATCGTGTTTGCAGAGGAGTTGCTGCAGGATGCTCGCATTAGCAGAGTCCCGCGTGCCGGCAGGGGTAGAGGATTTCACTCGCAGGGAGAAGGAGGCGGGTATGCTCATTCGCGTAATATATCCTGACAACAGGTATGATTTCGTAAAAGACACTTTTCTCGACCAGTTGATCCGGAACAGATCGATCACGATGTTCCAGCGCAAGAGCGGATGGGTTCGGGTGGGTGTTGATCCCGTCCGGCTGAAGAGCAGGCGCGCCACGTTGCGGCCGGAGAAGGGGCGGAGCAGTCAGTCGCCGGGGCACTGATCGTGAAGGCGGTGATTCGCTGAAAGCGGGGATGTCGACGGAAGGCTCCTCAGGCCTGCTCCAGAAACTCGATGGCCCGTTTCTCCGACCAATAGCTGCCGTCGTGATTGAACTGCATAAACCCCACATGGCCTCCCCATTCCGGCATCTCGAGATGCACATATGCGCTGTCCGAGGCCTCCTGGACAGGATAGCATCGGCCGGTGAGGAAGGGGTCATCGAGGGCGTTTACGATAAGCGTAGGAACACGAATCGCGGGAATATATTGCCCGCTGCTGCACTTACACCAGTAGTCCTCGGCATCCCGGAAACCATGGAGGGGCGCGGTATACCGGTCGTCGAAATCCTTGAAATTTTTAATGCGTCCGTACCCTTCGTCGCTGATTAATCCCGGCATGACCTTCATTTTTGTTTTGATCTTCCCGTGGAGCGAAATGAGGAACTGCTGCATGTAGAGCCGGTTTCTCAGGCGGGACAGCTCATGGGCGCTTGCAGCGAGGTCGCAGGGGACCGAGAAAACGACTGCTTTCCCTATTCGCGGATCAAGGGCAGAGCTGTTCGCACCCAGGTAGACCAGGGACAGGTTCCCTCCAAGGCTGAATCCGATCAATGCCACCGTCCCGTAGGTCTGCTGCTGCAGCAGGTATCGGATGACGCAGTCCAGATCATCGATGGCCCCATTATGGTACATGCGAAGCTTTCGATTCGTTTCCCCGGAGCATCCGCGGTAATTCCAGGCCAGCGCGTCCCAGCCGTGGAGGTTCAGCATGCGCGCCATTCCCTTCACGTAGGGACGGCTGGAGTTGCCTTCCAGTCCGTGGGACAGGACAGCGATTCTCCTGCTGCCCGTCCGCGCCCAATCCAGGTCAAGAAAGTCGCCGTCGGGTGTGTCGATGCGTTCCCGGGTGTAGCGGCATCCGTCGATCGTGCGGAGCAGCGAAGGGACGATGGTCTGGGCATGACCGTTCCTGCAGAGGAACGGCGCGCGATATCGGGATGCAGGGACAAGGGGCATGGGGGCCGTCTCCTCCGGCTTTCATCTACAGAACTTCCTCATCTTCCTTGCGCCAGGCCGGATCAACAATGCAGATGAATTTAAGGTCATCCTTTCCGGAGTTCGTGATGCACTGTTTTGCCCGGGGAGGTATGTACACGGTCGATCCCGGCCGGACCGGCGCCGATTCTCCGTTGATGTGCATGATGCCTTCCCCTTCTATTATATAGTATACTTCGGAGGTTTTGAGCCGGTGCTCCCAGGTCGTGTCACCGGGCCTGACCACCGCGTGGGCCAGGCTGTAGCGGAGGTTGAGGTCTTCCTTGTCAGGGTGCAGGATCTCGCGGAGCAGGCAATTGTCGCCGGCCACGATCTCCTCGCAGTCATTTAATTCCCGTATAAACATGGCGTATGTCCTTATCGTCCGCACTCGGTTTCGCGGGCCGGCAGGTGAAGAGCAGCGGCGGAGTCGGTCTATGCTAAAAAAAGCGCCCCGGTGAACTTAACGGGGCGCTCCGTGGACTATCCGGCCCGAGGGCGGCTATTTGCAGTCGCCGATCCTCCTGCCGCTGATGTGCTGCACTATCGTTGACTTTCCCTGCTTCTTGTCCGCGGTTTCCATCTTCATGACGCCGCTGTATGCATTGTGCTGGTAGACCATTTCGCCGGATCCCCTGCTGCCGTCCTTGCACTGCATGGTCCAGTCTGCCTTGTTGCCCTGGATCTTCATGTCCTTAACTTCGCAATCGTTTTTCTTGTCCGGCGGGGGATCGTCTTTTTTGGGATCCTTCACATCATCTTTGGTGATGCACTGGGTGATTGTCGTAGGCGGCATGGAGAACGGCAAGCCCGGCATTTCCATTTTTACGGAAATTTCCCATTTGCCGTCCTGCATCAGGGGCGGAGCGGCGAAAAGCGGTGATGCGGTCAACAAAAAACCTGCGGCAAGAACAAAAACAACGGTCTTCATCGTGTGGCCTCCTGTCACATGGAATGGGGTGATGATAACCGAAGCCCGCCGCCCTGTCAACCGTGATTGCGATGCATCCGGCCGCGCTGCTGACTGCCTTGACAATCCCCGGTGCGGAGTATATGATGAAAAAATCTGATGCGAACAGGAGCAGCTGATGGCGGAACCGGTCAGAATTCTCTACGATTTCAAAATGAGCAATGGAGCGGAGAAGGCATTCGATCTTCTACTCGAGAAGGACAACCTTGCCCTGGTCCGGGGCCGGACAGATGCTCCGCCGGATTGGGCACGCCTGGAATTCCATCAGTGCGCAAACTGCCCGTTGAATACGACCCTCATCCCCTACTGCCCGATTGCCGTGAATCTTGCCGGGATCACCCAGGAATTCAGGGAGGTCGCCGCTGCAGACAAGGCGGTCGTCACCGTTACGGTGAAGGAGCGGGCTTATGTTAAAGAGACGTCGATCCAGGAAGGGCTGAGCCCCCTGCTCGGCATCATTATGACCACGAGCGGTTGTCCGGTCATGGAGCCGCTCAAGCCGATGGTCAAATTTCATCTTCCCTTTGCCAGCCTGGAAGAGACGGTATTCAGGACGATCTCCCTGTTTCTCGTGGCCCAATTCATCCGCGCCCAGGCCGGGAAAAAGCCCGAATGGCAGCTTGAGGGGCTTGCCAGGATATATAACGAGGTAAAAAAGCTGAACCGGGATTTCGGGCAGAGGATGATCACCGCCGCGCACAGCGATGCCAACGTCCGTGCCCTGGTCAAGCTGAATGTCTTTGCCGTAATGGTCCCCATGGAGGCCGAGAAACTGCTCAAGGAAATCACTCCCTATTTTTCCTCCTATCTCAAGTAGCCTGCGTATCCACCCGACCGGCTATCCGGGGCCCCGCGCCGTACTGATCCTCCCGTGCCGTTTCCTGTTCACCATTGGCCGCGTTGTCGGTTTTCTGCAAAATGCTTCCGATCTTGCGTTGATATCGGCCGGGACCTGCGTGACCTGCGGCTGCCGGCCGACGAGCGCGGAATCGGGCATCGTACACCCGGTCGGACCGCAGACGCTGCGGCGCGGACGTCCGGAAACCTATTGCATGCTTGACTTTAGTGCAGGCGGGATGCTATTATCCAGCCTGTTTTCGCACAAATGAAAAAGGAGTATTGACCGGTGAACGCACAGAAAAAGACGCATACCTGCGGTGAATTAACGAAAAAAGACGTGGGCGCGACCGTAACGCTCATGGGATGGATCAATACGAGGCGCGACCACGGCGGCCTCATCTTCGTGGATCTGCGGGACCGGAGCGGAATCACCCAGGTTGTCTTCAATCCCGGAAAGGCGGCTGAAGCGCACGCGGCCGCCCACGACATCCGGAGTGAGTATGTGCTGGCCGTAACGGGGGAGGTGTCGCTCAGGCCGGACAAAACCGAGAATTCCAATCTTCCCACCGGCGAGATCGAGGTGCTGGTGTCGGATCTCACGATCCTGAACGCGTCCAAGCCCCTGCCGTTCATGATCGAGGATGAAACCGACGTGGCAGAGAGCCTTCGCCTCAAGTATCGTTACCTCGACCTGCGGCGGCCGGCTCTCCAGCGGACGCTCATTACGCGCCATCAAATAACCCGGACCGTGCGCCGCTTTCTGGACAGCAGCGGATTCATCGACATAGAGACGCCGTTCCTGACCAAGAGCACGCCTGAAGGAGCCCGGGATTATCTCGTTCCGAGCAGGGTGAATCCGGGCATGTTCTTCGCGCTCCCCCAGTCGCCGCAGCTTTTCAAGCAGATCCTGATGGTGGCCGGATTCGAGCGCTATTATCAGATCGTGAAGTGTTTCCGCGACGAGGACCTCAGGGCCGACCGGCAGCCCGAATTCACTCAGATAGATCTCGAGATGTCCTTCATCGACGAGGACGACATCATTGCGCTCATGGAGCGGCTCATTGCCGAGGTCGTCCGCGAGGTCAAGGGCATCGATGTTCCCGTCCCGTTCCCGCGCCTCCCGTACCGGGAGGCCATGGACCGCTACGGCTCGGATAAGCCGGACACACGCTTCGGCCTCGAGCTCAGGGACATTTCGGAAATCGCCAAGGCGTCGGACTTCAAGGTGTTCCTCCAGGCCGTGGAGCTCGGCGGACAGGTCCGGGGTTTTGCAGCGCCGGGCATGGCGGGCCTGTCCCGCAAAGAGGTGGACGACCTTACGAACGAAGCGAAGATCTTCGGCGCAAAAGGACTGGCGTGGATCAAGGTCACCGACGGGGGCTTTGAATCGCCGATCGCGAAGTTTTTCAAGGACGGCCAGGTCCGGGAAATAGCCGCGCGGCTCGGGGCAAAGCCCGGCGACCTCATGCTGTTTATCGCCGACAGCCCAAAAGTCGTGTTCGAGACATTGGGATACCTGCGGCTGCTCCTGGGGAAAAGGCTGAAACTCATCGACGAGAACAGACTGAACTTCCTGTGGGTCACCGATTTTCCGCTGGTGGAGTGGAACGCCGATGAAAAGCGGTACGATGCCATGCATCATCCCTTCACTGCGCCGAAGGACGAGGACCTGGAGTTTATGAAGTCCGATCCCCTGAAGGTAAGGGCCAGGGCATACGATATCGTGCTGAACGGATCCGAGATCGGCGGGGGAAGCATCCGCATCCACCGCTCGGAAGTGCAGTCCCGGATGTTCGGCCTGCTGAACATTGCGGAAGAGGATGCGCGGAAGAAATTCGGGTTCCTGCTCGAGGCGCTTGAATACGGCGCGCCCCCTCACGGCGGTCTCGCCTTTGGTCTGGACCGGCTCACGGCTATCCTCACCGGCGCCACGTCCATCCGTGACGTGATCGCGTTCCCCAAAACGCAGAAGGCAATCTGCGTCATGACCGAAGCCCCGTCACGGGTGTCCCCGGCCCAGCTTCGCGAACTCTCGATAAAGCTGGATGTGGTAGAATAAGAGCAATGCGGATTGCGGACTTCGAAATGCGGAATGAACGGCAACCCCATTCCGGAACTTCAGCGTCATTTCGCGCATCCCTGCTATCCCCGGAAGCGACGAGGTTTGTGTCATGAAGTGCAAGGTTTGCGGCAAGGAAATCGAACTCCGGATCGGCTGACGTAATGTGACATTTCGCTGCACGGCGTGCGGCAAGGAATATCCCATCCAGGCGTACATCAATGAAATAGACGAAGAGATGTGGGAAAAAATATCCCGCCGTCCCTGCAACCGGGCCTGATCCGACAGGCTTCCTGCAGGCCGCTGCTTGGTGCAGCACCTGCGTTCGCGCAGAATGTGCTGCAGTCTCCTCAGATGATTCTCTGTAAAGTATCACACCGGGTCGCTTCCCCGGACAACAATCGCGTTGAAACTCATTATTTCTTCACCGATCGAACAGATCCAAAACATCGGACCTGTCGGTTCATGCGCCCTGCCTGATGAATCCCTCCAGCCGCAGATCTGCGGACAGGAGTGCAGCGATGTGCTATTATTGCCAAAAGAACGGGGAATCCCCTGACGGAGGTGCACGGTTATGAAGCGATGGACAGCAGCGGCATTCGCGGTCTTTTTTGCCTCGGGTTGCGCAGGCACGGTCGAGAAGCACTTCAAGGTTTTTACTGAGCCGGCTGACGCTGAAATCCGGGTTCTCTCAGGCACCGAGCTCAAGGAAATAAAATACCGTTCTCCCGCCACTATCATTGCCAAAGCTCCAACCGACCCCGATCTGGCGAAGAAAGCCGTCCTTACCGTGCAGCGGGACAGCTATAAGTCCTTTACCATGCCGCTCATCAGCATCAAAGACGGTCAGACGCTCAGTATTAAGCTGGAGAAGCTCGTCCAGGTCCGGTACCGCCTTATGATTCAGCTGGTAAAGCCCGAAGCTTCCGATACGCTTCAGTTCCGGGATAAAACCTGTGCTTTTTCATTTGCCGTGGCCGACCAGGTGTTCCAGATGCAGTTCGAAAACCTGTCGCCTTTCAGTGCAAAGATACTGTGGGACCGCACGGAATATACCGATGTCTACGGTCGTTCACATCGACTCATGCATTCCCGGATCCGCTACCCGGAAAGGAACAACCCTATCCCGGACCAGACGGTGCCGTCTCGTGCGACAGTGCAGGAAAGCGTGATCCCGATCAGCAGTGTGGTCGTTTCCCAGAAGAACAAGGGGTATGACCTGAAGCCGCTGTTTACGCTCGACAGTGAGGCGGCAGCGGGACTCAAAGGACATGTATTCAATCTCTTCATCCCGGTAGAAATAGACCGGCAGATCGTTCCGTACAATTTCAGGTTTCAAATAACAGAAACCATCAAAGAATCCGCGGGGAAATGACAGCCCTCCGGTATGACCTACATCATAGCCTTTTTCGCCTGTCGGGAGTAGAATGGATTCATGTTTAAAGAAGGCTGCCCCGGAAGCGCTGAAATACGATCGCCGAAACCGGAAGACATCCGGTGCCAGAAGTGCGGCGAGAAGATCGAGATCTGGAGCGATGAGCCCGAGACCCAGTGCAGAAAATGCGGGCACATGAACTCCCGGCCCATCGGCACTTCGTGCATCGAATGGTGCGCCTATGCCAAGGAATGTGTGGGCGCCGAGAAGCTCGAAAAGCTCCTGAAATCGTCAAAGGGCTGAGGTCCTGCCGAGGTCTGCGATCATTGCGGTCCCTCCGGCTGTGCCTGCGCCTTACCGCCTTGTCTCCCTTGTCAATTGTGCACAAGCGGGGTTCCCGGGAAGTCCTGCTTCTTAAGCCCTTCTCCGTTATTCTGTCCCTCCTCTGTTTTTCTCCATACCTCCTTGTCCCTGCCGGAAGCGACCCCGGCGCGGCGTCCGAGAACATGTCGCTGTCAGCCAAGGGCCGCGAGCTATGCGCTTTAATATGGCTTTTTGCGGGGAAATTATGTAACATTGTGGCAGGTTTATCAAGGAGTACCTGAATATCCGTCTGCACTACGCGCGAATGCCCTGTGATCCCCTGAACGCATGAAAGATCTTCCGATGTCCGAAGAACAACGGAACGCTGACCAGGCTTTGCAGATCCGCGCAGACCAGGTCAGACAACTTCACGAGAATGCGCCCCTCGGCATGATCGCGACGGTCGTTAACGCCGCGGCCCTGGCTTACATTCTCAGGGACGTGGTCTCCCCTCAGCCCCTTGCCTTGTGGCTTGCCGGGCTGCTGCTTGTCACGGTGCTTCGCTGTTTCCTTGTATACCGGTTCCGCCGCCGGCCATTGTCTTCTTCAGAAACGGTCCGCTGGAGCCCGTCGTTTATCGCGGGCATGGCCCTGTCAGGCCTTGCCTGGGGCGCAGCCGGCGTCTTCCTCCTTCCCGCAGGTTCGTTGACCCACCAGGTTTTTATCGCCTTCGCTCTGGGCGGCATGGTCGCCGGCGCCGCAGGCACGTTTTCAGCCATCCGGAGCGCGTATCTGGCATACAGCATTCCGACGCTCGCCCCCCTGATCATCCGTTTTTTCGCCTTCGGCGACGAGATCCACGTCACCATGGGAGGGATGACCCTTCTCTTTGCGCTTCTCATCCATATTATGGCGCTGCGCGTACACAATATGTCCGTCCTGTCGCTCAAGCTGCGCTACGAAAACAGCAGCCTGGTGTCCTATCTGGCCTGTGCAAAGGAGCGTGCGGAGCAGCTGAATGAAAACCTCCGGGCCGAGATTGCCGAACGAACAAAGGCCGAGGAGTCCCTGCAAAAGCACCAGGACCACCTGGAAGAAGTGGTGAAGGAGCGCACGGCTGAATGGGCCCAAGCCAACATTCGGCTCCAGGAGGAGATGGCGGCGCGCAATGTGGAGGAAGCCCTGCGCCGGTCAAGCGAGATTTATTTCCGGTCGCTCATTGAAAACGTCTCGGACCTCATCACCGTGCTGGACAGCGGCGCCAATATTCTCTTCGAGAGCCCGTCGATCGAACGCCTGCTGGGATACCGTCAGGACGAGCTGGTCGGCACGAACGTCTTTTCGTTTCTCCATCCCGACGACCAATCGTCAGCCCGGGAGGCATTCGCCCGGATTGTCGCAACCCCCGGCAGCTCCGAGACGATCGAGATCCGGGTGCGCCACCAGAGCAGCGCATGGCGGATATTTGAATCGATCGGCAAAAGCATTGTCGACGAGGCAGGGGCCGTGCGCATTGTCATCAATTCCCGGGACATTACGGACCGGAAGCGGATGGAAGAGGACCTCCTGAAGATCCAGAAGCTGGAATCTCTCGGTACGCTCGCCGGCGGCATCGCTCATGATTTCAACAATATCATCTCGGGCATTACGGCCAATATCGAACTGGCCCGGATGCACGTGAACCGCGACGATCTGCTCGCGACCATTCTCGAGAAGGCGGAGCAGGCGTCCGTACAGGCGCATGGCCTGACCCAGCAGCTTCTTACCTTTGCCCGCGGCGGCGGCCCGGTCAAGAAAACAATAAAAATTTCCGATCTGATCCGCGAAGCAGCGACCTTTGCCCTGCGGGGGGCTCCTTCCACCGCGACCTTTTCCCTCTCCGACGATATGCGT
The DNA here is from genome assembly GCA_963749655.1 of Nitrospirota bacterium. GTDB lineage: Bacteria > Nitrospirota > UBA9217 > UBA9217 > UBA9217 > JAJYKN01. The sequence continues at coordinate 117,907 of CAVVOB010000022.1, forward strand.
TCCGTCGAGGCGGATGCCGGGCAGCTTCGTCAGGTCATCCATAACATTGTAAGCAATGCCGATCAGGCCATGCCTCGGGGCGGGCAGATCCTGATCTGCGGCAGGAACGTGACGATCGGGGAGGGCGCCAGCACGACTCTCGAGCACGGGGATTATGTCGAGGTGACCATTTCAGACCAGGGCATCGGCATTCCCCCGGAGCATGTTACGAAAATCTTCGACCCCTATTTTACGACGAAGCAGCGGGGGAGCGGTCTGGGCCTCGCTACGGCCTATTCTATCGTTAAAAAGCACAGCGGCAGCATCACCGTGTCGTCCGAGCTGGGCAGGGGAACAACAATATCGTTCTATCTTCCGGCCTCTGCGCAGGCGGCTGCCGCTTCGGCTCCCCCGGGCAGCCCCCTGGTACAGGGAAAGGGAAGAATCCTGATCATGGACGATGAGGCCGTCGTTCGAGACGCCGCGGGGAGGACCCTGGAGAGCGCGGGCTACGAAGTGGAGTCAGCGCAGGAAGGGACCGAAGCAATAGCGCTCTATTGCCGTGCGCGCGAGTCCGGCAGGCCCTTCGACGTGGTTATCATGGACCTTACCGTACCCGGCGGCGTCGGCGGGAAGGACGCCGTAAAAAAACTGCTTGAGATAGATCCCGCGGCAAAGGCAATCGTCTCAAGCGGATATTCTCAAGACCCGGTTATGGCGAACTACCGCGACTACGGCTTTCTGGCGGTCATCTCAAAACCCTTCTTTGTTCGTGAAATGACCGAGATCGTCGCGAAGGTCGTGGCGATGAAGGCCTGAAGTCCGGGGGATTATTCCTACGGTCGCAGAATAAAAAAAGGCGCCTTTTCAGGCGCCTTTTTTGTGTTCAGTCAGAACTGTCCTACCATGTTTCCGTTCCGTGGCAGCTGGGACTGCAGGTCGCGCCGTTGAAGTTGACGGAGCTCTTTATCGTCGCCGAAGCGGTCGCTTCCGATATCGGCGCAGTCAGAGACGTAAAGTGGCTCCCTGCCAGCTTCGTCGTATCGTGGCAGTCAGTGCACGCCCTTTGTTCACTGTAAACGTGACGCCGATGCTGGCCCGAGTAGTAGCTGTTGTTCTCCGGGCTGCCTGATGAGGAGCCGAGGACGTGGCATGCGGTGCACTGCGAGTTCACATCGATGGTTCCGGTGAGCCAGGACGGAGTGGAACCCGGTGTCGACTGGGGGGGATTCTGACCGGCCTGGGTCGATGTCTGCGTTCTTGATCCTCCGTGGCAGGAGATGTTCGAGCAGGTGTAGGTCGATGCATTGTACGAGGCCGTTCCTGATTTCGCATTATAGGTCGCGTCGAGGATCACATCAACGACATTGTTGAAATGATATGCTGTGCCCGAACCTGCGCCCTGATGGCAGGTGCCGCAGACAACAGACGAGTTGACGTTTGCATGAGGAGCGTGGCTGCCGGCAACGTTGGGGAAGGTTGTCCCGGACGGCGGCGTCCCGTGGCAGGACGCGCAGTCGCTTGTATTGATCGGCCAGGAGTGGCACGAAGCACATGACGGGCCGCTCGAGGAGACGCCGGTCAGATTTGTTCCATGACAATAGACGTTCGAACAGGAAGTCGTTCCGTTTGCGTAGGCATAGGCACTGTGGTTCCGCTGTACATCGGGGTACCAGCTGAGAAGGTGGACCTTGGTCTGGTCCTGCATATGGCAGCTCTTGCAGGCCACATGGGTGCCGCCGCCAAGGTAGTCCGTGCCGTGGCATTTCTGGCAGACCGTGTTGTCTGCAAGCGCCGATGTCTTATGGTCCGCGACGACCCAAGCTGCCGCAGGATGGTCCAGGCCCGGTCCATTATGGCAGCTGTAACAACTCGTGCCGGTTGTTCCTCCCTGGTAGTCCGAGCCGTGGCAGGTTTTGCAGACGGAGAAATCCTGTTCCGCACTGACGCCGTGTTGTGTCGGGTCGGACCAGCCGGCAGGGTGGCCGACCTGAGCATGACAGAGCGTGCTGTTGAAACACCCGGGAGCGGTCCCTGCTGCCGCGGGCGGAGAAGGCTGCACCGAGGAGTTTGCGCCGTTCGTATGACAGAGCGCGCAGACCGTGGCGTTTCCTTCATTCGTGGTCGTATGGGTATAGGTGCCGTCGCGCCAGGGCTTGGGCGGATGGGGCGCGTTCACGCCGTGGCAGGAGGAACAGGCCGTGTTGGCAATGCCGCCGGAGAAGTCGGTGCCGTGGCACTCCTGGCATGAAGCAAAGCCGTTTGCCTGGGATTTTGCGCTGGCTCCGTGCTGGGCCGGGTCGGACCAGCCCGCAGCGTGGCCCACCGTTCCGTGGCAGAGCGTGTTGTTAAAACATCCGGGAGCGGTCCTTGCTGCCGCGGCCGGAGAAGGCTGCACCGAGGAGTTCGCGCCGTTCGTATGGCAGAGCGCGCAGACCGTGGCGTTCCCTTCATTCGTGGTCGTATGGGTATAGGTGCTGTCGCGCCAGGGCGCGGCCGGATGGGGCGCGTTCACGCCGTGGCAGGAGGAACAGGCCGTGTTGGCAATGCCGCCGGAGAAGTCGGTGCCGTGGCACTCCTGGCATGAAGCAAAGCCGTTTGCCTGGGATTTTGCGCTGGCGCCGTGCTGGGCCGGGTCGGACCAGCCCGCAGCGTGGCCCACTGTCCCGTGGCAGAGCGTGTTGTTGAAACATCCGGGAGCGGTCCCTGCTGCCGCGGCCGGAGAAGGCTGCACCGAGGAATTCGCGCCGTTCGTATGGCAGAGCGCGCAGATCGAGGCATTCCCTTCGTCTGTCGATGTGTGCGTGTACGTGCTGCTGTCGCGCCAGGGCTTGGGCGGATGGGGCGCATTCACGCCGTGGCAGGAAGAACAGGCCGTATCGGCCATGCCGCCGGAGAAGTCGGAGCCATGGCACTCCTGGCATGAAGAAAAGCCGTCGGCTTTCTTGGCCGCAGCGCCATGGGTACCTGCGCCGGACCAGCCTGCCGCATGGCGGCCCGTTGCGGGATCGATGACCCTGTCTTTGCTTGCCGTGCTGCACGCCGCAGCGAGCATGATCAGGCCCGCACAGGACATGATGAGAACAACTATCCTCGTTCTGGAAAACATACGTTCTGGAACCTCTCTCTTTTTTTTGGGTTTTCAGGGGGTACTACTTAAGTTAGGATGAAAACTGTCCCGATTTTAATTATCGTAACGCTCTCACGCATGGCCGTCAATAGCTAATTGTGATTTGAACGTCGATTTTTGGCCGAAAGGATTACGGCTTCAGGTCCGGTCCGTTTTCATTGTTCGGGAAAATATGTACGTCAGGAAACAGATGAGAAAAGACTATTCTGCTTCGGCGGGTACATTTTAACGAGAGTTGAAGTCCTTTCGGGATGGGGGCGCTCTGTGGCTGCGAGAAAGGTGATTGGATGCCGGTTTTATCCGGGAAATGCTTCGCGTCTCCGTCCGGGAGCCCGGAGACGCGAAGTGGGATCATCATTCACTCCGACTACAATGTTTTCCATACCTCGTTCGAATAGCTGCTTTCCTGGCCGGAAATGTCAAGGTCGGTCACGGCGAAATAATACGTTCCCGCAGAGAGGTTCAAAGTATAGGTGACTACCGACACCCCGGGATTGGGAACGTCCACGGTTTTGTTGTAGCTCAGAGACGACGTTCCATAGTAGATCCGGTAGCTGCTGACGGCTGTCAGCGAACTCAGGGTTGACCCGTCCACATAGGTCGTCGGAGCGTCCCAGGTCAGCGTCAGCGCACTGGTTCCTGCCACGACGGTGAGACCGGTGGTTCCTGAAACGCCGCCTGATGTCGCCGTGATAGAGGCGGATCCGGCAGCTACTCCGGAAGCAAGTCCCTTGGAACCTGAAGCGTTGCTGATGGTCGCAACGCCGGTGCTGGAAGAGCTCCAAGTCGCTGAGTTCGTCAGGACCTGCGTAGAACCGTCCGTATACGCGCCCGTTGCAACGAACTGCTGTGTCGTTCCCGCGCCGATGCTTGGATTGGACGGTGTGACGGCGATGGAGACCAGGGTCGCCGAGGTCACCGCGAGAGTGGTCGAGCCCAAGACGCTGCCCGACGTTGCCGTTATCGTGGTTGAGCCGACTGCCACGCTGGTTGCCGCGCCCCGGGCGCCTGTTGCATTGCTGATGGTTGCAATACCGGTGCTGGAAGAGCTCCAGGTCACCGAATTCGTCAGTACCTGCGTAGAACCGTCGGTGTAGGTGCCGGTGGCTGCGAACTGCTGTGCCGTTCCCTTGGCGATGCTGGGATTGGACGGCGTCACCGCGATGGATATGAGTGTCGCCGAGGTCACCGTGAGGGCGGCTGAACCAGAAATGCTGCCCGACGATGCCGCGACTGTGGTTGAGCCGACAGCCAGGGAAGTTGCCGCGCCCTGAGAACCTGCAGCATTGCTGACGGTCGCAACTGCCTGATTTGAAGATTCCCAAGCTACCGAGTTCGTAAGGGTCTGCGTGGACCCGTCGGAGTAGGTGCCAATGGCAACGAACTGCTGTGCTGTTCCCTTGGCGATGCTGGGGCTGGACGGTGTGACAGCGATGGAGACCAGGGTCGCCGAGGTCACCGTGAGGGTGGTCGAGCCTGAGATGCCGCCTGATGTTGCCGAGATCGTGGTGGAGCCGACTGCCACAGATGTTACTGCGCCCCGGGAACCTGAATCGTTGCTGATCGATGCAACGCCGGTGCTGGAAGAGCTCCACGACACGCCTTCCGTCAGATCCTGCACCGAGTTGTCCGAGAAAGTGCCGGTGGCGATAAACTGCTGGGCGGTTCCCTTGGCAATACTGGGATTGGTCGGTGTGACCGAGATGGAGGCCAGGGTCACCGAGGTTACTGTCAGGGTGGCCGAGGCCGAGATATTTTCGGACGCTGCCGTGATCGTTGTTGAACCGGCGCTCACAGCCGTGGCCAGTCCGCTGCTGACCGTTGCTACGGCCTGGCTCGAAGAGGTCCATACTGCTGATGCCGTCAAGTCCTGCGTCGTACCGTCTGAAAAAGTGCCGACGGCCGTAAATCTCTGCGTCGTACCCTTGGCGATGGATCCCCCTGTGGGAGTGACTGCGATGGAGACCAGCGTTGCATCGGTTACGCTGACCGTGGTATCAGCCTCAATGTCGCCCGAGGAGGCCTTGATGGTGGCAGAGCCGGATTTTTTTCCCTTTACGTGGCCCGGGCTGTCGATCTCGGCTGTCGATGAGTCGGAGGAAGTCCAGGTGACGTACTTGGTCAGGTCCCGCGTCGACTTGTCGGAGTACACGCCCGTGGCAACGAACTGTTGATCGGTGTTTTTTGCCAACGCCGCATTGACCGGGGTAATAGAAATGGAGGCGAGCGTCGCTCCGTCCCCGGTTCCCTTTGACGGCCCCTGGGGGCTGCCGGCGCCGCACGCTGCCAGGCCTGCTGCAATCAGCGAAACCGTCAGTAGAAAGAAGCCCGTCCTTGACTTGATCATGTTGTTTTCCTCCTCTGCTAGAGCGATTAATAAACCGGTGATCATCTCTGGCGGCTCGGCGGACATTGGAGCTTGATGCTCGTTAGTCCCGTTGCTCTGCGTCCCAGGGTTTCCCCTGGTTTGCTCTGAGCAGAGAAGGTCTCGAACATGGATTTCAGCGCCGGCTATCACCAGGGCCCATGCCCTTCATTCATTGGCCGCATGTTACTCGAAGCGCGAAATAGAGTCTGTGACCATGGATACAATAAATAGTGTGATCTCGATCACACGATTAAAAGGCCCTTTCGCGAGCGAAATTTTTTTCGCGCAAATTTTCGATCGTGCCTCATAGTCGGGTCTTCGGCGTACGTGCACCGAAGCGACAGGGCGGCGGTGAGGGCCTCTTTGCGGACTGCGCGGAGCAGGGGGCGGCCGCAAGAGAGTGTGTCTGAAGTGACCGGCGTTTTTCTTCTGAAAACAGGCAATTAATCTGCTTTCCGTTTGACAAGGACAGGTTGATAGTTTATTATCACAGCACGCTACACGGAAAGGAGCGCGATGCAGACGATAGCATCCCTGAAAGAAGGAGACTGGGTAGAGGAGATCTACTCTCGTCACGTCGAAGCAGGTGTCGACCGCCAAGAACGGCGTTACCTATCTGTCCATCAAGCTCTCGGATAAAACGGGGGAGATCGACGGCAGATTGTGGGACAATGCCGACGAAGTGGCCGGAAAATTCGAACGTGAGGATTTCGTCCGCATCAAGGGGATGGCGTCGAACTACCAGGGCTCCATGCAGATCAAGATGAAGACACTGGAGAAGGTCGATGATTCCCGCGTAGACATCGCCAATTTTCTGGAGTGTTCGCCGCGCAGGCCCGAAGACATGGTGCAGGAACTCCGCGCGGTCGCCGCATCGCTCAAGGAAGGATATCTGCAGCAGCTGATGAACGCTTTTCTTTCAGACAACGCCTTCATGGAATCGTTCAAACGATCGCCCGCGGCCAAGACGCTTCATCATAATTATATCGGCGGCCTGCTTGAACACGTTCTGGAGCTCATCAATCTTTCCCGGGACGTGGCGAAGCATTTCCCCTCGATCAATGTCGATCTGCTGACGGTCGGGTCCTTCCTTCATGACATCGGCAAAGTGCGCGAACTGACGGTCAAGAAATCGATCGGCTATACGACGGAAGGAAGGCTGATCGGCCATATCTCCCTGGGATATGAAATGATCGTCGAAAAGATCAAGGCCCTTCCGGGATTCCCGCAGGAACTGACCATGCTGCTTAAACACATCATCCTCTCCCATCACGGCGAGTACGAGTTCGGTTCGCCCAAGCGCCCGAAGATCCAGGAGGCGATCGTCATCAATTACCTCGACGACCTTGCGGCAAAGATCAACAATTTCAAAACGACCCTGCAAAAGGAAAACGTGGCAGAGGGCGAGTGGACGGGGTACAGCAAAATGCACGACCGGTACCTCTACCGGCCGATGAACTCCGACGCACCGGAAGGAGAGTCGCCCGCGATCGATGAAAAAAAGCCGGTCGCTGCCAGGGCGAAAAGGGGCAACCTCGGGGGTCCGGCGGAAGTATCCGGCAAGTTACCCCTGGACTGATCGGCTACGCTCCGGGTCTTCCGCAGCTCGACGGCCGGCAATCGCGGGCATGCGCAGCAGGCGAAGAACGGCCGGAACGATCCACTGTAATAATCCAATTCATTTTACGACGTGACCTCCGGAAGAGGACTTGTCAAGGAAAGGTGCTTCATGTTCGGTGTGCTTCGCAGCCTGAGCGAGGGGCTGGCCAAAACCAGGAAGAACCTCTCGGACAAAATCGGCAATTTACTGCTCGGCGAAAAGATCGATGAAGCTTTTCTCGATGAGCTGGAAGAGGCGTTGATCACGGCCGATGTCGGCGTTGAGACTGCTTCCCTGGTGCTGAAAGACCTGAAGGAGCGCTTCAAACGGAACGAGCTTTCCACGAGGGCGCAGGTGGCGGACCGATTGAAGCAGCTTCTCTTCCAGATTGTGTCGCCGAATTCCCGCGCCTTCTCTCTTCCCGCATCACCCGCTGTCGTGCTTGTCGTGGGGGTGAACGGAACGGGAAAAACAACGACCATCGGCAAGCTGGCTCATCGGCTCCGGGCGGAGGGGAAAAAGGTCATGCTCGCCGCAGGCGACACCTTCCGCGCCGCCGCTTCGGAGCAACTTTCGATCTGGGGAGAGCGGGCCGGCATCCCGGTGATCAAGCACCAGGAGGGGGCCGATCCCGGGGCCGTGGTGTTCGATGCCGTTACCGCCGCGAAAACGCGCGGTATCGAGGTCCTTATCGTCGACACTGCAGGCCGGCTTCACACGAAATCAAACCTCATGGAAGAGCTGAAGAAAGTAAAGCGCATTCTGGCGCGCGAACTTCCCGGAGCCCCCCACGAAACGCTGCTGGTCCTCGACGGCAACACCGGTCAGAATGCACTGGTCCAGGCGAAAATGTTTCATGATGCCGTGGGCGTCACCGGCATCGTGCTGACCAAGCTGGACGGAACCTCCAAGGGAGGCATCATCTTTGCCATCAGCAAAGAGCTCTCCATTCCGGTAAAGTTCATCGGCATCGGAGAAGCGGTAGGGGATCTGAGGAGCTTTGATCCCAAGGAGTTTGTCGACGCGCTGTTTTAGCTGCGGAGACCGATACTGGCGCCATGTCTAGCGAACGCGTTCAGGTTGAAATATACGGCCAGGTTTACAGCATCAAGGGCGAGGGCGATGCCGCCCGGATCCGTGAACTCGCCGCCTATATCGACAGCCGGATGAAAGAGGTCGAGAAGGGGACGGGGACCGTCGATCCCCATCGGGTCGCAATTCTGGCCGCGCTGACGATCGCTGACGAGTATTACCGGCTGCGTGAACGATTCGGAGATCTGGCATTGTCCGCCGATCTCGCCGCAAAACGCATGCTCGCCCTTTTGGAAGCAGTGGAGGAGCCCGATAAAACATAGTTTGCCGCAGTGAACACGACGGGGTATTTTTAGGGTATGTCATGTGTCGAGTGAGTTGATTATTCTTATTTTTTAATGTTTTGCCTTTGCCCACCCATCTTTTTATCCTTGCCATTTTTCTTCGATTCTGGTATATACTAATTAACATCATAAGATAGTCCCCTGCTTTGCGCGTGATGGATATAACTTGTTCCTCGTGAAAAAAAAATAACGGGAGCTGAAATGTGAAAAGGGTGTGCATGCCCAGATTAGACTGGGAAGCCTGAACTTTTCACCGAGGCACCCACCTGGTAAATACCAGGAATCAAGTCTATCTACACGGCAAAAGCGGGGGATTTTTTTACTCCCTGATTTTTGCACAATTGTGTATAGCAACTCATGGCGTACCTGGCCATGATGCCTCAAATAGAGTGAATCAGCGCTAGCCAGCCAGAAGGGAGCAGTCAGTTTTAAGGAAGGCTCCGGCGCTTGTGATAGTGTAAATGTAACAGCGGAAGAGGAGCACAAGGATGACAGGATCATCCAAGGGCTCCTTCCCGCGCGAAGATTGATTACCAGTAGGGCAACGTATTGATGCCATGGGGAAATTTACTGTTGTACCATATAAGTACCATGAGGGAACGGGATTGAATTCACCGGGGGAGCAGTACTATCCAGCGCAGCTGAACTTTGGACAGGGAAACTCCCTTAAAAATAAACCGGTTGCCCCGCGCCTTCTCATCATCACCCCAGGGCCGAGCTTGCCTGATCCGGTCTGACCCCCTTCGCCCCCTATCACAGGTAGTCCGCGTAAGCCCTCCCGACGTATTTACCGTGGGCCTCAAGAATATCAAAAAGAATACCGAAGCGGAGTTATTCCCGACAGAGCCGGCGATGCCCCCCCTTGCCTGGAGAATGCGCCCGCGCGGTCTGGACGAGTTTGCAGGGCAGGAGCATATTCTCGGACCGGGGAAGCTCCTGCGCAGGGCCATCGAGAGCGACCGGTTCATGTCGCTTATACTTTACGGACCTCCGGGAGTCGGCAAGACCGCCCTGGCCCATCTGATCGCAGAACGCAGCAGCGCTCATTTCGTATCCCTCAATGCCGTAACCGCCGGTGTTGCCGATATCCGGAGAGTGGCGCAGGACGCGGCACGGGAACGCAGCGCCAGCGGGAAGAAGACCATTCTCTTCATCGATGAGATTCATCGTTTCACGCGGGTCCAGCAGGATGCGCTCCTTCCCGATGTTGAACAGGGGAACATCACGCTGATCGGCGCTTCGACGTCCAATCCGTTCTTCGCCATCATTCCGGCACTCTCATCCCGCTCCCAGGTCTTCGAGTTCAAACCCCTGAGCGAAGAGGCTGTCAAATCGTTGCTGCAGCGGGCTCTTGCCGACAAAGAGCGCGGGTTCGGAAGCCTGTCCGTGGCGTTGTCTTCGGAAGCGCTTGCATTTCTCGCGGCCCGTTCCGGAGGCGATGCCCGGAGGGCGCTGAACGCGCTCGAGATCGGCGTTCTTTCGACGGCGCCCGGACCCGACGGCGGCATTCTGTACGACCTGGGCGTTGCCGAAGAGTCGGTTCAGAAGAAGGCCCTCGTCTACGACGAGGACGAACATTACGATACTATTTCAGCGTTCATCAAGAGCATGCGGGGGAGCGATCCCGACGCAGCAGTGTACTGGATGGCGAAGATGATCTTCGCCGGGGAAGACCCTCTGTTCATCGCGCGCAGGATCGTGATCGCGGCGAGCGAGGACGTGGGGAACGCCGACCCGAGGGCGCTCATGATCGCAACGGCCGCCTATCAGGCCGTGGAGCGCATCGGCATGCCGGAAGGACAGATGCCGCTTGCGCAGGCAGCCGTGTATGTCGCCTCGGCGCCCAAGAGCAATGCGGCCTATCTGGCAATCAACAAAGCAATGAAGGACATCGAGGAAGGAACGCCGCTTCCGGTGCCGGACCACCTCAAGGACGCCCATTATAAAGGGGCGGCCCGGCTCGGCAGGGGCAAGGGCTACAAATATCCGCACGATTACCCTGGGCACCATGTTGTCCAGGAATATCTTCCGCAGAAGCGGGACTACTACCGGCCTACGGAGCAAGGCGAGGAAAAAAGAATCAAAGAGCGCCTCGCGGGGCTGTGGGGGGAACATCAGGAGGGGAAAAAATGATTGAGTATATAGCACTACTGGTCGCAGGACTTGCCGGAGGGTTCGGCATAGGCTTGCTGATCAAAGGAAGGGTTGCAGCCGGCAAGATAAGGGACGCCGAAGCCGAAGCCGCGCGGATCATGTCCTCGGCAGAGCGGGAGGCCGAGACGAAGCGCAAGGAAGCCGTGCTCGAAGCCAAGGACAAGCTCTACCAGGCGCGGGCCGAGTTCGAAAAGGAAAACCGCGATAAGCGCCAGGAACTCCAGAACCAGGAGCGCCGTCTGACGCAAAAGGAAGAGAACCTTGAAAAGAAGGTCGATCTCGTCGAGAAGCGCGAGTCCGATGTCGTCCGCCGCGAGCGGGAGCTCACGGCCCGCGAAAAGATCGCCATCGAGAAAGAGGAGCGCTTCGAGAAGGGGCTCCGCGAGCAGCGTCAAATGCTCGAAAAGATCGCCAACATGACGGCCGAGGAGGCCAAGCGCCAGCTCATGGTTTCCATGGAGGACGAAGCGAAGTTCGAGGCGGCAAAGACCATCAAGCGGATCGAAGACGAGGCAAAGGACGAGGCGGACAAGAAGGCCAAGAACATCATCAGCCTGGCCATTCAGCGCTACGCGAGCGACTACGTGGCCGAGGCCACGGTGTCGGTGGTGAACCTCCCGAACGACGAGATGAAGGGCAGGATCATCGGGCGGGAAGGAAGGAACATCCGGGCCATCGAAGCAGCCACGGGCATCGATCTGATCATCGATGATACGCCGGAGGCGGTCATCCTGTCGTGCTATGATCCTCTCCGCCGGGAGATCGCGCGGTTGACCATCGAGCGGCTCATTCAGGACGGCAGGATCCATCCCGCGCGCATCGAAGAGATCGCGGAAAAAGTGAAAAAGGACCTCGATGTCTCCATGAAGGAAGAGGGCGAGAAGGCGGCCTTCGACCTCGGCATCCACAATCTGCATCCCGAGATCATCAAGCTCATCGGCAGGCTCAAGTATCGCACGAGCTACGGGCAGAACGTGCTCATGCACGCGCGCGAAGTGGCTTATTTCGCCGGGATCATGGCTGCGGAATGCGGCGTGGACCAGAAGCTTGCGCGCCGGGCCGGCCTGCTTCACGATCTGGGAAAGGCCATCGACCATGAAGTGGAGGGAACTCATCCCCAGATCGGCGGCGACCTCGCCAAGAAATTCGGGGAGTCCGCCAAGGTGATCAATGCCATCATGACGCATCACGGGGACGGAGAGCCGAATTGCGTGGAGGCCGTTCTGGTTGCGGCCGCTGACGCGCTTTCGGCAGGCAGGCCCGGAGTGCGCCGCGAGACGCTCGAGAGCTACCTCAAACGGCTTGAGCAGCTCGAATCGGCGGCGAACTCCTTCAAAGGCGTCGAAAAATCCTATGCCATCCAGGCCGGTCGGGAGATCAGGATCATCGTGAAGCCCGAGGACCTGTCGGATGCCCATTCAGCCCAGCTCTCCCGGGACATCGCCAAGAAGATAGAGCAGGAGCTTTCCTATCCAGGGCAGATCAAGGTTACCGTGGTCCGCGAGAGCAGGTACGTGGAGTATGCGAAATAACTTCAATGCGGAATGCGGAGTTCGGAATGCGGAATTAAAAACTGATTTGTAGGGATTTGCTGTTTTTCCCATTCCGCAATCCGCATTCGCCATTCCGCATTTGATCGGGCTGCAAGCAGTCTTCAGTAGCCGCATGAATGGGTTACGTTCCACACGAGATTCGGAGGCGAGTTGAAGGTTCTTTTTATCGGCGACATCATCGGTGAGCCGGGCAGAAAAATGGTGAGGTCGTCCATGCGCAGTCTGGTGGATACGCATGGACCCGATCTGGTGATTGCTAATGGCGAAAACGCAGCAGGCGGATTCGGTATTACGTCCGAGATCGCCGAAGAGCTTTTCTCTATGGGGATTCACGTCCTGACCTCGGGCAACCACGTCTGGGATAAAAAAGAAATCGAAGGCTATCTTGCCAAGCAGGACCGTCTGATCAGGCCGGCGAACTATCCCGAGGGAAACCCGGGGTACGGCAGCGTGGTCATTTCCACAGCGGCCGGAAAGGCCGCCGTGCTGAATCTCGAAGGCAGGGTCTTTATGAATAACCTGGAAGATCCCTTCCGCATGGCCGAGAGGGAGATCGCGAGGCTGAAAAAGGAAACGCCGGTTGTGATCATTGATTTTCACGCCGAGGCCACATCAGAGAAGATCGCCCTGGCCTGGCACGTTGACGGCAAGGCGAGCGCGGTGATAGGAACACACACCCACGTACAAACAGCCGACGAACGCGTGCTTACCAACGGCACAGCCTTCATGACCGATGCGGGTATGACCGGCCCCACGGATTCAGTCATCGGCGTCAGGCGGGAACAGGCGATCGCCCGGTTCCTTTATCAGACACCTCACCGGTTCGAGATCCCCAAGGGGCCCGTTCATCTCGATGCCGCGGTTATCGACATCGATGAGAAGACGGGTAAATCGAGAAGTATCGAACGGATCAAAATGAAATCGTAGCGGAACAATTGCGGATTTCGGGATGGTCGTTTTTGACTTCATTCCGCATTCCGCAATCCGCAATCCGCAATCCGCATTCCGCCATGACCCAGAGCCATATTCTCACCGTATCGCAGCTGACCGGCCGGATCAAGGATCTTCTGGAAGGATCGTTTCCCGAGGTCTGGGTCGAGGGAGAGATCTCCAACCTTACGATTCCCCAGTCGGGGCATGCCTATTTCACGCTCAAGGACGGGCAGGCACAGATCCGTGCCATCCTTTTCCGTTCTTCCCAGCGGTTCCTCAAATTCACGCTTCAGCACGGCATCAAGGTCATCTGCCGGTGCCGGGTGAGCGTCTATGAGCCGCGCGGCGAGTACCAGCTCATCGTCGATTACCTGGAACCCGAGGGAGTCGGAGCGCTCCAACTCGCCTTTGAGCAGCTCAAGGCGCGCCTCGAGAAGGAGGGGCTGTTCGACCTTGACCGGAAAAAGCCTCTGCCCGTTCTCCCCGCCCGCATCGGGCTGATCACTTCACCCACCGGCGCCGCCATCCGCGACATCCTGCAGGTGATCAAGCGGCGTCATCCAAAGATCCACATCCTCCTGTATCCGGTGCCGGTGCAGGGTGCTGAAGCCGCTCCGGCGATCGTTGAAGCGCTGCGGCACTTCAATGCCGGGCAATCGGCCGATGTTCTGATCGTGGGCCGCGGCGGAGGGTCCCTGGAGGACCTCTGGGCTTTCAATGAAGAACAGGTTGCCCGGGCAATCTCCGCCTCGAAAATCCCGGTCATTTCCGCAGTCGGCCATGAAACGGACTATACGATTGCCGACTTTGTCGCCGATCTGCGCGCACCGACGCCCTCGGCGGCGGCCGAAATGGTCGTGCAGGGGGAGGAACACTTCCGGGACAGCATCAGGCTCCTGTCAAGCAACCTTGTCAGAAGCATGCATCAGCGGCTGGAGTCTGCGCGAGAGGCGCTTCGAGGGCACCTGATGCTCCTCGGCGACCCGCGCAGAAGGCTCGAACACTACGTCCAGCGCCTCGACGATCTGACGCACCGGATGACGCTCGGCCTTCGTCATAACCTTCTGCGCGATCGCACGCGGCTCGGTGCGGCTGCTGCCGGGCTCGACCATCTGAATCCCCTCGGCATCCTGTCGCGCGGTTACAGCGTAACCCAGCTGCATCCCTCGGGGCGTATCGTGAAGGACTCGCGTGAGGTGCAACCGGGGGGCCTTATCAGGACGAAACTTCACCGGGGAGATCTGTTGTCGCGGATCGAGAAAGTCGGTGCTGAAGGGACCGCTGATCGCGAGGAGAAGGGCTGAGGATGCCGGAACAGTTGCCAAGGTTCTTGACAAAATGATGCACCCGGAGCCGTCACATTGTTTTGACACCATTTTATTCTTGTGATACTCTACTAGCCTATGCAGGAAGACGCCAGACCAACCGATGCGCTTTCCCCGGAAGTCCAGGAGATCATGCGCACTCTCGTTTCGGCGATCAGAGCGGTCAAGCTCTATCCGCCCAATAATCCCGTTTACTCGCAGTCCATCAAGAAATCCTATGAATTGCTGAATCATTTTCTCGCGAATGCTTCCGATTACGTGGTCGGCGTTCAAAAAATGAATTTCACCTATCGTCGAACCTCCCTGGGAAAGGACGGCCAGATCAATAGAGCCATCGCGCAGGACCTCTTTGCCAAGGGGGTCCGGGAGATCATTTTCAGACCCGGTGTCACGGAGAAGGAACTGCTCGAATTGTTTCAGGCCCTTGCCCTGTCTTCGGAGGAACTGGCGATGAGGAGCGGCATTACGTCGATTCTCTGGGAAAAGGGAGCGGAGCACATCAAGGTGACGGAGTCGGGGCTGGATGAAGTCATCACGACGACGGAGCAGGGGTGGGAGGACAAAACGCCCGCCGACAAATCCGCCGAGGCGGCCAACGCCTCCAGCGAGGCCCAGAAAACCGGCTTCCCCGGCCGCACGCTGGTACTCGGGGACCTCATGACCGATCCGGCAGCGTTCGGCGCCAGTATGATAGAACTTGCGAAGCAGACAAAATCGGCGCACGAAAGCGTCGAGGACCGGCTCTATGCCCTGTACCAGGAAGCCGGCCGGAAAATTCAGAAGGAACAGCCGGGCCAGAGCGAAACGCTGTTCGAAGGCCTGGCCAAATCCGTGCTCGCCCTCGATTCCCGCTACCGGGAAGGCTTTATCGCCGGAAAGCTGTACGGCCAACTGGATGCCGACATCGCGGATGAAGAGGGGATCGAAGGGAGTCAGCACCTGCCCACGGCGATTCAGGAGATCCAGACGGCGCGGCTCGTCGATAAGTGCACAGTTCAGCAGGTCGCAACGCTGCTGAAAAAAGCAACGGAGAAAAAGACCGCGCCGGCGGCGGCCGCCGTCGCTCGACCGTCTGGAAACGACACCGATTTCCGCAGAACTCCCGGGAATCGCAAAAGAGCTTACGGAGTACAGCCCCGAGGAGATGGCTTCGCTTAAGTCGCTCGGCGAAGCGGGGATGGAGTCCGACATCATCGAAGCGGCCGTCCGGACGCTGGTTTGTCTGCTTACTCTCGTCAAGAATCCGCAGCGCCCCGGGGGGGCCGAGAAGGAAATTGCGCTTTTTTCGGGCGTCGTCCGTCAGCTCGAGGACATGCTGAACTATCTCATCAAGAAGAAGGACTATGCACGCCGCAAAAAATATCATCGATGCGCTGCACAAACCCGTGGACCCTCAGTTCAGGCCAAGAATGACGGAGGCGCTGAGAAAGTCCATATCCAAGACCGCGATCGTCTCGGCAATCGGAGAGATGCGAAAGCTTCACAAGGATTCTCCCGAATATCAGACGATTTATTCCTATCTGTCATGCATGGAGCGGGAAACCACCCAGGCGCTGCTGGAGCTCCTGGCCGAGGAAAACGACCGAACGGTGCGATTGACCCTTCTCGATCTGGTGAAGGAGTTCGGAAAGAACCAGATCGCCCTGCTCGGGGAATATCTGAGCGACGGCCGGTGGTACTTTGTGCGCAATATCGTCAACATCCTCGGCGAGACGGGGACCGACCAGGCCATCGCCTTTCTGCGCAAAGCGGCCGATCACGAGAACGTCCGCATCCGGCAGGAGGTCATCAAGGGGCTCCTCGCCATCGGCGGGAAAAAGGCGGCGGCTGTTCTGGCAAAATTCCTCCGGGACAAGGACGCCGATGTTCAAATAACGGCCGTCCGGGCCTTCGCCGACTTTCCCGGCATCGGAGCAGAGGAGTCGATTCCGCTGGCGACCTTCCTCGAAGGAAGGGAGCTGAATAAAAAGGACCAGGAGCTGACGCTCGAAGCGATCAAGGCTCTCGGAAAGATCGGCGGCCGGAGCGCGTTGGACCCCCTGCAAGGCTTTACGCGCATCCGCTGGTGGCGGTCACGGAAACTTCAGAAAGAGCTCAAGGACGCGGCCGTGCAGGCTATGGAAGAGATAAAAAGGAGAAAGGTCGATGGCGGAAGAACAGCATGACAGCCGCGGCGAGGCAAGGCAGTCGTTCTTTGCAAAGCAGCAGCTGATCGATGGCGCGCGCGCTGCGTTCCAGCAGCTGTCGGCCGTAATAAAGAACGCAACGCTCTATCCCGAAGCGCACCCCTTTCTGCTGACCTCTGCCGACAAGCTCAGGTCTACCATCGAGGGACTGATGCTGGGGCGGAAAGACGTTGCTTTTTACCTTGTGGGCGGGGAGCTTTTTTTCGAGAAGCTGTCGGTTCCGATCGACCAGAGCCTTTCGCTCCTGATGGAGGAGTTCACCCAGCGGGACATGGGCGGCATCGTTTTCAAGCCGGGATTGATCTCCCCGGAGCTCGTCCGGTTTGCCGCTCTTATGAACAAAGAGCCTGAATTTTTCGTCAAGCACGGCGGCGCCAACACGCGTGGTCCTGAAATCGGGGATCACCCATATGGAGCTCCACCGGGTGATCCTCGTCGACGAGAAGGCCGGCGAGACCATCAAGGCGGGGAAAAAGAAGGCCTCCGAGGTTTTCACCGATGCAATCGACGCGGTGAAAGAGATGGTCCAGGCGGTGAACCTGGACAAGGCGTCCAATCTGCGGAAGATGAACACGATCGTCCAGACCATGGTCGACAACATCCTGGACAACCGCGACGCCCTCATGGGACTCACGGCCATCAAGATGTACGACGATTACACCTTTGCCCACTCGGTGAACACCTCGATCCTCGCGGTGTCGCTCGGCACCTACCTGTCCCTGGAAAAGCCCCAGATCGCGGCGCTGGGCGTCGCGGGGCTCATGCACGATATGGGCAAGGTGAACGTCCCCAACGAGATCATCAACAAGCCGGGCAAGCTCTCTCCTGAAGAGTGGGAGCAGGTCAAGCGCCATCCCGTCGAAGGGGCGTTGATCCTCTCGGACGTTCCGGGAGTCACGAAACTGGCCATGGTGGCTGCGTTCGAACACCATCAGCACACCGGCGCCCAGGGCTATCCCCAGATCGAGGGCGGAGCGCACCAGCACCCCTTCTCGCAAATCGTATCCCTCGCCGACGCCTACGAGGCGCTCACGGCCGCGCGGGTCTACTACAGCGTCCAGATGCCGCCCGATAATGCCGTGCGCATCCTGCTTGCGAAGCGCGGGACAGTGTTCAATCCGATCCTTGTGAAGGCCTTCGTCAATATGATCGGGATCTACCCCATCGGCACGCTTCTCAAGCTGAATACGGGAGAGGTCGGGCTGGTCCTGCACCAGACACGGGATCTGATGCGTCCCCGCGTTCTGCTGCTCACCAAATTCGACGGCTCGGAGAAGGCGTCGGGTAAAGAGGTCAATTTGCTGGAAACGGCGGGGGGGAAGTACAAACGAACCGTCGTGGGCACGGTTGATCCCAATACTGCTCACATCGATGTGAAGAAATATCTCGATTAGTCTGCCCGGTATTTTCTCCCCGGAAGCGGCATCCGCTGCATCGAGCAAGAAGCGGCGAGCAGGGATGCAGCGGCAATTCCCGACAATCCCGACCATCCCGCGTTATGGTTGAACAGGACCAGGACAGGGTTGTTTCAATGCCCCGCGATCCGTTCTTCAGGTTACTTTTTGTATCCACCCTTCTTCCATTACCATTACCATATGTTACGATATAATCGCATCGACACTTTTGATTACGTTCCCTTGCACGAAGTTTCATAAAAAAAAATTCGACATGTCTATTCCGAGCTCGTCAATCATCTAAAATTACAAGTTTTTCATGGTCTTCCAAAGTGCCGAGCCTCAGAGTTCGACGGCCCTGACAGAGAAAAAAATCGCTGATTTATTGATGATTTTCTATCTTCCCGCTGAATGATTTCAGACGATCTCTCCGAGTACAACCGCACTGCGCTTCTGTCTCGGTCCGTGGTAATGCTCTCTGAGGATCACCAAATTTTCTCTTCCCCTATTCCTGCCTTTAAATTGGTATCCATTTTGCTTAGTTATCCCCTATGAAATCCGCCTTCAAATCGGGTACTGAAAATAATTATATCCTTGAGGACGTTGTTGCATTTCTGAAAAAGGTCCCTCCCTTCCAGTTCCTTCTTGAGAAGGAGCTGCAGCTGGTTGCCAGGAACCTGTCCATGGATTTTTACCCCCAGGGCACGGTGATTCTGAAGCAGGACGGCCCCCCGAGCGATGCGCTCAGGATCATCAAGAAGGGCGGCATCAAGGTTTCCATGGTTTCCGAGGACGGCGGCGAGGTCGTCATCGATTACCGCGGGGAAGGCGATACCTTCGGATTCCTGTCGCTGGTGGGCAAAGACCGGGTGCGCTCCAACATAACAGCCGTTGAGGACACGATCTGTTATCTCCTCGGCAAGGAGATGCTCCTGCAGCTGCTCGATTCACAGCGGTCCTTTACCGAGTATTTCCTCAAGTCGCACATCACGAAATACATCGACCGGACCTATCAGGAGATGCACGACAAGAGCATGTTCTACGGCGGCAGCGACCGGCTGCTGTTCACGACCCGCGTGGGCGACATGGCGGTCAAGGGGATCATCGACACGCGCGAGGAAACGCCGATCCGCGATGCGGCCAGGATCATGTCCGACAACCGCATCAGCTCCATCGTGATCGTCAATGAAAACAAGCTGCCGGTGGGGATCGTCACGGACCGGGACCTGCGGGAAAAAGTCGTGGCAAAGGGCCGCAGCGTGCAGGAGCCGGTAAAGAACATCATGAGCGCGACGCTCATCCGCGTGGACGCACGGGACTACTGCTTCGAAGCCGTGCTCAGGATGATCAAGTACAACATCCACCATATCCTCGTCATCAAGGACGGGAAGCTCCTGGGCGTCATCACGAACCACGACCTCATGATGCTGCAGGGCACGTCGCCGCTGTCGCTGACCAAGGACATCGAGAGCCAGCAGACCATCGAAGGCCTCATCCCGGTCTCGAAGAAGATAAACAGCATCGTCGGACTGCTGCTTAAAGAAGGCGCAAAGGCGAGCAACATCACCAAGATCATCACCGAGATCAACGACCGCCTCGTCCGCAAGGTACTCGAGTTCGCCGAACGAAAGCACGGGAAGCCGCCGGTACCCTACTGCTGGGTTTCCCTGGGGAGCGAGGGCCGGCGGGAGCAGACTTTTAAAACCGACCAGGACAACGCCATCATTTACGGCGATCCCGCAACGGATGCCGAGGCGGAAGCAGCGAAGAAATATTTTACGGCCTTCACCGACTACGTTCGCGACGGACTGGTTCAGTGCGGGTTCCCGGTCTGCCCCGCCAATTACATGGCAAGCAATCCGCAGTGGTGCCAGCCGCTGAAGGTCTGGAAGAAGTATTTCTCGACGTGGGTTTCGACGCCCACGCCCGACGCCGTACTGAATTCGCTCATCCTGTTCGATTTCCGTCCGATGTACGGCGATGTCAAGCTTGCCGAGACGCTGCGGGATTACCTGAACTCCTTTGTGAAGGACGAGAAGGTCTTCCTGGGCTACCTTGCCAACATGGTGATCAAGAACACGCCGCCCATCGGCTTCTTCAAGTCCTTTGTCGTGGAGAAGGGCGGAGAGCACAAGGATGAGCTGAATCTCAAGATCAAGGGGCTGGCTCTTCTGGTGGACATCATGCGGCTCTTCGCGCTCGAGAAGGGGATCAGCGAAACCTCGACGCTGGAGCGCATTGATACGCTTCGGAGCATACACACCATTGTCGAGGAGTACGCCGACGATTTCGAGCAGGCCTTCGAGTTCATCATGCTGCTCCGAATCCACCACCAGTACCAGCAGATCGGTTCAGGCCAGGCGCCCGACAATTTCATCAATCCGAACCGGCTGAGCAACCTCGAAAAAAGGTCCATCAAGGAGGCCTTCCAGCTCGTTACGACCGTGCAGGACCTGATCATCGAGCGGTACAAGTCGCTGATCTGGTAAGTCGGTAGGTAAGTCGGTAAGGAGTAAGGAGTAAGGAGTAAGGAGTAAGGAGTAAGGAGTAAGGAGTAAGGAGTAAGGAGTAAGGAGTAAGGAGTAAGGAGTAAACACCTCACTCCTGACTCCTTACTTTTCACTGGTACTAATATGCTGGGACTCTTCGAAAGAAACGAGAAGAAACTGAAGGTTGACGGGAAGACGCCTGTCACGGAGGCGAGGTATGTTGTCTTCGATACGGAGCTTACCGGCCTGGACGACCACAAGGATTCCATCGTGTCCATCGGCGCGGTCCGCATGACGGGAGGCAGCATCGATATCGGCAATACCTTCTACCGGCTCGTGAGCCCGCATTCGGAGCTGTCGGCGGCGAGCGTCGTGATCCACCAGATCACGCCCTCCGATGTGGCGTCCAAGCCTTCGATCGACGCGGTGCTCACGGAATTTCTCGATTTCTGCGGCGACGCCGTGCTCGTCGGGCACTTTGTCAGCATCGATCTGAGCTTTCTCAACCGGGAGATGAAACGGGCCCGCCTGGCGAACATCGCGAATCCGGCCGTGGACACGTTCAGTGTTTACGAGTGGCTGCGGAAGCGAAACAAGTCCCGCGACTGCCCCTCGACGGCGCTCAAGGGGTACCGGCTGTATGATATCGCAAAATGCTTCGACATTGCGGTGAACGGCGCGCACAATGCGCTGGCGGATTCGTTCATCACGGCACAACTGCTGCAGCGGTTCCTGCCTCAACTGGCCGAGGCGGGAGCGAAAGACATCGGGGATTTGATTGCACTGGGGATTCCGTTCAAAGGGGGTGATTGGATCGGATTATCAGGGGAGTTCAGCAATTTCTAGCAGCGAATTACAACATTAAGGAGGAGGGACTATGAGTAAGTTGAGAAAAGAAGATATTTTGACCGACCCGGATTTCGTAGAGCTGTCCAGGCAGAAAAACCTGATCTCTACGATCCTGACGGTCCTCGAGCTGGTGC
This sequence comes from Nitrospirota bacterium, assembly GCA_963749655.1. Taxonomy (GTDB): domain Bacteria; phylum Nitrospirota; class UBA9217; order UBA9217; family UBA9217; genus JAJYKN01. Next base: position 139,377 of record CAVVOB010000022.1, read on the forward strand.
TGTACTTCGGGTTCATTTACCTGATTGCAGAGCACAAATCATTTCTCGCACAAAAGGTGAGCGAGGGCGGATCGACCACGATCGGGATACCGATCGCCGTGGGAACGATCGTGCTGTCATGGGTGTTTACCGGGATCTACATCTGGTGGGCAAACGTGAAATATGACGAACTCGTCAAAAAAGTCAAAGAAAAGGTAGGAGGATAACATGCCGCATCAGACTATTATCGGACAAACCAACCCTATTGCAGTTATGTTCTTTGTCGCGTTCGTTATCTCCACCCTCATGATAACCTGGTGGGCCGCAAAACGGACGAGGACCACGAAGGATTTCTATGCCGCAGGCAGGAGCATCACCGGTTTCCAGAACGGACTGGCGCTTGCGGGCGACTACATGAGCGCGGCGTCGTTTCTCGGCATCGCTGGCCTCGTGTCCACCAAGGGCTATGACGGTCTGATCTACTCCGTAGGCTGGCTCGTGGGATGGCCGATCATCATGTTCCTGATCTCGGAGCCCCTCCGGAACCTCGGAAAGTACACCTTTGCCGACGTGGTCGCCTTCCGGCTGCGGCAGCGGCCGATCCGCGCAGCTGCGGCCGCCGGATCCATCGTCGTCGTTCTCACATACCTCATCGCGCAGATGGTCGGCGCCGGCACCCTGATCAAGCTCATGTTCGGTTTGCCCTTCGAACTGGCGATCGTGGTGACCGGCATCCTCATGATCTCCTACGTGCTCTTCGGCGGCATGATCGCCACCACGTGGGTGCAGATCATCAAAGCGGGCCTGCTCCTGGGCGGCGCAACGCTCCTGGTGATCCTGACCCTCGCCAAGTTCGGCTTCAGCTACGCCTCGCTGTTCAGCCAGGCCGAGAAGCTGTATACCAACAAGTTCCTCGAACCGGGCGGTCTTGTAACGAGCCCCGTCGACGCGTTCTCACTCGGGCTCGCCCTCATGTTCGGCACGGCGGGTCTTCCTCACATCCTGATGCGGTTCTACACGGTGCCTGACGCGAAAGCAGCGCGCAAGTCCGTGTTCTACGCAACCGGGTTCATCGGCTATTTCTACATCCTGACCGTGACCATCGGGTTCGGCGCAGCAGTGCTCGTGGGCCAGAAGGTCATCATGGGGATCGACAAGGGCGGCAACATGGCCGGTCCGCTGCTCGCCGAAGTGCTCGGCGGAAACGTCTTCCTCGGCTTCCTGTCCGCCGTCGCCTTTGCAACCATCCTCGCGGTGGTTTCCGGTCTCACGCTGGCCGGCGCATCCGCCCTGTCCCATGACCTGTACGTGGGCGTGATCCGGCGCGGCGTTGCCAATGAGAAGGAAGAGGTGAAGGTGGCCAAAATCGCAACCGTCGCCCTCGGCGCCTGCGCGATCCTGCTGGGCATCCTGTTCAAGGGACAGAACGTGGCGTTTCTCGTCGGTCTGACCTTCGCGATCGCCGCGAGCGCAAACTTCCCGGCGCTGCTCATGTCCATCATGTGGAAGAAGTTCACGACCGCGGGCGCGGTCACGAGCATCTACTCCGGTCTCCTGGTCGCGGTCGTGCTCCTCATCCTGAGCCCGACCGTCTGGGTGGACATCGTTCATAAGGCAGACGTTGCCAAGGTGCAGGCCCAGGTCAAGGACATCGACACTGCATCGGCTGCTATCGATACCCAGATCACGGACTTGCAGAAGCAGGTTGTGGCTGCCGACGCCGTAGCCAAGCTGAAGAAGAAGGACAAGGCCGCGGTTGAGAAGAAGAACGCGACCGTCCTGGCCTCCGTAGCCGCGAAGACGTCGGAAAAAGATGCGCTGGTCGCGAAGAAGAAAGATGCAAACTCCCAGATGCCGAAGGCTCCGTTCCCGCTCAAGAACCCCGGCATCTACTCCATGGCCGCGGCATTCCTGATCGGCATCCTCGTATCGCTCATGACGCCGGACAAGGAATCGCAGGATAAGTTCGCAGACGAAAAGGTCCGCGAATATATCGGCATCGGCGCCGAATAGTTTTACCCGCAGCGAAGCACAGTGACGGAAATACCGTGAACCGGTGGCAGGCCGATCAGGGGATATTCCCCTGATCACCCCGCCGGTTCACGTCTTTTTACCAAGGGGCAGGGCCGCCCCTGTTGCAGAAAAGAGCAACTGCCGCAGTGCAGGTTTTTTCCCTTCCGAGAACGCCGAATTTGGTCGGCACAAGGTGCTCACATCGGAGAACTTGTTTTCGGTCGGGGTTTACAGGCGGGGTTTTTTGCGGTATGCTCTGCCTATGTCCGGACGGCTCGGGTCCCCGCACGACCGTTGCGGTTATTCAAAAAGGAGGGATACAAGGAATGGCTAAAGAAAACATCGAAGTCCTTTCGACCGAGAAGCGCACGTTCCCGCCGTCGAAGGAGTTCAGCCAGAAAGCTCGCATCAAGAACATGAAGGAGTACGAGCAGCTCTATAAACAGTCCGTCGACGATCCGGAGAAGTTCTGGGCCGAGATGGCGGAGAAGAACCTGTCGTGGTACAAGAAGTGGGACAAGGTCCTCGAGTACGATTTCATGAAACCGTCGATCAAATGGTTCAGCGGCGGAAAATTGAACGCCTCGGTGAACTGCCTCGACCGTTTTATCACCACGGCGACGCGGAACAAGGCGGCGTTGATCTGGGAAGCGGACAGCGGCGTGTACAAGACCTATACGTACCAGCAGCTGTACTGGGAAGTGAACCGCTTCGCCAACGTGCTCAGGAAGAAGGGCGTCAAGAAGGGCGACCGGATCACGATCTACCTTCCCATGATCCCGGAGCTGGCCATCTCCATGCTGGCCTGCGCCAGGATCGGCGCGATCCACTCCGTGGTGTTCGGCGGCTTCTCCGCGAAATCGCTGCGGGACCGCATCCAGGACTGCCAGTCGTCCATGGTGATCACGGCGGACGAAGGCCTCCGCGGCGGCCGTTTCGTTCCCTTGAAGGCCAACGCCGACGAAGCGCTCCTCGAATGCCCCACGGTGAAGGACATGATCGTGGTCCAGCGGGCAGGCACGGGCAAGGTCAACATGGAGCCCGGCAGGGACTGCTGGTGGCACGAAGAGGTCGTCGCCAAGGACATCAAGAACTTCTGCGAACCCGAGAAGATGGACGCCGAGGACCCGCTCTTCATCCTCTACACCTCGGGATCGACGGGCAAGCCCAAGGGCGTGCTGCATACGACAGCCGGCTATCTCCTGTACACGAACATCAGCTTCAAGCTGATCTTCGACTATCATGAAGAAGACATCCATTTCTGCACGGCCGACATCGGCTGGGTCACGGGCCACAGCTACATCCTCTACGGTCCGCTTTCGGCAGGCGCGACCTCGCTCATGTTCGAAGGCATCCCCACCTATCCCGATCCGGGCAGGTTCTGGGACATTGTCGACAAGCACCAGGTGAACATCTTCTACACCGCGCCCACGGCCATCCGCGCGCTCATGAAGGAAGGCGAGACCTGGGTCGCGAAGCACGATCTGTCGTCGCTTAAGGTCCTGGGAACGGTCGGCGAGCCGATCAACCCCGAGGCCTGGATGTGGTATCACAAGAACGTGGGCAAGGAAAAACTCCCGATCGTGGACACGTGGTGGCAGACCGAGACCGGCGGCATCCTGATCACGCCGCTGCCGGGCGCAATGACGACGAAGCCCGGCTCCGCGACACGCCCGTTCCTGGGCGTCGTGCCCCAGGTCGTGAAGGAAGACGGCTCGCCTGCAGGCGCGAACGAGGGCGGCTACCTCGTGATCAACAAGCCCTGGCCGGGCATGCTGCGCGGCACCTACGGTGACCCCGAGAACAAGCGCATCAAGGAAGTATATTTCAGCCGGTTCCCGGGCAAGTATTTCACCGGCGACGGCGCGCGCGTCGACGAAGACGGCGACTACTGGCTCATGGGCCGTGTGGACGACGTCATCAACGTGTCCGGCCATCGGCTCGGCACGGCGGAAGTCGAGTCCGCGCTGGTCAGCCACGAGGCAGTCGCGGAAGCTGCGGTGGTGGGGTATCCGCACGACATCAAGGGCGAAGGCATCTATGTCTACGTCACGCTCAAAGAAGGCAAGAAGCCTTCCGATGAGCTCAAGAAGATCCTGACCGGACATGTGCGGTCGGTCATCGGCCCCATCGCCACGCCGGACAAGCTGCAGTTCGCGCCCGGCCTTCCGAAGACGAGAAGCGGTAAGATCATGCGCCGCATCCTCCGCAAGATCGCCCACAACCAGGTGGAAGATCTCGGAGACACGTCGACGCTCGCCGATCCTACGGTGGTCGACAACCTCGTAAAGGGAAGAGTGTAGCAGGAAGTCTGAACGCATCAGAACAACTCACGCCCGTCTGCGGTCAAACTGCAGGCGGGCTTTTTTATTGCCGATGCGCTTTTGATTCTTCAACTCAAAACTAAAAGTTCGCAACTCGTAACTGCTTGTCGTATTTCCGCATTTTTTTAACCTTTTGCATTGGGAAACCATATACCCTAAAAATACCCCATCGAAGTCCTTGCGTAATTCATCCAGGTATAGTACTGTTTTCCCCGGGAGGCCCATCCCGGCGCGGTTAGATGTTTTTCAACTCCTCCCACGCGAGACCGCTTGACCTGATTTCTTCATCAAGATGCTTAGCCTCTGGCTTTTATTTCTCCCAGCGGGGAGAGGAAGACGTCATACGCTTTCCTGTCGACCAATGCGCAGATTTGACGGGAAGGAGGTGAGTATCGCAAAATCGCAATTTAATTGGGACTGCTTGAGGGCCATAATGGCGCACGTTTTCAAATAAACTTGACCGTTAAAAGGAGAACTGAAGATGAAAAAAGTGTTTATGATTTCTTGCATGCTTTTATTTGCTTCCTTTACGCAGTTTGCAAATGCCGGGACAGCATTTATTCCTGCTTATAACGTATCTGCGGATTTGATACGGACTGATATATGGGTAAGCAACATTTCTAATAGCGTTCAGACCGTTACCATTACTTTGTACAACCAAAATGGAAGTCCTTTGGTAAGCCAGCCTTATTGCTACAGAATTAGCGGCAGCGATTTCGTGACATCGGCCACGGATTCAAATGGTCAAATGGTTTTCAGTTTACCCGCTTCGAATTCAGTCGGGATATCACTTTTACCGTCAAGTGACGGGGCGGTGCATGACGGATATGGAAAGATTACCGGGACAAGTGACGGAACAGTGCATGACGGATTTCGGAAGATGCCGGCAAAACCCAACTTTGGTCTCGTAGCCCATGCATTTATGACGAATACACCTGCGTATAATACTCTTGTCCAGAACTCTATCAGCATAAATGGCGGTAACCCATTTTAAATAGAGAAAAGCAGAGTGTACAAAAATTAAACTCCTGCAAAAAAGATAACGTTGTTATCGGCTGCGATTGTGTCGCGTTATCACAAATTTTTTTTCTCAGCTGTCTGCGCGCCCATGACAACGTTATCTTCTCTCTTTGTTTCCCATTCCGCACTTTGAAAATCCGTTCTTGCCTAATTCGTCCAAGTATAGTAATGTTTTTCCCGGGAGGCCCTTCCCAGCGCGGTTAGTCCCTATCCCAATTTCCTCCCACGCATGACCGCTTGACACACCTTGTTGGCAAGGAGTCTAAATGAAATATTTCAAAATGTATTTGATGGCCTCATCCATTGTGCTGCATGCAGCATTATAGGACTCCTGCTATGGGCAGCGCCATTTATTTCGAACGCGTCAAAAGTTGGTAAGCAATGGGCGCAAAGTAGCCAGAGCCCGCGTGAAAAAGGCATCGTTGCTGATGTTAGTGAAATTATTCGAGGCGAATATCGGTACAAAGGCTACCTGATAAAATATAATGACCAGGACCTGTACGTTATGGTACAAGCAAAGATAATATTGAAAAAGGTGACCACGTGAATGTGATGATTCAAGAGCACCCTTATGCTTCAACAAAGTCGCTTATGGTTGTTGTTACGAAGTCAGAAATGAGATAAACCTGCAGTTCCGCAGGTTGGGCTGAACGTTCTTCGTAAAGCCCAACGTTTTGACCGAGAATCTGTTGGGCAAGGTGAGCCTTTTTGCCCAACCTACGCGACTTCAACTCAAAACTAAAAACTCGCAACTCGTAACTGTTCTTAGTATTTCCGCATTTGGAAAGTTTCGCATTTAGAAAATGCGTCCTTGCCTAATTTGTCCAGGTATTGTAATGTTTTTCCCTAGATGTTATGGTGCTCAAAAATGTTATATATATGTGATGGTTTCGTAAAAAGTCGGAAATCGGAAACGAAGAACCAGCTTAAAAATCAATTTTTTTACAGATTCGTTAGAATAAAAAAGTATGAAATCATTAATATTGTTAATAATGGTTTTGAATTTATTTGCTTGTAATGCAATTGTGGAGGATAAAATGAGTGAAAAGCCATCCATTCAAGATGAGGATATTCAATTTGAAGGAAATCAAAAGTCAAAAAATGGTGCAATAAAATTACTTAGTAAAGTTTTAAAGGAGCAAGGGGATTTGGGAGTGTATGGAAACTTAAGTAACGGAATGGAAGGTATAAAGAAAGATATGAATATTAAAATAAAAGAAGAAGAAAATTATTATTCAATTGACATATATCCAAAGTCAACTTCAGGCGGGCATGATTTCGGATTTACTATAGACAAAAAAACAGGAAAAAGATCCGATGTCGTGGTCGGGGAAATTTTACCTCCCCCGAAATTTGATAAATAAAAGCATCTAACAACTCAATCCACCGGACGTAAGCGGTCCCCTCGTGCGCTTTGATTCTTCAACTCAAAACTAAAAACTCACACTCGTAACTGTTCTTAGTATTTCCGCATTCCTCGTTTGAAATTTTTTTTTCACTTATTGTCCGGAATTGTTCACGTCCTCATAGAGCAGATAGCGCGACCGCAGCGCGAGGAATCGTTCGAGAGACGCCTCCCAGAGGGACGATACGGACTGCAGGTCCTTTGCCGCTCTTGAGTGCATCAATTACCTCCCGCGACCCTACAAGGTCAAGCGTTTTATCGATTTTGAAGGACCGGGGGTAGAGCCGGTAGAGCGCCTCCACAAGACCGAGGCCCAGGGATGCCGTGTCCAGGGACTGACGGTCTATAAGCGTGATCCGTACGCCGCGGCATACTTTGCTCTTGTATCTGTCGGCTCCGGGTGTGAACGTTATCGGCGCGAACGTTACTCCGGCAATTCCGCGGCTGTTCAGATAGCCCGCGAGTTTCCCGGCATTCACCCAGGGCGCACCGACGATCTCGAAAGGCGTGTCGGTCCCCCGGCCCACGCTTATATTCGCGCCCTCGATGAGGGCCACACCGGGATAGAGCGTCTCTTCGACAAGCGTGCGAAGGTTCGGCGACGGCGGCGTCCACTGCAGGCCTGTCTCGTCGTACCATGAAGAGCGGCGGTATCCCTGCATCGGGATGACATGAAGCTTCGCGCCTACTCCTCCCTCGACATTGAACATCCCGGCAAGCTCACCCACCGTCATCCCGTGCCGCACCGGCAGGGGGAAGTACCCGGTAAAGCTTTTCAGCTCTTCGTCCAGGAGCGGGCCCTGCACAACCGAGGCGTTGATGGGGTTGGGCCGGTCGAGGACGTAGAAATCCACTCCCTTTTTCGCGGCAGCCTCAATGGCGTACCCCATGGTAGTGATGTAGGTGTAAAAGCGCGTTCCCGCGTCCTGCATGTCGAAAACCAGGGCGTCCAATCCTTCGAGCATCCGGTCCGTCGGTCGCAGTGTATCTCCATATAAACTGTACACAGGCAGACCAGTAACCGGTTCGGTAATGGATGCGACTTTGTCGTCTTCTCTTCCAGACAATCCGTGCTCGGGACTGAAAACGGCCAGGAGTTTCACTCCTGGCGCGGTATAGAGCAGGTCTATCGTACTTCGTCCCTGGGAATCAAGTCCCGTATGATTCGTGATGAGGCCGATCCTCTTGCCGGCAAGTTCCGAGAAAGCCTGCCCTTCAAGCACATCGATGCCGGTCCTTACCCCAGGGGGCGACTCCGCAGACACTGCGAGGGCGCCTGCAGCCACGTTTTCCGTTGACAGAGGATTAAGTGCATTCGACACGGCCTCTCTAATGCCGCGCGAAGTGTTTTCACGTCACCTTTGTCGTTCGGGTAGACCCTGTTGGTCAGAACAATGACATAGGTTTTCGTGAACGGGTCTATCCAGAGCGCTGTGCCGGTGTATCCGACATGGCCGTAAGCAGCTGTCCGCGATGTCTCGTTGTTGTCTGACAGGAAGGAAGGAACAAGGTCCCATCCCAGGCCGCGCGGAGTCTTGCGCAGAGGCGACTGGGGAGAGGTCATTTGCAGAACGGTTTCCGGCTTCAGGATCGATGCGTTGTTCAGCGTTCCCTGGTTCAGGAACGCCTGGGCAAAACGAGCAAGATCGTCTGCAGTGGAGAAAAGCCCGGCATGTCCCGAGACTCCTCCCATGCGATAACAGGTGGGATCGTGGGGTTCGCCGCAGAACACCTTGTTGTACGCGAATCTGGTCGGGGCGGTGCGGTCCTTAAGACCGGGCAGGGGATGAAACCCCGTGTCCTTCATGCCCAGGGGCTTGAAGATGTTGGTCTCGCAATATTCATCCAGCGGCAGGCAGGAAACGCGGCGCACCAGTTCCCCCAGCGCTTCGAAATTGATGTCGCTGTACACATACGCCCTGCCCGGGGGAAAAACAGGCCGCTCGGAGAGTATCTTGTCCATCGCCGTTGTGTAGCCAGTCCAGGCGGGCCGCATCGACAGGTCGGGCTTGAGGCCTGAGTAGTGTGTCAGGAGCTGGCGGACGGTGATGGCATTTTTGCCGTTTGCTGCGAATGCCGGCCAGTAGCGGGAGACAGGGTCGTCTATGTTCACCTTCCCCTGTTCCGCAAGCTGCATCACGGCAACGGCTGTTGCAATCGGTTTGGTCAGAGACGCAAGATCGAAGACCGTGTCCTCGGTCATCGGCGCCTTTGTTGGAAGGAGGGAGCGAAACCCGAAGGCGCGCCGGTATACGATTGTTCCGCCCTGCCCGATCAGAACGACGGCGCCGGGGGTCTTGCCGTCGCGTATCGCTTTGGCAACGATATTTGCAACGGGGGCCAGTCGTTGTTCCAGGGAAGGCACATCGGAGACAGCAGGTGATGGAGAAGGGGAAGCTGGGGCTGAGACGAGGAGAACAAGCAGGAAAGCGGCGAACATCGGGGTCCGCGCGAGCAGCATATATGTCCGTGGCCGTTTCTTCAACATTGGCTCAGCATGATTTCATAATAATCTGTACGCCGCCCTGTTCGTCATTCCTGCGAAGGCAGGAACCCAGGGGCTTATTTGTCATTCCGGCTTGTCCGGAATCCTTCTTTTTCAGTGATGTGCAGCGAGACGATTCCCGACGTAGCGGGAATGACGATTTATTACGAAACCATAAACAGTAGACGCCTTTGTGTCAGTTCAACCCCTGCGAGAGATATACGTCACTCGGCTTCCCGGGCAACAGGACTGTAGCTACTGAGTCCTTCGAGAAAGAGACCCGTGCCCGTTTCTCCGGAGTGGGGAATTCTTTTCTGCCGAAGGCATAGTCGCTGAATCCCTCCACCGGAGGCTCGAAGCGGACCGCGGCTGAGCCGGAGCGCTGCGTCTTCGCGGCCGCAGGGGGAACGATTTCGACGGGGTGCTCGACAGCGCTGGTATTTTCCCCTATCCCTGCTTTGCTCATGATAATCTCTCCGGGCGCACTTTTCAACCCCTCTGCCATATAGACATTCCTCGGGTTCCAGAGCATCCAGCCTCCGGCCCCGAAGGACTCTGCGGCATCGATCTGGGTCCTTATTTCCGGACCGAGGAAATATCTTTTGTCGAAAGCATAGTCTTTGAATCCCTGCAGCCAGGGCCTGAACCGGACGGCTGGGATGCCGGTGCGCTGCCGCGCCCGCTCAAGCGAGCGGGCAACGATTTCGTGGGAGTGCTCGACCGGGTTCGTGCATCCCGGTATCCCGAACTGGAAGCCCGAGGGATAGAGCATCAGGGCAAGATAGTCGACCGTGGCTGCCATGCTGTCAAGCCGCTGGCCGATCGCCGTATCATTGAGGTTCCAGGCGACATACCCGAAGACGTCGGCGGACAGAAATACATTGTAAGGGACCAGCCTTCTGTGTGCCTCGTCAAGGAAGCCGGAGATGGCGGCAACCCGATTCGGTTCCGTGTTCGCTACGCTGAAGGTCGGGCCTTTCTGGTCGGGAAAGCGCACATAATCGAACTGGATCTCGTCAAAGCCGTTCCGTGCGGCCTCCTCGGCAATGGCGATGTTGTATTCCCAGACTTCCTGCTTCGACGGGTCCACCCAGATGAGGCCCTCGCGGTCGCGCCAGAGCTCCCCGCTCCTCGTCTTTATTGCCAGATCGGGGCGCGCCGCGCCGAGCACCGTGTCCTTGAACACCACGATCCGGGCAATGGTATAGATGCCCCGTTCCTTCAGCGATGCGAGCAGTCCCTTTATGTCCTTTACGATGACGAGCTTTTGCGCGCCGATCTCCGTTGCAAGAGGGATGTCGCTCTTGTACGTTATCACCCCGCGGTCTCCCTTCACATCGATCACCAGGGCGTTGAGCTCCGTCTCGGTGATCAGCCTGAGCGCGTTCCCCCGCAGGGACCTGTCCGCTATGCCGTAGTTCGTGAGATAGAGCGCTTTTGGCAGGAAGGGTTTCAGCCGCACTTCGAGCGGCGTACGGGAAGATTCCGGGACAGGCATCGTGGTTCTCCCGTACCCGTGGGCACGGAAACCTATCGAGTCCGCCTCTCCCTCGATTGCGAACATGCCGTTCTCATCGGTAAGGGTGATTTTGTTCCCCACCGTTACCATCGCGGCCTTGATCGGTTTTCCTGTGTCGGCGTCCAGGACCGTGCCCCCGGCCTCTCCGTTCGCGGTCCTTCCCTTGGTTGCGTTGGCCAAGGAGAAAATGAACAGCACACAACAGGTCATCACCAATCTCGCTCTTTTTGTATTCATCTTTCCCTCTCCTACCGTACACTGCCTGCAGAACTGCTTTAACAAGCCCACGTGAACCTTTCCTGCATTTCCTTCGACGATCCTCTCGAAAGCCTTGCCGCTGACCGCGTTCGTGAGCAGATACCGCGGCAATTTCATGACCGAGTCGCCATCAGTTGTAGGGCGCGCCTCGATCGAGAACGTGGCGATGTAGCCTGCTTCCTTTGCTTTTTCCAGAAGCCTGTCGTTGTAGATGCCGAAGGGCCATGCAAGCATATCTACGCGCACGCCCAGTTCTTTCTCGAGTTTTGCTTTTGATTTTGTGAGCTGCAGGTCCACAGACTTTTCGTATTCCGATGGGGACATCCGCTTTTCATCGTGCTTGAAATTGGGATGCCAGTAGGTGTGCCCCTGAAAATCGAACAACCCGGTCTTCTTCAGGTCCCTCAGCTGGTCCCAGGTCATTGCATAGGAAGCGTTCGATATGGCCGAGGGATAGAGGAAAAGCGTCACCGGCACGTGGAATTCTTTGACGAGGGGAAGCATGTGCTGGTAGACCGATTCATGTCCGTCATCAACGACGATCACGACTGATTTGGGCAGGGGTTTGGGGCTCTTATTGAGATAATAATCGACGAGCTGTTTTAAGGGGATCACCTGATAGCCGTTCTCTTTGAGGTATTTGAGGTGAGATTCGAAAACAGCGGTCGTTACGGTCATACCATCGGCAACCACGGGGCCGAAACGATGATACAGAAGGATGGGGACGCTAAATGGGACGGGGTTTCCTGCAGTGTCAGCGCTTGCTATGCCTGAAAACGGAGAGAGGAGAAGAAAGAAGATAGCGGCCCGGAGGAGCAGCCGGTCAAAAAGTTTATTCATACCACTTCACCTAACCATGCTACATCAGTGGTGCCGTTATTCCCAGTGATTTTATAGTACGTTTTCGCTGAGATAGGGGCTGTGAGCGGGGTCACAATACAGTGTTAATATATAAGGAAGGAAACAACGGCAGATTTGCGACAGTTATGCTTTGGTTCAATCTGCAAGATTGAACCAGCGTGAGAAACAACGATAGCGGAACGACATAAACAAGGATGCACTCGCAGGACCCAACTCATAACTCATAACTAAAAACTCAAAACGTAGCTACGGCCTTTTCCGCATTTGGGGTATACCCCAAAAAACCCCATCAACCCTCTTGACACCGGGGGTAAGATACTATATATAATTATACGAAAATGCGTAAATGAGTTGACGCTCCTGTCTTGCCCTGGGAGTAGCGCGCGATTGGCCGGGTGTGGTTGGATGGCAGGCGAATGACTGGGGAGGGATCACGTGCAAAGAGGTCTTGTACTATGACGGACAGTCTCTTCCTGGCTATGTGGAACGTTGAGAATCTGTTTGATGTCGAAGGTGCGAAACGGCCCAAGAAGATCAGGCGGATCATAGCCAAAGACATCGCAGGCTGGAATGAGCAGCTTTTGGACGCCAAACTTCGTCAGCTCTCGATAGTCATCCGCTCGATGAACTCCGGAGCCGGCCCGGATGTGCTGGGGGTGTGTGAAGTAGAGAACAGGAATGTTCTCAAAAAGCTGGCTGACAGAATTTCCCTGGACGGCGGCCGGACTTACAGCATCGCCCATGCCGATACAAGCGACAACAGAGGTATTGACGTCGCGTTCCTTTATGATTCGGGAATCATGAAAACGTCCCACGACAAGATGTTCCAGCACTGGGTGGTCAAGCGATATGCGACGCGTGAGCTCTTTCAGGTGAATTTTACGATCGATGGCGGGACCCTCGTCCTGATTGGAAACCATTGGCCTTCGCGATCGGGAGGCCAGTACGAGTCTGAACCCTACCGCATGACCGCTGGCGAGACGCTTTCGTACTGGATCGAGCGAATTCACGAGGAACTGGGGGAAGACGCGGCGATCGTCGTCCTGGGAGACTTCAACGATGAGCCGTTCAACCGCGCCCTAACGGAATATGCCCTTTCAATAAACGACAGCCGCGTTGTGTTGAGCGGAACAAGCCACTATCTGCTGAACCTCATGTGGCCTCTTCTTGCGCAGGGGAAGGGCTCGCATCTTTTCGAAGGACGCTGGAACATGCTCGATCAGATCATGGTGAGCAGGGCCGTGGTCAACGGCAAGTGCGGTTGGACCGCACAAGACAGTCCGCGCATCGTGGGTGCAGAGCTCATGACGCATCCGACTTCACGGGGGCCCCATCGGTTTGGGATCAAGCCGATGGAGCGCGATATCTCGGGATTCAGTGACCACTATCCTGTCAGCATCACTTTGAAAAAAGAAAACAGGATCTTCAGGCTTTCCTATGGGTAGCTAAGAAGATTAAATATGCATCGTAGGCCCATTTGAAGCTGCTTTTATAGCTTTAACGTTCTTTGATAACTTGACACGTTTAGATGCAAAGGGTATCGTCTTGCCTTATGAAGAAGACTACCCTTAGCACGCTTTATAGTTTTCCTGGTTTTCGCGCCCAGTCTCGGTTAAAGGATGATCCGGACGATCCCGGTGGCCGCATTATTGTCCTTCGACGACGGCAAAAAAAACTACCTGTTCATGTGGCCGTAGTCAGCGAGGCTTCTACGATCGCATCATGCATCGGGTCAGGGACCTTGACTCCGGCGGCATTCGCATCCATCTCGAGTTTGAATATCGGCGCATGTTCTGCCGGAGGTGTCAAACTGTGAAGCGCGAGACCCTTGCCTGGCTGGCATCATCCAAGAGATTTACCGGACGATTCGAACAGGCCATCGGGCGTCAGTGTCGTGAGATGTCTATATCCCGAGTGGCTGAAATGAACCGTTTGAGCTGGGACCAGGTCCAACGCATCGAGAAAAACTACATGCGCGATCTGCTGGCGAAGCACCCGCCGTCCAAGGACCTTCGCGTGATCGGCATCGACGAAGTCTCGATTCGGAAGGGCCATACCTATGCGATCGTTGTAGCTGATCTGGATCAGCATCGCCCTATCTGGATTGGCGGCAACGGCCGCAAGGAAGAAGACTTGGACCTCTTCTTCAATGAAATCGGGCCGAATACGGCCAAGGGCATCAAACTGGCAGTCATGGATATGTGGAAGCCTTTCAGAAACGCTACCAAACACCACGCGCCGGACGCTCAACTCGTCTTCGATAAGTTTCACGTACTCCAGCACCTGTCGTTTGCCTTGGATGAGGTCAGACGGAGCGAATATAAACGTGTCAATGACAAAGAACGACGGTTCATCAAGGGCCAGCGCTATACGCTGCTTTCAAACCGGGACAACCTGGATATGGATGGCAGACGGGCCTTGCAACTCTTACTCAAGGCCAATAGCCGCCTTCACAAGGCCTATCTACTCAAGGAATCCTTCGGGCAGCTGTGGTCATACAACAATCCAGCCTGGGCGCGAAAGTTCTTTGAGAACTGGAAAGCGCAGCTCCGATGGAGCCGCTTGGAACCGTTTCAAAAGTTTGCTGCAATGATCGAACGTCACTGGGATGGCATCGTCAGTTACTGTCATCCCGACAATAAGGTGTCCCTCGGATTCATGGAGGGACTAAACAACAAGATCCGGGTGATTCAGCGTCGGGCTTATGGCATTAAAGATAAAGAGTATCTTCGATTGAAGGTACTGACTTCCTTTCTCCCAGATGCCAAAAGTGACCCACACTAAACCCGGAAGACCCAGAAAACATATCCTGAACGGAAGAACCCGAAAAGAAACGGGGTTCTTCCAAATTCATCCGTTAAACCGGCCCGCACAGCGGGTGTCGACATATTCGCTTCGCACAACCCGTGCGTCATACAGCAAGCCACATACGGCAGTAAGGCCGTCTCCAAATAACATATCCAAATAACATACAGGAAGGAGATCATCACATGGGAACAAAGTCAAGTGTTCTCTTGGACTCGCCCGAAATCATGGAGGGGATAGGCCCTTTACGCTCTGCTGCATTGACGCAGGCAGGAATTACGACGATTGCAGCCATGATCGGAGCGGGCGTCGGTAAGGTCCGCAGCATCTGCCCTGACGCCGGCGAGAGTGAAGTCCGGCGCTGGTTGTGTGCAGCCGCGCTTCTGCGGATAAAAGGCATGACGCCCGCCCTGGCCGACGCGCTTGCACGGGCTCAGGTATGCTCGTCAGCGAGTGTTGCGGATGCAAAGCTCAAGGATCTGGAGGACGCGGTTAAGGCCGCCTATGCGGGAAGCCGTGCGGTGAAAATCCCGAGCATCTATGATCTGGCTGCTGTGCAGCAGGCAGCATGGAAGGTGTGCGAAAAGGGAATGATGGCGGGGAGGATACTGACCTCGACCGGCGCCCCCCTCGCGCAGGTTCGGGTGGACATCGGCAGTCAGGAGGCGCTTACGAATGACGCCGGATGGGTCGCCTTTGACGCGGTACCCGTCGGAAAGGTGAAATTGCAGATCTACCCGCAGGGCCGAAGCGTTGCCATGCAGCCGCCGCCCCTGGACGTCAGTCCGGACGGACTAGCGGGGCCCGTGGTCGTGCGGATCGCTTCGCTTGGCAAGCCCGAACAGTTCGCGAGGCGGGAGATTGACGGATACCCCGTCTTCATCACGAAGGCGTCGATCCTGCGAGCGGCATGGCGGGAAATCGGCGACCTGCCGGAGGGCGATCTTCTGCAGGTGCGCGACCTCGACAAGAACGGCGTGTTCCGGCTGCTTAGCCTCTACAAGGAACGGCAGGGCACGGTGATCACCGTGTTCCGGACAAAGGCGGGGGCCGCCGATCTTCCGGCCGGGACGAAGCCGGGCGACATTGTGACGGTTGCCGGGGGCCGTCTGCAGTCTACCAAACTGACGGTAGAAGGGGTGTCGGCAGTCAAGCGGGAGAAAACCGAGGCCTTAGGCCGGCGGACGAGCCGCCGGGTAGTGCGGTTAGCACTGTAAAACACAAGGAGGGATGACCTATGCCGGACGATGGGGGAGCTACTTATCAATTTATACCAAGCGCTGATGCCTGCGATACTTGCGCAGGGCAGGCAGGAGAATATGATTTTCCTCCCGCGGTACCTGTTCACGATAACTGCAGGTGTCAGGTCGTGCAGAAAGGATTGGATTGCAAGGACGGAAGCGTTCGTTATGAAGTCCGAAATCTCGAAGTCTCGGAAGATTCATACACCATAGAAGATGTTTTTATAGGGGACTACACCAACCGAGGCGAAGAATCCCTCGCGGCGACCGTAGCGATAAAGTGCGAAATCGAACAAGAGTCGTTCGACGAGGGAGTTGAGGCGGAACTGAACTGGTCCCCCATGTGCGGTTCTGTTTCCGAATCGGTTGTGTTTCCGGCGAGATCCACAGGGGAAATCAGAGGAGAGATCGAATATCAACAGATCATGTGTATCGGCGAACTATGGAAAATCTGCGAAACACCTGATCCGGTCGCGGGCTTCAACTCCGAGGAGTGTTATGTAGGAGAGGTCGGCGGTATCGCAGTAGCGCGTACCGGTTTGAACGGCGCTTACGTGGTGGCGGAACCGCTGGGGGAATAAGATCAGGCACATGCCGGAGATTTCCGGAATACACAGAGAAATCCACAACTGCGTTTTGTGAGCTGATGGATCGGAATCGAAAATCGTATCGGCATGGGAGACCAGGGGGATGTAGTGACCGAAGTGGAGCAATGCGTGGGAGGAATTAATCAAGAATGCAATAGACTTAACTTAGTATCAGTATCCGAAGAAGTTAGTCCATTTAGGTCACTACGTCCCCTGTGGCGCCCAGAATCTTCGCAATTTTCAGGCGATTAACGATCCGAAGGAGGCTCTTATCCTTCTTGCCGAGGGCGACCAAGAGAAACACTATGACGCACTGACGGCGGAAGTTGAGAAGACATTACAGAGGGGCTAGCCGGTAGGTTGGGCAAAAGGCTTCACCTTGCCCAACAGAATTCAAAAGATGTTGGGCTGTGATGCGTAGGCCAACCTACAGACTGGTTGTACAAATGAAAATATACGTCGTTGACACTTGCTTGATTAATAAACTCGTCGATGGCTCTGTAGGCTCTGATGAATTGCCGAAGGATGGACAGTTTGTCGCGTCACATATTCAACTTGACGAATTGAGCAAGACAAGAAACACGGAACGAAGGGAAAAACTCCTGAATAAGTTTAGCGAGCTTATTAGTGAAGTATTGCCGACGGAGTCATTTGTATTAGACATTTCGAGATTGGACGAAGCTCGTCTTGGCGATGGTGTCAGATATCATGCGATAAAAGAAGACCTTGATGCACGAAATAAGTCAAAGCCAAACAATACACATGATGCACTTATCGCTGAAGTTGCAATGAAAAATGGCTACACTCTGCTTACAACGGATTTTGATCTTTACCAAACTGCATATAAGCAGGGTATCGGGGTAATGTACTGGACAACAACATCTCGCAAGTAAACTACCATCAAAACAGCCGGGTAGGTCGGGTAGAGCGCAGCGAAACCCGACGGAATCGCAATGATTGACCAAGCCTTCGAGATATCATGCGATACAAACGATCAATTGCAAAAGGGCTTCATTCTTTCTCATCGTTGTAACGGATAAGCGAAGAAAATTTCTGTGTCATGATGCTAATGTCCGTCTTCTTCGCGAAGCTTTCCGGACGGTCAGGTCCCGTCACCCGTTTACCATAGACGCTTTCGTGTTGTTGCCGGATCATCTGCACTGCATTTGGACTTTACCGGAGCAGGATAGTGATTTTCCCATGCGCTGGGTCAGATCAAGAGTCATCTCAGCAGATATTGCAGTGATGAGTTCAAGGGACAACGAACGGCAGTGTATCTCGCCAAGTCATTTGGCAGAAAAGATATTGGGAGCATCATATCTGGGATGAGGCCGATTTGATCCATCATGTAGAGTACATTCACACCCGCATCACGAATACGATCGGAACACCGCGCTCAAGTTAAAATTTTACGTTGCACTGTGGAATAATAATATGATACGGTAGCTGCCGGGAGTGGAGATATCCTCCCAGTCAAATTGTTCCTTTTTTCAGGGGATATGTTGTGATTACGGCCAGGGTTGCTCTACAGATATCGGTTGATCCGCCTTTGATACGCATACCGGAGAATGTCATAGACCTGGTGCCGGACCGCGAGGCAAACACCTATGCTATGGCGGATAACGGGTTGCGGCAGGAAAAGCCTGAACACTATCGGATAAGCCTGATGAGAAGAGCTGATGCTGTCGTCGATAGAGTTACCATCAGCGGAACGTCTACGCCCGCAGGGGTTGCCCTGTTGCAGCCCGGTTATTTACCCCTCCTGCCGCTACCTTAAGGAAACGCTGTCGAACGTTATATGGCTATTCCAAACCAGCAGGGTTTTTGCGAATGAAAATCCGTGAGATTTGGACTGCACATGGTCCATTTGAGTTTAAAGAAGCCCGTAAAGAAATTGAGGACAGAAAAGATGAAGATCGTGACGGGGATTTAAGCATTTTCGATGATACGATCCGTGTCATTCGGCAAGTTGCATCGGGTAATATTGAGAAACGCGACTTTGAATTTAACGGATAAATTTTGAGGACGAAGTGACCGAAATGGAGAAATGGGCTGGAAGTAATGGGATAGGCTTGGAATCAGTATTTGAAGAAGTTAGTCCATTTAGGTCACTACGTCCCCGTCCCCTGTTGTGCCCCAAATTTGTCACCGTGCTGAGAATAGTTATCTCTCAACGAAGAACTTCCACGTAGACTGGGTTTGTGTTGAGCGTGATCGTTGCGCTGTTGTTCTTTACCGGCAGCAACGTGACCGTGAAGGCCGTTGAATAGCTTTCGACGTTTGCCCCCGAGGATTGAAAAGGCACTGCCTCGGTTATCCTGAAACTTGTCCCTTGCAGGTCGGCAAGGATGGTCTGCTTCGTCATACCCGGCGTATAGCCGGGATCGCGCAGATAGTCCCACCATGCAGTGTACACGCTCCCTCCATTCTTGGTAAACCGGTAGACGCGGACGTTGTCTGAATCCTGCTCGGCCCGGATGGTTTTCCAGTCGCAGTCTTTCAGCATCTCGGCCATCTTTTTGTAGGAATAGTACGCAAGTTTCCTGTGAGAGTACCCATCGGCGTTTTCAGGATTGTTGACCAACCCGACATTATCGAAGTAGCCGTTCACAATGCCGCCTGCATCATGCGACTCGTAGGCCTGCGCCCAGAAGATCTTCTCGACGCCCGCGGCCAGGGCATAGACATATCGTTTGATCACGGCAGCAGCGTGATAGGCCTCGGTATGGGCCGTGTATCCTTCGGGGCTGTCGCTGTAATCGGACATTTCGGTGATGTAAAGGGGGACGGTTCCGTAGCCGATATTGTCGAGCCCGGTCCTGATGTCCGCAAGGAACGGCAGAAGGCCGTAGGTCCCGGACGGAAGGTTTATCACATCGTAATCGTCGTCTCCGGCGAACTGCCCTGACCAGTGCAGGTCGAAGACATCGAAATACCGGTCTTCTGCACTGTCCCTGATTCTGTCCAGTTCGGCCAGCATCGGCTATGTAGAAACCGGCGAGTCCCGCAGGGGTAGCAACGCCTGCCATGGCGACCTTCATGCCCGGAGCAGTCTGTTTAATGGCCTGATAGGAAAGCTTGAGCAGGAGGGCGTAATTCTCCGGTGTGTCCTGCCAGAACGCGGCGTTGTCTGCCTCGTTTTCGATCTGCACGACGTCTATCATTGGAGAACCGGGAGCATCTTCAGCGCCGTCGCCGTCATAGCGCTCGACCGCTCTCCTGAGGAACTCGAGGTATCGGCCCATATCTTTCGGCAGGCCTCCGGAGCCCGGCTGTGTGCCTTCCAGCCTGTTTTGCGCTTTCACTCCGACGAACAGCTTGATCCCGGCGGCTGCTCCGGCGCCGATGACTTCGTCCGAAGCGGTCCAGTCATAGACGCCTCCTTGCTGTTTCGATTTGGTCCCAGATGAGGCTGCCGTAGGACGATATCCGAGCAGTTGTCGCGCCGGTCTCATGCATGATCCCGGCCTCGTCAACGACTTGATTCTCGAATCTCACCTCGTGTATGCCGAAGGGAGTGCTTGACGGAGAGGAGCTCGGTCCTGATACGACGTCGCAGGCTGCAAGAAACGATGCGCTCAGGACAGATACGGCAAAGAGGAACCATATTCCTTTTGACATTTGCTGAACCCCCGTTTGAGGAATTTCACCATCGGTGAGGCCGGAATAGTATACTACATCTGTCGTTGAGACACGACTTGTTGAACAAAGTTGAATAAGCGGGTGGAGGTAGCTTTACTGGTCCTCGTCTGCAGCCTGAACCGCCCGTTAAGCAATCTGCAAGATTGAACCAGCACAATATAACCGGCCGCACTCGTGAATTTACAGAACGGTATGTTCTCCTGTCCCTGAAGGAATCGCCCCATCCGCTTCTGCTATAATAATTACACAAAGGGGGTGCCCAGTGAAAAAGACCGCGTTCGTGCTGCTCCTCATGCTTCTTGCCGCTCCCGGCATTGCCGATGAAAAGCGCCACTCCGTTCCTCTCGACGACTCACCGTCCATCGGCCCAGCAACCGCTCCTGTCACCATCATCGAATTCCTCGACTTCCAATGACCGCACTGCGTGGCGGCCGGTCCGACCGTCAGGAAGATCATGGACGTCTATAAAGGAAAAGTACGGCTCGTTATCAAGAACTATCCCTACATCTATCGCGATTACTCCCATGTCGCTGCAGAAGCGTCGCTCGATGCGCGCGACCAGGGCAAATACTGGGAAATGCACGACCTCCTGCTGAAGCGGTCTCCCAAGCTCGACCGGACGAGCCTCATTGCCTACGCGAAGGAATTGGGCCTTGACGTAAAAAAATTCACCGAGTCTCTGGACGGGAAAAAACACGCGTCAGAGATCGAGCGGGACAAGAAGCTGGCAACGGATATGGACCTTTACAACACGCCGACGTTCTTCATCAACGGAAGAAAGGTCGTCGGCGAGCGGCCCTTTTCGTATTTCAAGAAGATCCTTGATGAAGAGCTGATGAAAAAATAATGCGGAACATTGAATGAGAATTCGGAATGCGGAATTAACGTAAGCTGCAATGCGTAATTCACGATTTAAAGTGGATCGCCTACTACGTACTTTGCATTTCACAATCGAAATAATACATCTCCATAAATCTGTTGGCAGTAGTGCCTTTATTCCGCATTCTGAATCCATTCCGCATTTTGAAAAGGAGGCATCATGATCAGGTCCTATTTGCTCGCATCGGCTGCGTTCATTGTCATGGTAACGTCGACAGTTTTGGTCGGCCAGCTACAGCCCTTCACCTCGGTTCCCGTTCCGGCGCAGAACCCTCAGACCGCTGAAAAGATCGAGCTCGGCAAGCAGCTGTTCTTCGACCGCAGGCTTTCAGGTGACGGGACCATGAGCTGCGCCACGTGCCATGACCCGGAAAAGGCCTTTACCGACGGACAGGACATCTCGCTCAGTTATCCCACGACGAAGAACTGGCGCAACTCTCCGACGCTCATCAACGTTGCGTTCCAGAAATACCTGTTCCACGACGGCCGCGCCGCGAGCCTGGAAGAGCAGGCGCTCTTTCCCATGATGTCGGCCTTTGAGATGAACCGGAACCTCGATTTCATGGAGGAAGTGATCCGGTCGGTGCCGGAGTACGTATCTTCCTTTCAGAAGATTTTCGGCGGAGAGCCGACGCGCGAGCGCATTGCCATGGCCATCTGCCAGCTTCGAACGGACGATTACCTCTCGGGAACACGCCGCTTGACCGGTACCTGAAGGGGATCGAGACGGCGCTGTCCGACGATGCAGAAGGAGGGCTCGCAGTCTTCAAGGGAAAAGGCAGGTGCACGGAGTGCCACTTCGGCGTGAACCTGTCCGATGATGCTTTTTACGCCCTGAACGTGCCCGAGAATCCCGAGCACTTGTCCGATCCGCGCATCGCTGCAACGAGGCGGTTCGTGGCAAAGGTGTATCATTACGAGGATTACCGGAACCTTGCCGAGGACCCGGGCCGGTATCTGATCACGAAAGAAAAGAAGGACTGGAAGGCTTTCAGGACCCCGACCCTGCGGGAGATCGCGAAGACAGGCCCCTACATGCACAACGGGATCTTTGCGACCCTTGATGAAGTGATCGAATTTTTCGACAAGGGCGGGGGCAGGGGAATACGGCGCTCAAACCACTCGGCCTCACACCCCGGGAAAAGAAGCAGCTCAAGAAGTTCCTGATCGAGGCTCTGTCCGGACCGGAGGCAGAATTCAAATATCCGAAGGTGCCATAGGAAAGGCGGAAGGTCAGGAGTGAGGAGGAGGAGTGAGGAGTCAGAAGGCAGCTGACAGCCTTGCACGACAGGGTATATATAATAGTGTAAGATGTTCACTTAAAAGCAAAGGCTGTCTAACCGCAGAGGTCGCAGAAAAAAGCAGAAAAAAAGAACGGCAGCAGATTTGAATAAGAGGGCTGGGTCCCAGGGGGGGATGACCATGAACGCACTGATCGAAGATATCGTTGCCAGGAAGCCCCATCTCGCTGATCCTTTCCGGTTCTACGGGAAAGCCCTCCGTTTCAACAGCGACATCCAGGACCTCAAGCTCCCGTATCGTCCTGATCTGCATGCCTATCCTTCCGAGTACGCTGCCCGGATCATGGAGCGCTTCGCTGCAGCGCTCGAACTTCCCGCGGGGAACCTGTCCCCTCTGCAGCAGGCGCTTGAAGTGGGCGATCTGGACTTTACCAGGCTTCCCCTGCGCGAGGTGCCGTCATTTTCACTTCCCTATGCCGAGGATGACCTGACGATCCTGCTCTTCCTCATGAGCAGGCCTTATTTTCTCGGGCTGCGGGAAAAGGGCCGGATCGACAACCTGACATGGGACGACGGAAAATGTCCCCTCTGCAGCGGCCAGCCGTCGCTTTCGTCCCGTGATGGAGAAAGGCTTCGTCTGCACTGCTCGTTCTGCGGCAGCACGGGGCGCTTCCCTGCGGGGCACTGTCCTCTTTGTCTTACGACCGAACCGAAGAACCTGCAGTCTCTCACGTTTGCAGGAGAAGAAGATTATTCCATCCAGACCTGTGATGCCTGCCGGACCTACTTGAAAATCACCGCTTCCTCCCGTGCCGCATCCCTGCCTCCGGACCTTGCGGACCTCGAAAGTCTGCCCCTCGATATCGTGCTGCAGCAGAAAGGGTACAGCCGTCGTTCTCCCAACCCCATCGGCATGCTCCGGATGGCGGTGAGCGGCTGAAGCACGCTCACTCCCCGGACAGCCACAGGTAAATTATCGTAGTCCGTCATCCCCGAAGGATTGTGTCGGGGATCCAGAGGTTTTTCTTGTACTCTCTAACGAATTTCAAATTATGTCTGGAATAAGAGAAATGCGCGTGCTCGGTGTTCTGCTGTGGGAGGAAAGGGAGGGAAACACTCCACCGGTCATCCGCCGGCTTTCTTGATCGCTTCCTTGATCTTGTCCGAATCGGGCTTGAGCTGCAGGGCTTTGCGGAGCGCCGCGAGCGCCTTGGCCTTGAGACCGGTCCGGGAGTAGAAATTCCCGAGCTCCAGGTGATAATCGATCTTGGACGGCGCCATTTCAATTGACTTCAGATAGTATTCCTCGGCCTCGTGGCCCCTCCGCGGAATGCGGGAGAGGTTCAGTCCGCGGCGAAAGACATACTCGGCATTTCCCGGGTCGAGACGCATTGCCCACTGGAAAGCCTCGTCAGCGCCCCAGAAGTTGTTCTGGTTGAACCGTTTTATCCCCTCGTTGAACTGTACGATCGCCGCGTCCTTGTTGTCCGTCTTTTTGGCCTGCTGCCGGTCCTGCGCCGGCCGGTGCTTTATCTTGCCCTGTACGAGGTCGGTCGTGTACTTGGTCCGCTTTTCCGGCGAGCTGAGCGTTTCGTAGGCCTCGTGGATCCGGTTGAACAGGGTCTCGAGCACTTCCTTCATATCGCTCATCTCGGGGTCGAAGTGGCGGTCGGGATGGTACATCTTGGCAACTTTGAAGTACGCTTTCTTGATCTCCTGCGGGGTTGCCCCGCGGCCGATATCGAGCACCTCGTAGTAGTCCTGGCTGTCGACCTGCTCGAAGGCGCGCTGGATCATCTCCTTGGTGACTACCACCGGCGCGGCTTCGGCCTCTGCTTTTACCGTCGGGGCTTCTTCGGCCTTGATCTGCCCCTGCTCCACCATGCGGAGCGCGATCAGCACGTAGAGGGCCTTGAGGGTGTTGAAGTCGCCGATGCCGGACTGGAGGCAGATGTCCTGGATGGTCTTGCGTCCGTCGATCAGGTCAAGGACCGTCCGCTGATCCGCATCGAGATGGGCGCTCTGGAACAGGAGCTTGGGGTCCGTCGTCGGCCGGAGCACGGCGCTGAGCGGAGGAAGCGACTTGCGCACGCCCTTCCAGTCCAGCTCCCGCACGCCGCTGATGATGATGTCTCCGGTGCTCATCTGGAGGGGGATGATGTCGGAGACCGGAAGATTGCCTTTGTCGACAGCGTACTTCCCGTCGCGCCAGGTGAACAGGTGGAGCAGGATTTCCCTGACCTGCAGCTTGACCTCGGCGACCAGGTCGTGCGCGGAGATTACTTTCAGTTCAAACAGGACCGCTCCCAGTTTTTTACCCGTCTTCACGACAATTTCCGAGCATTTGTCGAACTGCTCCCGGGAGATCTTCCCCTTTTTGAGCAGATACTCTCCCAGCCGGTCTTCATCCCTGTTCGATGAAGCGAAAATGATGTCGCCGTCCTTCAGGTATGCCTTCTTGACATCCTTGTCGAGGC
Organism: Nitrospirota bacterium; assembly: GCA_963749655.1. Taxonomy (GTDB): domain Bacteria; phylum Nitrospirota; class UBA9217; order UBA9217; family UBA9217; genus JAJYKN01. The sequence goes on from CAVVOB010000022.1 coordinate 164,113, forward strand.
TGAACGTCACCGTGCCTGTCAGTTTGTTGATCCGAAGGTCCTGGAACAGCCAGGGAATGGTCAGATCCTTGATGTCACCGGTCGGCGTGATCAATCTTTATCCTCGGGGGAGCGTAGCAGTCTGTTGCGGAATTATTATAGCGTTTTTTACCCCTCTCTGCACCTGTTTTCGAAAAAAATTCCCGCCCCGGCCCGGCGAGGACAGGGGCCAGCGCAAGAGGGTTGACTATCAATGCCGATGTTACTATAATGAATTTCATCTCACCCTCTCCACCTATCGTCCCTTACAGCTGAATGGAGGACCGTACCTGCGCTGTCTCAGGTAAGCATTATGCATAAAGAACTCTTCCTCGGCATCGATGTCGGATCTGTAACCATCAAGACGGCCGTTCTCGATGGAGAAAAAAAACTGTTGGCCGATTCCTACGTCAGGATCAAGGGCGACCCGATCGATACCCTCCATACGTCTGCTCGAGCAGCTCTCACGGCAGTTTCCCGAACAGGCCGTCAAGGCCGCCTGCATCACCGGCAGCGGCGCCAAACAGGCGGCCGAACCTCTCGGCGCTCTGTTCGTCAACGAGATCCTCGCCCAGTCCGCCTTCGCCGGCCGCTACCATCCCGGCGCGCGGACCGTCATCGAGATGGGCGGCGAGGACGCCAAGCTGATCACCCTTGCGCGCGATGAAGCTTCCGGCGGCGTCAAGATCGAGGACTTTTCCATGAACGCGGCCTGCGCCGCGGGCACGGGGTCCTTCCTGGACCAGCAGGCCAGCCGGCTGCACCTGACGATCGAGGAGTTCAGCGACATCGCCCTCAAGTCCAAAACGCCTCCGCGCGTGGCGGGCAGGTGCAGCGTCTTCGCCAAGAGCGACATGATCCATCTGCAGCAGATCGCGACGCCGGATTTCGACATCGTGGCAGGTTTGTGCTATGCCATGGCGAGAAATTTCAAGGCCACGGTAGGCAAGGGGAAGAAGTTCCCCACGCCGCTCCTGTTCCTCGGCGGCGTCGCGGCGAACCTCGGCATGCGCCGGGCGTTCCGCGATGTGCTGAAGCTGCAGGAGCACGAGATGGCCGTGCCGGACCACTTCAACACCTCCGGCGCCGTCGGTTCGGCGCTCCTTGCCGTTGAGAACAGAACGACTGCTCCCGCGTTCCGGGGTCATGCCGCGCTGGCGGCCGCAGCATCGGCAATGAAGCAGGCCCCGAGCGGTATGAACCCGCTCTCCCTGCCGCGAGGGATCATGCCGAACCCGGACCAGGATGCATCAACGGGCACGGGCAGCCTCATCGAGGCCTATCTCGGCGTGGACGTCGGCTCGGTGTCCACCAACGTCGTCGTTCTCGACAAGAGCGGCCGCGTCCTGTCCAAGCGCTACCTTCCCACGGCAGGCAGGCCGATCGAAGCGGTGAAGCAGGGCCTCGCCGAGGTGGGCGAGGAAGTCGGCTCCCGGGTCACGATCCTCGGCGCGGGCACCACGGGCTCCGGCCGGTACCTGACCGGCGATATGATCGGCGCGGACGTGGTCAGGAACGAGATCACGGCGCAGGCCACGGCCGCAGCCGCCATCGATCCGTTGGTGGACACGATCTTCGAGATCGGCGGACAGGACTCGAAGTTCATCAGCCTGAGCGACGGCGCGGTGGTGGACTTCGAGATGAACAAGGCCTGCGCCGCCGGCACGGGCTCGTTCCTCGAGGAGCAGGCCGAACGGCTCGGCATCCGGATCAAGCAGGAGTTCGAGAGCAAGGCGCTCTGCGCCTCGTCGCCCTGCAGGTTCGGCGAGCGCTGCACGGTCTTCATGGAGTCCGATCTTGTCCATTCGATGAACACGGGCTCCGGCGTCGAGGAACTCACCGCCGGACTCGCCTACTCCATCGCTTACAATTACCTGAACAAGGTGGTGGCGGGCAAGAAGGTCGGCGAGCCGCATATTTTTCCAGGGCGGCGTGGCCGCGAACAAGGCCGTCGTGTCCGCCTTCGAGCAGATCACGGGCAAGCCCATCACGGTGCCGCCGCACCACGAGGTGACCGGCGCGATCGGCGCCGCCCTTCTCGCCATGCGCGGAACCGCGGGCGCCAGCTCGTTCAAGGGCTTCGACCTGAGCAAACGCGCCTACGCCGTCACGACCTTCGAATGCGCGGAATGCGCGAACCGCTGCGACATCCGGCGGGTGAGCTTCGACGGCGAGAAGCCGCTCTTCTACGGAAGCCGCTGCGAAAAATACGACGTCAAGAAAAAGACGCGGACGGACGCGCTTCCCGACCTGTTCGCGGAGCGGGAACAGCTGCTCCTTTCCGCCGCGCCCCTGCGGGAGCCGGAAAAGGGGGCGAAGACGATCGGCATCCCCCGCGTGCTCTATGTGAACGATTTTCTGCCCTTCTGGCAGACCTTTTTCAGCGAACTGGGGTACCGCGTCGTGCTGTCGGAGCGCACCAATCGTCCGCTGATCAATCGTTCGCTCGAAGCAACCGTTGCCGAGACCTGCTTCCCGGCAAAAGTGGGGCTGGGGCATGTGCTCGACCTCGTGGACAAGAAAGTCGATGTCCTTTTCCTCCCGAGCTTCATCCGGTTCCCCGTGGCGCACGAACAGGCAAAGAACGCACAGGCCTGCCCCTATGCCCAGGCGTTTCCCTACATCGCGAAGGCGGCCCTCAAGTTCGGCGACGTGAAAACCCTGGAACCCGTTCTGTTCCTGCACGACGACCGTCAGTTCAGCAAGAGCATGATGGGCATCGGAACGGCGCTCGGCAAAGGCAGGACTGCGGTGTCGCGGGCCCAGCGGATGGCATCGCAGGCGCAGCAGAACTTCCAGCATGCCGTGGACAAGCGCGGCAGGGAGGTACTGTCGGCGGTGACGGCAAAAGAGCAGGCGATCGTGCTCGTCGGCAGGAGCTATAATACCTGCGATACCGGCGTGAACATGAACCTTCCCGCGAAGATCCGCGACCTCGGCGTGCAGGCAATTCCCATGGATTTTCTGCCCCTTCATGACGTCGATCTTTCGGACCAGGAGCATATGTACTGGCGATCGGGCCAGAAGATCATCGCCGCCGCCCGCGTAGCCAGGGACCATCCCGGGCTGTCTCCGGTGTACATCACCAACTTCGGGTGCGGCCCCGACTCCTTCATCACCCACTTCTTCCGCCAGGAGATGGGCGCGCGGCCGTTCCTACAGCTCGAGATCGACGAGCACAGCGCCGATGCGGGCGCCATCACGCGGATCGAGGCGTTCCTGGACAGCCTCAGGAACGTGAAGGACGACGGCCCGGTCCGCTCCGCCCCCGCCCGCGCACGCCGGGACAAGGGTTCCCTCCATGAGAAGACCGTCTATCTGCCGCCCATGACGGACCATGCCCACGCCCTGGCAGCCGCGTTCCGCGCCTGCGGCGTCGAGGCCGAAGTTCTGCCTGAATCGGACGACGAGACCATGCGCCTCGGCCGGGAGCACAGCTCGGGCCGCGAGTGCTACCCCCTCGCGCTCACCACCGGAGACATGATAAAGGTCCTACGGCGGCCCGGGTTCGATCCGGCAAAGAGCGCGTTTTTCATGCCTACGGGCAAGGGCCCCTGCAGGTTCGGCCAGTACAATCGCTACCACCGGCAGGTGCTCGACAAGCTGGGCTTCGAGGACGTCGAGATCATGGCGCCCATGCAGGATGAATCGCTCCATGACGACGTGCGGGCGCTGGACAAGAACTTCGTCCTCATGAGCTGGCGGGGAGTGTTCGCCGTGGACATGCTCCAGAAGGCGCTCTGGGAGACCCGGCCCTACGAAAAGCACAAGGGCCAGGCGGACCGCGTGTACCAGAAGTCGCTCGATGCCGTCGTCTCGGCCATTGAAAAAAGGAAGGACCTCCTGCCCGTGCTGCGGGACGTGTACGATGATTTCATGGCCGTCGAGACAGGCGAGCGCACCAAACCCGTCGTCGGCGTGGTGGGAGAGATCTACATCCGCTCCAACCGTTTCAGCAATGAGGATGTCGTGCGCCGCATCGAGGAACTGGGCGGCGAAGCCTGGGTCGCTCCCATCTCCGAATGGCTGCTCTACGTCAACACAACGGCCAAGATGTCGGCCCTCATGAACCGTTCCTGGAAAGACCTGTTCAAGGCCTACCTGACCGCCCATGTCCAGCACAAGGACGAGCAGCGGTTCCTCTCGAGCTTCAACGGCACGCTCCGGAGCCTTCACGAGCCGAGCATCGACAAGACCCTGAAAACGGCCCGGCCCTACATCCATCATTCCTTCGAAGGGGAGGCCGTTTTGTCCGTAGGAAAGGCCATCGACTACATCAACCGGGGCGCGTCCGGCATCGTGAACGTCATGCCCTTCACCTGCATGCCCGGCACGATCGCGACGGCGGTGCTCAAGCGCGTGCGCGAAGACCACCACAACATTCCCATCCTGAACCTCGCTTATGAAGGCCAGGGCGACTCCCAGACACTGACCAGGCTCGAAGCGTTCATGCACCAGGCAAAGACGTTCAAACGGCCGAAGAAGGCGTGAGGCTGCCGTAAAGCGAAAACCTTTTTTTACCGCAGAGAACGCAGAGAAAGTCAAAGACACCATTAGTCCCGCAGGCGCTGCGGAGATCACCGGGGTGGACGAATTCATGGTATTCTGCATGAGCTCTGTACGGCCGGTGAGACGGATTTCGTTCAGTATTTCTAGACACAACCCGTGTACCGTGAACCATGAGGAGCCATGAGCGTACTGATCGGCAGGGAAATCGAGAAAGCATTACAGAAGAAGCTGATCGTCATCGAGCCGCTCGACAAGTCGCAGATCGGACCCGGCTCGATCGACCTTACGCTGGGGAACGATTTCAGGATCTTTAAAAAGCGGTCGAAGATCTATCACGTAAAGAATGATTCCCTGTTCCAGGACATAACCCGGGACATCCACGTCAAGGACGGCGATTATGTGACGATCAAGCCGGGCGAAATGATCCTGGGGATCACGAAGGAAAAGATCACGCTTGCCGACAACATCTCCGGCCGGCTGGAGGGCAGAAGCCGGTTTGCGAGGTTCGGGCTGGCCGTTCACGTCACCGCCGGCTTCATGCATCCCGGCATTGCCAACCACCAGGTCCTGGAGATCGTGAATCTGGGGCACGCGCCGCTGGCCTTGTATCCCGGCACCAGGATCTGCCAGTTCATTTTTGAAAAGTGCGACGGCCACGCCAGATATCAGGGGAGATTCGTCAAGCAGGTGAAGCCGTAAGCGGGCGCGGACCGCGTCCTGATGAAATGCCCGGTCCTTCGTCACAGCCGTAATCCATGCCGATCATCTTTGCCGCAGACATCGGAGGCACCAACAGCCGCTTCGGCCGTTTCGAGGCAGGGCCCCAGGGCTCCCTTTCCCTGATCGAAACGAAGTGGGTCTCCACGAAAAACGCCCGGTCGTTTGCGGACCTTATCGGCCCGGTCAGGGGGGGCCTCCGTCCGGAGCAGGCCGACTGCGCGGTCATCGCGATCGCCGGACCGGTCGAGCGCGGCGTATTCTCGAGGCCGCCGTTCATATCGTGGAGCATCGATATCCACCGCGCGCAGCAGTCGCTCGGGTCGCGGCGAGTTCTGCTCATCAATGATTTTGTTGCCCAGGCCTTTGCCTGCCGTACGCGGCCGGGAGAGGCCGCCGAACCGGTCCTTCCGGGGACCGCGTATCCCGAGGCCCCGATCGCGGTCATCGGCGCAGGGACGTCGCTCGGCATGGCGGCGCTCATACCCGACGGGTCCGGAGGCGGCGTTGCCGTACCGTCCGAGGGAGGGCACGCGGAGTTCCCGTTCCAGGGCGCGGACGAGCAGCGGCTCCGGGAGTTTCTGCTCGAAAAGCGGGGTGGAGCGTTCGTTCCAGCCCTTGCAGCGGTGTCCGGCCCGGCGCTTTCTTCTCTTCATCAGTTCCTGACAGGCAACGTCCTGGACCCGGCGGAGGTCCTGGCCGGGCTGACATCGTTCCCGGAGACCCTCGAATGGGCGTCCCGTTTCTACGGAAGGGCCTGCAGGGACTACGCCCTTGCCGTCGCTGCGCAGGGCGGCGTGTACATTGCCGGCGGCGTGGCTGCGCGCGCCCCGTCGCTGGTTTCGCATGCTTCCTTTGCGCGGGAGTTCAGAAGTTCGCCGACCATGTCCGGCCTGCTCTCGGGTATTCCGGTTTTTCTCATGACCGATCAGGAAAGCGGTTTGTGGGGCGCCGCGTCGTATGCCCTGCAGGTCCTCAGCCGGGAACCGGCGCATCGGGCATGAAGATCACCGGGAGAGGCCCGGGACTTATCTGAAACATTCAGCACACCTGCCGGAGCACGATCGCCGGAGAAGGTTGATTGAGTCCGACAGCAGGAATCCCCGGGGCGGTTGACAGGAAGCGTCTCCGAATTTGCCACCGCCGATGCAGTGCATGGAAGTGTAGCAAAGGAGGCCCTATGAACAGGAGCAGAGCGGCAGGGATATCATGTCTGGCAATTGTTTGCATGCTGGCATTCAGTGGTACGGCATTTTCCCAAGTGGGCGAAAAGCAGGGCGGGGCCGGGCAGAGCCCGATGGTGATGGGAGAGGTTACGGGCATTGATGCAACCTCCCTCACCGTAAAAACCGGGAACGGCGCAACGGAGCGAATGACGATTACGACCTCCACTGTGTTCGTGCAGGAGACCGCGGCCGACAGCAGCGCGCTGGTTGTCGGCGAAACCGTTGTGGTGATCGGCCAGCCGGAAGGCCAGGGCGCGATCGTGCCGAGGATGGTCAGGATTGTCGACAAGATCGATGATATGTCCAGGCCGCGCGGTCAGGGAGGACAGGCGATGCAGGGCGGCCAGCCAAGGGGCGGGCAGACGGCGCAGGGCGGACAGGCGGAAGGGGGGGCGACCCCGAGCCAGCCGGGAGGCCAGATGATGGGCGGCCTTGTAGTCGGAGCGGTCGTCGGGCTTAACCCGTTGAAGATCGGGCAGCCGTCAGGAATCACGACAATCGCAAAACTGACGGACACCACGAGGATAACGGTCGAGAAGTCGGTTGATTCGTCAAAGGTGTCGAAGGGCTCACGGGTGCGGGTGCTGGCCCCGTCGTCGCGGGCGTCCGCGTCGCGGCAGGCACGCAAGGTGATCATCCTGTCGGATTCGATGCCTGCCCCCCTGCAGTGACGACTGTGGGATCCGGGCGGGATCGGAAGCGTAGAACCCGCCCGTCCCTCAGGTCGGCAGGCATGACCGGGAGACGCGGCTGATCGAGCTGGGGCGTCAACGGGCATGCATACGCGGTTTCATACTTCGGAGGAAACATGGATGAGCTGAGAAAGACGTACCGTACTGCGGCGATCATTGGCCTCGCGATGAAACACATCGTGTTCGCATCGGCCGTCCTGTTTATCCTTGTCTGTTCCGGCTGCGGCCCCCGGAACGTGTACGAAGGGTTGCGCATGCACCAGGGCATGGACTGCCAGAAACTCCACGGAGCTGACCAGGACGAATGCAACAGAAGGTCCGGGATGAGCTATGACGAGTATGAGCGGCAGCGGAACCAGGAAAAGCAAAGCCCCTGAAGGAGGCGTTCAGTAGGGGCGTCGTTTTTGCGGGAAGTCCGGTCTCCCCGCCAGCGCGGGTATCCAGTATCTGCTTCACGGCAGGTGCATTTCCAGGTATCTGCTAATGCCCTCGTTTACGTCATCCCTGTCTGGTTTTTTCGTCTCGATACACCGAATCATTTCATTCGTCTTCCGGTCACCACGACCGTATCCCCGAGGACCTTCTTCCTGATGCCGCTGAATCCCGCCTGCACGAGCCATGCCTTCAGCTCCAGCGGAGTGTAGGACCTTCCTGCAGCGGTATTAACGAGCATATTGACGGAAAAAAGAGCGCCCGGAACAGGCGCGGCCCTGTTCTCTTCCAGGAGGAATTCGTGGATCGCGATCCTGCCGCCGGGGTTCAATGCCTGTCGTACCTTTTTCAGCAGCGCCACACTTTCCCGTGACGACAGGGAATGCAGGACCTGGCTGATGAACACGAGATCGTATCCCGCCCCGATGTCGTCGGCATGAAAGTCTCCTCCGAGAAAATCGATGTTCCTGATCCCCGCCTCCTTGATGATCGTGCGGGACACGGACAGCGTGTTCGGCACGTCGAAGAGCGTCACCCGCGCGACCGTACGGGCCATTTCCATGCTGTACGTACCGGGACCGCCGCCAAGGTCGAGCGCCTTTTGCACTCCGCGGATATCTACGGCCGCGATGACATCTTTCGCTCTGAAGACGGCATTGTTGTGCATCGCCCTGATGAAGGACTCGTGGTCGCGTCCGGCTGCCCTGTTCGGAAAGCCCGTTTTTACGACCCCGTCGAGACCGGACCAGTTTTTCCAAAGGGAGTCGGCATGACGAAGCATATCGCCCTGGTACCAGCGGCTGGCCTTAACGAGGAGCTTCGCGGCCGTCGCCGTATTCCGGTACCGGTTGCCCGTTTTCCTGAGAAGACCGAGGGCCGTGACCGCATCGAGCAGGATCTCCGTGGCGCGCGCGTCGGTCCTGAGCTTCCGGGCAAGTTCCCGGGCCGTTTTCGGCGTTTTCAGGTGCTCGAAGACCGCGTAGTTGTTCGCGGTCAGCACGACCCGCGAGGCGCGAAAACCGCTCCAGATCCTTGCGACGTCCTTGAGTTGTTCTGCACTGTCCTTTCCCATGGTGCTCCGATCCTTCCTGTCCGGTCCGTATTCGGACGGGGACTGTTAAAATGCGCGGGACTGATCAGTCCGAGGTTTTTACGGGATTAGCTATTGCCGGACCGAAGTGTTCCACGATCTCCAGCCGCTCAAGCCCGTGTTCGTCGAATTCCTTCGAGTACCGGTCCATCAAGGGTGTTTCCAGGGAAAGCCGGTCTTCCGACTTCAGGCTGTCGAGCTGCTCGAAGCTGCCCACAATGCGGCTCGCGTCGCGCTCCGCGAGCCGGTGGACCAGCTCGTCCCAGAACGTGTCGTCCGTGAACTCGTCGATGAATTCCCAGGCCCGGGTCGAGTCCTCGAAGGCGGCCGAAGGCTGATAGGATCCGGTTTCGGGATTGAACTCAACGAGACCGGCGTGGCCCATGACTTTTGCAAGGCCGTGGAATTTCTGGATGAGTTTTTCGTAAGGGGCGGTGCGCTGGTCTGCCTCCGAGGCATGGGAGTGAAGGACCCAATGGGAAATGTACAGGAGGTCGAGGAGGTCGCGGTACTCTTCTTTTGAGATGTCGACGTTCATGGTTCCCTTCCGGTGCTTGAGAAATAAATAGTAAAATAGTGTACCCGCACCGGGTCAAGGAATCAACAAGATTCAGCTGTTGACCGCGCATTCAGAGGCGGTTGCTTCGGAGGTTGCCCGTGTGGGAATCCGCCGCAAAGCTCTTTCGTTCTTCTCTCCGATCATACCATCAGGGTCGTCAGAACGGCCTGAAGCTCGTGTATATCGTAGGGCTTCTTGAGACCTGCCTTGAACCCGTGGTCAAGGAAGCCCGAAAGAACCGCATTGTCGGCATAGCCGCTTGACACAACGGCCTTCACCGATGCATCCATTTCCCTGAGCTTCTGCAGCGTTTCCGTGCCTCCCATTCCGCCCCGGATCGTCAGGTCCAGAATGACGACATCGAACGGACGTCCGGTGGTCATGGCTGCCCGGTATTTTTCAACGGCTTCGTTGCCGTGCCGTGCAACCTCCACTTCATGGCCGAGCGCACGCAAAAGCTCTGTGACGAGCTTCCTGATCAGCTCTTCATCATCCATGACGAGGACCCGCAGCGCTTTCGTCATGGAAGGCAGCATCTTTTCCACGCTGTGTAATGACTCAGGGGCCTCTTCCAGGGCGGGCAGGTAAATGGTGATCGTGGTCCCTTTTCCCACCTCGGATTGCACCAGGATCTGGCCGTCGTGGTTCCTGACGATCGAGTAGGAGGTGGCCAGGCCGAGCCCGCTGCCTTTTTCCTTTGTCGTGAAATAGGGGTCGAAGATTTTGTCGAGATACTGTTCCGGGATGCCGACGCCGCTGTCCCGGATCTCGATCTCCACGTGGTCCTGTTTTTTCAGCCCATGGGGCAGCCGCGCGTCGGAGGGGGCGATATTTCGCGCCGTGATTTGCACGCATCCGCCGAGCGGCATGGACTGGTCCGCGTTCAGTACGATGTTCTGGATGACCTGGGCAAGCTGGCCTGCGTCGCCGTCAACAGGCCACAGGTCCGGATCGACGTTCAGCCGGTGGCTGCTGCGAGAGCCGCTCAGTCCGAATTCCACGGAGCTCGTGATCACCGGAGCAAGGAGGATGGGCTTTCTGACCGGCTTGCCGCCCTTGGAAAAGGTAAGGAGCTGGGTCGTCAGATTGACTGACTGATGGAGCGCCTTTTCCGCCTGTTCCAGCATGGCCAGCGATTTTTCACGCTGGTCGATCGTCAATTTTGCCATGGAAATGAAGCCGAAGATGCCCTGCAGGAGGTTGTTGAAGTCGTGGGCAATGCCGCCTGCCAGGGTCCCGATGGACTCGAGCTTCTGAGTTTTGAGCCGCTCTTCTTCGAGGAGGTGCTTTTCCGTGATGTTGTTGATCGTCTCGATCGCCGACGTAACGCGGCCCGTGTTGTCCCTGATGGGAAAGGCCCTGGTCTCGACATAGAGTACCTGCCCGTCCCTGTCTCTATGCTTGTGCAGGGCCGCGTGGGGTTCGCCGGTCGCAAAGACGCGTCGGACCGCGCAGTCCTCACCCTCGTCGAAGCACGGCCGGCTCGTCTTGTGCGATACCTCGAAGCAATGTCTGCCGATCACTTCGTCGCCGGACCGTCCGGCCTGGGCGCAGTAGGCCCTGTTGGCCGTCATGATCAGATAGTCCCGGTCGATGACGATGATGCCTTCGTCCACCGTGTCGTGGATGTTCCGGATGAACTGCTCGCTCTGCCGGATTTTTTCTTCGGCCAGCTTGCGTTCCGTGACATCACGGATTATTCCCACGAGGCCGATGGCGCTGCCGTTGTCGTCATAGAGCGGGACTTTGATGGTGTCGTGGATTTTTTTATTGCCGGCCTTATCGGTCGCGATTTCCTCGCAGCGGACCGTTCGCTGATTTTTCATCACTTCCTCGTCGTTTTTTCGGCAGACAGCCGCAAACTCGGGGGGTAAAAGGTCTTCGGCGGTTTTGCCGATCAACATCTCCGGGGAAAGACCAAGCACTTCTTCATTGGCCCTGTTGGCGATTATGTGACGGCCCTCCGTGTCCTTGAACAGCACCGCGTCGGGAATTGCGTCGATCAGCGTCCTCAGTCGCTTCTCGCTCTCCCTCAGTTCCGCTTCCGCTTTTTTCCGCTCCGTAATATCCTGTGCTGTTCCGCTCAGGATAGCCTGATCGCCGGCGGCATTCCGAATGAGCTCTGCCTGGGCATGAATGATCCTGGTCGTGCCGTCCCTGAAGACGAACCGGTATTCGATGCTGAAATGTTTCCCGCTCTTGACCGTCTCGTCAACGGCATTCTTCAGGGCCGGACGGTCGTCGGGATGGATCATTTCGAAGAACATCTTGAAGTCAGCGGGATCTTTCTTCAAGTCGAGCCCGAGCAGGCGGAACAGCTCGTCTGACCAGAAGACCTCCCCCGTCGTCACGTTGTGCTCCCAGCTTCCTATATGGGCGATGCGCTGGGATTCCGCAAGCTGTTTTTCACGCGCCCGCAGGGCATCCTCTGCCAGTTTTTGTTCCGTAATGTCCTGCGCAGTGCCCGTAATGCTTACCGCGTTCCCCTTTTCGTCGCATTGGAGCTCCACCTCTTCATGGATGTACAGGAGTTTTCCATCGGGCAGCAGGGCGCGATAATCGGAACGGTGGGGCAGGTTCGATGCAATCTGGGCTTCCAGCGTCGGCCGGTCATCGGGATGGACGCAGGTGAAAAAACGCTCCCGCGTGATCGGGCCGTCTTCGGGGCGAATACCGAACATGGCGAGCAGCTCGTCCGACCACCAGAGCTCTCCGCTCTTCACATCATAGGTCCAGTTGCCGATGCGGGCAAGACGCTGCGCATGGCGCAGCCGCGCTTCACTCTGCTTGAGCGCCGTGTCCGCCTGCCTGCGGTCGGAGATGTCGCGGTAGATCCAGTAGGTGCCCGCCTGTTCCCGGCCGATCAGGACCGGGATGTAATCCCGCTCCATGATGCGCCCGTCAGCGAGCAGGAGTTCCTCGGAAAGAACAGGTTTGCGCTCCGCCAACCGGTGCTCGATCGTCAGGATAAATCCCTCGGGGTCCGCGAACGCATGTTTTGCCTGTTCAGCCATGCGTCCGCAGTCGACACCGAGGAGCAGGTCAGGCGAGGGCATGCCGAAGAACTCGCAGAAGGTCCTGTTGGCGTACTGAATGCTCCGTGATGCATTTTCGAACAGCACGCCCTGCCGGATGTTTTCCATCAGTGCTTTCAGTGTGGCAACGGTCTCGCGCCGGGCGTCTTCAGCTTTTTTCCGGTCAGTGAGGTCAATGTCGATGCAGAACAGCTCGGGGGGCGCGCCCGGCCTCTTGACGATCGCATGGCTCGAAAAAACAGGCGCGCGGGTGCCGTCCTTGCGCATGAGCGAGAGCTCTGCCGCGGGGATCGGCTGCCCGGTCTCCACCATAGAGGCTATGGCCTTTTGTACGTCCTCCCGCATTTCCGGCGGGATGATGAGGTCCAGCAGATTTCTCCCGATTGCCTCCTGAGCCGTATATCCATAGATGCGTTCCGAGGCCTCATTCCAGTAATGGGTTGTCCCGTCCATGGAGTAGCCCTGGACCGCGACCGAAGGCACATGCTGGAGAAGCAGGTGAAACCGGTCCTCGCTCTCTCGCAGCTCATTCTCTGCAGGCTGGGATTTTTCAGGGGATTTTTGGGTTTTTCGCAAGGCCTTTTTCGGATTCGGCGTTTTCTTCTGCATAAACTCGTGCCCCCTCGTGTGCCTGCAATAAGACCGGCAGTGCTGAGAGTAAAGTATATCAAAAAAATGCATTTTTCGACATATTTCTCAAGAAGGGCGAAAGGCATCGGCTTGATTGCTGCGATTTTTATGAGCGACGGGCGAGAACGGCTTTGGAGAAACGATCACTCTTTTGCATGTATACGCGGGGGGGTATCAAGCTCCCGCCGAGAGGAGCACGAGTAAGACCGAACGAGAACGTTTCAAAGGCACTGCAATCCGGTGAGATACTGGCCCGCGTCGAGCCTCGTCACCCAACGGACGGATGCCGAGCTGCACGGGAGGGGGAGCGCGGTGTTGAAATGGACCTGATCGTGCTCCGACAGGGGGACGGGCAGCCTGAGGCAAACCCCTGAAGCGCTGATGTTGACAGTGGAGCCGTTTATCAGCCGGGTCTGGCGGGGCACCCTGCAGGCGACTTCCTGAGAAAAGGGGCGCCGCTCCTCCCTTCGCTGCACGGCCAGCGGCTGCGCCAGGTCGATCCTGTGTTCGCAGGACGCGACCCAGTCCGCCAGTTCGCTGAAGGGGAAGGGCTTCTGAAAATATTCGCAGCCGAGCTCAACAACGCGGCTGATCTTCGCCGGATCGATATCTCCGGAGATGATCGCCTTGTTCCGGGGAGACAGTTTGCAGCCTTGCTTGGTCTGGGCCAGAATAAGGTCCGCGCCGTTCATGCGGGGCATGAAGTAGTCGGTGATCATCACATCGGAACAGGGACGGGTGTGAACGCAATTGTTATTATTGCCGGCGTAGACGGGGCAGATGACCGGTTCGGACAGCGTGAGCACGTCATAGTCCAGGGACGTGAAAAAAACCTGGAAGAGGTCCCGAAGGACCCGCTCGTCTTCATAGATGATGACTCGTTTCTTTCGCACGTCCTACTCCCTGGAGGCTACCCTTGTATCGCAGCACGTTTGTCCCTGTTTTGATCCGAAATCCGCAATTCGCAATCCCGCGACTTGGCATCCCCCGGCTCCTGCCGGGGGTGGAAAGCGCTCACTCGCGCGTGGCTCAAAGCCACGCAGCGCGAGTTCGCAGTCCCGGGAGGTCGCGTCAATTTAGTCCCGACAAGTCGGGATGCCGGAGGGGGCTCCACTGGATCTATGGACGATCGAATCGAACGCGGCTTCGCATAGGTTGAAAATAATGGTCCCTTTCATTCGTATAATATTTATACCACAGCTGTATGATTGTTTCATCGCCCGGGCAGGGGTATTTTTCGGGTATGAGCAGAATAGCGCATGCCGTAGGACAGAAAGTTGAGGAAAGTGTGCAGAATAATTTTCAGCGTCTGTTCTTTTTGAAGAAGAGAAAGAGGATACAAAAAAATAGCGACGCTGTAAATTCCAACACGCACGTTTGATTCACTTCTCAGCCGCAAACCTCTTAAGGTAATTTCCCCTCCCCGGAGCTTATTTGAGCAGACAGTTCCGCCTCGTGAAAATATTCTTCATGTATACTTTATAATAGAAAGTGATGCGCAGTGACCCTGTAATGCCTGCATTTGCCGAAAGGTGGAAAGCCATGACACACGGGACAACGGAGGCGGAAACCGCCGGCGATTCAGCCCAAGCCGACATCGTCTTCCTTGTTCGCGGCCTGACGAAAGTGTATGAAATGGGTGAGGTGAGGGTCGAGGCGCTGCGCGGCGTCGACTTCGATCTTATGCCCGGTGAACTCGTCGTTTTGCTGGGCCCGTCAGGAAGCGGGAAGTCCACACTCTTGAATATTCTGGGCGGACTCGATACGGCGAGCGGGGGCCGGGTGGCTTACTGCGGCAAGGATCTGACGGTGCCACGGAGCAGGACCTCACCGAATACCGCCGCTTTCACGTCGGGTTCGTGTTCCAGTTCTATAACCTGATCCCGAGTCTTACAGCGCGGGAGAACGTCGCAGTTGTGACCGAGATCGCACGGAACCCCATGAAACCCGAGGACGCCCTTGCCGTCGTAGGTCTTGCAGAACGGCTCGATCATTTCCCTGCGCAGCTTTCGGGAGGGGAACAGCAGCGGATCGCCATTGCCCGCGCCATCTCGAAGAACCCCGCGGTCCTGCTCTGCGACGAGCCGACCGGCGCCCTCGATTCCCGGACCGGCGTGGTGGTGCTCGAAGCCCTGGAGCGGGTGAACCGCGAGCTCGGCACGGCCACGGTGATCATCACTCACAACGTTGACATCGCCGGCATGGCGGACCGTGTGGTGCACCTCTCAAACGGCTTGATCGCCGAAGAAACGAGAAACGTGAGTCGGAAGCCGCCGCGGGAGTTGAAATGGTGAAGCATTTGTCAGCCACGAATTTACGGAATTTTCACGGATTATGATGAAGTCGTAAGAAGTCAAAATTTGTCACAAAGGCGCAAAATGCACAAAGGGAGTCGTTGAAAAATTAATGATATTTGTTGATTTTTCTTTTTAATTCGTGTCCATTCGTGATAATTCGTGGCAAAAACTTCCGCGGTTGAGATTCTTGTGAGGGCTTTGGACAAAAAACTCTGGCGCGACCTGTGGCTGATGAAGGGTCAGGCTTTGGCCATCGTGCTTGTGATCGTAAGCGGGGTGGCCACCTTCGTTATGTTCATCAGCACCATGCACTCGCTCAACAAGACGCGAGACGCCTTCTATCGTGATTTTGCCTTTGCCGAAGTCTTCGGCACGCTCAAGCGGGCGCCGGAAAGTCTCAGGGAGCGAATCGCGGAGATTCCGGGTGTGAACCTCGTCGAGACGCGCGTGGCAGCGGACGTGAAACTCGATATCAAGGGATTCAACGAACCGGTCTCGGCACGCCTCATGTCCGTTCCCGATAACGGGCGCCCGCTCTTGAACAGGCTCTACCTCCGGACCGGCAGGATGGTGGACCCCACGAAGGACAATGAGGTGATCGTGAGCGAGGCCTTTGCCGAGGCCCAGGGATTCAAGCCCGGCGATTCCCTCGGCGCGGTTATCAACGGACGGTGGAAGACGCTCGTCATCACCGGCATCGCGCTCTCCCCGGAGTTCGTGCTGCAGGTGAAGCCCGGGGGCATCAGCCCGGACTTCAAGCGCTACGGCATCCTCTGGATGAGCCGCGAGGCCGTGGGCAAGGCCTACGACATGGACGGGGCCTTTAATGATGTGGCGCTCACGCTGACGCCGGGAGCGAAGATCGATGACGTGATCACACGGCTCGATGCCGTCCTCGACCGCTACGGCGGGATCGGCACCGTGGGCCGGAAGGACCAGATGTCGAACCGTTTCCTGAACGAGGAGTTTCGGCAGCTCGATCGTTTCGCCGAGGTCTTTCCCGCGATCTTCATCGGCGTGGCGGCCTTTCTCCTGAACGTGGTCATCAGCCGCATCGTGAGCACCCAGCGGGAGCAGATCGCCGCGCTCAAGGCAATCGGTTACAGCAATCTCGACGTAGGCATTCACTTCACGAAACTCGTGCTTTTCATCGTCGCCATCGGCGTCGCGGCCGGCACCGGCGCAGGCGTGTGGCTCGCCAGGGGATTGGGAAGGATATACATGGAGTTCTACCGCTTCCCCTATCTCGACATCGAGCTCAGGCCCTCGGTGATTTTCGCCGCGGCCGCGATCACTGCGGGCTCCGCCCTTCTGGGAACGCTTCGGGCCGTGCGCCAGGCCGCAATGCTTCCGCCTGCCCAGGCCATGCGGCCCGAGCCGCCGATGAGCTACCGGAAGACCACGCTCGAAAAGATGGGCCTGCGAGCCGATCCTTTCGCAGCCCACGCGCATCATTCTCCGCAATATCGAGCGGAAGCCGGTAAAGGCGCTTTTGACGGTTGTCGGTATCTCCTTCGGGTGCGCAGTCATGATCGCGGCCAGGTTCTTCAACGATTCCGTGGATTTCATGGTCGATGTGCAGTTTCGGCAGTCACAGCGCGAGGATATGACGATCACCTATCTCGAGCCCGCGGCGCGCAGGACGATCTACGAGCTCAAGGGCATCAACGGTGTGGAGCGCGTTGAGCCCTTCCGCACGGTCCCGGCGCGGTTCCGTTTCGGGCACCGCACCTATCGGACTGTGGTCCAGAGCTTCGAGCCCGGAACCAGGCTTCACTCTCTTCTCGACACAAGGCTCAAGCCCATCGAGCTCCCGCCCACGGGGATCGTGCTGACTGATTATCTGGCTGATATGCTCGGCATCAAGATAGGAGACCTGCTTACCGTGGAAGTGCTTGAGGGGAACCGTCCCGAGCGGCAGGTCCCGGTCGTCAGCCTTGTGCAGCAGTATATCGGCGTCATGGGCTACATGGACCGGAGCGCGCTCAACCGCCTGATGCGCGAGGGAGACCTCGTGTCCGGCGCGTACCTGACCGTGGACAGTGCCGAGCAGTCGAAGGTCTACCGGAAGCTGGTCGAGATGCCCCGCGTGGCCGGGACCGCGGTCCGCATGGACGAGATCAGGAATTTTTACGAGACCCAGGCCGAGTCCATGCTCTTTTTTACTTTCATAGCCACGGTCCTTCGGGCACCATCGCGTTCGGCGTTGTTTACAACAGCGCCCGGATCTCGCTCTCCGAGCGGAGCCGTGAGCTTGCGAGCCTCAGCGTGCTCGGCTATACTCGGGTGAGATCTCTTTCATCTTCCTCGGCGAGCTGGCGGTCCTGACCCTGGCGGCGCTGCCCCTGGGATTTTTCTTCGGCCGCGGGCTCTGCGCGTATATCGTGACCGCAGTGCAGTCGGACCTCTTCCGGGTGCCGGTGGTGCTCGAAAACGAGACCTATGCCCTGGGCGCTGTCGTGGTCCTTCTGTCTGCGTCGCTGTCCGGTCTGATCGTGCGTCATCGGTTGGACCATCTTGATCTGGTTGCGGTGCTGAAGACGAGGGAGTGATGCAAGTGTGGAACTGTGGCAAATTCGGAATTCGGAATGTGAAGTGCGGAATGGGAAAGATCCAAGACGAGTTTAGCCACGAATTTGACACGAATGGGCACGAATTAAAACAAAAATAAGAATGCGCCTTGCTCTTTAATTCGTGAAAATTCGTGTCAATTCGTGGCAAATGACTGCGTTTGCACGTCGTGAATCAGGGGTGATCATGAAAGCAGAGGTGCGGAAGAAGGATTCATCATCACGGTCGCGGCAATCGTCGCGCTCGGTCTTGTTTACGGGTTTCTGCCCAAGCCGGTTGCTGTCGACGTCACGGCGGCAAAGCGTGGACCAATGCGGGTCACCGTGGAGGAGGAGGGAAGGACGCGCGTGAAGGACCGCTTCGTGGTCGCGCCGGTCCCCGGATATCTCCGGCGCATTGGTCTCGAGGTGGGTGACGCGGTCAATGAGGGACGGAGATCGGCCACGCTGGAGCCGCTCCGTTCGACGGTCCTCGATCCCCGGAGCCGCGCCGAAGCCGAGGCTGCTGTTGCGTCGGCAAAGGCGGCGCTCGCTGCGGCGAAAGAGAAGACGCGAGCGGCGGCAGCGGATGTGGAGTACGTCCGGGAACGGAGATGTCAGGGTCAAGAAGCTCGCCGAGGGCGGTTTCATCTCTAAGGACGATCTCGAACAGTCGGATTAGGCCAAGAAGGCCGAAGCCACGCGGCTCTCGGCGGAAGCGGCGGTCGACGCCGCCGCTGCAGACGTGGAGCGGGCAGAGAGCACGCTCCGCTATTCCGCTGCCGAACATTCCCCGGGCAATGAAAAGGCCGTGATCGTACGTGCGCCGGTCAGCGGCAGCGTGCTCAAGCTCCATCATGAGAGCGAAGGAGTGGTGAGCGCCGGCGAGCCCCTCCTCGATATCGGCAATCCCCGCAGTCTGGAGGTCAAGGCCGAAGTGCTCTCAACGGACACGGTCAAGATCAAGAAGGGAACATCCGTCGTCTTCGAGCGCTGGGGCGGCGATAAGCCGCTCTCAGGCGTTGTGCGCGTCGTGGAGCCCGCGGGGTTCACGAAGGTCTCGAGCCTTGGTGTGGAGGAACAGCGTGTGCTCGTGATCGTCGACATAACGTCTCCGCGGGAAGCCTGGCAGCGGCTCGGCGACGGTTACCGGCTCGACGCGAGTTTCATCATCTGGGAGGGGGACAACGTGCTCCAGGTCCCGGCCAGCGCGCTCTTCCGCAAGGGAGACGGCTGGGCGCTCTTTGTCGTGGAGCACAAGAGGGCGCGGATGAAAGCAGTCGAGATCGGGCAGCGAAACGGCCTGGCCGCGGAGATCGTCAAAGGCCTTGCAGAGGGCGAGCACGTCATTGTCCATCCCGGCGACACAGTGCGGGACGGGGTGCGGGTGCGGGCGCGATAGCGCCGGTCATGTGCGGTCCTTCGCTTCTCCTGCAGGGTTCCCAGTTGACACGACCGTTTATTAACGTTAATGTCCTTTCATGTTCGATATCCAACTTGTGGACGTGACCTATGATTCTCCTGAATTCGATGCAGCCTACGACGTTATCGGTCTCGATATCCCTCCTGAATATCTCGAGACGCATGACTTTCTGAGAAACAGGCTGCGCGTACGGGACGCGGGGCCGGCATCGGAAGGAAAAGATCCTGCAGCAAGAGGGGTATACGCTTCATTTGATCGTAGCCAGGAGCAACGGCCAGGTCGTCGGTGCCATATACGGGCATCTGATATCGCAAATCGGGGCCGGGAATCACGGCATTGCTTTTGTCACCTACCTCTCCGTTCTGCGGGAGTATCGAAGAAGAGGGATCGGAACAGCGCTGATCGAAGAGCTCCTGGAAAGAGCGAATGAAGATTCGCTGCGCAGAACCGGACAGCCCGTCTTCGGCATGGTTTACGAGATCGAGGAAGAAGGCAAGAGGAAATCAAGGCAGCAGTGGGCAGGCTCGGCGCAAAGCCGCTGGATATTGTTTACCATCAGCCGGCCCTGCGAAAAGGGTATGGACCGGAGCGCATGAACCTCTGGTTCCAGCCTATTCCCGCCCTCGCACCGGATGAATCAGCTCATTTCGCTCTGTCCGTTTCCGTTGTTCGGGATATTGTGCGGAATATGTTGACGATGGAATATGTCGGGCCTGATATGAGCGGATTCGATCTGCTGAGCAAACCCTATACGGATTTTCAGGATTCCATCAAAGGCAGACGGTCGATCGGCTTTCAGATGTGATGGCGTGATGGCGGAATCTCTAGCTGCGGCAGGCCATGGCGCCGAGGATGTCCTCCATCCGGTTGATCGGCACTGAAACATGCCCTTCGTCAGAATAGAACCGCGCTTCGCAGTCAGGGAGTCGTCCCGCAATGTGCCTTCCGATGGCAGGAGGAATCACGCGGTCAAGACCTCCGTGCCAGAGGTGGACCTTCATCGGGATATCCTGGAGCCTGAAACCCCAGGGGCTGGTGAATATACGCAGGTCCTGTTCAACGCCGCTATGGCCGTACCGGACCGATTCGCAATGAGAGTCCCAGATGCCTTTGAGCTCCGTTTGTGCCAGGAGGAGCCGGTCCGGCAGGGGTGCGGTCCGGTCGAGGAGCGAAAGGACTCGCCGGGGGTGGCGGCTGATGCAGCGCGCAGTGAGTTCATAAGGCCGATCAAGCAGGCGGGGCGTACGTTTGTGCAACAAAAAAGCGGTTCGTGCAGCGCGGAGGATTCCCCTGGCCGTTTCCGGCGTATCGACCGGCCCCACGCTGCTGACTAATCCGACGGCGGACAGACGCTGCGGGATCAAGAACGCGCAAGCGGCTGCATAGGGTCCTCCGCCGGAGTGACCCATCAGGGAAAAACGGTCCAGCCCCAGACCGTCTGCAAGCTCCGCGACGTCCGAAGGCCAGTCGAGCAGCGTTCGCCCGGGTTTTGGAGTAGATATCGACGCCGGGCCGGTCCACGGCGATGATCCTGACCCCGAGCCGTTGTGCCACCGCATCCATGACGCGGCCTTCCAGACGCGATCCGGGAAAGCCCGGAAAGTAGAACTCCGGCCAGCCCGAAAGATCGCCGTACTCGGCATACCCGAGGGCCCGGCCATCCGAAAGTCTGTATTGTTTGCCCTTGAGGATCATGTGTTTGAGGGACAGGGGCTGCTGAACGCACGCAAGCGCGTCGACAGAGTGCGGTGGAAGGCTCGCAGCGTGCGGTTCATATGGAGACGAAAGAGGTAGCAGCCGGCGCGAACGTGTCCAAGCGCCTGGCACTGGTGGGCTGCTGAGCCGTCCACCGCACTCTGTCGACGCGCTTGCGTGCGTTCAGGGCTTGCCGGCCGCGGCTGTGAGGAACGTGGCGCCGCTCCTCAGCCCCTCGCTTGAGGCTGTGAGCTGGATCTTTCCGGCCTGCCCCGCCTCTGCGCGAACGATCACGAGGCACAGCCCATTGAAGGCCTTGCGCTCGGGCGCTTGGAACGGCTCGAAGCTCGTGGGATCGCCATTGTTCGTGGCCACGATCTCGCCCGGGCCGTCGACCTTGAACTGGATCCGGTTGTCCGCTCGCGGCGCGACGAGTCCGTTCTCGTCGACGATGCGCAGCGTGACGAAGGACAGGTCGCGGCCATCGGCCCGAATCTCGGCGCGATCAGGCAGCGCCTCCAGACAGCGGTTAGGTGACACCCCTCCCGGCCCTTAACCTGTAGAAAGGCGTTGAGCCGGCTACTCCGTCCAGTCCAGAGGTAAAGGGCCGGTCGACACCGGGATCACGCCCTTCTTCAGGATGATGTTCGCGTACTTGACGGTTTCACCGGTCATGACGACCGCGAATGCCTTGGCGGCGCGCTCGTAGAAGGCGAAGCGCTCGATCTTCTCTATCTGGGGCGTCTTGGGCCAGCGCTTGTCGATCTCGGCCCGATACGCCGCCTCTACGGCCGGATCGGGCGAGTCGCCGGGAACGGGGGCCATCATGGCGACCGGGGCCTGGACGTAGGTGTCCAGGCTGATGAGGGAGAGGATGCCGCCTAAGAGCCTGGGTATGCGGATGCCGTCCGCGCGGATGACGCGAGGATTGACGCTGTTTCCGGGGAAGAAGGCGTCGGCCAGGACGATCTCGTCGCCATGGCCCATCTTGTAGAGGGCGGAGAGGAGGTCGGGCGAGATGCAGGGCTCGATTCCGATCAGCATGCGATCCTCCGTCGTTTCGGTGAGTGACGGCTCACTCGTCCGTCGCTTCGAAGACCATCTTGTCCAGATTGACGTAGTCGCCGTCGATGTGGACCTTCAGCACGTGCTCGCCGGCGGACAGCTTCACGATCCGCTCCACCACGACCCAGTCCTGGAATCCCTTGGTGTTGGGGACGTCGATGCGGCCGGTGAGATCGGCGCCGTCGCCCTCGAGGTGCATCGCGGCTCCGTCCGATGCCCGAGGCGACGTGGAATGCGACCCGGTACTTGCCGGGTTTCGCGACCGTCACCGTGTAGGCTGTCCATTCACCGGCGTGAGTCCAGCCGAGCGTGTAGCCGCCGGCGCTGCAGTCGCCGATATCGACCCCCTGACCGGGGCGATAGAGCCCGCCTTCGTTGACGTCGTCCCGATCGTGGTAGGCATCGCCGGGGCATCCCACGTCGATAGTCCTCCGCCTCGACCGTTCCCGGAAGGACGTGCGCCTTGAAGCGGCACCTGCTTCTGCTCACAGACGGCGACCAAGCTCCATCGGGACGCGGATGAGGGCGTGCCCGATCTGTGCGAGGCCCACGCGAGCGCCGGCCGTGGCGCCGGCGGCCAGCGACAATGCGACGCTCCGGTCTGCGGCTGTCGGAGATCGTGACTGCGCCTGCGCGGGCGTTGGCGATCCGCCAGTGCTGGCCGTCGTCGCCGGTGAACGCCGACAGGGTGACGCTGCCGGCTGTCGGTGCTGCTGGTCAGTGCCACGTGTGGAGTCGGCCCGGTTCAGGAGTCTGTAGACGCCGCGGCCGACCGGCTCCAGGCTCCACTGATTCGCGGTCGTCCTTGCGCTGGCGGGTCAGCGACAACTCCGATCCCACGACGAGATCGCCAGACCGTCGCCGGGCACGAGATGGTAGTGCGCGGCCCCGTCGAGCACGGCGAAGTTGTCGTAGCGGCGGGATCCCGCCGTCGAAGCGGAGTCGGATGACGTAAGCCAGCTCGTCCAAGGTGCGTTCCGGCAGATGGACGTGGAGACCCTTCGGTGCTCTGCTCGAACGCCAGCGGCAGATAGGCGCCGGCCCGCCCGTTGATCAACTCGACGGACCGCAATCTCCTGCCGTCGATCCGGTCGGACGACAGCGATTCGAGGGTGATTCCCTGCTGACCGCTCTCCCACCCGAGCAGGATGGCATAGAGGGTGGAGTTGTCCTTGGAGCGGGTATAGCGCACGTCACGGGCGGTGCCTTCGCTCGGAGGCCCCATCACACCGTGGGCGGCGCCCATCCGGGTCGGACCCTCGCCGTAGCGTTCCCATGCACGGGTGGCATAGACAGCCTCGCCGTACTTGCGCAGCCAGGCGCCCATGGCGAGCAGGAGGTCCTTCTGTTCCCGAGGAATGGTGCCGTCAGCCTGGGGGGAGATGTTCAGCAGCAGGTTGCCGTTCTTGCTGATCCGATCGAGGAAGCCGTGGAGGACCTGCTTCTGGGAGTAGTACCGGATCCCTTCGGTGTAGGACCAGCTCGTGGAGCTGATGGCGTCGTCGGTCAGCCAGTAGTCCTCCATGATGTCGGGTGGGCCGCCGCGCTCGTAGTCGAGGACCGCGCACCGTGGGTTGAGCCCGTCCTTGTAGGTGGCGACGACCTCCTTGCCCCACTCGGCGGCCCGGTTGTAGTAGTAGGCGAGGAACTCCAGCAGGACGGGCTTGGAGATCCGGTGCAGGTTGAAGTCCTGCCAGATGATGTCGGGCCGATACCCGTCGATGATCTCCTTGTGCTTGCCGAGCCACAGGGCCTCGTTCGCCTCCTTGGACTGCTGCCCGTAGAGGATCTTCAGCTTGGGATCGTCTGTCTTGGGCGCCGCCTCGTAGAACCCGGTGATGTTGTAGGCGTGGTGCATCGAGACGAGGGTCTTCAGGCCGTGCCGGCGGATGGCGTCAGTGAGGAGTCCGACGAGATCCAGCCTGGGGCCCATGTCCTTGGCGTTCCAGGGATTCACCTTGCTGGCCCACATCGAGAAGCCGTCGTGGTGCTCCGCGACCGGGCCGGCGAATCGGGCGCCCGCGTCGGCGAACAACTGGGCCCACTCCTCGGGGTCGAAGTTGCCGCCAGCTGACTTGAGCTTGGGGGCGAACTGCACGAAGCGTCCCTGCCTGTCTGTCGGCCCCGGTGGCAAACGCGGCGTAGGGCCAGGCCGACAGCGTCGCCGTAGGTCGCCAGGTGGTGCCGGTTCTCGGGCGAGCCCTCGAAGTACATGGTTCGGGGATACCACTCGTTGGCGAAGGCCGGAACCGAGTAGACGCCCCAATGGAAGTAGATGCCGAACTTCGCATCCTTGAACCACTCGGGGGCGGGTTCCGCCTGTTCCAGCGACGCCAGATCCGGCCGATAGACACGAGGTTCGTCCCGAGCCATGACACTGCTCGGAAGCAACAGTACGGCGACCAACGCTGACGCTGCCTTCGTCATGGCTCGCTACTGGCCGACGGCGCCGACGGGGTGGTTCACGTCGCCGACGGCCTCCTCCATGAGTGTCGCAACCCCGCGCGGATCCTCCTGCTGCGCGACGTGGCCGCCCGGGAAGGTCCGGATGGTCCAGCCGCGCGCCACGGCGCGCTGCCAGCTCTTGTCCGTCCGGGCACGCTCCGCGGCTGACTTGTCCTTCGGCACGAACGCGACGTAGGTCACCGGCAGCTTCAGCGCGGCTGGATTCTTGTACGACACCGGCTGATTGAAGCACTTGATCGACTGCTTCACGTTGTGGGGCGGCGGAGTGCCTGCCTTGACCCAGGGCACCTGCATGAAGCCGTCGGCGAAGCGTGAAGGATCCGGCGGCCCGCTTCCGCCAAAGAGGTCCCAGAGCGACATGCCGTCGTCCGGCACAGCCGCGTCGAGAAACACGACATGACGGATGCGCTCGGGCACGCGGTCCATGACACCGGTGACGACCATGCCGCCGTAGCTGTGGCCGGTGAGGACGACGTCGTGGAGATCCTCGAACAGGATGAGGTTGACCACGTCTTCGATGTGGGTCTTGAGGTCGATGTCGGGGCTGTTGAGGTGCATTCGCTCGCCGAGTCCGGTGAGCGTGGCGCGGTAGACCGTGTGGCCGTCGTCGGACAGGAACTTGCCCGTGCGTTTCCACTCCCACCCGCCAGCGGTGGCGCCATGGACGATCACAAAGGTGCACTTTTGCGCAGGGTCGGCGGCACGGGCGCTCATGGAGCTCGACAGGATGACGGCGGCACTCAGGACGAGACGCTCGATGTATTTCATATCAGCGTTGTCGGAGGGTGGCGGACGCGGGAGCGTAGGGCAACGACAAGATCACAGCGGCCGGCAGTATAGCACCCACCTTCGGCAGGCCGGCCTGCCGAATCGCTTCGAGGACGATAGAAATTCCGTCCGTGGCGCCCCGTGAGGTCGACTACACCGGCAGCACGATAACCGTTCCTCTCCCGGGGTGCCGCTGATCACCCTCTACGTTTGGCGTTAGAATGCGCGCGAACGCTCGAGGTGCGCCATGCCGGGAAGAATCGACTTCACGTACGACACGGCAAGCGACATCGTCGTTGCCGTCCCCAAGTGGACGATCGCCTCTCAACAGGACTGCGAGGCCTGGTTCGACGAATGGGAGGCTTACCTCTCGAAGTACGGCCGCAAGGTCGACTGCGTCGTCGTCTTGGATGATTTTCACGTCGATACGCAGATCGCAGCCCGCTGGGGCGAGTATCGAGCCAAGCTCAACAACACCTACTTCCGGCACTCCTATCGTGTCCATGCCGACCAGACAGTGAAGCTCTTCATCCAGACGAGCGGCGTGCGCTTCAACGCGGCCAGCGGCGAAGCTGCGACCGTCGAAGATGCGGTCGCGGGTATTCTCGACGCCCGCAAGAAGGCCGGACGCTGAGGATCCCGGCTTTCACGCCGACAAAAGGGGAACCGTGACATTACGCAGACTGCTCCGTCTCGCGTGTCTCATAGGCGTGCCGTTGGCGGCCAGTGGCCTATTGGGCGTACCGGCTGCGATCGGAGGCGGACAGACACGCTCCGGCAACGACACAGTGCTCGCGCCGACACCGCCGCTCGGATGGAACAGCTGGGACTCTTACGGCCTGCGCATCAACGAGCAGCAGTTCCGCGACAACCTGGAGGCGTTCGCCGCGAAGCTCAAGCCCTTCGGCTACTCCTACGCTGTCATCGACGAGGGCTGGTACATGGTCAATCCCGAGGATCGGCCCAAGCCCGACCTGCTGAAGTACGCGCTGGACGAGAACGGCCGGTTCATCCCCGTGCCGGTGCGCTTTCCGTCGGCTCTCCAGGGCAACAAGAACGTGGGTTTCGAGGCGCTCGGCCAGTGGGTGCATTCGAAGGGGCTGAAGTTCGGCGTTCACGTGATCCGCGGCATCCCTCGTGAGAGCGTGACGCGCAACCTCCCCATCGAGCGCTCGAGTTTCATGGCGCAGGACGCGGCTGATCAGAACGATCCTTGTCCCTGGGACCCGACGAGCTGGGGAATCAAGGACAACGAAGCCGGCCAGGCCTGGTACGACTCTCTGCTGCGGCAGTTCGCCGGATGGGGAGTCGATTTCCTCAAGGTGGACTGCATTGCCGACCACCCCTACAAGCCCGCCGAGATCCGCCAGATCACACGGGCGATCCAGCGCAGCGGCCGCGAGATCGTCCTGAGCCTCTCGCCGGGGCCGACCGCGGTCGAGCGTCACGCAGAGGTCGCCGAGCTCGCCCAGATGTGGCGCATCTCGGACGATGTCTGGGACCTGTGGGAGACGGGCCAGCAGAAGTGGCCCATCGGCGTCAAGAACCAGTTCGACAACACGGCACGTTGGGCACAGTACACGCGGCCCGGCGCCTGGCCGGATGCCGACATGTTGCCGGTCGGGGAGCTCCGGCCGTTCCCCGACGTAGGCCCGGGTGCGCGGCATACGAGGCTGACTCCTACCGAACAGCAGACGCTGCTGAGCCTCTGGGCGATGGCGCGAAGCCCGCTGATCGTTGGCGCCAACCTCACCCTGCTCGACGAGCCGACCGTGCGCCTCTTGACCAATCCCGACATCCTGAGGATCGACCAGGCCGCCACGGCCTCGCGGCAGGTGCTGCGCGACGGCGATCTCGTGGTGTGGACTGCGGACCTGCCCGCAGGCCAGCACGCCTTGGCGGCATTCAACCTGGGTGAGAGACCGATTCCTCTCGACCGTTCCTACGATAGCTTCGGCCTGCGGAGGGGACCACACAAGGCGAAGAATGCGTGGACCGGAGAGCGCCTGCAGCCGAGCGAGCGTCTCGGCACGACACTCGAGCCACATGCCAGCCTCGTTCTGATGCTCGACACTGAAGAATAGGGGTTCTCCAGGCCGGGCCGCTCCAGGCTAGAATCCGGCCGCCGCCGAGCACTCAAAGGAGCGACAACATGCGATTGGTCAGGGGAATCCTCGTGGGCGTCGTGGTCGTCCTCAGCCTCTCTCTCGCTTTGCCGGCACTGGCCGCCGACGTCACCGGCCAGTGGAAGGCGGAGTTCGACACGCCGGTCGGCGTCCAGAAGTACACGTTCGATCTGAAGGTCGACGGCGAGAAGCTCACCGGCAAGGCTGCCTTCGAGCGGATGGGGCAGACAGGCGAGGCCGAGCTGAAGGAGGGCAAGGTCAGCGGCGACACGGTCTCGTTCGTCGAGACGTTCGACGCACAGGGAATGCGAGGTCCGCGTCGAGTACACCGGCAAGCTGCAGGGGGACGAGATCCGCTTCACGCGCAAGGTGGGGGAGTTCGGTACCGAGGAGTTCGTCGCGACCCGCGTCAAGAAGTGACGCGGTACGCTCCGGGAAGGGTCTCGTCAGCAGTCGCGAGACGAGATCTCACGCTCCCCGAAATGCCGCTTCTCCCATCGCCCCCTGCGCGCGGCCATGCCTCGCGCGTCCGTCACGTCTTCGTTTCCGAACTGGATCGACAGTCTCGGCCGCTCCCAACAGTGGGAAGCAACGGTCCAGGCGGGTCCGCCCGACGTCGTCCATAGCCGCCTCAGCTCGGCGATCTGCGACAGCAGGACGCTCTCGAGACGGTCCTCCGGGCATCGGGAGTGACTGCGGACGACGCCGTCCGGCTTCTCGTGGTAGACGGCGACGTGGCCGCTGTCCTCGAGTAGCTCGGCGTAGATCCAGGCCTTCACCGCGTCCGCGTCGACACCCTCCCTCAGCGTCTCCGCGATCTCGTCGCACAGGGTCTTGATCTCAGGCGTCATGTGAGTCTCCAGATAGGTAGGGGAAGGGCCACGCAGCCAGCGCCTTGCGCGGACAGCGCATTCACTCGATGGAGTTAGACCATCCGCGACGGATTCTGTTCCCGCCGAGTCGCCAGGAGCCTCCGGTGGACACGCTCACGCCATCCCGCCTCCGCCGACGCGCCCGCATCGCCGTGGACTGCTGGCCAGGGCCGAGAGATGCAGGCGCTCCGGATCGTGAAGCGCCGAGCAGCCGCGGCGGGGCTGCCGCGCGAGATCTGCTGCCACACCTTCCGGGCGACCTGGATCACGTCCTTCCTCCTGAACGGCGGGGAGCTCGCCAAGGCCCAGAGGATCGGCCAACCACGAGTCCCCGCGCACGCCCTTCGTCTTCCCGACGACCACGGGCGGACGGCCGCATCCCGACGCGCTCAAGCCGGTGCTCTACCGGTTGAAGGGGCTGCGTTCGAATGGGCAGCCAGCATCGACCAGCAGCACGCGAAGGCGCGGAAGCGTCTTTTTCGACCAGCAAGCACGCGAAGGCGCGGGAAGCTGTCCTGCCCGACGACGTCACGGTTCACGATCTGCGGCGCACCGTTGGCCATCGCCTGTTGACGCAGGTAAAGGCCGCACCGTGGGTGATCGATCACGTGATCCTCGGGCACGTGCGACCGAAGGTCGTTCGCACCTACCAGCCCGAGCTGCCGCTCGACGACGCGCGCGAGGCACTCACGAAGTGGGCCAAGCTGCTCGACGACATCGTGAGTGTTGAAGAGCCGGGAGATGAGACGGCCGCGCGGGAGCGCCGGCGCCCCGACCGCCCCAGGGCGTGATCGGCTGCACTAGCCAGGTTCTGCCTCGAACCTGATGAGCCGCTCGAGGAGGATGTCCTCCAAGCTGCGGCGTCCGTCGCACACGCCGAGCACGAAGACACGGCGCTGCACACGGTAGATCACCCGGTAGGGCGTGACCACCAGTTCCCGGTATTCCCGGATGTGGAGCCGCGAGGCCCGGGTGCCTCGCGCCTACGGTCGAAGGCCGTCCGACCACAAACGCGCGAGCATCCGAGGGCGCGGAACCCGGCGGTCGTCCCCGACGTAAGGCATTCGCGAGGAACCATGATCCAGGTCGAGTCCCTCGTGAAGGTGTACCGCGACGTGACCGCGGTCGACGGCCTCACGTTCGCCGTAGCGCCGGGCGAGGTCCTCGGCCTCGTCGGGCCCAACGGCGCGGGCAAGACCACCACCTTGCGTTGCATGGCCGGCATCCTGCCACCGACCTCTGGGCGGCTTCGGATCGCCGGCTTCGACCTCGAGACGGAACCGGTCGAGGCCAAGCGCCGCCTCGCGTTCATGCCCGACGAGCCACGCCTCTTCGAGTACCTCACCGTCGCCGACCATCTCGCGCTCTCGGCGCGCCTCTATCAGGTGAAAGGCGCCGCCGAGAAGACGCGGACGCTCCTCGAGGAGCTGGAGCTCTCGGGGCGCGCGCGCGCGCTGCCGTCGGAGCTGTCGCGCGGCATGAAGCAGAAGCTCGTCATCGCCTGCGGGCTCCTCCACGAGCCCCAGGTCCTGATCTTCGACGAGCCCCTGACCGGCATCGACCCCATCGGCATACGACGCATGAAGCAGACCATCCTCGCCCGCGCGAAGGCGGGAGCCGCGGTGATCGTCTCCTCGCACCTGCTGCACCTGGTCGAGGAGATCTGCGGCCGCGTCCTGATCCTCCACCGCGGCCGGTCGGTCCTCCTGGGCACCCTCGACGAGGTCCGGGCAGCCGCGGGGGGCGGTGACGTCTCCCTCGAGGACGTCTTCTTCCGCATTACCGAGGCGGCCGGGCCCGCGTCGACGCCGCCCGAATGACGTCGACAGCGAGCGTCTTCGCGTTCCTCCTTCGGCGCACCCTCGCCGGCGCGGCCCGCCGCCGTCTCGCGAGGCTGCGCGAGCCGCGCTACCTCCTGGGCGGCATCGTGGGGGCGCTCTACCTGTATTTCTGGTTCGGGCGGGCCATGCTCCGGAACGTCACCCACCCTCACGTCCTCGGTCCACGCCTCCAGGTCTCGCCCGAAGCGCTGGCGCTCTTCCTCTCCCTGGCCGCCGCCGCCCTCGCCGTGAACGCAGCCCTGTTCTGGGTCTTCCACACCGGGCGTCCCGTCCTCCACGTGAGCGAGGCCGACGTGCAGTTCCTGGCGCCAGCCCCGCTGCCGCGGCAGGCCCTGCTCTAGCTCTCGCTTCTCCGAACGACTCTGGCGATCGGCTTCGGCGCGCTCGTCATGGCACTTGCTCTCGGCCGCGACTTCGTCCCCCACTTCTGGCAGGCCTTCGTGGCGGCTTTCGTCGTCCTCTCGACGATGCAGCTCCACGCCCTGGGCCTCGCCTTCTGGAAAGCGCGCCAGGCTCGAGGCGCCGCCCGCGACGCGACGCCTGATGCGCCTCGCGACCGTCGCCGTGGCCGCCGTCGGGCTCGCAGCCCTCACCTGGGTCGGCGTCGGGATCTACCGTGCAATCCGAATCGTCGTCTCTATCCCCGACGCCCCCTCCGCCTTCCGTGCTCTCCCCGACGGCCTCGCACCGTGGGCCTCGGGCTTCGTACCCGTCGTTCTGCTCGCGCCTTTCCGCGCCCTGCTCGCACCGGCCCTCGCGCCCGACACGCGTCACTTCCTCGTTTCGCTGCCAGCGGCGCTCGCGGTCCTGGCTGCGCACTACGCGTGGGTCCTCAGGACCAACGCGCGATTCGAGGAGGCGGCACTCGAAGGCGCGCGCCGACGCGCGGCGCGAGCCGAGAAACGCCAGAGCGGCCGCCTTCATGGGCCGCCCTCGGAGGCGCAGCGCGCGGTCGTGCCGTTCGCCCTGCCGCCCCAGGGGAGGCCTGAGATGGCCGTGCTCTGGAAGAACCTGATGAGCCGGCGTCGGTCGCGGCTCCGCAGCGCAGCCGTCTGGTGGGCAGTCCCGACGGGCCTCGTCTTCGTGGCGTCGGCCGCTTTCGGTATCGCCTATGCGACGGTAGTGGGGCCTGTTCTCCTTCTCCTGGGCCTCGTCTGTGCGGCCGTTTCCGGCGCCGTGTCCCTCGCCCTGCCCATGGCCAGCCGCAACGACTTCCGCGAGGACCTCGAGAAGGCCGCGGTCCTCCGCACCTGGCCGCTGTCGCCCACGCGGCTTGCCCTCGCCGAGCTCGCGGCTCCCTTCGTCACCACCGTCACGGTGGCGGGCATCATCCTGAGCGTCGGCGTCGCCGCGATCGCGGGAGGGCGTGTGGCCCTCGCCTGGCACGGGCTGCCAGCGGGCGTCGCTGCGGGACCGGTGCCGGTGCAGTGGATCGCTCCCGGGCTCTTCGCCCTCGTCTTCCTGCTTCCGGCGCTCGCGGCGGCAGTGCTCGTGGTGCAGAACGCCGCCGTGCTCACGTTCCCCGCCTGGTTCCCTCCAGGTGGCCAGCGCCGCGGCATCGAGGCCACGGGCACGCGCCTCATCGCGTTCGCCGGGACGATGCTCCTCCTGATGCTCGCTTTCATCCCTGCCGTGCTGGCCGGGTCGCTCGTGGCAGTCCTGGGATGGTCGATCCTCGGTCCGTGGTCGCTCGTTCCGGCCATGGCGGCCGCATCGCTTCCCGTCTGGATCGAGGCGGCCGCGGGTGTCGCCCTGCTGGGCCGGCTCTTCGCCCGGTTCGACGTCTCAGCCGAGTCCTGGACCTGAGATACGCGTCACGGCCCTTCCGCGAGCATTGCCTCCAGCCTGTCCAGTCGCGCTCTCAGGTCCTCGATAGTCCGCTGCAGCTTCTGCACCTCGTTGAAGAGCATCGCGTTCACGAAGTGATAGCGGACGGTGTACGGCGCGCCATCCTCGGCGTAGGCTGCGAGCCACGGCGCCAGCCGGGCCGCCGGTGCGCTCGGGATGCTAGGGAGAGATGCGCAATACTGAGAGCGTGCGCCGCTCGCGTGGGGCGAGCGGCGGTCGTTGACGATCGGGAGGTGGATGAGATGGGTGCGCGGATGAGTGGTGCCTGGGCGAGGGTCGGGGTCACGTGTCTTGCCGCGGGCCTCTTGATGTGCGGGACGGCGTCGGCGCAATTCCTCGACGAGTTCGGTGGGCCGGCGATTCAGAAAGGCTGGACGTGGTTCACGGGCGATGGGACGGCCACCAACGATTTCCAGCAGGGCGACGGTTACGGGACGATGCTGGTGGACGGCACCAAGGATCGCGCCAACATCTGGTGGGCGCTCATCAAGCGCAACGTCGCGCCGTCCCTCGACCTCAAGCGTCTCAGCCTGCCCGGCCAGGAGCTGCGCCTCGAGGCGCGCGTGCGCATCTACGAGACGCCACGCCGCGTGCACCTTTCCGCGAACACGCAGAAGACCACCGACTACGAAGAGCATCTGAGGGAGTTCGACATCGCCGACACGGGCTGGCACACGATCAGCATGACGACGCACGGTTTTCAGGCGGAGCCGGGCGACGAGGTGAACATCCAGTTCGCGATCACGGACTGGGGGCTGGGCAAGCATCGGGCGGACATCGACTACTACAAGGTGGACGTCGTGGACGCGGCGTCTGCCGCGCCCGACAAGGGGGAGCCGCTGCAGGTTCGCCCACCCGTCCCTGATCTCGGCACGTTCTCTGAGAAGGTGCGCGTGGCCCAGGACAGCACGGTCAACCTGCAGTATCCGGACGTGAATCTGAACGGCTGGTTCACAGCGGATGACGGGAAGAAGGCGCCGGTCCTGACGGTGAGCGGCGTGCAGCTCGTCATCCTGCGCTGGGACCTCAGCGCATACGCGGGCAAGCGCGCGGCCGGCGCAGGCGTGCTGGAGCTGACGACGCACTCACTCGCGCGCGCGATCGTCGAGCCAGAGGAGCTGGGGCAGGTGCGTGTGACGGAGATCCTGGCCGGCGATCCCAATTGGGATCAGCGGACGGTGACGCTGGACGGCCTGTTGCAGGGGCAACCGCTGGACGCGGTGCTCAACCCGCAGATGAGCATCGACGAGAGGGTGGCGGAGGGGCGGGGCGCGAAGACGCTCATCACCATCTCGCGGCCGGTGCTTCAGCGGCTGCTGGACGGCCGGACTCTCGGCCTGGCGATCCGTCCCCTGGGCCCGGTCGACGCCACGTTCTACGCGTCCGAGTACGAGGGCGGCAGACTCGCCGCCACGCTGCACTTCGGTTTGCAGAGGCCATAGGGGTCCGAGGCCCGAACGAGCGCGGCCGGGCGCCGGAGCGCGGACCGTTCGCTGCGGGAAGTTGGGCTTCGGCGCTACTTGCGGAGCCGGCTCTGGCGCTTGCGCCGGCGCCTGGCCAGGTCCCCCTTGACCCCGACCACCAGGAGCCGGGCCAGGAGAGCCGGGGTGACCATCCGGCCGCGCAGGAGCTTCCAGGCCAGGCGCAGCACATGCCCCGGCGAGTAGAAGCGGCGCCAGATGGCGCGCTGGATGTCCCGCAGCTTTTCGCGGGAAATGAGGTCCGAGTAGACGAAGCCCTCGCTGGAGATGTGATAGCCGGGAGTGTCGGTTACCAGCTGGCGCAGCCCGTCGAACGGGACCGTCCTCAGGGCGGAGAGGCCTACCGTGTCGAGGCCCAGGCGCCGGGCGAAGGGCGCGATGGCCAGCATGTCCTCCTCGGTTTCCCCGATGCATCCGAGAATGAAGTAGCCGTGGAGCAGCATGCGGGTATGCCGCAGTGTCGCGAAACACCTCTCGATCTTCGCGGTGTCGAACCCCTTGGCCAGAGAGCGCAGGGTCCGGTCCTGCGCCGACTCGATCCCCAGCAGCAGCGCCACGAAACCGGCCTTCTCCATCTTGCGGACCACGTCCATGCGGGCGGAGATCTCGATGCGCGCATTGGCCACGTAGTACTTCCGGATGCCGCGCTCCATGATGAGGTCGCAGAGTCTGGACACCCGGTCCATGTCATGGTTGAGGATGTCGTCGGTGAATAGCACCAGGTCGGCATCGATCCGGCCCAACTCCTCGACCACCGATTCCGGCGACCGGGCGCTGTACTTGCGCTTCTCGCCCAGGGGATTGCGGCTGAACGAGCAGAACTTGCAGTTGTGGGGGCAGCCCCGGGAGCCGCTCAGCAAATCGATCGCCACTCCCGTGTCCGCCCCATCGAAGTCCACGGTATAGCGGTGGCGGCGCAGGCGGCGGTCAGGGTAGAGGTCGTTGCGAATGGACCCCAGCGCCCGGCTGGAGTTGTGGACGATCGTCCCGTTCCGGCGGTAGCTGATGCCCGCGATACTCTCGAGGGGCCCGCACCCGGCGATCTCTTCGATGGCCTCCTCGCCGTCGCCCCGGACCAGGATGTCGACGTTGGGGCAGTCGGTCAGCCAGCCTTCGGCGTCCTCGCTGGCATGGCGGCCGCCCATCACGGTGAGTATCCCCGCGGGGATGGATCGGACCTGCTCGCGCACGAAGTCCCCGTCGCGGTCCCAGTTGACCGACAGGCACACCAGGTCGGTCTCCGGCTTCAGGAAGTCCCGCGCCACGCCGGGCTCGTGTCGGAGGTCGATCACCTCGATGCTCCGGCAGTGCGGAGCCAGCACCCGGGCGATGGTCTCGAGCCCCACCGGCGGGTAGTAGCGTCCGCGCTTGAGGTCCTCGCGGTAGGGGTAGAGGCAGAGGCAGTGGTTGTACGCCGGCATTCCCTGGATAACCCGTCCAGACCCGCGTCGGCGGGTCGATCTGGCGGCATCATACGCGACGCACCATCCAGGCCGCTCCTGCCGAGTTGTGCGCACAGCAAACTCGCGTCCAGTGGAAACCAGTGTGGAAGAGCGCGGTCCAGTGGGGCAAAGGAAGGGGTTCTGCGGACTATCAGGGCGAAGCAGGTGTGTGCGGCGCTGGGGCGTGCGAGCGCCCAGAAACCCAACATGCTGCCGGCCGCCTCTCGTGTAGCCTGTGTCGCGAAGGAGTTTTTTGGCGAGCGCGGCATCGCTTCGTTGATCTACGACAAACGCGGCGCGGTTCGAACGCCAAGTCCTCGATTTGGAGGAACACGACCGGGCGGACGGACGTGCCGGCCTGCAGACATGTGCGGGCGGCCAGATGGTCAAACCTCTCCACGAGCACGCGTGAGGCGAGGTCGAAGTCGAGGATAGGCTCGAGCACCACGACGACAGGCCAGACGCATCTGACTTCCCGCACCGGAAGCCTCGGAACCTCGCGTAGGCGCGGGAGAGCGAAGGTGAAACGTATGTTTCGTACCACGCCGGACACTCTGGCGGGTCTTGTCGACTTGCGCGGTATCACTTGGCCCTGAGTGCCTTCAGGGTCCGATTCACCGCATCGAGGTCGAAGGCGTCGGGGTCGAACGGCCCGCCGGTCATGCCCTCGATCCAGGCCTTCGTCTCCTCGTGTTCGTCGTGGTCAGGATCCCGAAGGCACTCGAGCTTCTCGTAGTACCCCGGGACGCCGCCGGAGTCCTCTGGGGGACAGGCCCTCTCGCCGGCGAGGCACGAGGCTCCCTCGGTATGTTTCGCGTCGAACCGCACTCTCTCCACCAGAACCTGGTGGCGCCAGGAGTCGCCCAAGTCGTACTCGTAGATGAAAGCCTCGCCCTCTTCGCGTGCGATGCCGCTGAGGCGGGCGCGCCGCTCGTCCCGGACATCCCATTCCGGGTCGGGCTCCGCGTACACCACACCGCCGGCTGTGAAGGTGTGGATGTGCGAGTTCGTCCATCCCATGGCCGTCTGGAGGATGCGGTCGAGGCGCGCCAGGGTCACGTCGCCGGGAACGCGCACGCGCCGCCAGATGGGCGGGTCGGTTTCCATGAGCGTGACCTTGAGTTGGTAGACACCAGGCGGCGCGACCCGGACCTTCTCGATCTTGGTTCGTCCCACGCCCGTATCTTACCGAACCGCGTTCAGGCGCCGAGGAGGTGGTCCGGGAGGGAGTAACATTCCTGCTTGAGGCCGGACGCCCCGGCTCTTGTCCCCCACCAGAGCAGCGCATCCTCACCTGACGGGAGGGTTCCATGTCACGCGACCGGACGCGCCGTCCCGCTTCCGCCGGCTTCTTCGAGCGGATCCCGCGCCGAGCGGTCCTGCTCTTCCTCGCGGCGGTGTTCTTCGTCTTCGCGCCCGTCAACCTTCTTCTCAGCGCCCGCTTCGCCGAGCCGCCTCCCTTGAACGCCGCGCTCGTGCTGGCACTGCTCTCCGGCGCCCTTGCGGTGAGCTGGGCTGCGACGTTCGCCGTCTCCCGGTGGTTCGCCGTCGGGATCGTGGTCCTGACGCTGGCGGTGATGGCCCTCTCCGGCCCGCTCGCTCCATCCGTGCTCGGGATTCGCGCCCAGCTTCCATCTCTCGCGGGCCTGGCGATCGTGGGTGCGATCGCGCTCGGCTACGTGTTGTTCGTCGCCTTCATCAACGGCCAGGGGCGCAGGACGCTCCGTCTGATGACCGAGATGGCCCTGGCTCGAGGGATCCACGCCTCGCTCGTGCCCACGATCGAGCATGCCGACAGCCGGTTCGAGGTCGACGCCGTCTCCCAGGCCTCGAGCGAGATGGGCGGCGACCTCGTCGATGTGGTGGACCACGGCGCGACCACGGACCTCATCCTCGCCGACGTTTCCGGCCACGGCGTCAAGGCGGGCGTCGTGATGGGGATGGTGAAGTCGGCGATCCGCATGGGGCTCCGTGCGCAGCACGACCTGGCGGGCCTCGCGCGCGACCTCAATGACGTCCTGGTGCAGACGACGAGCGGCGAGATGTACGCGACTCTCGCCCTGCTGCGCCTGCATCACGCCGAGCGGACGCTGGAGTGCGTGCTCGGCGGCCACTCGCAGGTGCTGCTCCACCGCGGCGCGGAGCCTGCCGCGCGCAGGATCGGTGACGGTGGGTTCCCGGTGGGCCTGCTGCCGGGCAGCCAGTACGAGGTGAGCGTGGAGCCGCTCTCGGCCGGCGACCTCCTCGCCGTGTGGACCGACGGCCTCGACGAGACAGCGGACGCGGCCGGCCGGGAGCTCGGCGGCCAGGCGATCGAGCGGGCGATCGTCGAGCGTGCCGATCGTCCACTGGCCGAGA
Organism: Nitrospirota bacterium; assembly: GCA_963749655.1. Classification (GTDB taxonomy): domain Bacteria; phylum Nitrospirota; class UBA9217; order UBA9217; family UBA9217; genus JAJYKN01. The sequence continues at coordinate 201,252 of CAVVOB010000022.1, forward strand.
TCCGGCGGGCGGTGTTCGACCTGGTCCGCGCGCACGGCCCGCAGCGAGACGATCGTTCACTGCTGCTCCTTCGTGTCGGTCTTGGTGTCCAGCCGCAGGTTTGACCGCTGCCGCGCCGCGGCAAGAGCCTCGGCGGCCGTGCGATCGCGCTGGCCGATGCGCGCGGCCGGAACGTCGGCGGGTCTCCGTGCTGAGGGGCAACAGCGTCGCGAGGGAGGGCCGCGCGGTGCCGACTGCGACCAGGAATCGATCGCGACCTCCGGCGGAAACCTCGTGGGCCTGCTGGCGCTTGTCGGGGTCGAACGGCGCGCCGGTCATGCCCTCGATCCAGATGCGTTGGTGTCCAGGATCACGCTCGATCTCTTTGCGCAGCCGGCGGAGCTTCCCGAAGCCCTGCATCCACTCCGGCTCGCCCGGGTGAGCCGTGCTCCTGGGTGTGCGAGCTTCTCCTGCAGCGCTTCGCTCACGAACGCCTTGAGCGATTGGCCGCGCTCGGCGGAATTCGACTTGACGCGGCGGAAGAGGGCGTCCGGGATCTCGAGCGTCGTCTTCATGGTTCCGTTCGGGGCTGAGGGCGCTCGTACGGGTGCGCTCTCGGCGTGGCCCGCTCTGGCCGGCCAGGACTTCGCTACTCGAGCAGACGCGTGAGGATGCGCACGAGCGCGCGCTGCTCGCGGAGAGACAGGCGCTCGAGAGCGGCAGGCGGGGCCGTCATGCGATCGAGCAGCAGGGCGCGGAGTCGGCAACCCGTGCGGGTGAGGACCAGCACCTTGACCCGGCGGTCCGCGGCCGACGGGCGGCGACGCACCAGGCCGCGCGATTCGAGCCGGTCCACCAGCCCCGTCACGTTCGACGCGTCACAGGCGAGCGTCTCGGCGAGCTGCCCCATCGGAATCGGCCGGTCGGGCTCGATCAGGTGCAGCACGTGACACTGCGCGGGCGAGAGCTGGAGGTCCGCGGCCAGCGGCGGCAGGGTGGCGCGTTGGGTGAAGAAGAACCGCACCAGGAGCTGCCAGGCGCCGCAGTCGGGAGGACTCGCGCGCTTCATCCCGGAGCAGTATAGTTCACTTCTATCGTTCACTCCAATAGTTGACATCATCAAGTATCCTGCGTATCTTCGCTGTATGGCACTCCTCAGGGTGGTTCCCCTGGACGACGTCGTGGTGTTCCCGGGCATGCCGGTCACGCTGCCGGCGGATGTCGGCGGCGACCCGCGCGTGTTCCTCATCCCGCGGCGCGGGACGGGCTACGCCAAGGTGGGCGTGGTCGCCGAGGTGTCGGAGCGCGTCGCCCTCGGCGGACGTGGCGTGGCCTCGTTCGTGCCGCTCCACCGGGGCGTGCCCGGCGCGGCGCAGACCGGGGCGGACGGCGTCCTGCGCCTGGAAGTCGACGAGCGTCCGGACCTCGACGCCGCCCCCGAGCCTGACGCGCGATCTCGAGCGCGAGTACCGGGCGGTGGTGGAGGAGATTCTCGAGCTCCGCGGCGACGACGGCCGGATCAGCGCCTTCGTCCGCTCCATCACCGCATCCGGGCTCGCTGGCGGACACCGCAGGCTACTCCCCGGACCTCAACGTCGATCAGAAGCTGGAGCTGCTCGAGACCCTGGACGTGGTCGAACGGCTGACCCTCGCCCTGCGGTTCCAGCAGGACCGGCTGGCGGAGCTGCGCGTTCGGAAGCGCATTCGCGACGAGGTGGAGTCGGGCACGCAGAAACAGCAGCGCGAGTATCTCCTGCGCCGGCAGATGGACGCGATCCGCAAGGAGCTCGGCGAAAACGAGGGATCGGTCGCCGAGGAGTATCGGACGAAGATCGCGGCCGCCGGCATGCCGGAGCCGGTTCAGAAGCAGGCCGAGCGCGAGCTGGCGCGATTCGAGCGCATGGGCGAGTCGAACGCCGAGGGGTCGATGATCCGGACCTATCTGGATTGGCTGCTCGCCGTTCCCTGGTCGAAGCGATCGGAGGAGCGCCTCGATCCCCAGCACGCGCGAGAGGTCCTGGACGCCGATCACGCCGGCCTCGACGACGTGAAGCGGCGCATCACCGAGTACCTGGCCGTCCGCAAGCTGCGCGCGGAGCGTGGCCTGACGGACGATCGCCGGTCGGGCGCCATCCTGACCCTGATCGGTCCTCCGGGAACCGGCAAGACCTCGATTGGCGAGTCGATCGCCCGGGCCACCGGCCGGCAGTTCGTCCGCATGTCCCTGGGTGGCGTGCGCGACGAGGCCGAGATCCGGGGGCATCGCCGCACGTATATCGGCGCCCTGCCGGGCCGGCTCGTACGCGCCTTGCGAGACGCCGGCACGATGAATCCGGTGATCCTGCTCGACGAAGTGGACAAGCTGGGAGCGGACTGGCGCGGCGACCCCTCGGCGGCGTTGCTCGAGGTGCTCGACCCGGCGCAGAACCATGCGTTCCAGGATCACTACCTCGACGTGGAGCTCGATCTGTCGCACGTGCTGTTCATCGCGACCGCCAACGTGGCGGATACGATTCCCGCGCCGCTGCTCGACCGGATGGAAGTGATCCGGTTCGACGGCTACACGACCGACGAGAAGGTGGCCATCGGGCGCGACTATCTGTGGCCGCGCCAGGTGGAACGCAATGGTCTGCGTCCGACCGACGTCACGATCGACGCCGACGTGCTGCGGTTCGTCGTCACCAACTACACGCGGGAGGCCGGCGTCCGCCAGTTGGAGCGCGAGCTGGGCACCGTGCTGCGCAAGACCGCCACGCGCGTCGCCGCCGGTCATCAGCCGAGGCCGTTGGTCATCGATTCCGCGGCCGTGCTGGAGGCGCTCGGGCGGCCGAAGTTCTATCAGGAGGTCGCGGCGCGCACCGGCGTCCCGGGCGTGGCCACCGGACTCGCCGTCACCGGTGCGGGCGGAGACGTCCTCTTCGTCGAAGCGGCGTCGATGGCCGGCAAGCGGTGGCTGGTGCTCACCGGACAACTGGGCGACGTCATGAAGGAATCCGCTCGGATTGCGCTCACCTACGTCCAGAGTCACGCGTCCGAGCTCGGCATCGACGAACGGCACCTTCGACGGCCGTGAGTTTCACGTGCACGTGCCCGCCGGGGCGATCCCCAAGGATGGGCCGAGCGCGGGCGTGACCATGGTCGCGTCGCTCGCGTCGCTCCTCACCGGCCGTCCGCTCAAGAGCACGGTGGGCATGACCGGCGAGGTGACGCTGCAGGGGCTGGTGCTGCCGATCGGCGGCCTCAAGCAGAAGGTGCTGGCCGCGCACGCGGCCGGCTTGACGGAGGTGATCCTCCCGGAGCGCAACGCGCCCGACCTGGACGACGTGCCGTCGGACGTTCGCGAGCACATGCAGTTTCATGCCGTGAAGTCGGCGAACGAGATGCTCGCGCTCGCACTGGAGCCGCCTGCCCTCGCGATGGTCGCGTAGCGGACGACCCCGAAAAGGCCCTGACAGCCCGACAATTCGGTCTGGAGCGAAAGCCCAGGGCGATGGGATGTCGTCACATCTTTTATCCTCGAGCTGCTGATCCATCCCGTCATATAGGAGATCTGGAGTGGCAGTGGGCACGACAGACGAGGTTGGTGGGAGGAGTTCGCATGAGGGGATGGAGTCTCGCGCTTGGAGTGCTGGCGGCCGTTGCCGCCGCAGCGTGTGGGAGCGGTCACTCGCAGATGACCGGGCCTGCGACGGGGCCGACGATGGGCACGGCGCTCACCGGTGTCTCGCCGACAGAAGGCGCGACTGCCGTGGCCTTGAATGCATCGATCACGCTCCATTTCGGCGGCGCCATGGCTGCGGGAATGGAGCAGTACATGGACCTGCACATGGGGGACCTCTCTGGGCCGACGGTCCCCATGAACTGCAGCTGGTCGGGAGACCGCCAGACTCTGACGTGCACGCCACGCTCACCGCTGAAGCCGCACACGACCTATGCGATCCACATGGGCGGTGGCATGATGAGCGCCAACGGCGTGATGATCGATTACTCGCAGGGTCTGGCGCTGGGCGGCCAGTGGATCATGGGTGGCATGATGAGCGGGACCCACGGCGGCGGCATGGGGTGGGGGATGATGGGCGGCGACTGGCGCAATCCCAACGGCAGCTACGGGATGATGTTCACGTTCACGACCGCTTGAGCACCGCCGTTGCCTGGTCGAGCAGTGTGCAGTTTTGGCCAGCGCCGCTGCTGCTCCCCATGTGAAGCTTGTGGATAAGCTCCAAACTTGGAGGGAGTGGCCTATGCGTGTGACGAGAATCGTGACGGCGATGCTGGCGGGTTGTGCGGCGGTCGCAATCTCGGCGGTCCCAGGGCTCGCCGCGCAGACGCCCCAGGCCCCCCACAGCACCAGCATGCGGCGACCGAGAAGGCGAAGGCCGCCTCGGACATGGCGGTCAGGTGCCAGGCCATGATGGCCGAGCGGGAGCAGATGATGAGCGAGATGAAGGCCGCCGATCAGCGGCTGGACGACCTCGTCGCCAGGATGAACACCGCGTCGGACACGGAGAAGGTGGCTGCGACCGTCGCCGTCGTCAACGAGCTCGTAGCGCAGCGCCGGACGATGCGGGATGGCATGATGAAGATGCAGCACGGCATGATGGGTCACATGATGGGGCACATGCAGGCAGGCAAGGACGCGATGGCCATGTGCCCGATGATGAAGCCGATGGGCGGTATGAAGCACTGAGTACCCTGAGGAGGCCGTGATGCACGACGGAGGATGGTTGGGAATGGGCGGGATGGGGCTTTACTGGCAGCTCCCCATCCTGATCCTGGTGGTCGTGCTTCTCGTCTGGCTCTTCGCCAGGAGACGATCGGGGGACGGCCGCTAGCTGGAGAGGGTCCTCGAGACGTTGGCTTCAGTGGAATCCGGCAGCGGAGGCAGGAATGACAAAGTGGGCGATCGGCTGTGGGGCGATCCTCGTCATCGTCGTGCTCGTTCTGGGTCTGGCCGTCCTTGGCGGGTACAACAGCCTGGTGGGTCTGGATCAGGCGGTCCGGGCCCAGTGGGGACAGGTCGAAAACGTCTACCAGCGGCGGGCAGACCTCGTCCCGAATCTCGTCGAGACCGTGAAGGGCGCGGCCGCGTTCGAGAAGAGCACCTTCACGGCCGTGACCGAGGCGCGGTCGCGAGTCGGGCAGGTCGCGGGTGGCGGCCAGAGCGTCCCGAGCGACCCCGCTGCCTTCGCGAAGTTCCAGCAGGCCCAGGAAGGTCTCTCCTCGGCCCTGTCGCGACTCATGGTGGTCGTGGAGAACTACCCTGACCTCAAGGCCACGGCGAACTTCCGGGACCTGCAGGCTCAGCTCGAAGGTACGGAGAATCGCATCGCCGTCGAGCGAATGCGGTTCAACGAGACGGCTCAGGCCTTCAATACCCGGCGCCAGAGATTTCCGATGGTGCTGCTCGCGGGCTTCTTTGGCGACCGCTTCCGAGAGAAGGCCTACTTCAAGGCGCAAGCAGGGAGCCGAGACCGCGCCGAAAGTGAAGTTCTGAGCGTGTGAGACGTTCCTCTCGCCAACGCGCTCGCCCGGTTGCTCTTCGCGGGCGTGGCCCTCGCCGCGTGCGAGGCCCGCGCCGAGGTGCCGGCGGCGCCGACGCGTTGGGTCACCGACTCGGCCGGCTTCCTGTCCGAAGGCGCCCGGCAGGAGCTCGACGGCCGGCTCGAGAGCTACGAGCGGCAGAGCGGGCACCAGATCCTCGTCTGGATTGGCCGGACGACCGGCGGCGTCCCGCTCGAGGACTTCACCGTCCGGGCCTTCGCGGCCTGGAAGGTCGGCCGCAAGGGGCTCGATGACGGCCTCGTCCTCTTCGTCTTCGCGGACGATCGGAAGATGCGGGTCGAGGTGGGCTATGGGCTCGAGGGCCAGGTGCCCGATGCGATCGCGTCGCGGATCATCCGGGAGACGATCGTGCCCCGGGTGCAGGCCGGCGATCACGACGGCGCGATTCGAGCCGGCATCGCTGCGCTGATCGCAGCCATCGAGGGGCAGGCCGCGGCGCCTGAGCCCGCAGCCGGCCCGGAGTCCGGCCAGTCGCCGCCCGCCGGAGGCGCGCGCTTCCCTCGGTATCGGACAGAAGATCCTCATCGGCCTCGCCGTCATCGGCTTTCTGATCCTCTTGGCCACGAACCCTTCCCTCGCCATCTATCTGCTCTTCAGCATCCTCTCGGGCGGCCGGGGCGGGGGCGGAGGCGGAGCGGCGGCGGTGGATTCTCCGGTGGCGGCGGTCGGTCGGGCGGGGGAGGCGCGTCGGGTTCATGGTGAGGGCACGATGAGACCGAGGTTCATGACGCGCAAGGCGCTCCTGCGTGCGATCGACTCCCGGCGGATCGAGGAAGCCATCCGCCAGGCCGAGCGGAGGACGTCCGGCGAGATCCGCGTGTCGGTGTCCCGGTTCTTCTGGGGAGACGTCCGGCGGGTTGCCGAGCGCGCCTTCGCCCGCCTCGGCATGACGGCCACGCGCCAGCGAAACGGGATCCTCTTCTTCATCGTCCCGGCTCGCCGCCGCTTCGTCGTCCTTGGAGACGAAGGGATCCACGCGAAAGTCGGCCAGGAGTTCTGGGAAGCGAGTCGCGGCGGCGGTCTCCGAGCACCTCCGCGACGGAGACTTCACCCTCGGACTCGTCCACGGCATCGAGACGGTGGGCGAGCAGCTCGCCCTCCACTTCCCATTCGATCCGGCGACCGACGCCAACGAGCTTTCGGACGAGATCGACTTCGGCGGGAAACCGGCGCAGGACTAGCACGCCGCATTCCTGGTGATGGAACCGACGAGCCCGTCTGCACCGGACGCTCGACCGTGTCGGTGAGCCGGCGGTTCAGGTCTTCGAGCGGACGCGAGACTCCACGAACGACCGAAGGCGCGCGTCGGCGTCACCTTTGAAGGCCACGAAGCGCAGGCCGGCGGCGAGCACCGTCTGGGTGTCCGCGTCGAGGACGTGCCGGACCACCTGCGCCCTTCCCTCGATGGCGCTGCGGGTGCCAGGCAGGTCGAGTCGGAAGGAGATCTCGGTGCCCACGGGTAGCGCGCGGGGCGTGCGGACGAGCATGCCCGTGGCGGAGAGGTTTTCGGTCTGTCGAAAAACCAGCGACGGTCCCTCCTCCAGACTCACTTCGACGCGCACGGGGGCGCGAATGCCCACGCGCGGCGGCGCGCCCAGGATCTCGTGGAGGACCCGCGCGAACTCCTCGGGAGTCGCAGCCGCAGAGACCACGGCGTCGACGCCATTCCCGACGCAGGCGCGGGCCTCCTCGATCCGCTCAGGCGGCGCGACCAGCACGACGCGGGTCCGATGAGCGGGAAGGCCGGCGTCCACCAGGCGGTGGGCCAGGTCGCTGACCGCGATCCCCGACGGAGGATAGTCGAGGAGCGCAAGGTGGAACCGGACGTGTCTGGCGAGCTCGAGCGCGGTCTCGGAGGAGGACACCCGATCGAGCTCGAGGCCCTGCCGCAGGAGCGCCGGCGCGTTGGCAGCCAGTTGCGTAGACCCGCTCCCGACGACGAGGACGCGCCGGCACCCGCTCGGCTCCACCATCCGCTCCCGACTCTCGGCCGCCTCGTCAGCGTCGATCGGATCGAAGGAATCCCCGCGGCCAGGAGAAACGCTACTAACCTATCACGCGCTTCGGCCGACCACTTCGCTAGTCGGCGATGTCGCGAGTGTTCCACTTTGACCAGACGTGCGGCGTGGTTTGCCCCACGATGAGTACCTAACTGGAATAGGAAGAAGGCGTGACGTGGGCATTCCGCGAGGAGGCCGTCGGCGCGGCCACCAGGAGCAGGGCGCGATCGCCGCCCGACCCTCGAGGATGCGGTGGAACAGTTTTGGCCGGTCCAACAGCTCCAGCTGGCGGCTCCAGGAACGCGGACCATGAGCACAATCACGACCGGGGACGGTACGCAGGTTCGCCACAAGGACTGGGGCGCAGGACGGCCAGCGGTGGTGTCGAGCCACGGTTTCGGTGTGGATAGCCAGAAGGCTCAGCTGCTGTTCGTGGGCCGTCCCGCCGCTGACGCTCACCCTGCGAGCGATCCCGCCGTCGCCGGCCGATCTTCGCAGATGCCCATCGAGGTGGGTCCCCTCGGCGGCGAGCGCTCGCGTCTCCGGGCCCTCCTCGGAATCGGGCCCCGACTGGCCGCGTGGTTCGCAGCGCAGCCGAGGCGCCGCGTTTGGCTGGCCATGGCGACGACGCTGGGGCTGCTGGCGCTCCTCCCACCTGCGGCCCTCGTCTATCACGTCTACTTCGACTCCGGCGGCCTGCCCGACCTCGGGCCTTTCATCCGGTTCGAGGCCCCGAGGATCGGGGAGGTCTACGACGCCCGCGGAAACGTGTTGATCGAGCTGGCCCGGGAATACCGGCGGACGGTGTCGTACGACCAGGTGCCGAAGGTCCTGCGCGACGCCATCCTCTCTGCCGAGGACAAGAACTTCCTGTCCCACTCGGGTGTCGACTACAGCGTACTGCCACGGGTCGTGCAGAAGACGGCGGCGAGCTCGCTGTGGGCCACGTGGAAGGGCGGCCCAGGGGTCCGCCTGCGCCTGCCCCGTGGTGGCTCGACCCTCACCCAGCAGCTCGTGCGCGGCTATTTCCTCCGGGACCTGACGCGACGGGAGCGGGGCGGCGCGCTCGTTCGCGACGGCCTGGTCCCGCGACTCTTGTCCGTCACGCTGGGCGTCTCCGCGAGCAACATGCTGCTCCGAAAGCTCGAGGAGGTGCGCCTGACGCTCTGGCTCGAGCGGGAGATGCGCCGGCGCTACGGCTCGCGCGAGCGGGCCAAACAAGAGATCTTCGCCCGGCACGCCACCTTCGTCTACCTCGGCAACGGCCGCTACGGCTTCGCCGCCGCGTCCGAGTATTACTTCGGCAGGCCTCTCGCGAGCTACACGGTGGCCGATGCCGGAGAGGCCGCGCTGCTGGCGGGCATCAGCAAGTCCCCGAGAGACTACACGCCGAGAGCCGGCGACCCGCGGCCGCTGCGGAGGCGCAACCAGATCCTGGCCCTGATGGCGCGCAATGGCTACATCACCGAGGACGTCGCGAAGCGGGCGCAGGCGGAGCCCATCCGGGTGGTGGCCCGCAGCCAGATCAAGACCCAGGCTCCCGCCGCCATCGAGGGCGTGCTCGGCGAGCTGGCACGGCACGGCGAGGGCCGCTTCGGGGTGGAGGACCTCTTCCAGGGGCACATCTCGGTACGGTCCACGGTGGACGAGCGGGCACAGAGGATCGTGAACGAAGCCCTGGAGAACGGCCTCGCCCTCTACGAGAAGCGCCGACCGCAGGCGAAGGGCCTGGTCCAGGGCTCGGTGGTCGTGCTGCGCAACGCGGACGGGGCGATCCTGGCCGAGGCGGGAGGTCGGCAGGTGTACAAAGACCGGCTCATCCGCTACTCGGACCTGAACCGCGTCACCGACTCTCTGCGACAGCCCGGCTCGGCCATCAAGCCCGTCGTCTACCTGGCCGCGTTCCGAATGGGCATGGACCTCGACACCATCGTGGCCGACGAGCCCATCGATGTGCCGATGGGGGCCAACCGGCCGCTGAAGCAGATCACCAACTACGACAAGCAGTACAAGGGCCCGATGCCGATCCGCCAGGCCTTGGCGGAGTCCCGCAACGCGGCAACCGTCTGGATCGCCCGCGAGATCAGCCCCGACAACGTGGTCCGGACGGCACGGGATCTGGGGATCCGCACGCCGCTCCAACCCTATCTCGCGACAGCGCTCGGAGCGTCAGAGGTGCGGCTGCTGGAGCTGGCGGACGCCTACCGGGCCATGGCCTCCGGCCTCCTGGCGGAGCCCCACGTCATCGAGAGCGTGACCGATGCCTCGGGCAGGGTGCTGTACCAGGCCGCCAACGCCGGCCGGGACATCCGCTCCGCGGGACTGAGCTCCGCCCAGCTGAGCCTGATCCAGGAGGGGCTGCGCGGCGTCGTCCGCCTCCCGAGTGGGACAGCCCACAGCCTGGACAGCCGCGCCTTCGGCATTCCGGTCATGGGCAAGACCGGCACCACGAGCGACTTCCGCGACGCGCTCTTCGTGGGATCGACCTACGGGCCGCAGGGCATCACCGTGGCCGTGCGCATCGGCTTCGACGACAATCGCGCGCTGGGAGCGAACGAGACCGGGGGCCGCACGGCGCTGCCGGTCTTCCGCGAGATCATGCTCCGCATCTACAGGGACAGGCTGGTGGGGCCGGCGCCGCAGTTCCCCGCGCCATCGAGAGCGGGATCGACGACTATCTCGTGCTGCAAGCAGCCCTGGAGGCGGTCCCCAGGGAGACCACGCCCAGCGGCGATGTCGGCGATTGAACGGAGGAGACAATGCTGCGAAGGGCGCCCGCCGTCGTCGTGATGCTGCTCGCGTCGTCGCTACCGGTCTCGGCCCAGACCTTGGCCAGGCCGCGGCCCGGGAGCGGGAACGCCGAGGGAGTCCGGTCGCCAGCACCTCGAAGGGCTTCACCGACGACGACCCCCAGCGCTACGTCGGGCAGCGGCCTCCTGAGGCGCCGAGCGCACTCCCTTCCGACCAGACTCCGGCCCATTCCGACCGGACTCCGGCCGGGGGCTCCGGCTTCCGACCGGCCTCCGGCCGCTTCCGGCCCTCTCCTTGGCGGCGAGGCCCCGAGGCAGGACGTCTATGGGCGCCATCTGACCTCGGCTGAAGCCTACTTGAGGCAATGCGAGGAGCGCCTGCGCACGGCCTGGCTGACAGCCGGCGAAGCGAGCCCGGCCGGCAACGCGGCGCAGCAGGCGCGCCGCATTGTGGAGAACGCGGCAGCGGCGCTCGGGCGCGCCAAGGCGTATCGCGACCGGGCCGAGGTTGCGGCGCAGGTGGCCGGGGCCCTGCCGGCGGGCCGGCCCTAGTCGGTCGAGCGGATGGTCTTGAACTCGCCCGTGGCCGGAGGCGCCTGCTCCAGGTGAACGATCCCGTTGGCGTCCCGCCACTGGTAGTAGACGCGGGGCCGCTTGACGACCGGGGACGCCGGCTGGGACACAGGGGCCTTGCGAGGCGTCTCGCCCGGCACGATGAAGAGCGGGGCGGCTACGGCGACGGCGTGCACGGCGTCCACGACGCTTCCAGGAGGGCGTTCGCCTTGCGAACGTAGTCCCGGGTCTCCCGGAAGGGCGGGATCCCGCCGTAGCGGGCCACTGCGCCTTCGCCGGCGTTGTAGGCCGCGGCCGAGGGAGATGTCCTCACCGAAAGTGTCCAGCAGGATCCGCAGGTAGCGGGTGCCGGCGAAGATGTTCTGGCGGGCGTCGAAGCTGTCAGTCACGCCGAACCTGCGCGCGGTGGCGGGCATGAGCTACGTCATCCGCGCCCCAGCGGTGGAGACCGCCAGCCGGTCGAAGTCGGACTCCACCTGGATGATGGCCCGCACCGATCCCGGCTCACGCCGTGCAGGGTCGCCGCGGCAGAGATGTGGGCGTCGAACTCGGCATTCGACGAAGCGCGCATGCTGAAGCCAGAAGAGTGCATTAGCGTCCCCTTGCTGCCGGGTCAGCGAGCGAAATCCTGGAGGCTGGACGGGAAGTCCGTGGCCTCCGGCGCACCTCTACTGTTGATGCGGGTGTAACGTCCGCGCGCGCGCCGTCTGCGCGCCGACCGTGAGGAAGCGACCGCCAGTGCGACGCCAGCGGCCGCGCGGCGATTGGCATGCCGCCGGTCGAGGCCCACGCGTTCCGCGCTCCGGCGCTGGACCTTCCGCCGCTCCGCCGCGCGCCGCTCCGTCCCTTGGCCATTCCTCAAACTCCCGCCGGGTCGTGGCGCGCGAATCGCGCGCCACGCCGTCAGGGCACCCGACTACCGCACGTGGGCCACCCGATTGAAGACGCCAAGTGCGCGCAACAGCCCGATCAGCAAGGCTGCGCCCAGAACGGCGACGACCCAGGACGCGGGCGTCGTGTGAGCCCGCACCCCCAGCGCATTCGCGACGAAGACGCGAAACGACCCGACGATGCCGACGATGATGTTGGCCACGATCCCCATCTGAGCGTTCGTCTTCGTCAGGATGCTCGCCAGCGAGCCGACGACGCCGCCGATGATGCGAGTCCGCGGTATCGAGTTCGTCGATGCTCGATCCACTTCACCCTCCTCGCGGAGTCCTCGTGCCCACTCACACCGCTCGCTTCGACAGTGGAACCCCGCATCCGTAGCTTGGCCCGCCCG
>CAVVOB010000023.1:0-143818 GCA_963749655.1 Nitrospirota bacterium
GAGGAGCGCATATCCGGCCCTCTCGCAGAAAGACGGTATAGAGTGTTTTACGCTGCTGTCGTTTGCAGTCACCTTGAGTGTCCCGCCCTTTCCCATTTTTTTCAGTGCGGTCATGGTCATCACCATGGGCCTCGGGCAGACAAGTCCCTTTACATCCAGTTCTTCGTCGAGTCTGACTTCTGTGTTCATGTTGCCTCCTTTATCCATCCATGTATTTCTTGAACATCCTTCCGCTGAACCAGGTCATCAGGAGAGCCCACGCGGCTATGAAGCCTACCATAAGCATCACCGCGGCGGGATAGCCGAGCAGATCCGGCAGATAAACGTCCCTGATGTTCTGTGAGCCGTAAGGCGCGAAGATCGTTTTGAACCAGTGCTCTTCTCTCATAGGGAAAATCCAGGCGGAGACGCATATGAGCGTCACCAGTCCGACCCATATTTTTACCTGTCCCTCCGCCGTCCTCCAGAGACTGTCGCTGACGCACGCGCCGTTCAGCGCCATGCCGATCCCGAAGAGCATCGAACCGAGCAGAACTCCTATCCCCGCCGGGCTTATCGCGAATATCTCGGCGTAGGCCAGGTCGGGATTCATGGAGCCGATCAGTTTCATGGGAAGAAAACCGAGGACGAGCAGAATGTACACCAGCGCCATCGCCCTGGACATATCGGCAAAACCGGAAAGGAAAGGCTCTCGAAAGGCATGGGCAAAACACATACCCCCGCGCTGCATGGCAAAACCGGTGAGCGCCGCAGCGGCAAAGGATAGAGAGAGCGCCGGGTAACCGATGCTCGAAAAATTGAAGAGGACTGCACCCGCCAGTATCATGAGAACAAGGGCAAGGTAGGGCTGGTATCTGATCCCCGCCGGCTCTCCGCCGTCTGCGTGCTCGGGCAATACGGGCCATATCGTCCTGGTTTTCTCAAAGAGCATGAGAGGACGGTATCCTGCACCGTCCGCTGCAAAGGCAAGGGAAGCAACCCGCCGCTTTTCAAACCAGACGATCAGCTTTGCCCCGTAATACGAGCCTATGGTCATTCCGATCACCATTAACAATGACTGCACTCCCATCGCTCCTACGTTTGTCGTGCTGACCAGCGGACAGCCGAACATGAATACCGCGCCGATGCCCATCATCACTCCCCCGGACACGGCCAGGCCGTATTCGGATTTATCGAGAGGCACCTTGAGGGCAAACTCTTTAGCCAGTAATGCCGCGATCAGGCCTCCATAAAGAATGCCGAGCATAGTTCCCGCTGTCGGCTCCAGGAAGGGATTGGGATACTGTCTGAAAAAGTTGATCGTTACACCGTCGGGCCAGGTGTACCCTGAAAAGGGGTAATGGGGGAGCCCGATGTAGCTCAGGCCGTTGTTTATTATTCCTCCCAACTCCTTTAATCCCAGGAAGGTGCCGAGGGGTTTTGCCTGATCATAGGGATTCTGTCCGGCAACAGTCCTGGCCAGGGACCATACGGCGACCCCGTATGCCATTACTCCGGAGATCGCCATGAATATCCCGGCCAGCCACAGCGGCCATTTCTCCCTGAAGAACTTCTTGTTCCAGGCTTTCCACCAGCCTCTTACCCCGAACTCGAAATCTTCCATTCTATGAAGTTCCTCCTTAATTGATTTTCAATCCCGCGGGGCTCCACTCGAGCCGGGGACAAACCGCCTACACCGGCGGGCAAAAGCATGAAGGGAATTGACCCCTTTTCCGATTTCTTTTCCTGTAGCCGCATCAACTGCGATGATCGGCATGTCGAATTTGCCGAGGGGCATTCCCGGGGGGACGGTGAAAAGCACCTTGGAGGAGGCGAGTCCGCCCTGTACCTCAACCTCGCCGGACTCCACTTTAATTCCCATGTTGACAAACTTTTTCGGAATTCCGAATTTCACTTTTGCGGCAGTGCCGCCTGGAACAGTGAATTCAAACTTCAAAGCAGCCCCCCTTCCCAGCGCTATCTGCGCCCTCGTGATATTGGGCCTGTTTGCGTGCCATGCAAAGGCGGGAGTTTCTGCGGCGCCTGCCGGGCTGATTCCTAAAACGTTGCCGTCCATAAGACCGGTCTCTCCTCGCCCCATGAAAACAGCGACCAATAAAGCCAATCCGAAAATCATGCGTTTCTTTAAAAGCATCGTTTTATTCCTCCTTAGCAGTGTTCTCATCAGCACATACATTCCAGACCTGAAGGCAAAAGAATAAAGGGCAAAATCCCCGTTCCGATCAGCCGGTCCGTGCCGATTTCTATGACGCGGATCGCGAGATTGTGCCTGCCCAGCGGCATCCCCCGGGGAATATTAAACTCCGCAAACGAACCTGCAATTCCCTCATGCACAGCAACTTCTTCCGGTGAGATAGTGATGCCGATGGAGCGGTCCTTTCGGGAGATTCCGAATTTGATTCGGGAGACATTTTCTCCGGTCCTGATCCGGAAAGATATCCTCTCCGGTTTTCCGTTTACGACCTTTACGACATGTCCCGGCACTTCAGACTCCCATTCCAGCCTCAGGTTACTCCCCGAATAGGACTCACCGGCTGCAGCCTCTTGCGGAACAGAGGGGACTCCGAAGGAGAGTCCGAAAAAAAGCACGAGGGGAAAAATACGCCTGATCCGGGCTTTTATCCGTGTGCTGTTCAGATCACTGAAAGACAATTTCACCCGCCTTATCGTCGGAACTCCCGGCCGGTTCCAAATTCATCTTTATTTTTCCCAGCTCAACCATGGGCTTATTAAGCGGCGGGAGCATGAAAGCCAGCGAGAAAAAAGCTATCAGGACCGCCACCCACAGCCATGGCAGCGTAAGGCCGCCTTTTACACCTTGAGACATTTTCTCCTCCTTTCCGGTTCTGTTGTTGTCAAGATTTAACGGGCACGTCTCTTACTAGAATCAAAGACAAATCGATCTCCCGCCAAGACGCCAAGGCGCAAAGGAAACAAGACCGGAATCATGCATTTTGCCTTCTTCGCGACTTTGCGGCTTTGCGCAACATTGGTTTTGCTTTGCGTTCGAACTTGACTCAAATTTTAGATTGACGCAGTAAAGTATCTTTAACCATTCAGCTTTTCGGCACACCTGCCGCAAAATTGCTTCTGCTTGTAATCGGTATCCGCTACATTGAAAGAAAAAAACATAGCGCATTTCTGGTCTTTGCAGTGTGAAAGCCCGTATAAATGGCCCAACTCGTGTACGACTGTCTTCAAGGTCCTTTCAAATGCACGGCGATCCGATCGTGTGACTTTTTTCTTTCCAAGGAAACGATGCAGGGAGACTACTGAGACGCCGTTTTCGGGGTCCGAGAGGCCGAATACAAAATTCAGACCGGGGAAGGAAAGGTCGGGATCGGCAATGGCCGCTACCAGGGTTTTCTCTGCCGCGAAGCTCTGCAGATACTGAAGAAATTCCCGCGCCGGGTATTGCCGGTCCGGTGATGCCGATGCGTGGGGGAAAGGGACTTTGAGCACCGTCGTTTCCGCGCGGAACACCTGCCCTATGAGCAACTTCATTTCATCAGCAAGTGGATCAGGCAGATCGCAGGTATTTACGAGCAGGATTTTTGTATCTCGTTTTCTTCGCTTGACGAGGCGTAGTTTCCTCTGAAGAAAAGGAAGCGGACAGCTGCTCATGAGCCGATGACGAAACGATCATTGCTCCCCCTTGGTTGCAGGATATTGCAAGAGCAATGCCGGACAACACAGGAGAGGGTTACAGGTTCAGATTAAGGGCAGGGGTTTCAGGTTTTTTTCTTTAATCACAAAGTCTTACAGGATGGCCAGGCTCAAACAGAAAAAAGCCTTTTGAGAGAAAGGGAAACGGAGAGGATCATCATTTCATTTCAGAATGAAAGGACCATTTCACCTTGAAATGAAATCATCTGCATTTTCAGCTTTTTCAGTTTTCTCCAAAGGGTCGGCGTGCTGATGCCCAGTGCTTCTGCGGCCCTTGCCTTGTGCCCCCCGAAAGTTTTCAGTGCACTTATTATTGCCGATATCTCCATACGCTCAAGATCGAGTGCTCCGTTCCCGGCGGGGGAAGCTTGCGGCCGCTTTGCCCTCGTGTCCTCGGGGAGGCAATCCGGTGTGATCTCCTGTTCCGGCGAGGCCATTATTACTGCATGTTCGATCGCATTTTCGAGCTCCCTTACATTTCCGGGCCAATAGTAATCCGTAAGGGCTTTCAATGTCTCCTGATGAAGACCGGTTATCTTTTTTGCGCAGCGGCGTGAGTATTTATCGAGAAAGTGACGGGCCAGCAGCGGAATATCATCCGGCCGTTCCCTGAGCGGCGGTATGTCGATAGCCATTACATTGAGCCGGTAAAAGAGGTCCGGTCTGAACCTGCCCTTTTCGGCCTCCGACTTGAGATCGGTATTCGATGCGGCGATCACCCGCACATCCACTCGTAAGGGCTCGACCCCGCCGACCCGCAGGATCGTCCCGTCCTGCAAAACCCGCAGCAGTTTTATCTGGACCGCCTCGGATGCGTTGTTTATCTCATCCAGAAAGAGTGTCCCGCCTCCGGCTGTCTCGAAGAGGCCTGCCTTCTGCCGTACCGCTCCGGTAAAAGCGCCTTTCTCATAGCCGAAGAGCTCTGCCTCCAGCAGGGTCTCCGCGAGCGCTCCGCAATTGACCGGCAGGAATCTCGCGGCCGCCCTGCTGCTCAGCCGGTGAACGAGTCTCGCAACCATCTCCTTCCCGGTGCCGGTTTCTCCCTGTACAAGGACGGTGGAATCGAAAGGGGCGACCTTCCTTGCAAGCTCTTTCACCTTGAGGATCTGTTTTGAACTTCCGACGATCTCGTCATCCGAGCAGTTCTCCAGAGCTGCTGAGAGCCGGAGATTCTCATCGACCAGGGCCCGGAACTCGGTCGCCCTCTTTACGATGAGCATCAGCTCCTCGGGCTCGAAGGGCTTCTGTATATAATCGTATGCGCCTATCTTGATCGCCTGCACGGCGGATCTGACCGAAGCATACCCGGTCATGATGATCACCGGGATCTGCCTGTCCTTTTCATGCACACGGCCAAGAAGATCCATCCCGTCCCCGTCCGGCATCCTCAGATCGGTCAGCACCGCATCGAAGGAATGGGCAGCGAGCTGCGATACTGCCTCGCTGAGCCCGCCTGCTACAGAGACCGAATATCCGTCCTTCTCCAGATATTCTTTGATCAATGCCCTCATCCTGGGGTCGTCCTCTACTACCAGTATCCTCGGCATCTCTTTCACCTTTCCCGGACAGGGACACTGAAGAAGATCCTGGTCCCCCTGCCCGGCTCGCTTTCCACTCCTATCGACCCGTCATGCGCATTGATGATCCCGGCGCATATTGAAAGGCCGAGACCGACACCCTTGCCGACGGGCTTGGTGGTGAAAAACGGATCGAAGATCTTCTGCACCACGGAATCCGGAATGCCTGAGCCGTTGTCCGTCACGCTGATTTCTATCTCTTTACCTTTCAAGCCGGTTTCTATTATCAGCAGAGGGTCGCTTATGCCCTCCATTGCGTGTATCGCGTTCCGTATCAGATTGTCGATCACCTGGCCTATCCGCACGGGATCGGCCTTTGTGGCGGGGAGATCCCCTGACTTCACATCGACACGGACGCCTCTCGCCTGGAGGAGCATGGAATTCGCGTTTACCGCTTTTGCTATTACCTCGGTCAGATCCACCGGTTCAAAAGCAGGACTCGACTGTCGTGAGAACTCCAGGAGCCCCTTGATTATCTCGCTTCCCTTTCGGGCCTGTTCCGCTATTATTTCGAGCCTTTCTTTCTGCTTCTCCGTCAGGTCGCCTTCCATAAGGAGCATCTTGGAATAACCGAGTATGTTGCCGAGCGGGTTGTTTATCTCATGGGCAAGCCCCGCGCCGAGGAGACCGACTGCTGCGAGTTTCTCCGCCTGCCTCCTCCCCTCCTCCGCTTTCTTCTTTTCAGTCACATCGACCGAGACCTCGATTATCGCGGTGAGCCGGCCGTCTGCGTCCTTCAGCGGAGAGGTCACTATCTGAAAATACCTCCCCTTCTTTTTTATCTCACGTATGAAGACCGACCGCCCCGTCTCTATGGTCTCGATGGCAGGGCACGCCAGGGCCGGAGAATCATTCCCGCAGTAGACCTCGTAACAGTACCTGCCTCTCAGATCCCCTTTGTTCTCGGAGGCCAGCAGTTCTCTCTGTTTTTCATTGCAGTTTATCACCCTGAGCTCCGGGTCGATTATTGAAATGCAGACCCCGGCCGTATCGAAGACGGCCTGGAGCTGGTCCTTCGCAACGCGCAGTTTCTTATTGGTGTCCCTCAGGTGATCAAGGACCTGCTCGAAGGAACAGGCGATCGTGCCTATCGGATCGAGATCCAGAAGGCTCTTTTCGTCGAGCATCTCCGTATCGAGCGGCTTGGTACCCATGACGACGAGCAGCTGGTTTATCTTCTCGCGTATATAGGACTCAAACCTCCCGCCTGCAGCCTGGCCGGCCACGGCGCCGCCGTACCCGTTTTCCCGGTCTGTCTTTTTTCTATTCGCCATCCCTGTACTCCATGCGTATCTCGTAGTAGTTCTTCACCTTCGAGACATTGACGTGATACCCCATCGCAGATACAGCGTCGGGGATGGTCCTTGTCGCGTCCCGGTGGTCGGTCCTGACCAGGAGCATCGCCTCCCTTGACCTGAGCAATTCCTTCCTGCTGTAAATTTCCTTCAGGGTTACGAGCAGGCATGCCGGACATATCTGTCCCCGTATGTCGAGTACCAGTTCCCGCATGGGATTTACTCCTTTCCGGTTTTTATCGTGCATCAGCGGATCACCTTCTTCAGTGCAAGCGTTCCAAGATATGCGCCGGGCAAAAGCCCCGCGAGAAAGAGCAGGCTTTGCAGGGCAAAGACCGGAAGCCCTCCGAGGAGATGCCAGAGATTGCACCCCGAAGAAGCAAATGCGCCCACTGCCATGAGGACCCCGCCTGAAAAGGCGGATACGATCTGTCTGAAGGGGGGCAGAACGCCTATCCTGAATTCCCTGAGCTGTACGGCGGAAATGAATCCCCCGAATATGATTCCCGCGATCAGGAGAAGCTGAGTCATCGTGATGGAATCCAGGCCGGGGCCCATTCTTTCGGCGAACGTGGTGTTTCCCACAAGACGGTACGAAACCTGACTGAAGAAAAGGAGGCTTTCAGTATGGCCCGGGACAAAAAACGATTCCAGAAAGGCCGTGATCTTGCCGAAACCGATTGTGACGGAGAGAGGACGATCGACAATCGCGTACGAACACGGAAATGAGAATGGACATAAGAACAGCGGCCTTCCATGGGTCGATATAGCCCTCGGCATATGCCTTCTGCGACCACCCTTTTCTCCGGTGCCATTTCCAGGCAAGAACCATGAAAGTAAGGATGAGGATGAGAACAGGCAGCCACGAGTTGCCGGTAATGTGTTCAAGCGCCGTCCTGTCCGGAGTCAATGTGGTCCTGCGAATCAGAGGCAATACAACGGGGTGAACCTCTGCATACAGAGCGCTTCCGCAGAGAATGCCGATGAGAGAGAAGAAACTGACTGTCTTTCCCGCTCCCACTTTGTACAGCGTACCGATGAAACATCCGCCGGCGAGGACCATCCCGGTACCGAAGAGGAGCCCGCCGGCAACGTTTATAAGAGAGGGGAGTCCGAAGAAGGAGGGCGGATACGAGGAAATGATCCCCGCCTCACGGATCAGGAAAAGGAACAGTGAAGAGAGTACGATCAGGAGGAAGAGAGCTCTCATCCTCAGGAAATCATGGAAAAGAAAGATGTCGCGGAAAATGCCCGAGATGCAGAAGTCCGACCGGTGCATTATAATGCCAAGGATCGTGCCCGTGACAAAGAAATCTGCGGCAATAATCAGATCGGAAGCGTCCGTTTGTTACCTCCTTCAAGAAGGTACTCTTTTTGAGTTTTTTTATCAACACTCTGTCTGTCAAACGAGCTTCGAAATGAAAATTATTTATGCTACAGATCGCGATCCATCCCAGTGCCGGCACAACGCATCTGACATTATAAAACAATTTATTGCAAAATCAAGAGGAACGTCAATGTCTTTATATTTCATACGCTTATCTATTTCTTTTTTGTTGTCAGTTGCTGATCGTGCTCGATTTTCTGAAATTCCAGAGGCTTTGCGCAAGAGAGATCATTGCCTCTGCTTTCGTCATATTGGTTAACCGATCACGACGTCCGGAGCGCCTCGACGATGTTCATGCGCGACGCCCGAAATGCGGGAAGCACGCCGCCGATGAAACCCATGGCGAGCGCGAAGAGGATGGATGATAAGGCGATGCCTTTTGTGAGGGTAAAAGAAAAGGCCAGCTCCGAAAAGGTCTGCCAGTTCATGGTCGAGATCGTGATGAGTTGCATGAAGGACGCCAGGAAAACGCCCGCGCACCCGCCGCCGAGACCCAGCAGCATGGATTCCATCAGGAAAGCGGCGAGGATGCTCCTCCTGCTGAAGCCCAGGGCACGGAGCGTGCCGATCTCGGCCGTCCGGTTCGCCACAGCAGCATACATCGTGATCATGGCCCCGATCATGGCGCCGAGTGAGAAGATTATCGTGAGGGTGATGCCCATGATGCGCAGGAAGGTAGCCATCATCTCCGACTGGTCGAGGTAATACCGGTTCTCCCTTTTTGCTTCGACCGTCAGCCTCGGGTCGGACTCGATCCGGGTCTTGACAGCAGGAAACTCCGCAGGGTCGCGCATCCTGAACAGGACCGAGGAATACACGGGCCTGCGGAAGGCCTGCATGAGCTGGTCCACGTCCCCCCAGATCTCGGAGCTGAAGCCCGTGGTGCCGGCGCTGAAGATCCCCACCACCCTCCAGTCGCGCATGCCGAACCGGACCGTCTCGCCCATCCCGCCGCCCTTGAACCGCTTGGCAACGCTTTCTCCGGCAATGATCTCCGACGAGCCCGGTCGCGGCATCCTGCCCTCGACGAGCCGGACCTGGGGACGCAGTTCGAGGGACGCGCGCCCGATCCCCCGGATCACGACATTCGATGGCTGGTCCGTGCCCCGTTTCATGAGGCTGATCAGGACGACGAGCTCCTTGGAAAAAAGCGGTGTCCCGACCCGGTCCACGGCTATAGACGAGTCCGTCTCAACCACCGACGCCTGATCGCGGCTGACGCCGCTCTGGACTTCCGTTTCCGCCCCTTTCCGGATCACGATCACATTGTCGGAGGACCCGGTAGCCACGAGCGTCTGCCTGAGCCCTTCAGCAAGCATGAGCGTGGCGGCAAAGACGAAAACCACAAGCGCCATGCCCGAAGCGGTCAGGATCGTGGTGAGCCTGCGGGTGCCGAGGTTTCGGAAGCTGTATGAAAAGGGAATCGCCATTGTTAATACCGTGAGGAGTGAGATGTGAGGAGTAAGGTGTTACACCTGCCTCCTGTCTCCTGTCTTACTTTTTTTCCGCATTCCGCACTCCGCATTCCGCATTCGCTTCATCCGATTCTCCTCAGCCCTTCCGCAATATTGATCGTCATCCCGCGCCAGGTCGGGAAACAGGCTGGCGACAACGCCGATCACGCCGGCTGCAAGGAGATCGAGATAGACCGTCATCGCGGATATATGAAACACGGGAAAGAACTGCTTCAGCTCGCTGCCGATCCATCCGCCTGCGGGGAACGAAAGCGCGACCCCGAGGAGGCCTCCCAGAAGGGCGATGGCGATGGACTCGCCGAAGACCGCGCCGCCGATGTGCCAGGCCCCGAACCCCAGCGTCTTCATGGTGGCGTACTCGGACAAACGTTCGCGGGCCGTCATGGCCATGGTGTTTGCGGCCACGACCATGATGATCACGATCACCACATAGGACACGATCTGGATCGCTACGACGATGGCCTGGGTCATGGACACGAAGCTCATCTGGAAGGATCGCTCGGTCTCGGTGAGCGTTTCGGCAAGGGAGTTCTTGAACATCCGGTCTATGGCCAGAGAAACCTCGGCCGCCCGGTCCGGATCAGCCAGCGTCTCTACGAAGATGCCGACCATGTCTGCGCGGCCGGGCGAGTCTTTCGCATGGTCTCGTTCAAATAGTCCCAGTGAAAGAAGAACTGCGTCTCGTCGGTGCTCTTCTCCGCCCCGCGGTAGATGCCGCGCACCACGAAGTCCCACTGGCCCGGGAAGATGGTCCCCTTGAGCGTGACGCCGTCGCCGATCTTCCAGCCGAAGCGTTCGGCCAGGCTCCGGCCGATAACGCATCCTTTGCGGTCCACGATGAAGGCCTTCTTCTGTTCCGGCGAGAGGACGAACTCGGGGTAGAGGTCGAGATAGGTCCTGGCGTCCACGGCGAAGTTGGGGAAGAAGTTCTTCTCGCTGATGTAGATGCCGCCGAACCAGTTGGCATAGGAAACGGCCTTGACGCCCGGTTCGGACCGGATCTTTTCCTCGTAGGAAATCGGCAGGGTGAAGACGAGGGAAACGGCGTTTCGCGTCACGAGCCGCGACGCCGACGAGGACTCGACGCCTGCGTACCAGGCGCCCACGAGGGTCCGGAGCAGTCCGAAGGCCATAATCGCGATGGCCACGCCGATGATCGTCAGGATCGTCCTGAGCTTGTGGCGGAAGGCATTGCGTATGACGAGCTTAAGAATGAACATTGCTGTTGCTCAGCACGCCTTTTTCCAGGTGCCGCTGGAGGTGCGCATGCTCCGCGGCCCGCGGGTCGTGGGTGACCATGATGATGGTCTTGCCGAACTCGCGGTTGAGCCGCTCCATGAGCCCCAGCACGTCCTGGGCCGAAACGCGGTCCAGGTCGCCGGTGGGCTCGTCGGCAACGAGGATCGTCGGGTCGGTCACGATCGCCCGGGCGATGGCCACGCGCTGCTGCTGCCCGCCGGAAAGCTGGGACGGATAGTGGTCGAGGCGGTCTGTCAGGTTCACGACGGCCAGGGCCGTTTCCACGTGGGACCGACGCTCTTTCCGCGAAAGGTTCGTGAGCAACAGCGGCATTTCGACATTCTCGTAGGCTGTGAGCACGGGAAGGAGGTTGTAGAACTGGAAGATGAATCCCACGTTCAACGAGCGCCAGCGGGCGATGTCGGCCTCGGAGAGCGTCGAGATGTCGATCCCGCCGATCGTGACGGTGCCGCTGTCCGCCTTGTCGATGCCAGCGATAATGTTGAGAAGCGTGCTCTTGCCCGAGCCCGACGGCCCCATGAGGGCGAGAAACTCCCCTTCGCAGATATCGAAGGTGATGTCCTCGAGCACGGGCACGGTCTGGGCGCCCCGGCGGTAGGTCTTTACCAGGTTCCTGACTTCAACGATGGTTTTGGCGCACTCATTCATCAGCGTACGTTCACGGTGATCCGCGCGCCGTTCTTGAGCTTGGGCGGGGGATTCACCACCACTTTGTCTCCGGCTTTGACGCCTTCGCGGACCTCGACCAAGTCTCCCATGGGTTCTCCGAGAACAACGTGCGTCAGGACAACAGAATCATCCCTGACCGCGAAGACGACCTTTTTCCCGTCCCGCTCAACGATAGCGGCAGGGCTCACTGCAGTTTTCGGCGCTTCCTCGTTCTTTGCCACAGCATGTTCGAGGAAGGCGACGCGGCTGCTCATCTCGGGCAGGATGCGGGGGTCCCTGTCGAGGAAGCGGACCTTGACCATGACCGACGCCTTGGACCGGTCGGCCGTCGGCACGATCATGTGCACCTCTCCCCGGAACCTGGTATCCGGAAGCGCGTCGAGCTGGATTTCGCAGGGCTGATTTTTTTTCACTTTTTCCAGGTTCGATTCCGACACATCGGCTTCGACCTGGAGCGACGTCATGTCGGCAACGGTCACCACGTCCGCTTTCGCGTTCATCGCCGCGCCGAAGGGCGTCACGATGTCCCCCACGTCGGCGTCCTTGGTCAGGACCACGGCGTCGAAGGGCGCCCGGATGCGCGTATATTCGACGGCCACCTCGGCGGAACGAAGCGCGGCCTGCGCCGCATTGATCGCCGATTTCGCCCCCGAGACGCCGGCCTCGGCTCGCTTGTACCGGGCATCGGCTGTATCGAAATCCATCCGCGAGATAAAGCTCTTTGCCAGAAGGTCCTTGGACCGCGTATAATTCACCGACGCGTCGTCGAACTCCGCTTGCGCCTGCGTCAGAGCCGACCGCGAATTCTCAAGGTTCGCCGCGGCCTGCTCCTGGGACGCGACCACGTCGCGGTCTTCGAGCCGGGCGATGACCTCGCCCCGTTTTACCTTGCTTCCCTCCTCCACGCCCAACCATTCGAGCCGTCCTGTGGCCTTTGACGAAACCGCCGCCTTCCGCTGGGCCACCACATATCCGCTCGCGTTCAGGAGGGTAAAGGTCTGCGACGGATAGACGCGGGAAACAATGATCGTGTCCACGGCCACGGAGCGGTTCCGGGAGAACAGGACGACGATCAGCAGAACGATCACGCCCGCGACGGCAGCAAGAACCGCTTTCGGGATTTTCTGCTTGCGCTGGAAGGTCCCGGCTGATTTGTCGATCTTGAGCTTTGTCAGGTCTTCGTTGGACATTGGCTTCTCCGGGAAGAATATGTTGAGGAGGGTTGAAAAGATCAATTACGCAGGCTAAAGCCTGCGGCTACGGGATTCAGACAGATTTTTTATCGTAGCTGCACCCTTCAGGGTGCGCTTTCTGTTATAAGGATCTTTTTCAACCGCCTTGTATTAAGAGTATCAGAGGAAGGGGCCTCTGGCAAGAGATGGAGAAGAGCAAGCGCGCCGGAGAGAGCCGGGTGAATCAGCTAATCATTATACACAGACTCCCGTTTCATTGGAATGATGTTCCTTGTTTCAGAACAGCCTCTCCATCGCCTCGTCCACGGTCCGAACGCCGATGATCTCCATCTTCTTGAGGGCCGCAGTCTTTTCCATCTTCTCGACGTTGAGCATCGGCAGCACGCAGCGCGTGAAGCCCAGCTTGGCCGCGTCCTTGAGCCGCGACTCGGCCTGGCTTATAGCGCGCACTTCGCCGGCCAGGCCCACCTCGCCCATGACCACGGTCTGGGCATGGATGGCCTTTTCGCGGAAGCTCGACGCCACGGCCGCGATCACGCCGAGGTCGATGGCAGGTTCGTCGATCTTGAGGCCTCCCACGATGTTCACGAACACGTCCATGCCCATGAGGTGCATTCCCACGCGCTTTTCGAGCACGGCGAGGAGCAGCGAGACGCGGTTGAAGTCCACGCCGATCGTGGTGCGGCGCGGCATGGTGAGCTTGGACGGGGCCACGAGCGCCTGCAGCTCCGCAAGGATCGGCCGCGAACCTTCGAGGGAAGATACCACGACCGAGCCGGTCGCGTCGGCAGGACGCTCGGCAAGGAACAACTCCGAGGGATTGGCCACCTCGGCAAGGCCAGACTCCTTCATCTCGAACACGCCGATCTCGTTCGTACTGCCGAAGCGGTTCTTGACGGCTCGGAGCACGCGGAAGGAATGCCCCTTGTCGCCCTCGAAGTAGAGCACCGTGTCCACGATGTGCTCGAGCACACGCGGACCGGCGATCGCGCCGTCCTTGGTCACATGGCCGATCAGGAACGTGGGCACGCCCGTGCGCTTGGCATGGACCATCAGCCTGCCCGAAACCTCGCGCACCTGGCCGACGCTGCCGGGAGCCGAGGGAAGCTCGGAGGTGAACACGGTCTGGACGGAATCAATGACCAGGACCTGGGGTTCGAGACCGTCGGACGCGCGGATGATCTCATCGAGCTGCGTCTCGGCGAGCACGTAAAGGTTCTCGGTCTTGACGCCGAGCCGCATCGCCCGCATCTTGATCTGCGACGGCGATTCCTCGCCCGAGACATAGAGCGCCTTGCCCCGAAGCTCCGACACCTGTTTGAGCATCTGGAGAACGAGGGTCGACTTGCCAATGCCCGGGTCGCCGCCGATCAGCACGACCGATCCCGCGACGATCCCGCCGCCGAGCACGCGGTCGAGCTCGCCGATCTTCGTGACGAACCGGTCCTCGTCCTTGGCCTGGATCTCGCCCAGGAGAAGCGGCTCGGCGCCGCCGGAGCGTTTGGCGGCCCCGATGTCCCTGGGCTTCTCCATGCGCTCCTCGACCATGGTGTTCCAGGCACCGCAGTCGGGGCACTTGCCCATCCACCGGGGAGACTGGCTGCCGCAGGCCTGACAGACATAGACGGTTTTGGATTTGGGTTTCATAGAAAATGTACCTGCATATTAACCACGGATGGAAATGAACACGGGCAAAAGCATAAAGAATAACCGGCAAAATACTTAATATCTGACGCTTCTATTCAAGACTTACGCCTTTTGATTTCATCTGCGTTCATCTGTGTCCATCTGTGGTTCCAGGAACTGCTTGATTGCTTCTTCCGTGGTTCCCAGAAAACCATGCGCCCCGGCGAAGCCGGGACCCGTGGTTACCAGTTTTTAAAATAGTATAAATCCGGGGAAAGTGCAAGACGAAAAGGACGTCAGCCCACGACGTTGAATTCACGGACCCGGAGCTTCACCCCGAGTTCGTCGGCGATCCTGCGGCAGGCCTCGACGTCCACGCCCGGAGCGGTCACGATTGTCGCGGTCACGTCGGGAATATACTTCTTCGCCTCGGCAAGGAACGTCTTCACCGCATCATAGGCCTCAATACCGAACTTGGGCTGCGAGAGCTTGTTGTACAGCTCCGCATTCTGAGCATTCAGGCTCACGCTTACGGCGTCCACGAGCCCTGCAAGTTCGGGCAATACGTTGCGTTTGTGGATGAGGTTCGCATGGCCGTTGGTGTCGATGCGGACCTTGCCCCCGCGCCGCTTGACCTCGGCGGCTACCGTTTTGACCACATCGAGTCGCAGGAGCGGCTCACCGTAGCCGCAGAACACCACCTCCGCGTACCGCGTAGGGTCGCCGATCTCCTTGATCAGGGCTTCGGCAGCAGGTTCCTCCGCGAGACGAAGGTTATGGCCCTTCACGAAGTCGGTATGATAGCGAACGCAGAAGGTGCAGGCAGAGGTGCAGCGATTGGTGATATTGAGATACAGGGAGTTCCTGATCGGATAGGTGATCTTTCCCTGCTTCGGGATGATCCCGATGCCGAAGAGCTGCATGGCGTTGAAGCTCGTGATGCGCGCCACGTCGTCGAAGGTCAGGCCCTTGACCTGGGCGACCATCTCAGCGGTATGGCGCACGAACGCGGGCTCGTTCCGCTTGCCTCGCATGGGCTGGGGAGCAAGATAGGGCGAATCGGTCTCGACCAGAAGGTGTTCGATCGGGATCTGCTTCACGACTTCCCGCAGTGCCTCGGCCTTGGGATAGGTCACCGGACCGGCGATAGAGAGCAGGAACCCCATCTCGATCAGTTTCTTCGCCATTGCCGCGTCGCCGGAGAAACAGTGCATGATCCCGCCCAGGTCCGCTGACCATTCCTCGGACAGGATTTGGAGCGTGTCCTCGTGGGCGTCCCGGTCGTGGATGATCACGGGCAGGTCGAGTTCCCGCGCCTCGCGCAGCATGTCGCGGAACTTCCGCTTCTGGTCGCTCCGCGGCGAGTGCTCGTAGAAGTAATCGAGCCCGATCTCTCCGTAGGCCACGACCTTCTTGTGCTGGGCAAAGTGCCGGATGATCTCGTAGGAAGGATGGAGGATGTCCTTGACCTCGTGCGGATGGATGCCGATCGCCGCGTAGATGAAATCGTACTTGTCGGCGAGCATCACCGCATCGCGGCTGGACTCGATCGTCGTGCCGATGGTGACGATATATTCGACGCCCGCCTCCCGGGCGCGTTTTATCACGTCCTCGCGGTCGTCGTTGAACTCGCGCATCTCAAGGTGCGCGTGGGTGTCGATAAGCATGTCTACACCGGGAAGGAGTGAGGAGTCAGGTGTAAGGGGATTGACCCTTGCACTATTGCCCTTCCCCTTACTCCTCACCCCTTACTCCTTACGGGTCCTTTATTTGACTCTCGACCCCGGCTTCGTCTCCCGGTCAAAGGTGGCCACCGCGAGCAGGTCTCCGCTGCTCCCTGCCAGGAGCATGCCCTGGGACTCGATGCCCATCAGTTTCGCGGGCTTCAGGTTCGCCACGATCACGATGGACTTGCCCATGAGCTCTTCGGGCGCGTAGCTTTTGCCGATCCCCGCCACGACCTGCCGCGTCTCGTAGCCGATGTCGACCTGCAGCTTGATGAGCTTTTCGGACTTCTGCACCCGCTCGGCCGCCGTGATCCTGCCGATGCGCAGGTCCACTTTCATGAAGTCCTCGATGCCGATGAGTTCCATCGCAGGCCGCTGCTGCCGGCGGCGTTTCCGATTTCACTGCTGTCTGTTTCTTCAATTTCCTTTCTCCTTCTTTTTTCCTTTGCCGTGTTCATCGGCTGTGTTGATCCGTTTCCGGATTCTGTCTTCTTTTCTATCCTGCGGGAAGAGCTGTGCACCGGGCCGGATCGCTGTTCCCGACGCCAGTCTCCCCCACGACTGTTCCTCGTCCATGCGGCAGGCGCACAGCTGTTTATCCATGCCAAGAGCGCTCCATATCTTCTGGGACGTCGAGGGCATCACGGGATAAAGGTAGAGGCCGATCAGTCGGAGCGACTCCGAGAGATTGTAGAGCACGCTGCCGAGCCGGTCGAAATCCCTGTTCTTCGCAAGGCGTCCAGGGCGCGTTCTCCTCCACGTAGCGGTTCGCCCGCGTCACAAGCGCCCATATGTCCTGCAGATATTTCGTGAACGCAAGCGATGCAAGATCTCCGGCGATCTTCGCCGGTATATCCCGCGCGATGTCGCGAAGGTCCCGGTCGCCCTGCTGTTCCGCGCCCGCAGGCGGGACCTTTCCGTCAAAATATTTTCCGATCATGGTGAGAACCCGGGAGAGAAGGTTCCCGAGGTCGTTTGCCAGTTCCGTGTTGAACCGCGTGGTGAAGGTCTCGATCGAAAAATCGCCGTCCAGGCCGAAGGGCACCTCGCGCAGCACGAAATACCGGAAGGAATCCACACCGTAGTCGTCGGCCACCTTGTTCGGGTCGATCACGTTCCCGAGCGACTTGGACATCTTCTTGCCGTCCTGCGTCCACCAGCCGTGGGCGAAGATGTTTCCCGGCAAAGGAAGGTCCAGCGCCATGAGCATGGTGGACCAGTACACGCTGTGGGTGGTCAGGATGTCCTTGCCCACGAGATGGTGCTCAGACGGCCACCAGAAGGCCTGACGCTTTAAAGGGGCCGGGGAACCGTTCGCGGGCGGGCTCAGGTAGCGGGTGGCGGAAAAATAGTTTACCAGCGCGTCGAACCAGACGTAGGTGACGAAGTCCCGGTCAAAAGGGAGTTCGATGCCCCAGGAGAGCCTCGCTTTGGGGCGGGAGATGCAGAGGTCGCCGAGTTTCTGCGATTTCAGGAAGCCGAGCACCTCGTTCCGCCTGCTCTCGGGCCTGATGTAGTTCGGGTTCTTCTCGATCTGTCCGATCAGCCGGTCCTGGTATCTGCTCATCAGGAAGAAATAATTGTCCTCGGTGATGCGTTCAACGGGCCTTCCGCAGTCCGGGCACTTGCCCTCCACGATCTCCTTCTCCGTCCAGAACCGCTCGTCGGGCGTGCAGTACCAGCCTTCGTAGGTCCTGCGCTCGATCTCGCCCTTGTCATGGAGCTTCTGCAGGAGCTCCTGCACCACGGCGATGTGCTCCCGGTCCGTGGTGCGGATGAAGGCGTCGTTCGAGATCTCGAGCTTCTTCCAGAGCCGCTGGAAATTTACCGTCATCAGGTCCGCATGGGCCTTGGGCGTGAGCCCCCGCTCCACAGCGGCCTTTTCGACCTTCTGGCCGTGCTCGTCCGTGCCGGTCAGAAAGAATACGGCGTCGCCGAGAAGCCGGTGGTACCGGGCGAGCGTATCTGCTGCGATGGTAGTGTAGGCGTGGCCGATGTGCGGCACGTCGTTCACATAATAGATCGGTGTCGTGATATAGAATTTATTGGACATTGATGTAAGTATATCGGGAGCGGTTACCGCGACGATTTCATGGCAGCTGAAACAGGTCTACTGTTCTCAGGTTTCCAATTCCGCATTCCGAATTTCAACAGTTCCGCATTCCGTATTTGTTCTGCACCCTGGCCCCCGGCTACTGGACCCTGCCTTGCATTACTCAGCAGCCGGTCCCGGTCCCTGGGGTTTATTTTCACCCGGCTGGCCGCCGCCCTTTTTCTTCTTTCGCCAGAACCGGCGCTTTTTTCGCCTGCCCGTCTTTTCACCGGCCTGCTGTGCCGGCTGTCCTTGCTGCTCCGGCTGTCCCTGCTGCTCCTGCTGTGCCTGTTGGACCTGCTGTGCCTGTTCCTGCGGCTGGGCGGCATTCTCTTTCTGCGCCTGTTCCTGCGGCTGCTGTCGTTCCGGCCTTGGCTTCTGCTTCGGCTGCTGCTGGCGTTCCCGGCCCTGCTCCGGCCTGGGCTGGCCCTGGCCCTTCTTCTCCTGCCGGTCCTTCTTCTCCTGCCTGCCCCCGCCCTTCTGGCCGCCTTCCCGCTGTTTGTCTTTGCGCGCCTGCTGCTGCTTGCGGTCTTCCTGGCGCCTCTTCTCTTCCTCGAGCCGGCGTTCCTCGGTTTCCTTCCGCTCCTCGGCAAGACGGACCTCTTCTTCAGCCCTCTTCTCCTGCACAGCGGCTTCCCGCATGCCCGCGAGGTCCTTCTTGATCTCATCGTACATGCCGTATTCGTAGGACAGACAGCAGAGCAGGCGTCCGCAGACACCGGAGATCTTCGCCGGGTTCAGCACCATATCCTGCTTCTTGGCCATGCGGATCGAAACAGGTTCGAAATTTTTCAGGAACGCGGCGCAGCAGAGCTCCCTGCCGCAGGGCCCGAATCCCCCGATCATCCGCGCCACGTCGCGGACGCCGACCTGGCGCATCTCGATCCGGCTCTTCAGTTTGTACGCAAGGTCCTTGACGAGCTCCCGGAAATCGACACGGGTCTCGGAAAAAAAGAAAAAGGTGGCGCGCGTGGCATCGAAGGAATATTCCACCCGGATCAGCTTCATGGGCAGCTCCCGCTCGGTGATCATGTCCTGCGCGACCGTGAAGGCCTCGGCTTCGCGCTCCACGTTCTTTTCCTCGCGCTGAAGATCGTCCTCGCCGGCCTTGCGGATCACCTTCCGAAGCGCTTTCGGGGCCTGAACCGCGGTTTCGGCGGGCGCGCTGCCGTCTTCCTCTTCAACTTGCAGCCCCTGCACCATCTCCATCGGGGCGGGTTCTGGAGCGGGCGGCCCCTGCTGTTTCTTCAGGCGCACGACAACGGCAAAACCCTGGCCCCGTTCCGAATCGACGATTACCTTGTCTCCGACGGCGACGTCGATGTCCGTGGCGTCGAAATCATAGACCTTCCAGTTCTCCCGGAAGCGCACACCGGCTATTCTTCTCGTTATATCGGTCATGATTTTATCATCTCACAATTCGGCATTCGGAAATGCGCCCTTCTCAATCCGCATTCCGACTTCCGCATTCCGCATTTATTTTACCCTGGCCCCTTGCTACCGGCTACTGGACCCTGGTCTTACTGATTCCGCATTCCGCATTTTGTCTTATCCTCTTCCCAGTTTAAAAAGCAGGTTCTCTGCCACCAGCTGCGCGCTCGCACGCCGGTCGAGCATGGTCCTGCTCAGGGTAAACAGCTCAAGGTCCGCGAGCATTCCGGCCAGGGAAACCTGTTCTCCCCATTGCCGGTACCGCTCTCCGGCTCCCCGTTGCACGAGGAGCTGTTCATCGCCCGTCTCCCGGAAAACCATGGCGTCGCGGAGACACTCGACGCCGATATCGAGCAGGCGGTCGAAGCGTTCCCGGTCCTTGGAAAGGCCTTCGGCCAGGGCAAGGACCTCGTCATCGCCCATCCCGGGCAGGCTTGACCACAAGTCGAGTACGCCGTCCCGCTCTTTCTGCTCCTGTTCCGCGTCCATCTCGAGACCGCGGCCCATGCTCCCTTGCGCGAGCGCCGCGATGAACCAGGCGTCCTGCTCCGGCAGTCCGCGCTTGTTCATCAGCGCCTGCGCAAGCGTATGGCGGGGGAGCGGCTGAAACCGGATCTCCTGGCACCGCGAGCGGATCGTCGGCAGCAGGCTCTGCGGCATCGAGGTCACCAGGATGATCAGCGCGTCGCCGGGCGGCTCCTCCAGCGTCTTCAGGAAGGCATTGGAAGCGGCCGGGTTCATGCTTTCAGCGCCGTCTACGATCAGCGTCTTCTTGGCCCCTTCAAAGGGCCTGAGCGCCAGGTCCGCCTGGACCTGCCTGATCTGGTCGATCTTGATCTCGTCGCCGTCGGCAACGAGGACGTGAACATCGGGGTGCCCGCCGGCGGCAACCTTGCGGCAGGAAGGGCATTCGCC
Source organism: Nitrospirota bacterium (assembly GCA_963749655.1). Lineage (GTDB taxonomy): Bacteria > Nitrospirota > UBA9217 > UBA9217 > UBA9217 > JAJYKN01. Next base: position 20,314 of record CAVVOB010000023.1, read on the forward strand.
GCACCCGCCCTCCGGGCCCCGCTGCGGGCAGTTCACGGCCGCCGCCAGAGTCAGGGCCGTCAGCTTTTTTCCGATGCCCCGATCCCCTGAAAAGAGATAGGCATGGGCCATGGTTTCATTTGCCAGCGCTCTCTTCAGGATCGAGATCGGCCGTTCATGGCCCTGGATTTCGTTGAAAACCATCATATAAAAATTATACCGCGGTGTTCCCTCGGGGGACAAGCACCCGCAACTCAAAACTCAAGACTCATAACTCACAACTGAGGCTTCAGCATTCCATCGACGATCTTGCGAATGCGGCCCTGAATCTCTTCTTCCGTGGGCGAGGCATCGATGATGCGGAACCTTCCGGGGTCCCCTTTTGCCAGCTCCAGATAGCCCCGGCGCACGCGTTCGTGAAAGAAGAGCTCCTCGTTTTCGAAGCGCGCCTCCGCTTCCAGGCCGCTTCTGCGGTTCCGGCCCCGTGCGCGCTCGAGCCCGCTCGCGGCATCGATGTCGAGCAGGACAGTGAGGTCGGGACGCATTCCGGTGGTCACGATCCTGTCGAGCTCGCCTATCAGGTCCAGGCTGAGCCCTCTCCCGAATCCCTGGTATGCCAGGGTGGCGTCGGAGAACCGGTCACAGAGCACGATCCTGCCTGCCGCGAGTGCGGGCGCGATCAGCTCCGCAAGATGCTGCGCCCGTGCTGCGGCGTAGAGAAGCAACTCTGACTTGGGGTCGAGTGCCGCGTTCGCCGGATCGAGCAGGATCTTGCGCACCTGGTCTCCGATGGGAGTGCCGCCGGGTTCACGCGTGAGCGTCACGGCCCTGCCGTGCGCAGTGAGATGGTTCGCCAGTCGAACGATCTGGGTGGACTTGCCGGTGCCCTCGATCCCCTCGAAGGTAATGAACGTTCCCTTCATTTACTTGAGTTCCGAAGCCGCGTCGGTCGCCGCCCTGAGCGCAGGGTTCGAGGTGAGAAGCACCACCTGGGTCTTTAAGCCGAGGGCCCGGAGGATCTGGCATGCGGCCTGCTGCCGGGCCGCATCGAACCCCGAAAGCGCATCGTCGAGAATGAACGGCAGCCTCCGCTTTCCGGCAATCGCTTCGATGAGGCCGGCCCGGAGGCAGAAGTAGATCAGCTCTTTTGTTCCGTGGCTCAACTCGCGGGAGTTCACCCGCGCGTCATCCTTGGTGTGTACAACGGGATCGTTCCCCTGTCCCACTTCGATCCGTACGTACCTGCCGCCCGTGGCCGCGGACAGGTTCCGCTGGGCCGCGGCCTCCACGGCGGGAATGAGCGTTTCCATTTCGATGCCGCCGATCCTGCTCGCAATACCGAGCTCGGCCGAAAAGCCCCCCTGGCCCGCAACCGGAGCGGCAGGCAGAAAATCCGCGGCAAACCCGCCCTCCTCGTCGCCCCAGGACGGCTCGGCAGGAGACGATTCCCCTTCCAGCCGCTCGATGTCCTGGCGGATGCTGTAGGTGTCCACGGCGTACTGGACGACCGCTTTCGCCGCCTGCTCCAGGGCGAGGACCTCGGCATATTGCTTATCGAACTGTTCCTGCAGCATCTCCATGGTGACGTCGCCTGCTACGCGCTTTCGCGTTTCTTCGGCGTCGTTGCGGAGGGACAGGAAGTACCGGTAATTCTCGGCCTTCTCCTTCAGCTCCCCCACGCTGCCGACTCCCACCAGCCGCATGTAGCCCGCGATCGTAGCGCCCTCATGAACGAATTTCCGCTCCACGTCGATGCGCTCCTGCTCCAGGTCTTCGACATCCCTCTGGATCGCCCTGCGATGTGCGTTCTTGCGCGATCCGTTGTACCAGGCAACGGCCATCAGGATCAGGGAGAGGATGACACCGATGGGAAAATAGGGCCGGTACTCCTCGGTCAGCAGGAACATGCCGACTACGATCGACAGGACGAGCAGAATGGCGCCGAAAAGGAACAGCTTGTCGGTGAACAGGTTGACCGACGGCAGGCCGTCGTACTGCATTTTCAGCGCCTCAAGCTCGTTGTTCAGTTTCTCCGTTTCAATATGCTTCTGGCTCTCGCGCCGCTCGCGCTCCTCGATCAGCTCCGAAAGGTTCTCGGGAAGCGCCTCGCACCCCTTGAGCTCGGCCAGGGTCGCATCGATCTCGGCCGTCTTCTGGCCGGTCTCCTCGATAGACTGCATTTTTTTTCTGATCTCATCGAGCGCCAGCTTTGCGGACTGGTGCCGGTAATCGGCGTCCGCCGCCTCTTCAGCCTTCTTCAACGCCTCCCGCAGTTCGGCAAGCCGGGTCCCGTTGGCCGCTGTTGAGCCTGCGGCAGGCACGGCGGAGAGTTTCTCCTGCCGAACGAGCGGGGCCGCCGCGGAGAACGAGGCTGACGAACGGTCCGCATAATGCTCGCGCCGCAGCAGAAAGATCCGCGCAAAATCCTCTTCAGCGACACCCGAGGTCAACTGCGACATGAACTGGGCCGTATTGTCCCAGTCCTTGTACACCAGACTGAACTCCTTGGATGCGGCATTGTACTTGGAAAGGTTCACGGCGCGCTTTGAAAAGTCCTGGATCACCCGGTAGTACGCCCCATCATCGGAGCATACCACAAGCGCCCCGCGCGACGCATCGGGAGTGGACCTCGAAACGAACGAGGTGAATGCGTTCGCCTGCCCGGTCGGAAAAAGCAGCCGCTGCATGCTGTCCGCAGCCGTGGTCTTGCCCGCTTCGTTGCCCGCGGCGACGAAGTTGAAACCACTCTGGAACCGCAGACGCGCCGGTCCGCGGATGCCGCGCACGCCCTGCATCACTAGCTCCACGAGGAACATAGACCGAGCTCCTTTCTCCGACACATAATTTGTTACTATAACGCAAGTAGGCCGAAGTTGCAACGGGAAAATAGCCGATATTACAGCATTTCCAGCGCTTTCGCGAGCGCTTCGGCCTTCTGGAGCGTTTCGGAATACTCCCGTGAAGGATCGGAGTCCGCGACGATGCCGGCCCCTACCTGGATGTGGGCAACGCCGTCTTTCACGACAAAGGTCCTGATGATGATGTTCAGGTCCATGTCCCCGGCGTTCGAGAAATACCCGATCGATCCGGTATAGGGCCCCCGAGCCACGGGCTCGAGCTCGTCGATGATCTCCATGCACCGCACCTTGGGAACGCCCGTGATCGTCCCGCCGGGGAATACGGCCCGCACCAGGTCGAAGGCGTCCCGCCCCGGCGCCAGCGTGCCGCGGACGTTTGACACGATATGGATCACATGGGAGTAGTCCTCGACCACCATCATCTCGTCCACGGCTACGGATCCGTATTCGCACACCTTACCGAGGTCGTTTCGTTCGAGATCGAGGAGCATGATGTGCTCGGCCCTCTCCTTCTCATTCGTCAGCAGCTCCGCTGACAGCTCGCGCATTTCCGTTGCGTCCGCCCCGCGGCGGCGGGTGCCTGCGATCGGCCTCGTATCGGAGACACCCTCCGTCAGGCGAATGAGCCGCTCGGGCGAAGAGCTCACCAGCTGCAGGTCCTTGAAGTCGAGGTACGCGGCAAAGGGCGAAGGGTTGACAGAACGAAGGATCCGGTACAGCCGGAGCGGATCCGCAGCGCCGATGGCCGCGGAAAGCCGCTGGGACAGATTGGCCTGGTAGATGTCTCCTGCTGCGATGTATTCCTTGCATTTCCGGACCATGCCCTCGAAGGTTTCACGGGAAAGGTAAGGCGTGACGACGATGCCCTGAGCGCTCCGACCAGTCGCCGGAGAAGTGTCAGGTGCCGGAGTCGCTGTCTTCAGACGTTCAATCGCGTCCCGTAACCGTCCGGAGGCCTGGTCATAGAGTCCGTTCCACTGTCCAGCCTCGGGCTTGCGGAACCCCAGCTCCTGCTCGCGCGCGCCGGGGTTCACGATCACCCACGCCCGCCCCAGAAGATGGTCAAAGGCCACGACGAGATCGACGAAGATGAAATACGCTTCAGGAATATCCAGGTCCGCTGCAGCGAGCCTGGGAAGGTTTTCGAACTGGTGAACGAAATCATAGGAGAAAAAGCCGACAGCTCCTCCGGTAAAGGGGGGAAGGCCCGGGAGCCGCTCCGTTCGATAATTGCCGAGCAGCTCCCGAAGCTTCAGGAGCGGTTTCCTTTTCGTCGCGGCCCGTCTGCCGTATTTTCCTGCCGGCGTCTCGGGCAGGATAAGCTCCACGGTCTCTCCGCGTGACTTGAAGATCAGGTAGGGGTCTGCAGTAACAAAGGAATACCGGCCGGTCTTGTCGTTCACGCGGGCGCTTTCGAGCAGGACGGGGTAACCCGCCGGCCTCAGCGCGTCGAGCGCCGCAAGGGGTGTCAATCCCGGCATGTCGAGCTCAACCACGAGAGGCGTAATCCTTCCGTCTGCTATTCGCTCGAGAAATTCTTTTTTTGAAGGGCTGACGATATTCATGTGCAAGGTGGTGAAATTGTAAGGATAAATGACGGAGTGGTCAAGACAATTCTGTTTCCCCGAAAAAAAATCGCTTCCGTCCCGGAAAATTCAGAGGACCGATCCGGTGAGCACCAAAACCCGTTCTTCGCGACAGATCAACCTCACCGCCGCTGGATCCAGTCAGGGATAAAAAAGATGTTTTACCTGCTCTTTGCCGATTAAATATCTTATGGACAGGATGCCGAAATGTGGTATAGTTTAATCAGAAGGGTTTCAGCGAAAAGATTTTGAAACTCGTTCTTTGACAGGAAGAAAAGTTCGTCGGGCGTTGCCGAACCAGCACCGATAGGTGTCCAGATGATGACCCGTTATAAAGGGGATCAGGCACCGCTTTGATGGAGAGCCGAAGCCGGCAAGAGGGCTGCAAGTTGAGCGGCCCGTCTCCCGGTCTTCTCTACAGGCAACCATCAAAACGGAAGAGCCGAAACCCCTAAGCCGCGGCGTTACCAGGGAAGAGTCATACACACAACGCTTCACAGGGTCTGCTAGTCAGAGCCGCAGAAGCAGGTTGGACTTCCCCAGGAAAACACGGCTCAGCGGAATATCAAGACCGGTTCGCAGGCAACGCCTCTTTTTGTTCCTTTTCCGTCCTTTCACCTGCAAGATAATCCGCTTGCTTCCGCACCGAAAATCAGGATCGCTCACCGGCCCGAATCCGTTCATCTTCTCCTCGACAAAATACTCAAAATATTCTACACTGCTGTAGCAGCCCGACAGGAGATGATTGATGAACCATGCCATGGACGTGAAGATCTACTACGAAGACACCGACTGCGGCGGGGTGGTGTACTACGCCAACTACCTGCGGTACATGGAGCGGGCGCGGACCGAGTATCTTGCCTCGCGAGGGCTTTCGGTGAAGACCCTCATGGATGAAGGCACGATCTTCATGGTGCTTCGCGTCGAGGTCGACTACAAGTCCCCGGCCCGGTACGGCGACGTCATCGAGATCGAGACCTGGGTGCGGGACGTGACCCGGGCGACGATGATGTTCGAGCACATCATGCGCGACAAGGCGACCGGGAGGACCTTCGTGGAATGTCGCGCACGGATGGTCTTTGTCGACGGGAACGCCAAGCCCCGGCGCATTCCCGCGGAGACCGTGGAAAAGGTAAAATGACCGTCGTGACCCTCGACAGCATCTCGCTCCGGGGCGCGGGTACAATACGAATCGCGCAGCCGAAAAAGGGGGTCCGCTTCACCCTCGACAGCCTGCTCCTTGCCGACTTCTGCCGTCTGCGGCCGCGCGACCGGGTCCTCGAGCTCGGCGCGGGAACAGGGATCATTTCCCTTCTGCTGGCGAAAAAATACCCCCGTGCTCTTGTCACGTCGATCGAGCTCGAGCCTCTTGCCTACGGGTTGCTCTGCCGAAATATCGAAGACAACGGCTGCACAAGCCGTGTGGTCCCGCTGAACCGCGATATCGGGAATTTGGGCCGGACGGTTGCGCCCCATTCACCGGACGCCATCGTCGTCAACCCGCCGTACACGCGGACGGGCGCGGGCAAGGCAAGCCCCACCGGGGAGCGGCACACGGCGCGACATGACCAGGCAGCCGCTCTTCCCCTCTGGCTCGACTGCTGCAACCTCCTGAAGAACAAGGGCAGGTTCTTTCTCGTCTTTCCCGCCGCCCGCCTGGGCGAGCTGACGACGCTCCTGCGGGACCGGCGCCTGGAACCCAAACGCCTCCGCTTTGTCCACCCCTATGAACAGAAACCCGCCGCGCTCGTATTGATCGAAGCCGTAAAAAATGTGAATGCAGGCCTCGAGGTCCTTCCTCCCCTCGTGGTGCATGGGCCCGGCGGCGCATATACCGACGAGGCCCGCGGCATCTACGGCCTTTCCTGATTTTTTTACATCTGCTCGCCCCTGACCTCGATCATCTCTCCGGATAACTGTGATATAGTTATTAAAGAATGGTCTGCTGACCAAAGGGAATCCTGCTCAAGTATTATTTTCTACGGCAGCGCAACTTTCAGCATGGGATGTTTTCATCAAAGGAGGCGGTTCATGGGAGACCTTTCGTACCCTTATGTGATCGTGGGTGGCGGCTTGGCCGGAGCATCGGCAGTAGAAGGCATCAGGGAGCTGGATCGTGAGGGAGACATCCTGCTCATCAGCAGCGAGAGCCACCTGCCCTATGACCGGCCGCCGCTTTCGAAAAAACTCTGGTTCGGAAAGAAGAAGGTCGAGGACATTTTTCTTCACGACCAGAACTTTTACGACGCAAAAGGAGTGACCATCCTGTCCGGCGAAACGGTGCTCTCGCTCGACCCGAAAGGGAAGACGGTTTCCACGTCCGGAGGAAAGCAGTACCGCTTTCGGAAGCTCCTTCTCGCCATTGGCGGCGCGCCGCGGACCCTGCCCATTCCGGGCGGGGACCTCGAAGGCATTTCTTACTACCGCACCCTGGACGATTACCTGAGGCTCAGGAAGGAATCCGGGGAGGGTAAATCGGCGGTCGTGATCGGCGGAGGATTCATCGGATCGGAAATGGCGGCGGCCCTTGCCGCAAACAAGGTCAAGGTCACCATGATCTTTCCCGAGGCTTATCTCGTAAACCGCGTGCTCCCTGAATCCCTGGGCCGGGCGATCCAGGACCAGTACCGGGCGAAGGGGATCACTATTCTTAATAATGAACGGCCGGTCTCCTTCACGAAGAAAGCAGGCCGGTTCGTGACCAGGACCGAGAGCGGCAAAGAAATAGAATCCGACATCCTTGTCGTCGGCATCGGCATCGCGCCCGCCCTCGAGCTTCCCCGCAGGGCGGGACTCCAGACGGCCGACGGGATCATCGTAGACGAATTCCTCCAGGCTTCCCTTCCGGACATCTACGCTGCCGGAGACATCGCCTTTTTCCCCTACCAGGCGCTGGGAAAGCAGACCCGGGTCGAGCACTGGGACAATGCCGTCAACCAGGGCAAATGGGCGGGCCGCAACATGGCCGGCGCGCGCAGTTCTTATACGTACATGCCTTATTTTTTCTCCGACCTCTTCGAGTTCGGATACGAGGCAGTCGGAGAGGTGGATGCCCGGCTCGATACCTTTGCCGACTGGCAAAAGGAGAACGACACCGGCGTCATCTACTACCTGCGGGACGGAAAAGTGCGGGGAGCCATGATGTGCAACCTGTGGGATAAAGTGGAGGCCGCGCGCGTCCTGATCAGAAAAGGTGAGCAGATAACGAAGGAAGGACTTCGCGGTTTGATCCGCTGAAAAGACGACTTAAAACGCAGAGGCGCCCGGAGCACTTTACGGGATCCGGCAAGAACCGCTTCGTTCTACCGACGAGAGGCGGTTGCTTCGATGCAACGGCTCCTGTCCCGGGCGCGTAAGAAGTGGAGGCTATTATGACAAGCACCGAACTGGCAGCACAACCAATACCGAACGAGATTCGACCCCTTGTGCGGAAAGAGGTCGACGAGCTCATGCACGATATACCGCAGTGGACGCGGGGAGTGAACGCCATCGTGCGGGAATTCCGATTCAAGAGCTTCCCCGAGGCCATGGAATTCGTAAGCAGGGTGGCCACGCTCGCCCACGAGCAGGACCATCATCCCGACATCTTCATCTCCTATAACAGGGTGCAGCTGACCCTGTCTACGCACAAGCTGAAAAGCCTGACCATGAACGATTTTATCCTGGCCGCGAAGATCGACCGTTTGATGCCGTGAAGATATCGGGAGCGCACAGATGACAGGACATACGGGTGGACAGAACGCGGTCCGTCGGACCCTGAAGGGGAGGACTGCGCTTATCACCGGCGCGAGCAAACGCATCGGCCGGGCCCTTGCCATCGCACTGGCGGAAGAGGGAGTGCATATCATTGCCCACGACCGCAAGGCCCGCGAAACCGAGACCGTGAAGGTGTGCGGAGAGGTCGAGGACTGCGGGGCGAAATCCTGGAAGGTCCTCGCCGACCTCGAGCAGCCCGCGGACTACGAGTCGCTGATCGCCCAGGCGCTCCAGACGGCCGGCTCCCTCGACATCCTGGTGAACAACGCATCGATCTTCTCCCCGGCCACGCTCAGGGACGTCGGGTGGAGCGACCTGACACGCAACCTGCAGGTGAACGCGTGGGCGCCCTTTGTGTTGAGCCGTGAATTCGCCCGTCTCGTACCGAGGGGCGGCATCATCAACCTTCTCGATACGAAGATCGAGGGCGGCGACCGCAGCCATGTGGCCTACATCCTGAGCAAGCAGGCCCTGGCGTCGCTGACCAGGATGTGCGCGCTCGAATTCGCCCCCGCGATCACGGTGAACGCCGTGGCCCCCGGCCTCATTCTCCCTCCTACGGGAAAAGACGAGGAATACCTGAACCAGCTGGCGAAGACCCTGCCGCTCAAGCGGCACGGCGGCCCTGGTGATATTGCGGATGCGGCGATCTACCTGCTGAAAAGCGAATTTGTGACCGGCCAGATCATTTATGTGGACGGCGGGCGGCACCTTCTGGAGGGCGGCAATGGACCGGATCGTAATCTCTGATCTCCTGGTGCGGTGCATCATCGGCGTGAACGACGATGAGCGCAGGAACAAGCAGGACGTTCTGATCAATATAGCGCTGTCCGCGGACCTGTCCGCAGCAGGCCGAAGCGACCGGATCGGAGATTCGGTGGACTACCGCGCCTTGAACAAACAGATCGTGGCCATGGCGGAGAATTCTCAGTTCTATCTCGTCGAGGCGCTGGCAGAGGCGACAGCCGCCATCTGTCTTGCGCACCCGTCGGTCCGCGAAGCGACCGTCCGCGTGGAAAAACCCGGGGCGCTCCGCTTCGCCCGAACCGTGGGCGTGGAGATCACGAGAAAGCAGACAAAGAGCAGGCCATGACGCGGGCCTACGTGAGCATGGGCTCGAACATCGACCCCGAGACAAACATCCGGCTCGCGGTGCACCGCTTCAGACAGGAGCAGGACCTGTCGCTCCGATCGATATCGACCGTGTACCGGACCGAGCCCCTCGGTCGGGCGGGGCAGCCGCCATACTATAATTGCGTGGTCGAAATCGAAACAGCAATCCCGCCCCTTGATCTGAAGTTCAGGGTGCTGCGGGGGATCGAGGCCGCTCTCGGCAGGGTCCGGACCGATGACAAATATGCCGCGCGCACCATCGATCTCGATCTCATAGTGTATGACGATCTCGCGATTGCCGCAGAAGGCCTTACCCTGCCTGACCCCGACATACTCCTGCGGCCGTTCCTCGCGATCCCGCTCCAGGAACTGGCGCCGGATTTGATCCTGCCGGGATCCAAGATCAGCATAAACGAGGCGGCGGCAGCAATGCCCCGTGATTCAATGACGCCGCTCGACGGCTTTACCGACCTCCTTCGAAAGGACATCGCGCATGGACGAACAGAATGAAACGATCGAACATCTCGTGAGAAAGCTGCTGATCGAGCTCGGCGAGGACCCGAGGCGGGAAGGCCTGGTGGACACGCCCAAACGCGTCGCAGCCGCCCTGAAATATCTCACTTCGGGCTACCGCGCCGACGTCGATACGCTCATCAACCAGGCCATCTTCGCCCAGGAGACGACCAGCATGGTCGTGGTCAAGGACATCGAGGTCTACAGCCTCTGCGAGCACCACCTGCTGCCGTTCTACGGCCGGTGCCACATCGGCTACATTCCCCGCGGCAAGGTCTTCGGCATCAGCAAGCTCGCCCGGCTCGTGGACATGTACGCACGGCGGCTCCAGATCCAGGAGCGGCTGACGGAGCAGATCGCCTACGCGATCAAGGACTCGATCAACGCCGACGGCGTGGGCGTCATGATCGAGGCGCGCCACCTCTGCATGATGATGCGCGGCGTGGAAAAGCAGAACTCCAGCTTCGTGACCTCATCGGTGCTCGGCGTGTTCCGCTCGAACCCGGCGACGCGCGAGGAATTCCTGTCGATCCTGAGCAGGCCGGGGCCGTCTTGAAAAGTCCGATTACCGTTTTTAGTTTTTAGTTTTGAGTTGTGAACGCATCGCAAAGGCTTAGAGAATAGTGCAAATGTCTATATGCGATCGATCTTTACCATCGGCCATTCCACTCATGCCATCGACGATTTTTTGGAAATGCTCAAAGCCCACGGCATCAAGCAGGTTGTCGATGTGCGTACCATTCCGAAGTCCCGCCACAACCCGCAGTACAACAGCGACACGTTGAAGGAAACGCTGAAGCGCTCCGGCATCGGGTATGTCCACCTGCCGAAACTGGGCGGACTGCGCCATGCGAGGAAGGACTCGGTAAACACGGCCTGGGAGAATGCGTCCTTCCGGGGATTTGCCGATTACATGCAGACGGGGGAATTCGAAGAAGGCTTGCGGGAACTGCTTGAAACTGCAGACGGACGGAAGACCGCGATCATGTGCGCCGAAGCCCTGCCCTGGCGCTGCCACCGCTCGCTCATCGGGGACGCCCTCCTCGTGCGCGGGATCGAGGTGCTGGATATCATGAGCCGGGCCTCAGTGAAACCTCACGTAATGACGCCATGGGCCGAGATTAAAGGTACGAGGGTTATCTATCCGAAGAAACAAACTTGACGCACCAAACGCGTGGACCATGACCACTATGTCTTTGGCAGAATTGCGGAACGAAGAAATTCCTGAGATGCGTTCTGGGAAATTTAGCCTACAAATGCAGGTTCTTCCTGCCGTTGCGGGACAACGGCGACAAAGAGCATGATACTTGGACGATCAGGACGGCCATTCATCTTTTCTATGACAGCGGTAATTGCACTCCTGTTATTCAACCATCGATGAAAAGCATTGAGCACTCCCCGCCCTACGTAGCCGACCTTCTTTCCGTTTTCACAGCAACACTCGCCTTTTATCCGAATGGATTGATGACCTCAAGACCCGGATAGTCGAAGTCCCGGGCATTCCTCGTCACCAGCGCCAGATCGTGATGCAGCGCCGTCGCCGCAAGAAGACTGCCGATCGTGGGGACCGAGCGGCCGACCTCGGCGAGCAGCCTGCCCCACCGGTCCGCAACAGCAAGGTCCACGGGAAGCACCCGCCCTTCGAACCAGCGCGGAAGCTCGTGATCGAGCCAGAGCCGGAGCTTCTCGCGTCTTTTCCTGTCCGCGAGCGCCTCGATGCCCTTGCGGATTTCCCCGACCGTCAGCACGCTCACAAAAAGAGACTCTGCGGGGAGCAGCTCGAGCCAGGCAAGCGCCGTCTTATTGGGGGCGCGCCGGATGGTTTCGGACACAACGTTTGTATCGAGCAGATAGCTCATGCGATATCGGCTTCGCGCGTAAGAGTCTGCTCGCGTCCGAGCTTGAGCTCCATGCCGAACAGCGGCGACCGCCGCATGAATTCGACAAAGTTCCCCTTCGGCTTCTTCAGCCGCTCATACTCCCCGCTCGAAAGGACCACAACGCTCGGCTGCCCGTGGACCGTGATGCTCTGCGGCCCTTCCTTCTTCGCTTTCTTGATGACCTCGCTCAAGCGGGCCTTTGCTTCCTGGAGCTGCCACGTATTCATAGCGGCCTCCTTATTTGGTCAGTCTGGTCAGAATAATATAGCATAATTCTTGCCGGATTGCAAAGCCTCGAAATCGGCTGTTTCAAGACCTGTCCACAATCACCATCGATGTGCCCTGCACATAGGTTTCTCCTGTGATCCCTGCGGGACAACGGCGCATACCTGCAGAAACAACGCGAGTTGAGCGGTAGGCATGGTAGATCCAGTTATAGCGAGTGGACGTGTGGGAGGGTGTTCAGGAAGCTGATCCGGTCCTGGTCGCTCTTGCAGACGGGCTTTTGCTCGTTGCCCCGAGAGGTTACATGATATACCGCACCGGCATATTCGATCCGCAAGGGACGGGGTCATGAGTGAAGAGAATCAGTAGAAAAAAGGAAAGTCAAGCATTCAATACCAGACCCTGAGATTCTAAGATGTTGGCGTGGAATGTTTTCGGAACCATGCCGCGGCATCCTGAACATCGCTCTTCTTGAGAGCCATACGCAGGGTAAAGGTTTCAAGTTCCTTCTGCGATGCGTTAAGCTCATGTCCGTTCAGCATCAGGAAAAGCCCTGCAGCGGAGATAGCGGTACGCTTGTTCCCGTCGAGGAACGGATGATTGCCGATGAGCGACTCCGTTAACGCCGCTGCCTTGTGGAACAGATCACGGTACAGGTCCTTTCCCCCAAAGGTTGCCCGCGGCCGCTCGGCGGCTGAACTCAGCAGCCCGACGTCCCGTACGCCGTGCATGCCGCCGGTCTCGGTAATGAGCCGTGCATGGATAAAGAGCACTTGTTCCGCCGTCAGGTACCTCACTTTTTCGCGAGCTCCTTCAGCGCGGGGCGGTACTTCTCAATGAACTCGTTCACCTGACCGGCGAACGCCTTGTCGATTCCCGGCACCTTACGCTTCTTTCTGACCGGGGCGATCACGATCCTTTCCTGTTCTTCATCAAGCTCGACATTCACGTCTGAGCCGGCGGCAAGATCGAGCTTGTTCAGGATCTCGACCGGGATCGACACACCTTTGCTGTTCCCTATGGCAACGACCTTTCTGTGCATTGTCGCCTCCTTCAGTGTTATTACAAGATTATAACATCGCCCGGAGCGTTGTAAAGTGAATTATTGCGGGCTGGAGATCAGCATCCCGATTGGCGGTGATCCCGGCGTCAAGGGATTCTATACGTGGAGGCTAGGATATGAAGGGTTTAGCGGAGATTTAAGCAATAGTCCAACAGTATAGACCTGACCCCAGGATGTTTCTTAGCATAATGCAAAGCACTTTGGGAACCAACGTCCCTGAGTCATCCTGCGCACCATTAAGGCAATTCACTCGCCTTCGTTACAACCCTATACGGCACCCCAAGGGCGCCGATGAAATGCTTTTCGCCGCACTTGATCTTTCGGGCTTCATCGGTATGCAGCTTACTCATATCAGTTGTGCTCTTCGTTTCCCGGACAAGATAGAGCAGCTCTTCTCCGGTCGGCTGGCCGTGCGCGTCGCGCGGCTCCATGACTATCGCCCAGTCGGGATTGTACTCCCCTACCGGCGTCGGGACCGTGAACCAGCTCGGCAGTTTGAGATAGAGCTTCACGTCGTCGCGGTGTTCGAGGTCCTTCACGAACTCACGTTCAGGTCCCGATTCATAAATCACGTGGTCATACACTGATCGCTCAGCAGGGACGAGATAGTCAGCCCAGCTCGGAATATCTACAAACTGCTCCATCTTATACCATTCATTGATCTTCTCATACTGGATGCCGTTCACGAGCTGATCGAGAATCTTGTCCTTGATGATCCGGACTGCCACGCTCGCAAATTCGTGCGGATTTTCGACAGCGGCTTTCTTGCTGTTGGAGCGCTTGTAAACTTCAAGCAGCGTTCCCCGCGTGAGCCGCACCGGCGGGGTCGTATGCTCCATGAGATTCGCCATGATCTCAAGAAGGTTCGGCAGCGGGTGCCTCTTGTCCAGGTACAGAACCGGCCGGTCCGCGCTCACCTGGATCGCGTCGAAGGTGTCCGCGGTATTGACCGCAAGTTGCGCCTTGGTCACGGTTACGCGCGGTGGCTTGATCTCGGCCTTGTCGAGTTCAGGCATGACATCTGCCAGAAGTTTCTCGGTGTCGATCTTGACCGCGTACCGGGTCTTGTGCTTGATCCTCGACCAGAGCTCCTTGAATTCCGGCCTGAGCGTGTATTCCTTGCGGAGCTGCACAGTAACGCGTTTGCGGGCATCCGCCGGCCTGGGCGGCAGGCCTTCCTTGCCGTACTCGTCCTCGATCTCAGACTGCAGCCGCTCACAGTATTGCTGATAGCTCTCATTCGCAACCACCGTCAGTACGTTGACCTTTTCATCCCGTACCCGGTCGCCCGACTGATCCACGGCAAGCCGGACGCCTCGCCCGACTTCCTGTCGTTTCTTGACCTCTGAGGTCGTCTGGTTCAGGGTGCAGATCTGAAACACGTTCGGGTTGTCCCAGCCTTCGCGCAAGGCTGAATGCGAGAAGATAAATGACACTGGCTCTTCAAAGGAAAGCAGACGCTCCTTGTCTTTCATAATGAGGTCGTAGGCTGCCTCGTCTTCCTTGGTCTTGCCCGAAACCGAGTCCAGTACTTCGACAATTCCGCCTTTGCGCTTCTTCTGCGCGAAATATGACGCTTGGACGGTCGTAGGATCAACGTTTTTCCAATCCGGGAACTTCGTCTTTGTATCATTGAATGCCTTGATAAACAGCTGCCGGATGATCCCGGTTTCCAGCGCGTAGTTGTCCACCTTGTCGATGAAGAAGAGCGACAGGACCTTGATGCCTGATTCCTTGAGCTTGGCCTGCTTTCGAAAGTGCTCTTCGATGGCGTAGCGAATCTGCGCTTCAAAGATGGCGTCCTTGTCCGCTCCGCGCGACTCGCCGGTTTTAAGTTCAACATTGTTGGCGAACCGGACAAAGCCGCCGCCGGGGTTGATCTCGTCAACCTCGAATCCGAGCGTATTCCTTGCGCTCCGATTTCTTTTCGAGCGAATCGCCCGGCTGGATCGTGACGACCTGTTCCTTGACCGTGCCGTCTTTCATGAGCTTATGAAGCGCAAGTCGGGCAGTAATGGTCTTCTTCTCGGTCTTGATGCTGTCCAGGCGCAGGAAGACCTGATTCGCGTCGTTTTCCTTCACGACTGAAGCAACTTCTATGCGTTTGACGAGCCCCTGCCGGTACGCTTCAAAAGGCGTTAGCCGATAAATGACGTTGTAGGGGTTGCGATGGGTGGCGCTGTAGCGAAGGGCAAAGAGCGGGTCGAGGGCTGAAAGCGCCTTGACGCGAAGCTCGCTTTCCATGTTCTGCGGCTCGTCGAGAATCAGGACAGGCCGGGCAGCCTGGACAAGATGGATCGGCGTTTCGCCCTGCAGCCGGTCCGTGGTCTGGCGGATCACGTTCGAGGCCTTGTTAAAGGAATCGATGGTCATGACCATCATTTCCACGCCGTCGGCATTGGCGAAACTCCGCACCTGGGAAAGGTTGTCGGAATCGTAGACGTAATAGCGATACGGCGCGTTGCCGTACAGCTCGTTCAAGTGTTTCTCCGTTACCTGCAGGGTCTTGAGAACGCCTTCCCGGATCGCAACGGATGGGACGACGATAATGAACTTCCGCAAGCCGTACCGCCGGTAAAGCTCAAGCGCCGTGCGCAGGTAGACGTACGTCTTGCCGGTGCCGGTCTCCATTTCGATGGAGAAGTTCGGAAATCGCACCTTCTTCTGTCCCGCTGCCGTCTCGATCGTCTCTTCGATCAGCGCAAGGCTCGGATCCAGTTGGATGCCGTTTGCGCGCTGAACGTTGTTGAGGTTGAACAGAAGGTCGTCTTCGGTAAGGTTCAGGGTATTGGCGATTGTGCCGGGGAGGATTTCGGACAGCACGTATTGGCCGCGCTGCTCGGGCGGGAGAAGCGAAGTCTGGCCGTCGCCCATGCCGATGAACACCGACGCGCCGGAAATGCGCTGCTGGCCTTCAAGCAGGTTGACCGCAGCTTCAACGGCCTTGATTTGGTATTCCTGATTTGCGTCGAATTTGAATTGCATCGTTTATTCTGCCGTTTTTTTAATTTGTCATTCTGAGCGCCAGCGAAGAATCTCGCTCTTGCCTGAAGTAACGAGACCCTTCGCTTCGCTCAGGGTGACGGAAAAGTAGTTTGCACGCAGCAGGCTCAATTACTCGAAGAATCGCTTTCCGCGTACCAATCCGCACTCAAATCATTCCACGTAGGATTCATTGTTTCAATCAGAGCAATCTTCTTCGCCCTGAGCCAACCCTTGATCTGTTTTTCACGAGTGATTGCCGCCTTGACATCAGGCGTTTCTTCAAAATAGACCAATCTCGAAATGTTGTATTGAGCGGTAAAGCCGGGCGCCACCTTGTGTTTATGCTCAAAGACACGCTTTACGAGATTGTTTGTCACACCGGTATACAGCGTCTTTGACTTATTGGTCATGATGTAGACGTAGTAGCTCATAGTTCAGCGAAAGAGATTCTTCGCGGAGTTTATCCTGAGCGAGATTCTTCAGTCGCTTCGCTCCTTCAGAATGACAGTGCTTTGTCACCCTGAACGAAGTGAAGGGTCTCGGTTCTCGACACATGCAAGCTTCTTCGCGGAGGTCAATCTGAGCAAACCGAGATTCTTCGCTTCGCTCAGAATGACAGCTCATAGTTCATCGGGTTGCATAAAGAACATGCTTTGTCTTCCGTAGATAATCTTTCCGGAACGGATTGCGGACCGCGCTTTCTTCCACAAGATGGACATCATGGCCGAATATAATTTTCAGCTCATCGATCATTTCGACCCATTCATAAAGACTCTATCCTGAATTTATTTCGAGATGCACGGCTATATCGATTTTGTCTTCTTCGTTCAGTTCGCCCTGGACAGCGGAGCCAAACAGTGCAAATTCAGCAACCTTCCACCGGCGACAGAATTCTCTGATTTTGTCCATATGAACATCAATCTTCGTCTGCACCATAGATTCTCCTATCAGGCTGTTGATAAAATAAATCTCAAATGTCACTCTGAGCGCAGCGAAGAATCTCGGTTTTCCAATTTCACCAGATCCTTCACGCAGCCTGTCCTGAGTCAACGGCGAGACCCTTCGCTTCGCTCAGGGTGACGGACGAAGGGGTTCAGGATGACAGCTTAAAATACTTTTTCGACTACTTTCTATATCGTCTTTAACCTGCACTGAAGAGCGAGGTTCGCAACCAGTTCGTCGGTCATTGCCTTATCGCGGCAAATGAACAGGTCGTTCTTTCCCAAAGCCAGCGCCCGGATCGACGCGGGCTTCAGTTCTTCATCAAGGCAAATGCGGAAGCTCTGCTCCTTGTCCGGGTCCGTAACGTGATACACGGCGTTTTCTGTGATGCCAGTCATGCGGATGATTTCGGAATTGAGCCCGTATCCTTCCTTGATAGCAACTTCCCAAACCACGTTCTCGGGCTTCCAGCCGGGAACAAAAGGATCGGCAAACGCCGCCATCTGCGCTGCGTATGCCTCGGGGTCTTTATTCTCCGGCCCGGTCCATGGCTTGTAATTGGACTCGGCGAGCTTGAAAACCTTGAACCCCAGGTCCTCGGTCTTTTCGCCGTCCTTAAGATCAAGCTTGCCGTCCTTTTCTTTCTTCATTTTGGCAATGACACGGCGGATGCGCTCTTTGCCAATTTCGGCAATTGTCGCGTACTCTTTGTTCTGAAGCGGCTCGGGTAACTGCACTACAATGAACCTTCGCTGTCCTGCATCTTCCCGATTCTGCTCAATAACAGCTTGCGCCGTTGCGCAAGAACCTGCAAAAAAATCTAAAACTATATCTTCACCTTTGGACGTTGCTAATTTTAACATGTGCCTTATTAGCCGTGGCGGCTTCGGTGTATCGAAAACGCTATCGTTAGCGTCAAAAGGGACTAATTCCAGCAGCGCTTTCTTTGCTTCTTGTGTATGTCCAACATCCTGGTATTTCCATAGAGTTTGAGGCACGATGCCAGCTTTGACATCCGACAGGAATCGTTTCAGCCGAGGCATATTGTTTCCATCATCACCCCACCAAATACGCTTATCCTTGTCCAGTTCATTAAATTTCTGCTTTGATACACGCCAGTATGTGCCTGTAGGAGGTCCCTCAATAACTCTCCCTGAAGGACATTTCACCGAGTATTTCCCTTCGCTGTAGTAATTTCTTGCACAGAGATCGGATGATGCCCACGCCCCCCTCGCATCTCCGTCAGGATTACCATAGCGCGACTCCATCTCCTCTGTCCGTGGCAGTAGTTCGGGAATCCATTTCATAGCATCGCGAGCGTAAACCATGATGTAATCATGATCTTCAGAGAAGTGTTTGGCTGTATTTTTCGGCGAAAATATCTTTTGCCATACAACAGTAGCCAAGAAATTCTCTTCACCGAATATTTCATTCATAACCATTCGGAGATTGTGCATTTCATTATCGTCAATGCTGACAAAAATAACGCCATCGTCCCGAAGCAACTGCCTCGCTACAAACAACCTCGGATACATCATCGAAAGCCACGCCGAATGGTAGCGCCCTGATGTCTCAGGATTATTGGTTAGCATGTTTCCTTCAGCAGTCTTCTGGCCGGTGAGCTTCAGATAAGTATCGAGCGGATCGGCGAAGTTGTCAGGGTAGACAAAATCGTTGCCCGTGTTATACGGCGGGTCGATGTAGATCATCTTCACCCTGCCGAAATAAGACTTGTACAGGAGTTTCAGGACTTCGAGGTTGTCCCCTTCTATGAAGATATTATTCGTCTCGTCGAAATTGATGGAATCCTTTTTCGCCGGCACGAGCGTCGCCCTGCTCGGTGTCTGCAAGAGCCGGATCGCATCGCGCTTCCCCGCCCAGGAAAACGAGTACCGCTCGGGCCGTGAATCTACCTCTTCGCCCAGCGATTCCCTGAGTTTGTCGAAATCGATCTTCCCTTCGGTAAACGCCTGAGGGAACAGGTCCCGCAGCTGCTCCATTTGTTCAGGAACAATGGCGGCGGTTTCTTTCTGTACAGGTTCTTTGTTGATCATTCGTCCATCCTTAATGACATGGCCTGTAAGAGGTATATTTCTTAGCCGATCCCTTGGCCTTTTCAGCGGGATACTTCATTTCATTCTGCGCGATCTTCTTCTCGACTTCCGCAAGCAGGTCGATTTTATATTCCTCACAAAGATAGGTGAGGAAGATAAGCCCGAAGGGGACGTTGTTGCGCCCGTTGCTTCGGTGTTTTCCCCTGCTACCGGAGAACTGCGGCTCATGGGACGAACTTTCGTACTTCCAGACCCGGTATTTTCTTAAAGTGTTTATGATTCGCGGTGACAAGCACGTCGTCTTCCCGCAGCGCTGTTGCCGCCACAAGCGCATCGATCGTCCTCAGTCCGTCCGCCGATGCATGCCCTTCGAGCAGCGCGATCGCCTTTTCAGAAATGTGTTCATCGGGAGGAACGACCGCCGCGATGTTCTCGCGAATGAAATCTTTTACCTCACGCAGCTCCTGCCGGTCCCGGCAGCCCTGCACCAGCTCCATAATGCAAAGGGAGCTCACCTGCCGGTCCCTGTAGGCGATGCCGGCGATGAGCCCCCTTGCTTTTTGGTTGCCCCGGAAATACCAGATCAACACGTCGGTGTCGAAGATCATCGCGGATACCGCTCTTTTCTCCGCTCCTTGAGCCACTTCGCCACATCCGTCATTTCCTTCCGGCCTTTCCATATGCCGAATCCGACAGGACTGAACGGTTTGTTAATGTCGCTCACGGGTCTCATAACGGCGATGGATTTCCCCCGCATCGTGATGACCACCTCGTCGCCTTTCCTGACGCGCTCAAGAATTGCCGACGCATTAGTGCGAAGCTCTTTTGCCGTTGCCGTCTTCATGACAGCCTCCTTAATATACACTTTGAAGTATATACTTCAAGGCGTCCTTGGTCAAGGCTTTTTAATCATTGAGATTCTACTCCTTCTCTCCATTCCTCTTGTCGCAGGGACCCCGAGTCCACCAGGGTCTTTCCTTTTGACATTCACCGCTTCCTGTTGGTTCGCAGCAAACGCTTATGCGCCGATCTCGTCAACCCTCAAGGATCGGCGTCCTTCGAATACCGTCAGCATTTCCACATTTTTTTGTTTACCCGGCAGAGCAGCATCTCGCTCCAGCTGCGGACGCGTCAGGCAGCACGAAAACTTCACTTCGCCGGTCTTTTTTTGCTTACCACATCCTTCTCCAGCAGGCTCCTGAGCGCTTCCCTGATCTCCTCATTGTCTATGGACTGCACTGCGCGCTCTATCTTTTCCTTCTCGTCCGCAGCAAGGTGGTATCGCACAGGTTTTCCCTCCGGTTCCGGACCATCGGGCGCGACAACCTCGCCCAGCTTGAGGGTAATGTCCCGGACCGCGTGCCCGCCCTGGATAGCGTGCAGCTTCCCGATGATCTCGGGCTTCATGAGCGACAGCTGCTGCATCCATGCCGGACTGTCCACGATAACCTGCAGCTTGCCGCTGCGGAGCCCCGCCGGCCGCGCATGGCGGGCGATGGCCGGCCCCACGGTCCGGTCCCAACGGGTAAAAAGGCGGTATTCGTGCAGCCTGGCCTGCATGCCGCAGGCTTTCAGGATCCTGTCAAGGGTCGCGGAAAATCGGTCTATCTTCTTCTTTGCCATGAGTGTCAATCATAGCACGGCAAGAGTTCTTTTGACAACAGAGAACGGTGCGGATATAATAGAAAAATCCGCTCTGTTTTGACACGGTCGTACCGAGGGATGAAGGAGAGCATTATATGCCGGAACTGCGAAAAGACCCGATCACCGGCAGGTGGGTGATCATTTCGTCGGAGCGGGGCAAACGCCCCAGTGAGTTTCAGGACCAGCGCGACAAGAAGAGATCGGGTTTCTGCCCTTTCTGCGCGGGCAACGAAAGGACGACACCGGCCGAGATCCTCGCCTACCGCGAGGGCGGCCAGCCGAACGGCCCCGGGTGGCGTCTCCGCACCGTGCCGAACAAGTTTCCCGCGCTCCAGATCGAGGGGGACCTGAACAAGGCGGGCGAAGGCATCTTCGACAAGATGAACGGCATCGGCGCCCACGAAGTGATCATCGAAAGCCCCGATCACAACGCGACGCTCGCGACCCTCCCCCTCAAAGCGATGGAGGAGGTGCTCTGGGCGTACCGGGACCGCATGGAGGACCTGAAAAAGGACACCCGTTTTCAGTACACCCTCATCTTCAAGAACGAAGGCCTGACCGCGGGCGCGACCCTGGAGCATACGCACTCGCAGCTCATCGCGCTGCCGATCGTGCCCATCCAGGTCCAGGAGGAGATCGACGGGGCCAAGCGCCATTACGAGCTCAAGGAGCGCTGCATCTTCTGCGACATCATCCACCAGGAGATGCGCACCGCGACGCGCGTCGTGCTCGAAACGCCGCTTTTCATCGCCCTCTCTCCCTACGCCCCGCGCTTCCCCTTTGAGACCTGGATCATGCCCAAAAAGCACGTCTCCTGCTTTGCCTGCTCGTCGAACGACGAGTTCCGGGACCTTGCCGGCCTCATGCAGAACGTTCTCCGCAGGCTCGACCGGGCGCTTTCTAACCCGCCCTACAACTACGTGATCCACACCTCCCCTTTCCGGGACGAGCGCAACGAGTACTACCACTGGCATATCGAGCTGATGCCCAAGCTCACCAATGTCGCCGGCTTCGAGTGGGGTTCGGGGTTCTACATCAACCCCACGCCGCCCGAAGACGCGGCCAAGTTCCTGCGGGAAATAAAGCTATAGCCGCGGGGAGCGGAGCGAGCGCAGCGAAGACTGAAGGGGTACTGAGCTTGCCGATTCTTCCGCATGTTCTCATCTTCAGCAGGCCTCTGCGCCCCTGCCCCGTGCCGGCTGCGTGAAAGGTACTTTAAAGTCCTTTCGGGCCGACAACTTGAATTTTGAGTCAATTTTTTAAATCCGAGGAATCAGAACCCTGGACAGGATTACAGGATAAGAATCGGATAAAAAAGTCAATCCTGTTGATCCTGTTATTCTGTCGAGGAATTTGATTGTTTGTGAATCTCGCGATCATTTTATGAAAATCCTTTTCGCCGCATCTGAAGCAGCTCCCTTCGCGAAAACAGGCGGCCTTGCCGATGTCGCCGGGAGCCTGCCGCCCGCCCTGGCCTCCCTCGGGCACGAGGTGAGCCTGGTGATGCCCCGCTACCGGGCCGTCGACATCAGGAAATTCAACCTCAAGCGCGTCGCCGGTTTTTCCGTGCCCCTGGGGACCTGGCAGGAGCGCTGCGACGTGTTCGCCGGCAAGACGGCGGGCAATGTTACGGTCTATTTCATCGACAAGGACATCTATTATGACCGGCCCGGGCTCTACCGGAGCGAGCGGGCCGACTATCCGGACAACGCGGAGCGCTTCATTTTTTTTTCGCGCGCCGTTGTAGAGCTGGCGAGCGCCCTCGACCTCCGGCCCGACATCGTGCACTGCAATGACTGGCAGACGGGCCTTGTCCCGCTTTATCTGAAACAGGGCCCGGGGATGCACGAGTCGCTCCGCAAAACGCATACGGTCTTCACGGTGCACAACCTGGGATACCAGGGTCTGTTCTGGCACTGGGACATGCGGCTGACAGGCCTCGGATGGAACGTGTTCACGCCCGAGGGGATCGAATTCTGGGGCAAGATCAACCTGCTCAAGGCGGGACTGATCTATTCGGACATCATCACGACCGTGAGCAGGACCTACAGCCGCGAGATTCAAACGCCTGAGTACGGCTGCGGCCTCGACGGCGTTCTGAGGAAACGCTCCGCCGACCTCTATGGGATCGTGAACGGTATCGACACCGCGGAATGGAACCCGGCGCGGGACCCCCTCGTCTCGCGAACCTACAGCCTTTCGCGGCCCGCGGGCAAGGCAGCCTGCAAAAAGGCCCTGCTGAAGCAGCTTGGACTCCCGGACCGCGGCGCCCCTCTCATCGGCATGGTCACCCGCCTGGTGGACCAGAAGGGCCTCGATATCCTGGTTGACGGCCTGGACGAGATCATGTCCCTCGGGGTTCAACTTGTCATTCTCGGGACTGGAGATGTAAAATATCATCAGATACTGAGCGAGGCTGCCGGCCGCTATCCGGAAGGCTTGTGCGTTCTGCTCGAGTATAACGATGCCGTCGCGCGGAACATTTACGCAGGCAGCGACCTGTTCCTGATGCCCTCGCGCTATGAGCCCTGCGGTCTCGGACAGCTGCATGCCCTGCGGTACGGGTCCGTGCCCGTTGTGCGAAAGACCGGCGGATTGACGGATACGGTAGCGAACTACAACAGGAAAACAGGACAGGGTACGGGTTTCGTTTTCAAGGAATATTCGGCATGCCGCCCTCGTCGAGGCGCTCGAGCGCGCGGTCGCAACATATAACGAACCCAGGCGGTGGAAGCTCCTGATGCAGAACGGGATGGGGCAGGATTTTTCCTGGGAACGGTCGGCGCAGGAGTATGTGAGCATATACCGGAAGGCAATGAGGAAAAGATAGGGTCCGGGGTCCGGGGACAAGGGGCCGGGGTCATGGGGCAAGGGTCCAGGGTCATGGGGCAAGGGTCCAGGGTCATGGGGCAAGGGTCCAGGGTCATGGGGCAAGGGTCCAGGGTCCGAAAGCTTGAAGGTTTTACTGACTACTGGACCCTGGCCACTGGACCCTGAATGAAAACCATGGAAGCACTCGAAAAAAAAGAACTCGGCATCCTGAGCGAGATCAGCCGGATATCGAACTCGGCCATCGACCTCAGCGAGAAGCTCCGGCGGACCGTCGAGGTCGTTGCCCAGGGCATGGGCAGAGAAGGCGCTTCGGTCTTCCTCATCGATCCGTCGGGGAAAACCGTGACCCTCGCTGCGGCCGTCGGGCTGAACCAGGAGTCGATCGGCAGGCTGACCTTTCCGCTCGGCATGGGGATCGCCGGTTGGGTGGCGGAGCAGAAGGTGCCGCTTGCGCTCGAAGACCCCTACTCCGACCCCCGGTTCGCCTATGTTCCGGAATCGGGCATCGAGCGCTTCAAGTCCCTCATTGCCGCTCCGATCATGGATGAGGACCGCTGCCTCGGAGTGATTTTCGTTCTTTCCCTGTCCGTCTGGCAGGCCGCGTCCTCCGACCTCACGCTCCTGACCACGACAGCCAACCAGATCAGCGGGGTGATAAAGAGTTCGCGCCTGTTCCAGAGCATTCAGGACCGCCTGGCGGAGCTGGCCACGATCTACGAAATCGGGATAGCGCTGACCACCACGCTGGACCTGGAACAGCTCCTGGCGCTCATCGCCAAGAACAGCGCCCAGTCGCTCCGCGCGCAGGGCTGCACCATCCGCCTCGTCAACCTGCCGGAAACGTCGTACCACAAGAACTTCGCGGCCTACAGCGAGGCCGGTGACGGCGTCGCCAGACTGGATGCCGGGCTCGGTCCCAAGGTGGCGGAGCGCATCATGCAGGAGCGGCAGCCCCTCCTGATCGCGAACGTCCGAAACGATCCGGCGCTGGCACCGCATGCCGACGGGCAGGAATGCTCCATCATCAGCATCCCCCTGGTCTTTCGCCAGAAAGTGATCGGCGTCATAACGCTCTACAGCAAGCAGGACGCCAGGCCGTTCAACGAGAACGACCTCCATTTTCTCACCACCGTGGCCAGCGCCGCGGCCGTGGCCGTCGAGAACGCCGCGATGTACGAACGCATGGAAGATCTTGCCATCGAGGCCAGGACCCGCGCCCAGGAGCTCGCCATCCTCTATGACATCGGCACGGCCATGAGCACGACGCTCAACCTCGACCGGCTTCTCAGGATCATCCTGAGCGCCGCGACCATGGGCGGCAGCGGCCTCGGTTTCAACCGCGCGCTCCTCCTTCTGACGAACGAACGGACCAACATGCTCCAGGGAATGATGGGCGTAGGTCCTACGAACTGGGAGGAGGCGGGCAGGGCCTGGGGCGAGGTATCAAGCAGGCACAAGAGCCTCACGGAATGGATACAAACGGGTGAACTCTTCGAGCATCGGGATTCGGCCCTCAACAATCTTGCCCGGGGGATCAGGATCTCGCTCGATCCGGCCGAGGGCGTCCTTGCCCTGACGGTGCTGAACAAGCGCCCCTACAACATTGCGAACACCGCTGCGGACCCCATCGTTCCGAAGGAGCTCCGGGAGATCCTGAAGGTGAACAGCTTCGCCACGGTCCCCCTTGTGGCCAAGGACCGGGTCATCGGCGTCATCCTCGTGGACAACATGTTCAATCAGCGGCCCATCACCGACGGCGACATCCGCTTCTTGACCATGTTCGCGCACCAGTCCGCGCTGGCGATCGAAAACGCCATTATTCACACCAATCTCGAGACCATGCACAAGGACATTCGGTCCCTGCACGAGCAGCTCGTGCAGTCGGAAAAAATGGCGGCCCTCGGAGCCATGATGGCGGAGATCACCCACGAGATCAGGAATCCCCTCGTGTCCATCGGCGGTTTCACCCGCAGGCTCGCGAAGAAGCTGACCAACACCGAAGAAAAAAAATACATCGACATCATCCTGAGCGAAGTGAGCCGGCTCGAGGGCATCATCCACGACAACCTCTCGTACATCAAGGAAATGGCCCCCCAGATCGCCGACACGGACATGAATGCCCTGCTCCAGGATATCCTGACGCTCTACGAGGACGAATTGTCCCAACGCCATATAACCGTGGAGCGGGACCTTTTCCCCCGCCTTCCGCTGCTCAAGGTAGACGCCCAGCAGATAAAACAGGCCGTTATCAACATCCTGAAGAATGCGATGGAAGCCATGGAAAACGGAGGGAAGCTTACCGTCAGGACCAGCGTCATGGACGGAGGGCAGGAGGCTGCAGTCGAGCTGGGGGACACGGGCCCCGGCATAACGGCGAAGGCCATGCACAATATCTTCAATCCCTATTACACCACCAAGCCGCGCGGCACGGGACTGGGGCTGCCGATCTCGAACAGGATCATCAAGGCGCACCGCGGCAGGATCGAGCTGCGCAACAAGGAGACCGGGGGTGCCGTCTTCACGATCAGGCTTCCCCTGGTGGAAGCGGCCAAAACCAAGCAAGCGTGAAACCACAGAGGGCACGGAAAAATGCATGGAAAAAATCGAAGCGCGAGGCGGCATATTTTAACAGAACGCACGGCATAGCCGTTCCATTCCGTTCAAGATGTTCTCTGCGGACTTTGTGGTTGAATTTTGACACTAAGCAATGACGATACAGGAGGCACGAATGAAAAAAATTCTGGTTGTTGACGATGAACAGAACATCCGCGAGCTCTACAAGGAAGAGTTCGAGGAAATGGGGTACGACGTGACCCTGGTTTCGGACGGCCTGCAGGCCCTCTCGATGATGGACAAGGCCAAGTTCGACCTCGTCACCCTGGACATGCGCATGCCCGACATCGACGGGATCGAGACCCTGCGCAAGATGAAGGAAAAGGACAGCACGCTGCCCGTCGTCATCTGCACGGCTTACGAGGAGTACAAACACGACTTCGGCAGCTGGTGCTCCGACGCCTACGTCGTAAAGTCGGCGGACACCGCGCTCCTGCGCGATACCGTAAAGAAGATCCTCGGATGAAGGAGAAGGCCGAAGTTTTCGTCGAGAAGCTTGTCCACGGCGGCAGCGGCCTGGCGCGCCTGGGCACCGGCCAGGCGGTCTTCGTTTCCGGCGTGCTGCCCGGCGAGCGGGCAGTGGTCATGCTCCGGCGCAAACGCAAGGGGTTCCTGGAGGCGGACCTTCTCGAAGTGATCAGCCCTTCACCCGACCGCATCGCCCCTCCCTGCGGCGGCGAGCTCCAGTGCACCGGTGCGACGTGGCCGCACATCGCCTACCCCGCCCAGCTCAGGTACAAACAGGAGATCCTCCTGGACACCCTTTCCCGGATCGGCGGCATCACCCCGCGCCGCCCCCTCGCGATACTGCCTTCTCCGCGGACCGATCATTACCGCCTGAGGACGCAATTCAACGTGAGAGCGTCGGGCGCCAGGCAGCGGATCGGCTTTTTCCGGCAGGGTTCCTACGACCTCATCGAGGTGGACGACGCTTTTCTCATCGACCCGATCATCAACAGGACGCTTAAGGCCGTGAGGCAGCTGGAACCGCAGATGCCCCGGGCAACAGAGATCCATATCAACGCCACGCCTGCAGGGGACGTGCACCTGCTTTTCTTCGGCGAACAGGATGCTCTGCCGCCGATGAACAGCTACTTCGCCGAACTCCAGAAAGCCGCGCCGCAGGTCATCGGCATGACAGGGTTTGCCGGCAGGAAGAAAGCCTTCACCCTCGGCCGCAACCAGCTGGCCCTCGACCTGGACGGACTGAAGCTTCATGCCACGGAGGGGAACTTCTACCAGGTCAACTGGGACCAGAACAGGAACATGGTCGGGACGGTCCTTGACTTCGCCGGCCTCAAAGGCTCCGAGACCGTGCTCGACCTGTACTGCGGCATCGGTAATTTTTCCCTGCCCCTTGCAAAGCAGGCAAGGCAGGTGATCGGCATCGAGTCCGGTTTTGCCGCCATCGAAGACGCAAAAGCCAACGCAGCACTGAACAAGATCGCGAACACGGAGTTCATAGCCGACGACCTGCAGAAAGGGCTCAAGACGCTGATCGAGCGGAAGATGCGCTCGGAAGTGATCGTGCTCGATCCGCCAAGGGCCGGAGCGACGCTTAAAACGCTCGAACGGGTGCTGGCCTTCGTGCCGCAGAAGATCGTATACGTGTCTTGCAATCCCTCGACCCTTGCCCGGGACCTGAAGTTCTTCCACCTCTTCGGCTTCCGCCTCGACCGGCTGCAGCCCGTCGACATGTTCCCCTGGACCTATCATATCGAGTGTGTGGCGGAGATGAAGCGGGAGGAGTAGCAGCTCTCGGCTATCACCTGGCCGAGCTTCCCAAGCTTACTCGCCAGCAATCGAACGGCTATTCGGAATTACTAGTCATCGATCAACTAAAACCTCCCGCAAGAAAAGGCCGGAGGATTTTTTTCTCCGGCCTGTGATTCAATAGTGATGGTTTCGTAAAAAGTCATCATTCCCGCTGTCGGGAATCATGTTGCCAGATAACGCCCTGATAAGATACGATCCCGGACCCCGACTAGTCGGGGCAGGCCGGCAGTGCCCCGCATCAACATTTTTCACAATGAGTGGGGAATGACTGTCGACGGGGGAAAGACATCAGAAAGCAAACATGGATATTATTTCAGGCCGATGAACGCGCCGAACCTCTTGAGAAATTGTCGGATATCATTCAGATGAGAGTGAATCAGGCGGTACAGCTCTTCGTTGTCGATCTCCCAGTAAATATGAACAAGCCGGTTTCTGAAGCGGGCCATCTGGACCAGCGTCCGGGTGAACGCCTCGTCAAAAGCGCCCCGCTCTGCGAGGACCTTGAACGTGTCAGCGTAATCTTCCGGTGTTCTAAAGCCGTTCTTCGCTATGATATGGTTCGAGAGATCAATGGTCCCCTCTATGGCAACGAGCAGCGAGTATTTCGCGCTGCCGATTTTGTGAGGGTCCGCGAGGAATGCCGCCTGAGGCAGGCCTTTCAACTCTTCAAGCCGTTCGAGCGCGCCCTGGATCTCCGAAACGATCTTCCTGACTTTATCGGGATTAAGCTCCAAGGCCCAGGGCCTCCTTGAGATAGAGCGCGCGGTAGGGTGCGAAGTCAAAATAATCCGCCATCGTAGCTTCCTGAAACCCGGCCCTCCTGTCGTCGTCCCGCACGATCAACAGTGCACCCTCCTTGATTACGCGGTATCTGAAGGACAGGGGCGCCGCATTGAGCACCCTCACGTCGACGGGATATTTTCTTATCATATCGCCGCATTCGGTTTCAAGCGACGTTTCGTATTTCAGGACCGAACCGGGGACTTTCGAGAGATAGAGCGCAACATCGATGTCGTTAAAATCCTCTCCTTGAGCAAAAGACCCATGCACATAGGCAAATAGGACGTCAGGGCGTTTTTCAAGCGCTCCACGCAGCGCTCCCAGCACGGATTCCCTCTCGATGACCGGTATTTTCTTGAATTTTTTTAACGCCATGCCAGGATATTAGCAGAATGGATAAGAAAAAACAAGGACCGCTGATCATGATTTGTTCCTGATCGGCAAAGATTTCAGTCAGCCGTGACCGTCTTTTTTTTCTTCTTCTTCGCGGCCTTTTTCTTCTTTGCCGGCGCACTGTCCGAGACCTTCTGATCAGTGGTTGCTGCAGGACGGGACAGGGCAGACTGCGCGGCCGCAGCCGGAGCGTCCGAGGCGGGTTTGGAAGTTTTCGTCCGTTTTCCTGCCGGCTCTGACCGCGTGGGTTCAGTCTTCACCGGCGGCGCAATGGAAACCGTCGTTGCTGATGCCGGGGGCGTTTCCGAGGGCAGTGACCGCGCGGTCCCTGATGATTGGCTGACAGACTCCTGTCGGGTTGCATTGGTCATAGACTGCTTTGAATCAACGGTTGTTTGAGGCTTCGATACCGGGACGGGGATCACCGCCGGAATCGATGGCATGACGGAAGGCTCCTGTCGTGCCGGCCAAGGAACCAGGTTCCAATAGTAATTCGCCGCGACACCCGCTGCGAGCAGAAGCGCCAGGGCGGCAGCCGCATATGCTCCCTTGCGGCGGCCGGAGCCGGCCGGTTTTGCGGGCACGATGACGGTTTCCTGCTCCGGCGCTGCTTCGAACACGTTCCGCGACACGAGATAATCCGCGATCCGGTGCAGCGAAGCCGCCTTCGTTGTCCTCCCCGCCAGATGCCTGCCGAGCTTCCGCTCCACTTCAAGCATAGTGTCGTAGCGGCGCTGCGGCTTTTTCCTGAGGCATTTCTTGATGAGCCAGTGGAGGCGCCAGGGGATGGCCCCGTTCACGCGCCGGGGAGGCAGAACACGGTCCTTCATGATCCGCGCAGTGACCGACCGGGTGTCGTCGTCGCTGAAGGGCTTTATGCCGGTAAACATTTCGTACAGCACGATGCCGAAGGAAAAGATGTCGGACCGCACGTCGAGCGGCTGGCCCAGGATCTGCTCGGGCGACATATAGGCCGGGGTCCCGATGAGCATGCCGGGGACGGTCAGCGCCTCGAGGTTCCGCGTATGGGCGATGCCGAAATCCATAAGCTTGACCTCGCCGTTCCGCTTGATCATGATGTTGCCGGGCTTGATGTCGCGGTGGATCAAGCCGCGCATATGGGCGTAGTCGAGGGCGCTGCCCACCTGGATGGCGATCATGGCCCCTACGTCGATGGGCAGCGCGCCGGTCTTCGCGATCACGTCGGCCAGGGTCGTGCCGTCCACATACTCCATCACGATGGCGTAGTTGGGCTTCTTCCAGTAATCGTAGATGTGGACGATGTTCTCGTGCTGGAGCGACGCGGCCACCCTGCTCTCGCGTTCGAACCGCTTCACGATCTGCTCGTCGGCGTGGTAGGACTTCTTCAGCTCCTTGATCGCCACGGGACGGTCGAGGGACTTCTGAACGGCCTTGTACACCGTGGCCATACCTCCGGCCCCGATCTCCGCCAGAATCTCGTATTCCTCTTTCATCTGTTTTTGCATAATCGTTATTCAGAAAGCCTCAAGCATACCGGATGGAAACGACTCGAATTCAACACCTAAGCAGATCTCGCGCAAAGCCACAAAGACGCACAAGGGATCTTTAAAGCGCTTTGATGTATAGTTTCGACGTTTCCGCTTGTCTTGGCGACTTTGCGTCTTTGCGCGAAACTTTCTTTTCCCGATGACTTCAGACTTCCAGCACCTGCACGACGACCGTCGTAATATTGTCAACCCCGCCGGCGGCGTTCGCCGCGGCAACAAGCGCTTTGGCCGCCTCTCCGGGACCCGACTTCCCCAGGATCGAGGCGATCTCGCGGTCGTCCACCATGTCCGTCAGACCGTCGCTGCACAAAAGGAAAACGTCTCCCTGCTGGAGCTGCAGCGCCGAGATGTCGGGCCGGACGTCCTCATCGATCCCGAGCGCGCGGGTGATCACATGGCGGTAGGGGCTTGCTTTCGCCTGCTCCGGTGTAATGAGGCCGGCCCGCACCTGATCGGCGATCAGGGAATGATCGTTCGACACCTGCTTCAGGGCGTTTGCCCGGAGAAGGTATGCCCGGCTGTCTCCGACATGGGCCAGGTGCGCGGTCCTGTCCCGGAAAAAAAGGACCGTGAGCGTCGTTCCCATGCCGACGAGCTTCGGGTTCGCTACGCTTTCCAGGCGGATGTTGCGGTGTGCGAGGATCACTGCGGCGGACAGCGCGGCGCGCTCCGGCGCAGCGCCGATGCCCACGGCCGGGGTGCGGTCAGCCTGTCCGAGCAGGTCGGGGACGACTTTTCCGAGCGTTTCAACGGCGATGCGGCTCGCGACCTCGCCGCCTTCATTTCCGCCGACGCCGTCCGCTACCGCATAGAGACGCAGAACGTCATCGACGAGGTAGGCGTCCTCGTTGTTGCTTCGCCGTTTTCCGGTGTCCGTCGATCCGGCAGCAAGAACCTTCATCATTATCCGATCTCGTAGGTCCGGCTCCTGCCGCTGTCCTCGAGGATGAACTGAATCTCGGTGTCGCCGACGCGGAACTTGTCCCCGTGGCGCAGAACGACTTCCTTGATGGAAGCCCCGTTCATCACCGTGCCGTTCGTGCTTTCCAGGTCCGCGAGCAGGAACGATCCGTCTCGGAAAAGAACGGTTGCGTGACGCCGCGAGACCAGGGGGTCCTTGAGCGGGATGTCGGCTTCCCGGTCCCTGCCGATGACCGCGGAAGTCTTTTCGAGCTGATACTCCATGCCTTCCGCGTATCCCTTGATGATGACAAGGGAAGCCTGATAGCGCGCAGGTATCGCCTTCGCGGGGCTTGCAGGCTGCTGTATCCGGGTGTGATTTTCAGATGCGTTCGAGTCCGCCATGGGTCTCCTCCCTCTGCCGCGATGGATAGAAATCATGATAGGATAGTCCTCCTGAAAGGTCAAGGTCAAAAGTCGCGGTTCCCGTCCGGCTTTCGCTTCGATGCCGAATCGACTAGCCGGCAGGTTCCGCCGACCTCGCTGGATTTTCGATTCCCTCTTTTCCGGCGCTATGCTACAATAACCGCATGAAGCGGGCTGATAAAAAAGGCGCGTCCACTCCCCACCGGGCGGACAACACGGAACTACTGACCAGCCTGAACCAGAAGCCGATCGTGCTCAGGAGGGCCCGCTTTGTCGTGACCAAGGGCAGGGACGAAGGAAAAACGATGGAGCTCCAGGCGCCGCTCGTGGCCATCGGCACCCTTCCGGACAACGATCTCGTGCTGACCGATGCCACGGTTTCTCGCAAACACGCCGCGGTCGAGGAGACCGCGAAGGGGTATGTACTGCGCGATCTCGGCAGCACGAACGGCACGTTCCTGGACGGCGTACGGGTGCGCGAAGGCTATCTTTCGTCGGGCTCCGTGATCCGGCTCGGCCAGACCGAGCTGGCCTTCTCTCCGCTCGAAGAACGCATCGAGAGCCTTCGGAGCGCCTCCGACCATTTCGGCGAACTTATAGGCGCCTCGGCCCCCATGCGGGAGGTCTTCGGCATCCTGGAGCGGGTGGCGCCGACCGACATCAGCGTGCTCCTCCAGGGAGAAACCGGAACGGGCAAGGACCTTGCCGCCCGCGCCGTCCACAGCCACAGCCGCCGGGCTTCGGGCCCTTTTGTCGTGTTCGACTGCGGAGCCGTGGCCCCGAACCTGATCGAGAGCGAGCTGTTCGGGCACGAAAAAGGGGCCTTCACGGACGCCGTCAAAGCGCGCCAGGGCGCCTTCGAGCTTGCCGACAGCGGCACGCTGTTCCTCGACGAGATCGGCGAGCTTGCGGCTCCTCTCCAACCCAAGCTGCTGCGCGCCCTGGACCAGCGCGAGGTGAAACGAGTCGGGGCCGAGCAGCCCGTCAAGGTCGACGTCCGCGTCATCGCGGCGACGAACCGCGATCTGGAGAAGGAGGTGCAGGCCGGCAGGTTCCGCGAGGACCTGTTCTACCGGCTTTCGGCCGTGAGCATCCAGATACCGCCTCTCCGCAAGCGCAGGGAGGACATCGAGGTCATCGCCGGCCATCTCCTGACGGCCATATCGTCGGAGGCGGGCAAAAAGATCACGGGGCTGGCTCCCGAGGCGGCGTCCGCGCTTGCAGCCTACCCCTGGCCGGGGAACGTGCGTGAGCTCAGGAACGTTCTCGGCCGTGCCGCTGCGCTGTGCGACGGCGACCGCATCGAGGTCAAAGACCTGTTCCTGTCGCAGGGAAAAAAATCGGATACCGTCGAGGGCCTGGGCGGCAAGACGCTGGAGGAGATCGAGAAGGCCGCCATCCATGCCACGCTCAAATCCACAGACGGGAACAAAACCGAGGCGGCAAAGCTGCTCGGCATTGCCTATTCCACGCTGTACGAAAAGATGAAGAAATACGGAATAAAGGAATGATGAATTCGGAAAAGTCCGATTTTACCGCAGAGCCGCTGAAGGCGCAGAGAACGCCTTTCCTCTTTAAGGTCTTTTCTCCGCGTCTCTGAGTCTCAGCGGTAGATTTTGCCTTCCCTTCACTCTTCGCCAAGCTTGATGCCTATCGGCCGATCTCTCACTCCATCAGTTTCAAAACAGCCAGAAGCGCAATTGCAACAACACCGATCGTGAGCGCCGTGATCACCATCCACGGCCGGGACTTTTTGAACACGAGCTGCGGTCGGACGACTCCTGCGACTGTCTTGACCGTGATCTGCGGCCGGTACTCCCTGCCCGGAGCGAGCAGGCGGCCTTCCACTCTGAACAGAAGACGAACTTCGTCGGGGCCGAAGGACGCGGGCTTCGGCTTGATCCACCGGTCATCGCTCGACAGCGTTCCCGTCGTTCCGCTGCACCCCAGGGACATGACCGGCACACTGACCCACGACGGCCTGCTCCTCCAGGGAAGCGTGATCGTCTTCCCGGGCACTGCACGGATGACCTTCCCCTTGCCTTTGGCCGTCGCCGCCAGATCGAGCAGCACCGTCTGGATCGCAGCCTTCATTTCGAAGGCGCTCTGGAACCGTTTCTCCCGGTCGAACTCGACGGCCTTGCTGATGATCGCGGCAACCGCCTTGCCGAGCTTCGGGTTCAGACTGCGCGGATCGGGAAAACCAAGAGGGCTTTCAGGCGGCTTCCTGCCGGTGAGACAGTGGAAGAGGGTGGCGCCGAGGGAAAAGAGGTCGGAACGCACGTCGGTCTGGCCGGTGCCGTACTGTTCCGGCGCGGCATATCCGGGCGTGCCGTACACATAGGTGTCCTCTTCCTTGTCTTCCCGGAAAAAACGCGCGATGCCGAAATCGATGAGCTTTACCCTGCCGAGATGGTCGATCATGATGTTCGCGGGCTTCAGGTCCCGGAACACGATCGGCCTCGGCTTCTGCACGCTCAAAAAATGCATGGCCCGGCAGATCTGGAGCGCCCAGGAAAGGGCGAGCCTCTCGCTCACCGGCCTCCCTCCGCGCGCTGCAAGCAATTGCTCCAGCGTCCTGCCGCGAATGTACTCCATGACGATGTAGTGCGCGCCCTGGTGCGAAAAGTAATCGTGGACCCTCGGCAGGTTCGGATGCTTCAGCCTCATCAGGATCCTGGCCTCGGTCCGGAACAGGGTGAGCGCTTCCTCTGCCTTGGGCGAGGCGGCCTTCGCGGGCTTCAGTTCTTTTGCAGCGAAGACCTTGTACCCGCTGCTGCGGTCAGCGACCTTGTATACGCAGCCCATCCCCCCCTGGCCGAGGACGCCGATGATTTCATATTTGTTCTTCAGGAGCTTGGACATGGTCCTCGTTTTCCCGCTGCAGCGGTCGCAGAGCGCGCAGAGAAACAGACCGGGAGTACAGTGCTCCAATTGACCCGCCGGTCTCGCGCCGAAATCCGCGTTCGCAATGACTAAGTTCATGGTTTATCCTATAAACGGCAGTTTAATCGTGGTTCCCTGCTCTTTTCAGACTCATTCGCCCTTGGTGAAAATACCATTACGCCGCCTTGGCCCCGCACTGGGGGCAGAACTTCGACTCCTGCCGCAAGCCCCTGCCGCAGGCTGCGCACAGGTGCGATGTATTTTCACTGAACACGATCGTGGCCTGCCCGACCTTGATAACGTCGCCGTCCTCGAGCATCTGCCTTCCCGTGACCTTTTTGTTGTTCACGAAGGTCCCGGTAAGAGAACCCTTGTCCTCGATGACATACCTCCCGTTGTCCTGAATGACCTCGGCATGATGGGGATCGACATTCTCGTCCCGGGGCAGCCCCAGGCCGCTCCGCGCGTCCCTGCCGATGGCCACACCGTCGTGGATATCGATGTCGCTCCTCGTCCCCCGGCCGCGCACGAGGCTCAGGTGGCCCGTTGCATATTTCCGGTCAAGAGTGCGCAGAGAAAGGAGGGCCAGGCCCACGACGCTTGCCAGAGAAACCGCAAAAGCCCATCCCGGCGCCTCGCCGCCCTTTCCGAAGAGCGACGACTCCGGCTGGAAATACGTGCGTTCAGCCTCCTGGCCCGTTGAGAGCGCAATCGACACCTTTCTGAGGTAGTCGGCCCGCTTCTCCGTCGTATACGTCAGGATATACTCCCCCCGGATCCGTCTGCTGATGGTGTCGTAGATCTCCGAGAGGCCGGCTGCCGAAGGCGTAAAGAAGTAAAAACCGCCGGTATCCTCGGCAATCCGCTCGAGCCGCGCCTTGCGCACGTCCCGGCCGAGGCCGATGACGTAGACCGGAACATTCTCCCGGACCGCCTCGGCGATTGCCTGATTCATGTCGAACGCTCCGCGGTTCGCGATCCCGTCGGTGAGCACCACCACGGACCGGCGGCCGGACTGTGCCTTGACCGATTCCACACCCTTGGCTATGGCGTCAAAGAGCGCCGTGTGTCCCGCTGCCGTAATGGCCTCTGTCGCGCGCTGCAGCCTGTCCCGGTCTCCGGTCAGCGGCTCCGCCAGGTCCACGTTGTCGCTGAAGGAGATGAGGGACGTCCTGTCCCCGGGCTCCATGAGCGACAGGAAGCGGAGGACCGACTCCTTTGCCCGCGCTATTTTTTCTCCTGCCATGGACTCGCTCCTGTCCAGGACGATGCTGAAGCTTACGGGCTCGGGCAATCCGTCCACGCCCGCCATTTTCATGCCTTCGATCGCAACAGGATGTCCGTTCTCCGTAAGCGAGACAGCGTTCTTGGTCAGGCCGCTTGCCGGCCTTCCCGCTGCGTCAAGTACGGATACGTAGGTCTTGACCACGGGGAAGCCGCTCAGGTCGAACTGGCTGATCCGAGCAGCAACCGGTTCGGCCGCCGACGCCGGCAGCGCGCCGGGCAGGGAGAGAACGACGGCGATCAGGGCCGCAGCTGCGGCTTTTTTCACGGCTGAAAACATGAGCAGGATGCTGCCGACCCGGATGACATCTCCGTCGGAGAGCCTGCTGCTCCTGGTCAGTTTCTGGTTCACGTACACGCCCGTGCCCTCCTTTTCAGCCTCGATTGCGTAGCGGCCGTCCTTTTTTGTGATGTAGGCATGCCGTATCCCCACGCCCTCCGCGCCGGAAAGGCACACGTCGGACCGGTCGTCCCTGCCTACGACGTTCATTTCCTTCAGGAGCGGGAATTCCCTGCCGATGTGCCTGCCCTTGACGACCTTCACCTTCGCCGATACAAAAGTCTCTTCAACGAGGCTGATGAAGGCGCCGATCGACAGTCCCAGAAGGGAGAGCCCGGCAAGAACGGACCAGATCGAGGTCGACGACAACTCGTTGAACATGAGGCCGCCGAACAGGCCGCCGAGCGCTCCGCCGGTCAGTCCGTACAGTGCCCGCTCGCGCGAGCGGATCATCACGCCGCCGCTCAGGCCCACGCTCGCGCCGAGGATCGACCATCCCAGGGCCACGGCGGCGGCCACGCCCAGGGACGCTTTGAACCCTCCCGGAATCGGCCACAAATGCGCCGAGCGTGGAAAAAACCGTGCTTCCTAAACCCGCTCCTGCAGCGCCTCCGAGAAAGCCGCCCACCGCGCCCATTGCGGCCCGTTTCAGCGCGGCTTTGAACTGCCGGCCGGCCAGCGGCTCATGGCTCCAGAGGAACCCGCCGATGAACATGCCGGCAATGCCGCCGAGCAGCATCTCTCCTGAAAGGCCGCTCGCCGGCGATCCGGACAGATAGAGGATGAACGCCCATGCAGCGGACCCGCCGAGGGCGCCTGTCGCGGCGAACATCAGTATGGTTATAAAGGTGGGCATAAAAACCTCCCTTCGCATTTCGAATTGCGAATTGCGGATTGCGAATTGTGACATGGAATCCGCAATCAGAAATACGATATTTCGCAATTGTCTTACGCTGCCTTCACTGACAGCGCCAGTTTTCCGAACCTGACCTCATCGCCGGGCTTGATCTCCTGCGGCGCATGGGGCTGGATTTTCTTCCTGTTGAGATACGTCCCGTTTGTAGACCCCATATCCTCGACCGTATAGGCCGAACCCGCACGCCGGATAACCGCATGCTTCCGGGAGACCCCGTTCTCCAGGCCTCCAAAGGGCGACAGGTCCACGTCGGGGAAAACATCGCTGATGGGATCTTCCCTGCCGATCACCACGTCGTCTTTGGCCGGGAGCTCCAGCCTGTTCCCGTCTGCCGAGGCAAGAACGAGCTGCGCTGCCTCCTGCGCCGAAGCCGTTTCAATCCGCTGTCCTTCTTCAAGCTGGGAGCCGCATTCCTCGCAAAAAAGCGCACCGTCAATATTCTCCGTCTGACATTGTTTGCAAATCATGGCTAAGTCCTCCTTTAGATAGATTCTGCATAGTGCAGAGGGCATGGCGCATAGGGTGAAGTCTCTCTGCTCTCTGCCCTACTTCATCGCTTGTGTCGTAAGCTTCCTCGTTCCGTATTCGAGTTTTTTGGTTCCTGCGGCGCTCAACGTTCCGGTCTTCTTCAACATGGTGATCTCCCGGTCTACGGCATCGGCCAGCTCGTCCTCACCGAGGTTCAGAAGCACCGTGGCCGCTGACTGAAGCTTCTGCGTGGCAGCGGCAATATTGCCTGCCTCGGCTTCGGTAAGCGCCCGGGTCTGCAGCTTGAATGCACTCAGCTTTTCCACCAGATTCATGACTTCCGCGTTCACCTTCGTGGTCGCACCGTCGGTCGTAAACGTAACAAACAGGTCTTCCCTGATCTTCTGCGCTTTGACGCCCTGTGCCGGCATGTCATAGGTCAACTCGATCTGGCCCAGGCGAAACCTTCCGCTCTGCTGCCTGGACAGGCGCGTCTCGATCACCAGCACCTGGCCTTTTCTGCCGTCAAGCGATCCGAGCTCGGCTGCAATCGAGCTTCCCTGGACTGCACGGGAGCTGATATCGGCAATCATCGGGACGTAGTATGCACCTTGATGGGCCGGACACCCTCGCTCATACGGACAGTAAGCACGAGGTTTGCCGCCGCCACGGACTGCATGCCTTCCACTTCCTCGCGGAAGGCGTCGAGAACCGCAATGGGGTTCTGGATCCAGTGGGAATTGCCGCGAGAGCGATCGGCGATTTCGAGCAGCAGCTTTTCGTTCCAGTCGTCGCCGATCCCGATGCTGGTGACGGCAATGCCGCGGTTTGCTGCTTCATCGGCCAGCTTGAGGCAGCGTTCCTCGTCGTCCCAGGTCCGTCCGTCGGTCAGTAAAAGGACCCGGTTCACCCGGTCCCGCGCGAACCCTTTTTTTACTTCCTCGAGGCCGGCCTGCAGTCCGTCGGCGATCTGGGTGCCGCCGCGCGCGATCAGTCCCTCCAGTTTCGCCTTGATCTCATCGCGCGTTCCCGCGGGCCGGCTCGGGACAAGCGTCTCCACCTGGTCGTCAAAAATAGTGACGGACACCAAGTCGTTGTCCCGAAGATTATCGACCACGTACCCAACGGCCTCTTTCATGTTCTCCAGCTTTTCTCCGTCCATGGACCCGCTCCGGTCCAGGACCAGCGCAAAATTTGCAGGCATCGAGCCGAAAACCGTTCCGCTTCCCGCCTTGATGTCCACCAATGCATAGACTGCCTGTTCCGTTTCTGTCACGGGCAGCACGTCCTTGCTCATTACGCATCTGAGGTTCAGTTCCTTTTTCATAACACGTCCTCCTCTCGTTTCCTTTTTCTGCCTGTTACCTGTCCGGCAGTGCGAGGTCTGCTCTATTCTATCTTTATGGCTACAGCCGTTATATTGTCTCTGCCGCCGCTCGCTTTAGCCCTCGTCACAAGACGGGTGCAGGCCGCGGCAGCCTCCCGCTCTCCGGCGAAGACCCGGTGAATGTCCTCGTCCGGCACTTCTCCCCAGAGCCCGTCAGTGCACAACAAGAGTGCCCCTCCTTTTTTCAGCTGCACGCGAAAGGTGTCGACTTTGACGCTTTCGTCGCTCCCGATCGTGCGGTAGAGCAAGTTGGCCCGCGGGTGATTGCGCGCTTCTTCTTTTGACACCTTGCCGGCCTCCACGAGCTTCGCCACCAGCGAATGATCGACCGTGATCTGGCTGATCGAGCCGTTCTCGATCCAGTACACCCTGCTGTCTCCGACGTTCGCTACGTAAGCCTGATCGTCGACGATAAGCGCAATACTGACCGTCGTACCCATGTCGGAACCCCGCCGTGCGCCTTCGTTCCGCACCGCCCTGTTCGCTTCCTGGACGGCGCGCTCCACGAGCAGCAGCTCGTCGCCGATGCCTCTGCTTTCCTGCCGGACAACGCTGCACACGCTGTCCAAGGCGATTCGGCTCGCTACTTCTCCCGCATCGTGCCCGCCCATGCCGTCGGCGGCTGCGAGAAGCTTTCTGTCTCCCAGATCGAGCAGCAGGAAATAATCTTCATTCTGTTCCCTCACCAGTCCCCGGTCGGTGACCCCGTGCCAGTTCACTGACCGCGGTGCGGCGGCAGGGCACGCCTTTGAAGCAGGTTCCCCGTCCTCTGGGTCCGGCTTCAGCCGAAGGGTGTGTGCAGGCTGGAACACCTGTGTCATCGTGCTCGACTTCATGAATGACGCGAGCAGGCCGTCGGTCCTTCCCGGCTGCCGGTCGTTCCGTCCGGCGATTTTTTTCAGGCATCCCATCCATCCATGTCCCATGGTTTTCCCCCCGGTTCAGCAGGAGCTGAGATTTCGATGCAGTGATGCACTGGTATTTGCAGTTGATGTGCCAAAACGAGGAGGGACTTCATTCCAGACGGGAATTCTGGAAAAACCGATACTTGCGGGGCGCACAGAAGAAATGTTCTTCGAAGAGGGTGTCAGGTCACCATGAAAGGCATCTGATTATCGGAGACCAGTATTCGATTTTCGAATACAGACGGACGTGGGGCGCATGATGATTAGCGCAGGCACAAGGGGCGAATACTTTCAGCGGGCTGCTAGGAAATTCTGAGGACTTTGGCTCCCCGGATCTTCCGTTCCTTCAGTTCGAGAAGTGCCGCGTTCGCGTCCGGGAGACCGTATTCCTGGACCTCGGGCCTGAGAGAAACCCGGGAAGCAAGCAGGAAAAAATCTTCGATGTCCTTGCGCGTGACATTGGCGACGCTCTTGATCTCTTTTTCCAGCCAGAGATCGCGGGAATAATCAAATCCCCGGAGCGCATCCCGGTCGGGATCTTCCTTCCGTATGGCGTTTATGACGAGACGGCCGCCTTTTTCCAGATTCTTCAGAGCGGCGATGACCGGCTTCCAGGCCGGCGTCGTGTCGATGATGGTCTGTAGTTTTTCGGGCGAGTTCTCTTCCATGCCGCCTGCCCAGACCGCACCGAGCTCTTCGGCGAACGACCGTTCCTGCTCCGTGCGGGAAAATACGTATATCTTCGAGCGGGGGAAAAGGTGCCTGGCCATCTTCAGGACAAGATGCCCGGACGCGCCGAATCCGGTCAACCCGATCGCATCGCCGTTCTTGATGTTCGTGAGCCTGAGCGAACGGTAACCGACGGCTCCCGCGCACAAAAGCGGCGCGGCTTCGGCATCGGAATAACCTTCCGGGATGCGATAAGCATAGGTTTCCCGGACCGTGGTATATTCCGCATACCCGCCGTCGACATCCCGCCCGGTCGCCCTGAAATTATCGCAGAGATTTTCCTGCCCCGTCCTGCAGTACCTGCACGTCCCGCAGGAGCCGTGGATCCATGCGATGCCGACCCGGTCGCCGATGCGGAATCTGCCTGCCCGGGGGCCGATTTTTTCCACCCGTCCGACAATTTGATGTCCCGGTATGACAGGCAGCTTCGCGGGAGGCGTCCTGCCTTCGATTTCGTCCAGTTCGGTGTGACAGACGCCGCAAACGGATATCTTTATAAGGACCTCGAAGTCCTGCGGATCGGGAACGGGCAGGTCGGCAGGCTCCAGGGGAGAAGGGTTCTCGCTGATGTTCGTGATGCGGTTCAGGACCATTGCTCTCATGATGCACCCTTTGATATGACCATCGTTCGGGAAAGGCCAGATCCGTGGTTTTCTCAGGAAAGCCGGGAAGTCATGGAATTCCGGGCAAATCACTGCAGATAATGTGTTTGTCAGCGGAACAAACTTGTCTAATTATAGCAAAGGAGATAGGGAGGGGGAGAAAATTTTCTGTCAGAGAAAACGCTAGACTTCCTTGAGCAGGACCTGCGATATGTCCTTGCGAGCAGAGGAGTGGTTTTTTGATGCCGGATGTCCCAGTGCCACAACGGCCATCAATTCCATGTTCGCGTCCAGGCCCAGCAGGGTACGCACCGCATCGGCATTCTTCAGGATCTCGCCGAGCCAGACCGCGCCGAGGCCCAGGGCATGGGCAGCGAGCAGCATGTTCTGGAGACAGGCGCCCATCGCCTGGTGATCCTTGACATCGTTGTACATGACGCTCCGGTCCACGAAGACCGCTATGCAGGCGGGAGCGCGCTCGATGATGAAGTGGTACTTCGTCTGCTTCGCAAGGTCATTGCGGACCGCAGCGCCTGTTACGATCACGAAACGCCAGGGCTGGTTGTTAAGCCCCGAAGGCGCCCAGGTGCCTGCCTTGACGATTTCCCGGAGCTGCTCGCGCGACACCGCCTTGTCCGTGAATTGCCGGATGCTCCGGCGGGTATAAATGCCTTCGAACAGGTCCATGAAGAATGTTCCTCTTTTTCAGTATGTTTGTTTCCCAAAAGTCGACCAAAAAATTTCGCTTGATTTCCCGGCGTTGCAAAAGGTTGCATAGGGGCAACCAGAAAAATGTTGCATATCTAAAATTTTAAGTTATACTATTAATTATTGCGTGACAATGCTTCCAGCGAGCATCCGGCAAAGGCATCACCAGCGTGAAGCACGATGATACTTAACAATTGGTGAGGTTCGTGCTATGACAAAAATTAAAGAGATTATTGAGAGTGACGGGCAGCACCTTCCCCTGGTGAACTGCTGCTCCCTGGGAGTCATTACCTTCACGCGACGCGAATGGTCCGACCATACGGTCCGCATCACCGATTTGAGCGAGAACGGGGTGTGGATCGAATCCTCCCATCCTATCGAGCCCGGATTCGTATGGTTCCATGACCGGGTACGGGGCCACAAAGGCGGTCTCCTGATCTGGTGCAGAGAGCAGGGCGAAAAATATCGGGGTGTCATTC
The DNA here is from genome assembly GCA_963749655.1 of Nitrospirota bacterium. Taxonomy (GTDB): domain Bacteria; phylum Nitrospirota; class UBA9217; order UBA9217; family UBA9217; genus JAJYKN01. The sequence continues at coordinate 62,805 of CAVVOB010000023.1, forward strand.
AGTTCGTGCCGCTCACCCGCGATGAGGAGCGCACCGTGCAGGAACGGACACTCCGGACGAGCGGACACCGGCCGAATCGGAGTCCTGAGGAGATCATCGCAGTGCTCGTGGAATCTATGGAAAGAAAGCTGCACTAACATCCGCGGCTGATTGCCGATCTGCATCAGCGGTGCGGGCGACAGCTTTCGTACAATTTTCGCTTCCCTTCGATTTTTTCTATTTCGTCAATTCCCCATACTCGCCGGGCCTGCGATGCCTGAGGAACCCCCAGGTCTCGCCGGCGGCTGCGCGTTCGTCAAGGTCGATGTCGGCGATCACGATTGCGTCCTTGCTGCCCGCCAGTTCGGAAGCCATCTCGCCCCAGGGATCGGCGCAGAAACTCCGTCCGTAGAACGTTATGCCCTCCTCCTTGCCCACGCGGTTCACGCGGAAAATAAAAATATTGTTCGCAAAGGCGTTGGACGTGATGGACCGCTCCCACAGGGTGTGTGTGTTGAGCGATGCCGCCGTGGGAGCGAAGATGATCTCGGCGCCCTTGAGCGCCAGGATGCGCGAGCCTTCCGGAAACAGGTTGTCCCAGCAGATCTGAACGCCGATCGTGCCGCAGGATGTTTTAAAGACGGGGAACCCCCCGTCGCCGGGGGAAAAATAGAACTGTTCGCGATAGAGCGGGAGGTTCGGCACATGCATCTTGCGATAGAAGCCGAGGACCGTTCCGCAATCGATGACCGCTGCGCTGTTGTAGTAATGTCCTCCCGACGACTCGAAGAACGGGACTATAAGCACCGTGCTCGTGCTTCGCGACAGGGCCTGTAGCCGCTGGAGAGGCGGGCCGGCGGGATCCTGTGCCCAGGAGAAGATGGATTGTTCCTCCCGTCGCGGAAACCAGGGCGTGAGAAAGAGTTCGGGATAGCAGACGATCGCTGCGCCTTTTTCTGCCGCCAGCTCTGTCATCTCGACGGCGCGCTCGATGTTCCGGTCGAGTTCCGGCCTGGCACTTGCCTGTATCCCGGCGATTCGTATTCTTCGTTCACCTGATGTCATATTTACCGAGCCATTATAGCTAATTTAAAAAAAATGTAAAAACTTTTTTTACGAATCTTTTCCGGATACACGAACCAGCCTCTTGAGATTACCGCGGAAGGAAGCCACTGATCACCTGCTTTACCTTTGTCGTGGTTTTTCGAACCGTGACCATCCGACACACAGTTCCTGCTCACCAGCTCCGGCTGTGACAAAACCCGGTGCCGCAGCACCAAACATCAACGCACTAAGAAGGCAAGAGCGGCTACAAAAGTGCACTCTGGTAACCTGGCATTCCCAAAACAGGGGGGAGCTTCTGCTGTTGTGCAGACTTTTACTCTGCCTGAAATAACCATCCTTCTAATATGCGTGTGAATATAAACTCCGACTATCGTCTTTACTCCTAAAGGATCACTCCGTTGGTCAAAAGTATCGGGAAGTGCAGTTTCATCTTGTATGTAATTTCATACACGCTGAAATATCCTGATTTTTCATTATATATCTTCAGTACTGTCCGGTTGTTACGTAAATAGATTCAATTGGTTATCGTCATGCTGCTCCATTTCACGATCTATGGTTTCCTGAACCACTTGAGAAATAGACTTTTTCTCAAACAGGTTCACCTCCAAAATCTGTAGAATTGTGTGGAGGCTTCCAGGAAGGTTCAAACGCTTCTTGACAATCGCCACGAGAAGATAAACGCTGACGGCTGTCCAGATCTGAATTTTGACCGCGTTGGGCGATGTGCCAAAGAACGATTTGATCCTCAGGTGTTGCTTGATCCACTTGAAGAATAGCTCCACTTGCCATCGCGACCGATAGATGTCCGCTACAGTCTTCGCTGGCAGAAGGAAGTTGTTTGTAAGAAACACGAGGCGCTTGTCCCGTTCGATATCGTAATAGCGAACCCGGCGCATGGGATCGGGATAGGCCAATCGAGAATTGAACCCGACGAGCACAACGGTTTGATCGGCTTGGACTCCGATGGTTTTGTCGACCGGTGCAGAATATATACGACGAAGCCTTTGATTGTGCTTCGTCCGGATCACGAAGTAGGCCGAGAGCTGATTGATACGATAAAGCCGTTCGAAATCGAGATAGGCGCGGTCCATGGTATAAACCGAATCGGCTTTTATAGGAACGGCATCCATCATATTGACGTCGTGAACGCTTGCGGGAGTGACGAAAATAAAGGTCGGAATCGACCCCTGGACATTGAGCAGCGTATGGATCTTGACAGCTGCCTTCTTCTTGCGAAACGTGGCCCATGGGAATGTCGAGAGACACAAATCGATAACCGTTGAGTCCAGGGCATAGATCGCGAGTTTTAGGTCCAAGCCAAGTTCCTCGTTTCGGTAGAGGGAACTGGCCTCGTTGATGAGCATGTACCCGAAGTCTCTGATAGATTCGAAAATCGCGAAGCTCGTTGGCATCCGCCAAGGTAGATTTGGCAATCTTGCCTCGGATGCCCATATGATAGAGTTTCTGGCGATGTGAGTTCAGACACGTTACGATATCGCGCAGGCTTTCTCGATAGGTCAACTGCGCGAATGCCATACAGAGCAATTGATCGAGACATGAGAAGGTCTTCACCTTGTAGTTGCCCTGATAGCGATTCACGCATTGATTGAACTCGTACCTCGGCAGATATTGAATCAGTTGCGCAAAGACCGTTTTCCCCGAATTCATCCCTGTCCCTCTCAGGCAATGTTGAGGGTGATTATAAGATGAATTCAGAGAAACGAAGTTCAAATCGAAAAATTGCATTTTGGCCATTATCTTTTTGTATTACTGTAGGTTATCGCGTTTCAGAAAAACGATAACCGGACACTACTGATATATCTTCTTAATTTACTTTCCTGCACACTAATGACTGTAGGGGGTTTCATACAATTTCACAAGTCTGAGAGCGTGAGGGAAATGCTGCGAGAACCACTATGTGCTTATTATCAAATGGATTGGAACAACCGAAAATGGCATGGCATCTTAAATGCAATTGATTGCAATATAATGTACTACTCACATAAACAGACTTTTGAGACCGCCACGCCGGCAACTTTTCCCACCTCTCAGGCAATCTTAGCCGATACAGATAACCAGGAAGAATGCGCTGCGGACAGGAGCGCTATCTCCCGCCCATGAATAATCACCTTGTCAGGAAAATGCCGACAGCCACACGCTGTTACCTTCTGCCGGGACCAGGCCGCCGAGCGATTTCAATACGCCGCTTCCGTCACGAGGAGGTGACTTTTCATTATGAGCACATGAATATTCCACAGGATCTTGCATACTCATCTGGAACCTACAGAAAAGGATTATGTTCACCGATCAATGACTGTAAAGGGGGAGTGCTATGAAAACCATCTTAAGTTTCATGATCATCGGATTGTTTCAAGCAGCAGGCGTGTCGCAGGCGTGCGTAGATTTGCCCCAAAATATGCCTGTTGTCGTTGCGTCAGCGGCGTACCGGACATCGATCGCGCCGGTTTCTCCGGCTACTTCTTTGAAGGATACGAACGTCAACCTGGAATTCGTGCACGTAACCGGCGGTTGCTACTGTATGGGAGTCAACCCCGGGGAGGGATTGCGCGATACAAGCCCCGCGCACCAGGTATGCGTTGACGACTACTACATAGGGAAATATGAAGTAACGCAGGGCCAGTGGCGGGAGATCATGGGGAACTATCCATCCTCTTTCAGCAGCTGCGGCGACAACTGCCCGGTGGTCGATGTAAGCTGGAACGAAGCGCAGGAATTCATCCGCCGCCTGAGTGAGCGCACCGGAAAGGCATACCGTTTGCCGACCGAGGCAGAGTGGGAATACGCAGTCCGAACCGGCGGAGCACAGGAGAAAAGCAGTGCGGCAAGTATCGCATCCTCGGAAGCCAAACGCGTTCTCCATCCTGTGGGATTGTCAGAGCCAAACAGTCTCGGCATCCATGACATGCAGGGGAGCGTCTGGGAGTGGACCGGCGACTGGTATAAGAAAAATTACTACGGAGACAGCCCGCAGTACAACCCCGAAGGACCGACGGCCGGAATGTACAAGGTTCTGCGGGGAGGTTCGTGGGACGACAAGCCGCAGTCCATTCAGCCGACCGCACGGGTCAGGTACGCTCCGTCGATCAAACGCCCCTGGGTCGGCTTTAGGCTGATTTCCCCCGACCAGTACAGCGCAAACTATAAGTTGCCCGAGGTCCTTGTGCAGAAGCAGAGCGAGAAGCTGGCTCGCCAGTGTGGCGGTGCTGAGCAGCAGCCGTTGTTCATAAAAGCGGAAACGAATTAAGTTGTCGAAAAACAGCTTTTTTACAGGAGAGAGAACCGAGATTTCATGAGAAGACTCTTCCCGGTGTAAAAAAAGGCTTGGGGATCAATCCTCCAAGCCTTTTCTGTGTCTTCTTTTCCTATTTGAAATTTATTTTGCCCGCGTTCTCGACGAATTTCATCCTTTGCACAACCGGCACAGCTGCTGCAGCGGCGAATCATTTCCCGTGGCACTTCTTGTACTTCAGCCCGCTCCCGCAGGGGCAGGGATCGTTGCGGCCGACCTTCTGGGCCGCGTGCACCGGCGCCGCCTTTGCGGCAGCTGCCTCGCCGGACCCGACGAAACTGAGGTTCGCCAGCTGTCGTCTCTGCTTGCGCTCGATCTCCTGGCTCTGCTCCTTGGCCGCGGCCTTGATCCGGAAGAGGTTCTCGACCGTCGTTTCGACGATCCTGAGCTTCATCTCCTCGAACATGTCGAAGCCTTCTTTTTTATATTCGATGAGCGGGTCCTTCTGACCGTACCCGCGCAGACCGATGCCTTCCTTCAGGTGGTCCATGGCCAGGAGGTGGTCCTTCCACTGGTGGTCCACCGCCTGGAGCATGAAGACCTTCTCAAGGTGGCGCAGAAGCTCGACTCCGATCTCCTGTTCCTTTTCCTCATAGCTTTGCTTGATCGCTTCCCAGAGCTTTTCCCTGAACTCCTCCCGGGACAGCGTCTGCGGATCGATGTCGCTCAACCGGTAGGAGAACTTCGCCGCGAGCGCGTCAGTGAGTCCGGTGATGTCCCACTCCTCGGCATACTTGTCCTCGGGGCAGTAGAACCCGATCACGCCGTCGAGCAGGTCCTCGGCAAGGCCCAGCACTTCCTCCCTCAAGTCCTCGCCGGCCAGGATCTCGCGGCGCTGCTCGTAGATGACCTTTCTCTGCTGGTTCATCACATCGTCGTATTCGAGGATGTGCTTGCGGATATCGAAGTTGTGGGCTTCGACCTTCTTCTGCGCGTTCTCGATGGCGCGGGACACCATGCGGTGCTCGATGGGGACGTCTTCCTCCATGCCGAGCTTGCCCATGAGGCCCGAGATGCGATCGGAGCCGAAGATCCGGAGGAGGTCGTCCTCGAGGGAAAGATAGAAGCGCGACGAGCCGGGGTCGCCCTGCCGTCCCGAACGTCCGCGGAGCTGGTTGTCGATCCGGCGTGACTCGTGCCGCTCAGTGCCCAGAATGTGGAGGCCCCCCGCGGCGAGCACTTTTTCCTTTTCCTCGGCGCAGAGCTTTTTGAACTCAGCGACCGTTTTGTCCCACTCTTCCTTCGAGTACTCCTTGCCCTTGAGCGCCTGTCGGGCGAGCCCCTCGGGGTTGCCGCCGAGAACGATGTCCGTGCCGCGCCCTGCCATGTTCGTGGCGATCGTGACGGCGGCGTGCCGTCCGGCCTGGGCCACGATCTCCGCCTCCATCTCGTGGTACTTCGCGTTCAGGACCGAGTGCCTGATGCCCTTTTTCTTGAGCATGGCCGCGAGCGTTTCGGACTTGACGATGGAAATGGTGCCCACCAGCACGGGCTGCCCGTTCTTGTGCAGCTCCTCGATCTCCTTGATCGCCGCGTTGAACTTCGCCTGCTCGGTCTTATAGATGAAATCAGCGTTGTCCATGCGGATCATGGGCTGATGCGTGGGGACCACAACCACATCGAGATTGTAGATCTTGGCGAACTCGGGCGCCTCGGTCTCGGCCGTACCGGTCATGCCTGCGAGCTTCCCGTAGAGGCGGAAGTAGTTCTGAAACGTAATGGACGCCAGGGTCTGGTTCTCGTTCTCGATCTTGACGTTCTCTTTCGCCTCGATGGCCTGGTGCAGGCCGTCGCTCCAGCGCCTGCCCGGCATGAGTCTGCCCGTGAACTCGTCGACGATCATGACCTCGCCGTCCTTGACCACGTAGTCCACGTCGCGGTGGAACAGGGCATGGGCTTTCAGCGCCTGGTGCACGTGGTGCACGAGGTCCACGTTCGAAGGGTCGTAGAGGTTGCCCGCGCCGAGCATTTTCTCGACCTTGACGTTCCCCTCTTCGGTCAGGGCTGCGGTCTTGGTCTTTTCCTCGATGGTAAAATCGATTTCCTTCTGGAGGCTCGGGATGATGCGGTTGATCTTGTAGTATTTGTCCGTCGACTCCTCGGCCGGACCGGAAATGATGAGGGGGGTCCGGGCCTCGTCGACCAGGATCGAGTCCACTTCGTCGACGATGGCAAAGTTGAGCTCGCGCTGGGCATAATCCTTGAGGTCGAACTTCATGTTGTCGCGGAGATAGTCGAAGCCGAACTCGTTGTTGGTGCCGTAGGCTATGTCGGAACCGTAGGACTGCTGCCGCTCCTCGTCGGTCAGCCCATGGACGATGATTCCCACGGTGAGTCCCAGAAACTGATACACCGGCCCCATCCACTGAGCGTCGCGCCGGGCCAGGTAGTCGTTCACCGTGACCACGTGCACGCCCTTGCCCGTGAGGGCGTTCAGATAGACCGGGAGCGTAGCCACGAGGGTCTTTCCTTCGCCGGTCTTCATTTCAGCGATCTTGCCCGAATGGAGCACGATGCCGCCGATCAGCTGCACATCAAAGTGGCGCATCCCGAGGACCCGCTTCGACGCCTCGCGCACCACGGCAAAGGCTTCCGGGAGGATGTCATCGAGCGTTTCGCCGTCTTCGATCCGTTTTTTGAATTCGTCTGTTTTGGCGCGAAGGTCGGCGTCGGACAACCGGGAGATTCCGTCCTCCAGGGCATTGATCTGGTCCACCTGCACCTGGAGACGCTTTATCTCGCGCTCGTTCGCCGTACCGAATATTTTTTTCAGAATAGTGCCGATCATGGATTCCTTCCCTGGTCGCCTGAAAAGGGCTTCAGGCTTCGTTGAAATAATTTTTTATATTATCATTTCTGTGCAGGATTTCAAGCAAATAATGGGAACAGCATGAGGAAAGGGCCCGTTTTCCTTTGATTCGCGGCAGGGAAAAGGCTTATACTGCAGCTACTCGGATTCCGGCTCGTGGCCGTGCGGGAAGGGGGACAATCCATGAAAACCGCCATCGCAGTAGTCCTGTCGATCATTGCGCCGACCGCGCTCAGTCTTTCCGGCTGCACAAAACAGCTTACTCAGGAAAGCCTGGCGAGTGAAAACGTCCCGGCAATCAAGAAGGACTGCGCGGTCTGTCATACCGGCCACGCCTTTTCCGGAAAAACCGCGGCGCTCAAAAAACCCGTGCAGGAGCTTTGCATCGAGTGTCACGCCGACCGTGCCGCACCCAATGATCATAAGACCGGTGTCACGCCTGCGGTATCGGTCACGAGCCTGCCGCTCCTGGACGGCAAGGTCGTCTGCACCACCTGCCACGATCCCCACCGCGGAATCTATCGCAAGATGCTGAGGGCCCCGCAGAAGGACCTCTGCCTGTATTGCCACGATAAATGATAGAAGCAACATTTACCGCAAAGGCGCGAGGGACGCGAGGAAACCAGAGGCATGAAAAAATCAGATTTTAAGATGTTAGTGACGTCCTCGTGGTCTTGGCGACCTCGCGGTTCAGTCATCGTGATTCTGACTGCAGAATTATCCTATTCCGCAATCCGAAATCCGCAATTCGCAATTGACACTACCCCATCCCCATGCCGCATTTCTTTAGCATCTCGATGCTCTGTCTCATCCCATCTTCGGCCGCATCCAGTTCGAGGATCACGCGCAGATCCTTTTTCTCACGTTCAGTGCTTTCAGCGCCTCGATCTCGCGGCAGCCATCGACGAGCGGTTTGTGGTCCTTGACCAAATGTGCATCCTGCGGATCATGATGGTGCATGTGCACGAAAACGATCCGATCGAGCAGTTGCTGCGGCATTGACCGCACAAAGGAAAGCGAATCGATCCCGGCCAGTTCGAGGTGGCCGATGTCCAGGGTGATGGTCACGGCCTGCGGCGCAGTCAGGACGAAGCGTTCCCAGAACCACGTTATGTCGCCGGAGTTGTAGGAGTTCTCAATCGAGACCGGACAGAGATTGGCGAGCTCACGCACGTTCTTTTCATATTGCTCAGCTTCTGAATCGGAAAGTCTGCTGTGGTTGCCGCCTTCGTCGTGGATGATGAAGCCGAGGTCCGATGCAGCTGCAAGCCGCCTCATTACCGCCATTGTCCGACCGGCCTCTGCGTTAGTCAGTGGATAGTCAAGAGGATGAAAGACAGACCTGATGCCCCGGGTCCTGCAGACTGATGCCGTCTCGATGGCTTCGGTTACCGCCTGCTCCCCTTCGGAGACTCCCCAGTTCGCCTGCCGCCACAGCGATATCTGAACGAAGTTGAGCGGCTGTGTCCCGACGTCAGCCGGCCGGATTATGCGATAGCCAAGTTGCATATTTAAATTCCGTTTTAGCCACGAATTTCACGAATTAACACGAATGTAAGAATTTTGAAAAAGTGGCGAAACCAAACCACATCTCGATTCTTTTTCCTTGTTTGCCCCGCTTTATTCGTGACAATTCGTGAAATTCGTGGCATATCTTCTTCAGTTGCCTTTTATACCAATTCTATCTCCGGTCTTGACCCCCGACCCTGCTGCGGTCTCGATCACCCATTGGACAGGGACGCCGGAAGGAAAGTACTCGCGGCTGCCCGGCTTGCAGTTACTGTAGACCCGCACGACCTTCTGATCAGGGCCGACGAAGATGATGTCGATGGGAAAGTCTACACTTGCCATCCAGAAGGTCGTCTGCATGGGCATAGGAAACAGGAAGAGCGCTGCTTCATCGTCCTTAAGCTTCCGGAAACCCTGAAGTCCGCGCTCCCGCAATTCATCGGTGTCGCAGAAGAGCACGACCTTGTACGTACGCGGTTCATGCGCAGGTGAAATTACCGATACCTGCTCAATCTTCCCGCTCGGCTGGGCAATCTCCTGTTCAGCTCCCTGCGCCACTCGAACCTCGATCGCAAGGACCGCGATCCCGATCGCCATGGTGATGATCGTGATCAGAGCTCCCACCCGGAAGTACTCCATGAACCCGATCTCCACGCGCTTCCTCGCCTGCTGCGCAACGATCAGGTTCGCGACGGAGCCGATCAGTGTCAGGTTCCCTGCCAGGGTGCTGCTCATGGCCAGCGTCAGCCAGAGCGTCCTGTCGCTGCCGAGGGATTCGAGGAGCGGCCTAAGGAGCATAACCGCGGGCACGTTGCTCACCACGTTCGAAAGAAGTGCAGAGATAAAAGACAGGCCCGCGATCCTGCCGATAAGCGACGTTTCCGTGACCCCGCCGGTCCACCCGATCACCTTTGCGGCAAGGCCTGAGGTCTCGACGCCGTGCATCACTACGAAGAGGCCGGCAAAAAAGAGGAGTAGGGTCCAGTCCACGTCTTCCAAAATTTTCTCCGTTCTGACGCCGCCTACGAGCATGAGCGCAACAGCGCCCGCTACAGCAGTAAGGGAATAAGGATAGCCCAGCGAGAACGCAACAAGCACGCCTGCGCAGATGATGAGAGCCTTGATCAGGAGCGGCTTATTGACAACGTATGCCGGAAGCGCCGGTTTCCTGAGAAAGCACTCCTTCTTCATGTCATGGCGATATACGATCCGAATGACCAGGATGCTCACACCGAGGCCCAGAAGCGTCACGGGGAAAAGGGCGCCGAAGAAGGAAAGGTAGGAGATCTTCGAGTAGATGCCGATCAGCATGTTCTGGGGATTGCCGGTCACGGTCATCACGCTCCCGATGTTCGAGGCCGTGGCAAGGGCCAGAAGGTAGGGCATGGGGCTGACCCCGAGCTGGACCGCCATTTCCAGTATGATTGGCGTAAAGAGCAGGCAGATCGTATCGTTCACGAACAGGGCTGACAATACGCCTGACGAGACAGTCACGAAGATGAGGAGCTGGACCGGAGTGCGCGCAAGGGACAGGATCTTGTCCGCCATGAGCTCGAAGAACCCGGCGTGCCTGAGGTAGACGGTAATGATCATCATGCCGAGAAGCAGCAGCAGGGTGTGCATATCGATGGCCGCAAAGGCCTGGTCCAGCGTCAGCACGCCGAAGACTATCATGAGCACCGCGCCCACGAGCGCGCCCGCAGGCCGGTCTATGTGCAGCCGCGGGATCTGGCGGAGGCCGATGAAGAGATAGGTGATGATGAAGATGATGAGGGCGGTTATCACGGGGAGCACTTTACCATGAAGATGAGGAGGATTCAAGGGAGTAACAGTCCACTCGAATTTCATTGCCTTACGGGATTGTTCTGTTCGCGCTGGTTCAATCTTGAAGATTGAACCAAACCTTAACGTTTGGTTCAGGCTGCAAGCCTGAACCAGCAGAACAGGAAAAAGCCGCTGTCACGAATGACAGCGGCCGGTTTTATGAAAAATCTCGCGCTGGTTCAATCTTGAAGATTGAACCAAACCTTAACGTTCGGTTCAGGCTGCAAGCCTGAACCAGCGAAGACATAGAAAAAGCAAAGCCACTGTCATTTCTGACAGCGGCCGGTTTTGTGAAAATCTGCCTGCTACTTCTTCTCGTCGTTATCCATCTTCTTTTTGAGCATGTCCCCGAGGGTCCCCATGTTCTGCGTCTCCGACGAGGCCTGCTGTTTGTACTCATGCAGCGTAGCCGCCTCTTCCTGCTCGGCCCTGCGGACCTCGGCCAGGGCGAGCGAGAGCTTTCTCTGGGCGGGATCCACTGCTTCCACCTGCACCTCGACCTCCTGCCCTTCTTTTACGATCTCGCGCGGATGATTGATCCGCCGGCCTGCTCCAAGCTTCGAGATGTGAATAAGTCCGTCGATGCCTTCCTTCAGCGTCACGAAAGCGCCGAAGGGAGCGAGGCGGGAAACCTTGCCCATGTGGAACGAACCGACGGGAAAGGCCTCGGCCACCTGCTGCCAGGGATCGGGCATGGCGTCTTTCAGGCTGAAGGAGAACCGGTTCTGGTCCCAGTCGAGTTTTTTAACGATCACCTCGACCGACTGACCCACGGACAGGATGTCTCCCACTTTCTCGGTGCGGGTCCAGGCGATCTCCGATATGGGCAGCAGGCCCTCGATGCCGCCGATATCCACAAAGGCCCCGAACTTCTGGATCGACGTCACGGTCCCCTTTACCTTCATGCCTTCGCTCAGCGTGCCGCGCAATTCCGCCCTCTTGTCCTGCTTCTCCTTCTCGAGTATGGGCCTCCGGGAAACGACGATGTTCCGTCCTCCCTCGGTGAACTCGATGATCTTGAACGGGAGGGACCGGCCGACGATTTCCGCGGTCGGCTCCTCGCGGCGCAGACCCATCTGTGAAAAGGGACAGAACGCTCGGACAGTACCGGCGATCTTTATCTCGAAGCCGCCCTTCATTTCCTTCACGACCGTCCCGTCCACCGGAACGCCGTTTCTCCAGGCGTCCTCGAGCTGGCTCTGTTTTCCCGGACCCGATCCGATCTTGGACGTAAAATGCATTTCGTTATTTTCCGCATTCACGAAGTACGCCCGGACTATATCGCCTTCCTTGACCGTAAGGTTTCCGGCGGCGTCGACCATCTCCTTCTTGTCCAGATACCCTTCCCCCTTGCCGCCCAGATCGAGGAATATCCATTCTCCGGAGATCTTGACGATAGCGGCCTCTACCATCTGGCCCTGCGAAAGCTTGCTCTGCTTTTTGAAGCTCTTTTCGAACATTTCGGCGAAGCTCTCCTCGCCGTTTGAAGACTGTGAAGACTCGTTGTCGTTATCCATAGAATCCCTTCCTTGATAAATATAATTTCAAATGAGAAATATCAAATCACAAATAAGATCCAAATTGATTCTGGTGCTTGAAGCTTATTTGTTATTTGGTGCTTGAAACTTTCTATTTATTCTCCGCCGTCCCCACCAGATCATATTCCGTGGCATCGGTGATCGTCACGTCGAGAAACTCGCCGGGCGCGGCCTCCGTCTCCGACAAGTATACCACGCCGTCAACCTCGGGGGCCTGCGTTTGCATCCTGCCGACCAGGGTCATGTCTTCCATGCCGTCGACGAGCACGCGGACGCGGGACCCGACGAGTGCGCTGTTTTTCCGCAGGGAGATCCGGGCCTGCGCCTTCATGATCCGGTCGAGCCGGTCGGCCGCAACGTCCGTCGGCACCGTCTGCTTCAGGCCCTGCGCAGGCGTGCCCTCCTCAGGCGAATAGGTGAATACGCCGAGGTGGTCGAACTCCGTTTCTTTGACAAAGGACAACAGCCGCCTGAATGCAGCCTCGGTCTCGCCGGGGAAACCGACGATGAGCGAGGTCCGCAGCGCGATCCCGGGCACCTTCTTCCGCAGCTGGTCGATCGTCCTCCGGATGTCTTCCGACGTTCCCCTGCGGTTCATGGCGGCAAGCACCCGGTCATCGAAATGCTGGATCGGAATGTCGAGGTACTTGCAGATCTTCGCTTCGTCCGCCATTACCGCCATCAGCTCCCTGCTGATCCTGCCGGGATAGGCATACATCAGCCGAAGCCACTGGATGCCGCGCACTCTGGCCAGTTTTGTCAGGAGCATCGGAAGATCGACGCTGCGGTCCCGGTATGCGGTCGAATCCTGCGCCAGGAGGACCAGTTCCTTCGCGCCTTCGCCGGCCAGCGTGCGGGCTTCCTCAACGATGGACGACGACGGCCTGCTCGTGAAGTTTCCGCGTATGATCGGGATCGCGCAATAGGAGCAGCGGTTGCTGCATCCCTCGGCGATCTTGAGATACCGGTAGTGATGCGGCGTCGTGCTCAGCCGGGGCAGGCCGTAGACCATGGTCGGTTCCGATACCTGGATGGTCTGTTTTCCGCCGGACAGCGTCTTCGTGCAGATCTCGCCGATCCGGCCGATCTCGGCGGTGCCGATCACGGCGTCGGCCTCGGGAAGCTCGCGGCCGAGCTCCTCGCGGTACCGCTGCGCAAGGCAGCCGGCAATGATGACCTTTCTGCACTTGCCTTCCTGCTTCAGCCTGGCCGCTTCAAGGATCGCCTCAATGGACTCTTCCTTGGCCGACTGAATGAATCCGCAGGTGTTCACCACGATCACATCCGCATTGTTCCGGTCCGGTGTGACGGTAAAGCCCGCTCCTGCAAGCACGCCAAGCATCTGCTCGGCATCGACCTGGTTCTTGGGACAGCCCAGGCTGATCATTCCGATACTATAGGGTTTCTTCTTCACAACGTTTATAAATGGGGACAAGACCTTCGACGCACATTGACATTATACTACATAATAGAATACGGATACTATACATCTGAAACGTTAACTGAAGCCCTATCGGTTTTGCACCGGTGAAATCACCTTGTTGCACACGGACGGCTTTTTAAAATCCTCCGGACATGGCCAGGAAGCCCGCCATCTTCTCGTTGGTTTCCCGCAGCCTCTTTGAAAGGGTCTTGGTGAAGGCCCAGAGCAGCTTGTAGCCCAGCTCGCGGTCCATGATCAGGATTTTGTCCAGGTCCGTCTTGTCTATCGCGAGCACCTCGATGTCCGAATTGGCGATGGCGTGGGCCGACCGGGGAAAATTGTCGATCAGGGCCATCTCGCCGAAATAGTCGCCCGCCTTCAGAACGGCCAGGGCCTCCTCGCCGATGTTTGGGATGAATTTGCTGATCCGCACTTCCCCCTTGATGATCACGTAGCACCGGTTGCCGGGGTCGCCCTCGAAGAACATGACCGTGTCCTTCGCATGGGACTCCCTCCTGGCGATCTTCTGAATTTTTTCCAGCTCGGCCGCGGAAAGGCTTTCGAAGAGGTGTACTTTCTTGAGAAATTCGATCATCGTCTCTCCCTCACATGTGGGTGCGGTCCACCTCGAAGGCGTTCTGGATCAGCTCGATCTCCTGTTCGTTCGCCGTATTGATGGCCACCACATCGAACCGGCAGGGCACCTGATGGATGCGCTTGCGCTTGATGTACCCCAGCGCGGTCCTGATCATGCGCATCTGCTTCCGCGGAGTGACCGCCAGCTCGGGAGCTCCGAATGCGCTGCTGGTCCGGGTCTTGACTTCCACGAACACGACTGCTCCCTCGTGCAGGGCGATGAGGTCGATCTCCCCGGTCGCAGTCCGGTAATTGCGCTCCAGGATCTTGTACCCCCGCCGGGAAAGGTACTGCGCAGCGCGGTCCTCGCCTTCCCTCCCGAGCAGCTTCCTCAGGAGGCTCACCGCCGCTCCTCCCGGAGCATTCGGGCAACGGGATTGAACGTTTTTCTGTGCGCCTCGCAGGGTCCGTGCTCGGCGATGAGCGCAAGGTGCTCTTTCGTGCCGTAGCCTTTGTGTTTCTGAAAATTGTACTGAGGAAATCTTTTATGGAGCTCAAGCATCAGCCGGTCCCGCGTCACTTTTGCGAGGATCGAAGCGGCTGCGATGCTGTGACTGCGGCTGTCGCCTCTGATGATCGGCTTCTGCGGAAGAGGAACTCGCGGGAGCGTCAATGCGTCGAGAAGAAGGAAATCCGGACGGGGAAGGAGCTGTTCGAGCGCCCGCTCCATGGCGATGATGGTCGCCTGCAGGACGTTCACCTCGTCGATGGTCCGCTCGTCGGCGACGCCGATCCCGAAGCAGACCGCCGATTGTTGCACCTCGTCAAAGAGCCGTTCCCGCAACTGCTCCGGGACCTGCTTGGAGTCGGTCAGCCCCGGGATGAGAAGCCCCTCCGGAAGCACGACCGCGGCGGCCACGACCGGACCGGCCAGCGGCCCCCTGCCTGCCTCGTCGAGGCCCGCGATGCAGGTGAAGCCGGAGCTGCGGGCGCTGCGCTCGAAAAAAAGCGGGTCGCACGCCAGCTCATCGCCGAACAGGTCAGCGGTGCGCTCTGAACGCGCCTCCCCAGGAAAGGAACGGCCACGGGGCATAACAACCTCGGAACGACAAGTTTCAAATTACAAATCCCAAATAAGCCCCAAAACCGGGTCCGGCATTGGGCGCATGGTATTTGGGATTTGCCTGTGCCTTGAAGTCTGGGAATTGATGCCTGCTCGCGCTACTTCTGCTCGGCTGCCTCGGCCTGGGTCGCGCCGGCAACCTGCGCAAAAACGCGCTCTTTTTCCTTGATCCTGGCGGCCTTGCCGCGGAGCTCTCTCAGGAAGTAGAGCTTGGCCCTGCGGACCTTGCCCTCTTTGGCGAGCTCGATCTTGTCGATCATCGGCGAGTGGATCGGGAAGAGCCTCTCGACGCCCACGCCGTAGGACAGCTTCCGCACACGGATGATTTCACGGGCGCCCGCGCCCTGCCGTCCGATCACCAGACCCTCGAATACCTGGATCCTTTCCTTGTCGCCTTCTACGACCTTCGCGTGAACACGGATGGTGTCTCCCACGCGGAAGCTCGGTATCCCTTCACGGACCTGGGCCTTTTCCAAAGATTGAATGATGTTCATGACAAACCTCCCTCGCTAAATGCAAATTCCAAATTTCAAACTCCAAAATACAAATAAATTCCAAAAGCCAAATTCGAATTTGGATCATTGAAGCTTATTTGTCATTTGGCGCTTGTTTATTGATGCTTTCTTTCCAGCTCTTTCCTCAATTCTTCCAAAACCTGTTCGTCTTCCCGCGTGAGCTCGGCGGTTTTCAGCAGGTCCGGCCTTTTCATGAGCGTGGCCCTGAGCGATTCGCGCCGGCGCCACTTCTCGATCTCTGCATGGTTGCCCCCCAGCAGGACTTCCGGCACCTTCCTGCCGCGGAACTCGGCAGGCCTCGTATAGTGAGGATGGTCGAGCAGTCCGTCTCCGAAGGAATCCCGATACGCGGACTCTTCGTCGCCCAGGACCCCGGGCAGGAGACGGACCGCTGCGTCGATCACGACCAGCGCCGCCAGTTCTCCGCCGGTGAGCACATAGTCCCCGAGGGAGATCTCCTCGTCCACGAGAGCGTCAATCACCCGCTCATCGATTGCCTCGTAATGTCCGCAGAGCAGGACGATCCTCCGCGTTTCCCCGGACAGCTCCTCGGCCCTCCGCTGATCCAGGACCCGACCCTGGGGCGAAAGCAGGATCTTCAGGAATTCCTCGCCGGGATGGGCTGCCTTCATGGCCTCAAAGGCCCTGAAGATCGGATCGGGTTTGAGCACCATACCCGCGCCGCCTCCGTAGGGGCTGTCGTCGGCGGTTTTGTGCTTGTCTTCCGTATAGTCCCGGATGTTCCTGATTTCGACATCCAGGAGCCCTTTTTCACGGGCGCGCTTCAGAATGCTCTCGTTCAGGGGCCCTGTAAGGATCCCCGGAAACAGGGTGAGCACCTCAAAATTCAGTCTTCGCATTGCCGGAGCCGGTTCCCACATCATTCCAACAGGCCATCGATGAGATGGACGACCATTCGTTTGGCTCCCCGGTCGACCTGCCTTATCACTTCGCGCGTCGCAGGAAGATAAATCTCCTTCCCTCCGCATTTGACGACGTACACATCGTTGCTGCCTGTTTCGAAAATGTCCACGATCGGCCCGAGCGTCTCACCGCTGTCGGAAACGACTTCCATGCCCATGAGTTCGAACCAGTAGTACGAGCCCTCGGGCAGCGGGACCGCTTCCTCCTCCGGGACCTTTACGAGCCAGCCGTTGAGGGTCTTTGCCTTCTCAGGCGAGTCATACCCCGAAAACAGGAGAAAGGGGATTCCGTTGGCGTAGCGGACGCTCTTTACTTCGCAGACGGTCTCTTTCCCGGCGGGAGAAATGAGGTAAACGCGGCGGAGCCCGTTGAACCGTTCGGGGAAGTCCGTCAGCATTTCTATTTTCATCTCTCCCTTGACGCCGAAGGGTTTGACCGCTTTGCCGATCGTTATCAGCATACCGCAGAGAAGCGGATAAGGGGTTCGCCCTTTTTCAGTTTGCGGTTTTCACTCCGCATTCCGCATTCCGCATTCCGCATTTTAACGGCTACTTCGCTTCCGCGTACTGCTTCATGACTCCAACCTTGGAGAGCAGGGTCTTGACCGTATCGGACGGCACTGCGCCCTTCTTGAGCCAGCCGAGCGCCTTTTCCTGGTCGACCTTGATCTCCGCCGGCTTCTTGAGGGGGTCATACGTGCCGACCATCTCGATGAAGCGGCCGTCGCGGGGCGACCGGGAGTCCGCCACTACCAACCGGTAGTAGGGCTTCTTGTGGGTCCCTATTCTCTTGAGTCTGATCCGTACTGACATTGTGTCACCTCTTTCGTTAGATACAATTTCCAAATTCGAATTTCTAAACTCTAAATAACTGCCTTTTAGGATTTAGATATTCGGATTTCGCGCTTGCCTTTAAAACGGCATCCTTCCGCCGAACATCTTCGCCATATTTCCCATCTTGCCGCTCGTCATGGACTTCATCATCTTGCGCATGTCGGCGAACTGCTTCAGGAGCCGGTTCACGTCCTGCACCTGGGTGCCGCTCCCCTTAGCGATGCGGGCCCTGCGGCTGCCGTTGATGACGGTGTAATCCGCCCGCTCCTTCTGGGTCATGGAGCTGATGATGGCGTCCACTTTCGTCAGTTCCTTTTCGTTCACCTGGGCATCAGGGAGCTTCATCTTCCCCATCCCCGGGATCATGCTCATGATGGATTCCAGCCCGCCGAGCTTCTTCACCTGCTTGAGCTGGTTGCGGAAGTCGTCAAGATCAAAGGAGTTCTTCTTGAGCTTCTTCGCTAGCTTGAGCGCCTCTTCCTTGTCGACGGACTCCTGCGCCTTCTCGATGAGCGACATGACGTCGCCCATGCCGAGGATGCGCGAGGCCATGCGGTCCGGATGGAACGCTTCCAGGGCGTCGAGTTTCTCGCCCATGCCGACGAACTTGAGCGGCTTGCCGGTCACCGACCGGACCGAGAGGGCCGCGCCGCCCCGGGCGTCGCCGTCGAGCTTGGTCAGCACAACGCCGTCGAAGCCGAGATCGGCATTGAACTTGGCCGCGATGTTCACGGCCTCCTGGCCCGTCATGGCGTCGGCCACGAACAGGACCTCGCTCGGCTTGACCGCAGCCTTGATCTGCTTGAGCTCCTCCATAAGGGGCTCGTCGATCTGGAGCCGGCCGGCAGTATCGAGGATAACGACTTCGAACAGCGATGCAGCCGCCTGTTTTACCGCGTTCCGGCAGATAGTCACCGGGTCCTGGTCTTCCGTTATGAAGGCGTCGACGCCGACCTGCTTTGCCAGCGTCTTGAGCTGCTGGACTGCTGCCGGCCTTCTCGTATCAGCAGGCGACCAGGAGGACCCTGCGGCCGTCCTTCTTGAAATTCTTCGCCAGCTTGCCGGCCGTCGTGGTCTTGCCGGACCCCTGCAGGCCCACCATCATGATGACCGTGGGCGGGTTCGGGGACAAAAACAGCTTGGCCTGGGTGCCGCCGAGCAATCCGACGAGCTCATCATGAACGATCTTGATGACCTGCTGGCCCGGTGTGAGGCTGCTCAGGATCTCCTTGCCGACGGCGCGCTCCTGAACACGGCCGATAAAATCCTTGACGACTTTGAAATTGACGTCCGCCTCGAGAAGCGCAAGCCGCACCTCGCGCATCGCTTCCTTGACATCGTCTTCCTTCAGGACGCCCCTGCCCCGGAGCTTCTTGAAAACAGACTCTAATTTCCCTGTAAGGACATCAAACATGGCAAGTTCCCGATTGGCAAAGAATATAGAATATATAAAATAAGTCCAGCATTGTCAAGGATTTTCTCGATTATTTTTATTATAAGGGGGTCGGCTGTTCCCTATTTTAACCCCAAAAGGAAAGGAATACCATTAGTTAAGTAGTTTACAAAACAAAAGCCCCGGGCGGCCTCCCCGGGGCTTTTCTGTTCATTCTACCGTCTCTATAACGATGTTTTGACCGTGACCTTGGAAGCCGTCAGGACGCCGCCTGCGTAGGTGCCCTCGACTTCCACGATGCTTCCGTTCCCGAACCCCTGGGGCAGGGTGATTGACGAGGCGTTGACCGAGATGCCGCTCACGGTGAACGTCTTTGCTCCTCCATTGAAATCAGCCACAATCCCCTCGATCTCGGTCTTGTCATTTTCTGAAGGAGACGACTCCACCTTGTACTCCACGTCGCTTGCAACGAGCGTATGGGTCCCCGCATTGTACTGGCCGAGCGTGCTCTTGACTTCCACGAACAGTCCGTCGGCGATGCCTCCTGCCGGGAAATCCTTCAACTGGGCAGGACCGCTTCCGTAGTCAACGATAAGTCCGCCGATCCTGAACGTCTTTGCCACGGTGTTCGTGCTTCCCGATGCAATGGTTCCCTTCAGCTCTATCTCATCGCCCGCGGAAGGCGAAGACTTCTTCAGCTCGATAAAGGTCGCATGGATCACGCCGGAGCTGTCGGTCATGCCGCTCACCTCCACGATCGGTGTCGTCGTGCGACAAGTGACGCAAGCGAGCTCACGGTCGTTCCAGTCGGAGACAAATGGGTGCTCACGTCCACCAGGACCGTCTGATCCAGGACCGTCAAGGTTGAGGTTGCACCTGACGCGACCGCGGTCAACGGTCCCTGCAGGTTGTCCTCATAATCGATTTCGGCGCCTTCTCCGTTCACGCCGTCATCGCTCATGCTGCCCTTAACGCTCACCACCATGCCGACCTGCAGTTCGCTTTCCCCATGGCCTGAAACGCCCTCCACCTTGATCGTCGAACCGGTTGTTTTATACTCAACGCCGTTCACGAAAATGCTTCCCTTCGCGGTTATGGCTCCTTTGCTGAAAGCCGGTGTACTGACGGTGCCGGTACCGCCGCCTCCGCCACTGCTACCGCAGGAAGCAACATAGACTGCGCTCAAACCCAAGGCTGCCAGAAAACTTATGATTGTGATTGCTCTTCTCTTCATGCTATGGTCCTCCTCTATCGTAGTTGTTGTATTGCATAAACGCATCCAATGGGATGCGGAGATCGCTTTTTCACTCCGGCTATGAAAAATACTACAGACGGGGACCCGCCCGTGCAAGAAATGGGATACCAAAGGTCCTCTTTCCAAAAAGCATAGGACGTTTAACAGGCGATGTCAAGGGACAAAAAGAAAATCGTACATTAGTAGTAAACCACGTTGCCGACTGGTCCTCAAGCAGGCATTATGAACTCTTTTCAAGCGGTAAACACACCGCGGGGTCGAGATCGAATTTCGAGAATCCTTCCCTTAACTTATACAGGTTAATTAAAGTCCGGCTTGAGCACCGTCTTCCTTGGCCGACACGCGGGACGGCCCGGCTTGCAGCCCGCCGGCGCCTGCTGCATATTGAAGCTATACGGCAAATGGTGAAGGTCCTCTCCCAGTATGGGGAAATCCGTGCTACGCCGGAGTCAATGCGCCTTCGTTAAAATTCACTGCAGGACAAAAAACGGGCATTCTGGCTGCAGCTCTCGGGAGGGAGAGGAGCAGGAGCCAGAATGCCCTGCGAGAGGGGGGGGCCCTCTTTTCTGATAGAACTATGACGTACAGCTTCAAGCTGACAGCTGAACGCTGACGGCCGGTTTCTAATACTCCATCACAACTTCATTGAACGGCTCTCGCTTGACCTCATTGCCCATCCTGTCGCGATAGATCAGCTCGTCGGTGTCGAGGTCATACTCCGGAATGTTCGGATCAAGCCAG
Source organism: Nitrospirota bacterium (assembly GCA_963749655.1). GTDB lineage: Bacteria > Nitrospirota > UBA9217 > UBA9217 > UBA9217 > JAJYKN01. The sequence goes on from CAVVOB010000023.1 coordinate 83,622, forward strand.
CGGGTGACGAAATACTGGTAGAATAAGCTGAACAGATTGCCGCTCTTCCCGTGCTTGAATACATACTCCGGCATATCCCGCACGTTCGTACCCGCGGGATAATGCTGCATGCTGAGGTAATCGCCGAGAATGGCCAATTTGAGCAGGGGCACGTCCCGGTAGAGCTTCAGCCTCACGTTCTTCTGCAGGGCCTTGAGCCCCTTCAAAAAATCGATGCTCCTGATGATGTGGTCGCGAAAGCTTTCCGGCGTAATCTCCGGATCTGCGAGGCTCTTTGCGCGCGCGGTCACGCCGTCCTTCAGCGGATCGAGCAGCATGACCTTTGCCTCCCGGCAGTTTTTAAGGACCTGGTGCAGATCGCCGGCCGGATCGACAAAGGTCCGGTAGCCCGTTGAGCTGATGAGCATGACGTTCCGCCCGAAGCCCTGCTCTTCCTTGAGCTTCCTGACCTGCCTCCGTGCAAGAAAGGACTTCACGGGCGCGACATGATGAAGGCCCGCGGTCTTCGCCATCTGCGACTGTTTGCGCATGCGCCAGCTCCTGACCGCGGCGTTGATGCCCACGATCAGCAGGACGGCGGCGCCGATCTCGGTCACGACGAGAATGAGCTCCTCGTTCTCCACGAGGGACCACGAGAGCAGCAGCTTCCTGCTCAGATATTTCACAATATCGGGAAGCGAGAGCGCCATGGCCGCGCTCAGTACGACGACGGAGATATGATACAGAATATGAACAGCGTTTTTCCTCATGTCCGCCTCCTTCATCTTTCCCGCGAGCTGTTCCCCCGGCATCCCGAGGATCGCGATATTTTGGAGAAGCTCCCGCCCGGGCAAAGTTGCTTTCGCGCCGTCATGAAAGCACGATCAGGGCGGCAGCGAGCAGGAACGCAAAGTCGGTGCCTGATGTGTTTCCTCCCCCGTCGATGCGGTCGCACAGTCTGACGATCAGTCGGAAGTCCCGGCTGTCCATAGACGCCAGCCTCTCTTTTGCGCGGGAGGGCAGCCGGCGGTTTCCGATCCTGCTCTCCAGCACGGATACGACCCTGTCGATATCACGGTCCGCCTCTGCGTCCTTCATGCGCAGCTGCCGCCCTGCTTCCCCGCTCACGGCAACGGCCCCTGCATGCTGCGGTGCGGCAAAAAGCGATTCAACCGCGACGGCACTCAGCAGGATTGCAACGAGCGGAACCAGCAGCGTCATAATGCCTCTGGCCATAGCTGTTCTCCCGTTGAAGTTGGCTGCGGAACCGGCAGCCGGATGGGGACCCGTTTCCGGCCTCTTCACGAATCGAAGCCCCATCAGCAAACCCCGAGAAATTCCATGTCCGGCGAAGCGGTCCATTTGTTTTTGCCCGAGATCTTTGAAATGCCCTGCTGAACGCTGCATCTCATGCACTGGGACACCAGGGTGCTCTCATCGAATATCTTATACACGCAGCAGGTACACAAGCTCATCAGCACATCAAGCTTGCTGGATTCGATGCACTCTTCTACTTCCTTTACCATCTGTTCCCTGTTCGGGCAAAAATTGACCGGCATTTCCATCTCTCTCTTTCTTTTTCATTCACGGACCCGTGAATCGGCGCTGCTGCCGTGGTTTCATTTCGTTTGACTGCTCTGTCTAAAGCAATTCGAATGCCAGAAGCGCCGGAGACGCTGATCCTTTTGATTCTAAAAAGTAAATTGCTGCTTTCGGACAGAGTTGGAGTTTCCGGACTGCGGGCTCCTGTATGGATTATCATGCAGCAGGGTGAGGAAAGCTTGCGGTGATATGATTTTTTGCAGGGATAATCAATTCCTTATGCCTCTGTATGAAATTGCATACAGGAGCGATTATCACGATGCAGTGCTGTGGGCGGGAAAAAAAGACAACAAAAGGTCAGCATTGAGCTGTCAGCTTGAGACTTCAGGGGACGCAGGGACCGAAGAAGAACAGAGACGGGGTGCCCGCGCCTCTCAGTCGCTTTTCTTGAAATCAGCGGGATTGATCACGTATTTTTTCAGAAGATTATACAGGTCCGCCCGGTACTTTCCGGCCAGGTTTGCCGCGCTGGTCACGTTGCCGCGGGTCATTTCAAGGAGCCGGATCAGATAGCCCTTTTCAAAACTGTCCCTGGCCTCCTTCAGCGGCTTGATCGACTCTTCGGGCCCCGTCTTCATCGGCAGGATGAGGTCCTCTCCGATGACGTCCTGGCTGGTCATGGCTGCAGCATATTCGATCGTGTTCTCCAGCTCGCGGATGTTCCCGGGCCAGTCGTAAAACATGAGCCGCTGCATTGCATGGGCCGTGAGCCCCTTGATCTTCTTGTTCATCTGGTCGCCGTACTTCTTCAGGAAGTGATCGACCAGCACGGGGATGTCCTCTTTCCGCTCCCGCAGGGCCGGCAGGACGATGGGGATCACGTGGATGCGGTAATACAGGTCCTCGCGGAACTGGCCCTGCTTGACGAGCTCGTCGATGTTCCTGTTCGTCGCCACGATGACACGAACGTCCACTTCGATCGGCCGCTCGCCGCCCACGGGATAGAACTGGCGCTCCTGGAGAACACGAAGCAGCTTTGCCTGCAGGGAAAGGGGCATGTCCCCGATCTCGTCCAGGAAGATGGTCCCCTCGTGGGCCTGGACAAAAAGCCCCTTCGAAGTTTTTATCGCGCCGGTGAACGCGCCTTTTTCGTGGCCGAACAGCTCGCTCTCGAGCAGCGTCTCGGGAAGGGCCGCGCAGTTGATGGCCACAAAGGGCTTGTCCTTCCGGTTGCTGTTCAGGTGGATCGCCCGGGCGATGAGCTCCTTGCCGGTGCCGCTCTCGCCCCGGACAAAGACCGTGGATTCCGTCACGGCGATGCGGGAAACGGCTTCAAGCACGCGCTGCATCATCTCGCTCCGGGCTACGATGTTCTTGAAATCGTAGCGGTCGGACAACAGGCCCTTCAGCCGGTCGACCTCGGTGGCGAGCCTCCGGCTCTCCAGGGCATGCTCTACATGCATGATCAGTTCGCGGGCGTCGAAGGGTTTGGTGAGATAGGTGAAGGCGCCGCGCTTCATCGCCTCGACGGCGCTCTCGATGCTGCCGTGGGCCGTCAGGATGATGACCGGCAGGCCCGGCACCATGCGGTGGATCTCCTCCATGAGCGAGATCCCGTCCTGGCCCACCAGCTGCAGATCGAGGATCGCCAGGTCGAAGACCTGAACGGCAACGGCCTCCCGGGCGACGTTCTCATCGGGCGCCGTGGTCACGGTATAGCCCGACGACTCCAGCCGCATTTTCATGAGCTCCAGGAGGTTGTAGTCGTCGTCCACGATCAGCAGCGTTCCGGTCTTGTCCTTCTCCATGCCTATTTCCCCATCCCCTTCTTCAGCTTCTCGATTTCGATGTCCACCTGCTTCGCCTTCTCGAATGCCTGCAGCACGCTCGTCCATATTTTCGCCTCTTCAACCAGGGGGCTGTGCGGGAATTCCCGCTCCACCCGCATGAAATAGCCGAGTGCCTTCCGGTAGTCCTTCTTCGGATTCGCGTAATGGGCGCTGATGAGCCCCAGGTTCATGAGCGCCGTGTCTCCCGGCGGCGTATTCGGCGAACGGGCCAGCAGGTCCAGGCTCTCCTTGATCGCGCCGTCAAAGTCCCCCTGGCTCACCAGCCCGTTGACCCGCCTCAGGTGATTGCATTCCTCCACGCGCACCACGCGCGCGGGAGGCGCTTTGACGGGCACACAGGCGGACATGACGCCCAGCATCACACAGGCAGCTGAAACAAAAAGGTACTGCCGTTTCCCGGTTCGCTGAGTACCCACACTCTTCCTCCATGCGTTTGAATGATATGCTTCACGATCGCCAGGCCGAGACCCGTTCCATGGATCCTGCCCGCCCCGGGCACCTGGCGGAACTTGTCGAAGATCGCCTCGGCATGCTCCTGCGGAATGCCCGGACCGGTGTCGGAAACCGAGACGATGACGGTCGACTCATCGTGCCGTGCGGCAATGCGCACCGTGCCGCCGCGGGGCGTGAACTTCAGGGCGTTGCCGACCAGGTTGCGCAGCACCTGGAGAATCCGCTCGGAGTCCATGGAAACGTCCACCAGCCTTCCTACTTCGCTCACGAGCGAGATCTGCTTCGACTCGGCCAGCGGCCCCACTTCCTGCACGACCCGGGCGATGAGCGGCGAGAGATCGGCCCGGGCCAGCGTGAAGGTCAGCATCCCCGATTCGAGCTTGGAAAGATCGAGAACGGAATTGACCAGCTCGATGAGCCGGTTGCTTTCCTCGGAGATGATCGTCAGCAGCCGCTTCTGCTTTTCCGTCACGTCGCCGCCCCGTCCCTCCAGGAACAGGTTGGTCCCCTCCTTGATGGAGGTGAGGGGGGTCCGAAGCTCATGGGACATGAGTGAAAAAAAGTCGGACTTCATCCTGTCCACGACCTTGAGGTTGCGGCACATGGTGTTGAACGCCTGGGCCAGCTCGCCGATCTCGGGCGGCGAGGGCAGCTTCAGATCGGCCTCGAACACGCCGTCGGCTATGTCTTTCGTCTTCTTCTGCATGATCCTAAGCGGTTTGGTGATGCTCCGGGTGATCAGGACCGCAAGGAGGAGGCCGAACACCAGGGACAGAGTGCTCACGGTAATGGCAACGGTCCTCGCTTCCGTGCCCGCCTCGCTCAGCTTCCGCACCTTATCGACGATGGCCTGCTGACCCAGGGCCCGCACCTTGGACAGCTCATCGAGCGCGGCGCCGACCATCTGCTCCTTCTCGGCGTCGTAGAGTGCCTTCGCGTACGACTGCCCTTCCCGGAGATACTCCGCCTCCTGCGTGAACAGGTACACATAGGTCTGATGCAGGTCGGCGATGGACATCAGCGAAGCGCGGACCTCGCCGGACACGTCGAGGCGGATGGATTCGGCGAGCTTCTTCCCGAACTCTTCCTTGGACTTGAGGAATCCATCATAGAATGCCCGGTCTCGTACGATGAGATACTTCTTTTCGTACCTCGTTTCGGACAGGAGGTCGTCCGTCAGCTCCTTGTTGAGGCTGATGAGCGTGTTATCCGTCAGGATGATGGAGTGCGTGACGTCGTTGACCCGTCCGAGCTGCACGATCGCGTACACGCTCATGCCCGCCACCAGAACGAGCAGCACGGAATACCCCAGTATCAGTCTTGACAGGATGCTCAGTCTCACATACACCGCCCTCAGCGGCTTTACTCACCGGTCTCTGCAGGTGAAAAAGACAAAAATATATACGAATATATACGGCTGCTACTAAAGAAGGAGAACAGCGCGGCTTCTGGAGAGAGCATAATACACCAGACCAATATTTTTTTTCCAGTTAAATGACGACCGCCTCATGAAAATCTTCAGTACAGCAGCACAATCCACCGGATTTTTCGTTCTTCTGTTGAAAATGTTGCTCCTCAATTAAAGATACCACCCTGCTCAACAAAAATTTTTCGCGGGGCACTCGAAGGAGGCCGGCGGTGCCGGTCAATAATCAACTATCAGCGGCAAGCTGTCCGCTACCACCGTTTTTCTCCCATGACGAGCGGCCCTCTCCCCGTTGCAGTCGTGAACGGACGTCTTGCTCCCGTGCCGCTGCAGCACCTCCTGAAAGGCTTTCGCTTTCAGAAGGCTTTCGGGTATAATAGCCTATGCACATCCGCGATGTTCTCATACAGAACCCCCTCGTCCTCGCGCCCATGGCCGGGATAACCGACTTTCCCTTCCGGAGGATCTGCAAGGAGATGGGCGCCGGTCTCGTCTATTCCGAGATGCTGAGCGTCGAAGCCCTGATCCGGGACCACAAGCGCACCAAGGGGATGCTCACGACCGACCCCGTCGAGCGACCCGTGGTGTTTCAGATCTTCGGCGGCAGGCCCGCATCGATGGCCGATGCCGCGCGCATTGTTTCCGAAAGCCCCGTGGATTTCATCGACATCAACATGGGCTGCCCGGTACCGAAGGTCCTGAAGAGCGGCGCCGGCTCGGCGCTGCTTCGCGACCTGCCCCTTGCCCGGGAGATCATGTCCGCCGTGGTCAAGGCATCGGTCGTTCCGGTTACGGTCAAGATACGCCTCGGATGGGACGCGAAGAGCTTTGTGGCCGTCGATTTTGCAAAGGCCGCGGAAGACGCCGGCATCGTGGCAGTGACGGTCCACGGCAGGACCAAGGTGCAGGGCTTCTCCGGCGATGCCGACTGGAGCATGATCAAGGCCGTGAAGGACGCGGTCAGGATCCCGGTCATCGGCAACGGCGACATCCGCTCGGCCCGCGACGCGAAGCTGATGATGGAGCAAACCGGCTGCGACGGCGTCATGATCGGCCGCGCCATCCAGGGCAATCCCTGGATCTTCCGCGAAGCCCGGCACTATCTCGCGACCGGGGGCCTCCTGCCTCCGCCGTCGCCTGAAGAGCGGGAAGCAGTGATGCTCCGCCACCTGAACGACATGGTCAAAATGACCGGCGAACACATCGGGGTCCGGGAAATGCGCAAGCACCTTTGCTGGTACACGAAGGGGCTGCCCGGCGGCGCTGAATTCAGGGAGCGGATCAATCGCATGGATGAAGCGGAAGAGGTGAAGCAGGAGATCGGCGCATTTTTCGTAGGTCTGGAAAACAGCGCCGTGGCGTCGCTTTAAAGCCGTTGGATCCCCCCTGCCTCAGTCATGGAGGGGCAGGCTTGCACGCCCGGTATGACTGCTGCCTTGAAAAAAGTCGCCGGAATAAAGCTCTCTGACAGGATAACAGGATAAAATCGGGATAAGATTCCGCTGAATTTCTAATCCTGTTCATCCTGTTATCCTGTCTATGATTGGGTTCAATTTCTTCGAGCTCAACAATGAAACCGGAAAAGGACAAACAGGACGAGATCATCGCCGAAGCCAGGCGACACCGCGAGCAGCGGGAGAAGGAATACCGCGAGCGGGCGCTCAAGATGTATCCCCATCTCTGTGCGCGCTGCGGACGGGAATTCGCCGGGAAGAAGCTTCGCGAGCTGACGGTCCACCACAAGGACCACAACCACGACAACAATCCGCCCGACGGCAGCAACTGGGAGCTGCTCTGCCTCTACTGCCACGACAACGAACATCAGGAGTATCTGGACACGGAGACCTTCGGCAAGGAGTCTCCCGCAGGACCAGGCGGCCGACCCTCCACCTACAAGCCCTTCGAGGCGCTTGCCGATCTCTTGAAAAACAAAAAACCATGATCCGAGTGGAGCCCCCTCCGGCATCCCGACCTGTCGGGACTAAAATTGACGCGACCTCCCGCCTGCACCCGGCGTTTACGAGTGCGGATGCACGGAGTGCCAGGTGGAACTGCGAACTCGCGCATGCGTGACACGTTCGTGTCACGCGCGAGTGAGCGCTTTCCACCCCCGGCCGGAGCCGGGGGATGCCAAGGCGCGGGATAGCTCTGAACCGTTCCTGTTAGCCGCTGCCTTTCTTCAATTCCCGCATTGACATGCCCTGCCCCATTGATTAAACTTATTCGAGGACGTGAATGAAGAGAATCCCTTTTTTGAATTGAAAGGACGGACAGCTTCATGAAGAACTTTATTCGGACCACAGCAGCAGTCGCGGCGTTCTGCTTTTTTGCCGGGCTGGCTATTGCCGAACCTCCCGCAACATCGCCCCGCGATCAGAAGGACGCCGCAGGCGCCCAGGATTCCTTTTCTCTTGTTCCTCCGAAAAAATGGTCCGTCAATATCAAAGATGCCAACGCGAGAGGCATGTACGCCTACATGCTGATGGACGGCTACACCTATGAAACATCACCGGCACTCATCTACGTCAGGATAATGGACAAAATGGGCGTTGGCGTGGATGAACACCTGAAAGAGGACATGAAGGAGTCTCGCAAGGCAAGTCCCGACGTCACCTTTCAACCTTTCAAGGTCGACGGCCTGAAATATTCCTACGCAGCCAAAAAATACACTTACGGCAAGACCTCGTGCGACTACCTCTGCTATGTCGATCCCGGAAAGGACGAGCAGACCTTCCTGATCTTTGTTCTGTCCTCGGACTATAAGAACTGCGGAAAATATTCGGAAGAATTCAGGACCGTGCTCAAATCCTTTGTTTGGGGCGGCACGTCAGGCCAATAAAGACCAGCAGGCCGCCGGAAGAGGGGGGAGGGTTCATCATGCCATTTTGTGATTCTTCATCTCCCGTTCTTGTTGTCTCTTGAATCTTCTCAACTCGCTGATCGTCATGCACCGTGCCGAAGCCTCCCGCACGAAACTGATGTCTTCTTCAGCCTCGTCCATCCCGAGATCAGCGCAGATGGAAGCAAGGATTTCCTTTTGCAGGACAGGAAAGTCACGCGACCTTATCATCGAGAGAAGCGCCTTTCGCACGCCGGCTCTGGCCTCTTCCGACGGAAGCTTGTCGTAGTATTTTTTCCTGAAATTCAGAGGCGTACCGTTCGCGCCCATTCCGTTGAGACGAGTACCTGCTATCTCCATCCATAATTCTTTTCTCAGTCTCCTGGACGGATCTTTTTCCCGTTCTGCCGGACGGTAGAATCGAAAATAAAAAATCCAGTCCCTGATCACATCAAGGACCAACACTATGCCGGAACGGACGGGATTTTCCATGGCTCCTCCTTTTTTGTACCTGCTTGCGCGTTAGACCACAAGACGCCCCTTCTTCTCCGACACGCTCACTATCGCCTGTGTCCCGGAATTGAACTCCAGGTAGTCCGCCTCGATTCCATCACTGAAAATGACGCCGTTTTCGGGCATCTGGGAAACGAGACTCATCGGTTCTTTCGGAGTGACCTTGCCGAAGACCAGCGTCGCGGCCGATGCTTTGCTGGGGAACGGTTCCCGCACCGTGTAGTAAAGGTAATCCGATTCCCACTTGAAATTTTTCAGGACATCGGCATCAAAGGCCTTCCCGAATGTACTCCCGATCCCCCGTGCGCCCGCCAGGATGCTCGTGAGCCATCCTGTCGAGCCGAGACCTGTTGAGACAATGATCCCGCTCGACGACTGCTGCTCATGCTTAGTTCCGATACCGAGCAGATACCGTGCCGAGACGTGCGACCGGGGACCGATAAAAAGATCGTTCACGCCGTAAAGGACCTGTCCGTTATTGAGCCCGACCTTGGCCATGGTGATCTCCCGTACCTGACGCCTGCGCGCAAAAACATCGGGCACGACCCCGGCCACGTCGCCTACGCCGAAGGGAAGCAGAACCCCGTCGTAACGCGCGGGATCGGGATTCACTGCGATGACCGGCTGGCCGTGAAGGTATTTGAGCGTATTCGCCACGAGGCCGTCCTGCCCAAGGACAACGATGGTGTCTTCATCGCCGAACACGAAGTTCGTTAAAAATGCCCGGTCCAGTACCTGTACGCGCCCGAGGTCGCGCAGCTGGGCTTCCATTGTCTGCAGGGAACTCTTGTAGTTCCTGTGCTCGATCTCATAATCGGTAAAATCAGCGCCGAGGTGTTCTACATAGAATTTCGCCTGCCCGGGAGTATTGAACCGGACGATGAGCTCTTCCAAACGCGTCGTCCTGGTGATCAGGATGATCTTATTTTCCGTCAGCCGTTTCATGCGCTTACCTGCTTTGTTTTGCCAGCTCCCGCAGAAGATCCGGCGAAATGTTCAATTCTCCGATCTTGGCTGCGCTCCCCGCCAGTTCGCGGAACGAAGCGGCGATCAGCTGGTTCGGCTGCATGCCCATGCTTGCCAGAGAATTGAGGACCTTGGGATCGATCCTGGCGATCGCTTCCATGACCGCCGACATGCTGTAGGCCTTGGCGTCGGCCTCGACCCGGGCGTTTTCCGCGCTCAGCTGGACGAGTTCCTTGTTCTTCTCTTCAAGAGAGACCTTTCCGGCCATCTCTTCTTCCATGAGCAGCCGTTTCTTCTCCTGCACCGCCCGCTCGGCATCCATCTGGGTTTCCCGGATCTGGCGCTTCTTGTTCTCGACGGCGATGTCGGTATTGAGTTCATTTTCCTTGATCGCCCGCTCCTGCTCGATAGCCGAGTTTCTGCGGCCGTAAATGGCCTCGTCCGCTTCCATAAGAAGCTGTTCCCGAACTCCCGCCTCCAGCGCCCGCGCCGTCTCAGGGGTCGGTTTGATCGCGAGAATGGAAAGATCGAGAATTTCGATCCCCAGCGAGCTGAGAACTGTCGATTCCGACATGGCTGCCTTGACCTTTTTCACGAGCATGTCAAAGGAAATCAGCACATCGCGCAGCGGAAGCGCCTGGAGTTCGGCCCGGATGAGCACCTGCACCTGGTTGATGATCCGTGCCGGGAACTTTTCCGGATCGTCGGAGACGTATTTCCGGTTCATAGCATCCAGGGTGAAGTTCAGCATCTTCGCGAGCCGGCCCGGGTCCGCTACGCGGTAGACGACCTGGCCCTGGACCGTCACATCCTGAAAATCGGACGTCACTTCCTTGAAGATAAAGGGGATGTCCGTACTGGCGATCGGCACGGCTACGAGTGAGGTCAGGGGTGCGAAGTAAAAGAAAGAGAGACCGGTTCCCTCCCGCACCAGTCTGCCTTTGCGGTACTGCATGAGATACATCGTGGGGTCGACTTTAATGAATTGCATTCCGATCATGGCGTCCTCCGTTTCGGTCCGTCAGATTTCAAAATCAAATCCCTTTTCCTTCAGCTGCCGGTACTTCTTCTCATCGAACTGGTACAGCCGCGCTGCGCGGTGCGCCACGTCCATCTGGACCTCGTCGAGCTCTTTCAGGAGCCCCATGCCCAGGATCTTCTTGCGAAAGTTCCGTTTATCAACATCCTGTTCCAGGACCTTTTCGTACAACCGCTGCAGCTCGGTGAGCGTGAACTTCGCCGGCAAAAGCTCGAACCCGACAGGTTCATAGCGGACTTTCCCCCGAAGCCGCCTCAGCGCAACGTCGAAGATCCGGTTGTGGTCGAAAGCCAGCTTCGGCACGTCGTCTATGGAAAACCAGGCTGCGTTACGCGCGTCCGTGGCGGCCTTGATCTTGTGGTCGCGGAGGTTGACCAGGGCGTAATAGGCGACGGAGATCACCCGATCGCGGGGATCGCGGCTGACGTCGCCGAAGGTATACAGCTGCTCCAGGAACACGTTATCGACCCCCGTTTCCTCCTTAAGCTCCCGCATGGCTGCGGCCTCCAGGGATTCGTCGATATGCACGAATCCTCCGGGCAGGGCCCATCGGCCCTTAAAGGGCTCGAGATCGCGCTCGATGAGAATGATCTTGAGGTCCTTCTCGTCGAGGCCGAAAACCACGCAGTCTACGGTAACGCCGGGTTTCTTATAGGTTGTCATTATTGTTCCTCAATGGTGTTTCTTTAACACTAAGTATAGTGTATTAATTACACTTTGTCAAGAAAAAATTTCTGACCGTCTGGGATATGATCGCGCACATCCCTTCTTGACAGCCTCCTGCGAAACCTCTACACTCTTATCCACAATAAGACGACAACAGCGGAGGGACGGCATGAGCGTGTTCGCAAGGATCAGGGAGCGTTTCGCAAAGGTCAGGAGCAACCTCACAAGCCTCGACAGCCAGCCCTTGAGCAAGGCGGCGCTGGTCATCATTCTTTTTCTTGACGTCTTTATCCTTACCTCGATCTTTCACGGCCTCGAGGAGCACACCCGTCAGCTCAGCACCCCGGACGCCTACATCCCTCATTCCTGCAGAGACATGGTGATCAACAGGGACTGGAACCCCACGAACCGGATCGACAACCTCGCTTCCCTTGTGCCCTCCTACGGGGGAGGCTATTACCTGGCGCCTGGTAAAAAGCAGGACATCCATCCTCTCTGCGCGCCCTACGTCGACCTTCTGGACCGGATCAAAAGCGACAAGGAGCTCGTCGCCTCGTTCGAAGACCGGGGCAAGTTTTTGAATGAAACAAGGGAGCTCCAGCGCGAAATCGGGAGCACCAAGGGCGCCTACGACACGTCGCTCTTCGAAACCATCGCAAAACAGAAACAGGGCCAGGCCAATGTCGGCAAGATCAAGCAGGAGGTCCGAGACAAGACCAATGCCCTGAACACCTTAAAAGAACGGATCGCGGCCCTGGAGCTCACGATCAACGGGAACGCGCTCGTTCAGGCGCTCTGGGAAAAGCTGCAAACTCTCAGACCCGAGGACCGGGAGAAGTTGAGGGATGACCTGAGCAGGCTGTACTTCTGGTACCCGGTGAAGCGTCTGGCTATGCAGATGGTCTTCCTCCTGCCGATCTTCGTCGTCTTCTACATATGGAACAACGTGAGCATCAGGAAAAGTCGAGGCCTCCAGGTCCTCGTCTCGTCTCATCTCCTCGTGGTTTCGTTCATCCCGGTCTTCTTCAAGATCATCGAGACGGTCTACGACATCATTCCGAAAAAATTCCTCGTGAAGGTCATCGCCCTCCTGGAATCCCTCAAGCTCGTCGGCATCTGGTATTATTTCGTCATTGCCCTTTCCGTGGCCGCGGCCCTATTCCTTATCTATATCTTCCAGAAGAAGCTCTTCTCGCGCGAGAAGATGATCGAGCGGAGGATCTCCAAAGGCCTGTGCCAGAACTGCGGCAAGCACCTGCCCCCGGGATCGCAGGCCTGCCCCTTCTGCGGGTTCGGGCAGTTCAAAAGCTGCCCGGCATGCACAAAGCAGACGCATGTGTACGGAAAGTACTGCAGGGAGTGCGGTAGATTGATGGAGTGAATAAATCACGAAAGATCGTTTACCGCGAAGGCGCGAAGGACGCGAAGGAAACAATTCTTGGTTTGGGTTAAAAAAGCTTTTGATGGTTCCCATGCGAAAATTTAGGCAGGCGACTGAGGACGAGGATTAAGCATTTCGGACTGTCTGAGCCCGAAGGGCGAGTTTCCGAAATGTACCGAGTACGACCGAGCCTGCCGTAAAGAATTTTCGCCGGGTGCCCTTCTTTGGGTCCCCTTTCTTGGGCACGCAAGAAAGGGGACGGGAGCATGAGTCAATTAGAATCATCAAATAAGTATTGCTACTCACCTAAAAAAGAAAAAAACAATCCATCCTTTTATTCTTTATCGGGTCTAAAATAATATATAGGCGTCTGCTACAAAGCGGTCGATTGCTTTCCCATGATACTTTTGCACCCACCTTCATGGAAGCAATGGACAAAGAAGGGCGCCCATCAGCGACTCCAGGTTGGAAAACGAAAGGAGCAGCGCTGTGAATAAGACCTTCATAAAGAGTTTTTTTCTTTCCCTTGTTGTGTCCCTTTCGACGCTCCTGTCCGCTCAGGCTTGGGCGGAGGACGAAGAGCTGATTTACCCAATGCCGTTTACGGCAGAGGAGCTCGACAACCTCCTTGCTCCGATCGCTCTCTACCCCGATCCTCTGCTCGCCCAGATACTGCCAGCCTCGACATACCCAGATGACGTTGTTGAAGCTGATGCGTGGTTCACTAGCGGAGGGGATCCCTCGCGTATCGACGAGCAGAACTGGGCCGAGTCCGTCAGGGCGATTGCCCGCTATCCGGACATTCTGCAGATGATGGCCCGGAACATTGATTGGGCTGCCAACGTGGGAGACGCTTTTCTGAACCAACCGGAAGAGGTGACCGATTCGATCCAGCGGCTCAGGTGGCAGGCCAGAGCTGCCGGCAATCTGGCCAGCAATGCCGAACAAAGCGTCATTGTCGAGGGAGACTATATCCAGATCATTCCGGCACAGCCTCAATATATATACCTCCCTCAGTATGACCCTGCAGTTGTATATGTCGAGGGGCCGCCTATGGGCGCTCCGCCTTTCATCACCTTCGGCGTGGTGCTGGTGATCGGCGACTGGCTCAGCATGGACTTTGACTGGCATCGCCGCCACGTTATTTATCACGGTTGGAACCGGCCGGGCTGGGTCGATCACGCCAGGCCCTATGTGCACATCCGGAACGTTTACATCACCAGAAACAGGCCCCTTATAAATCAGACGTGGAGGCACGACAGATCGCGGAACGGCCCGGACAGGTATTTGACAAGACGTCCCAGTGGTCCGAACGCCGACCGGTACGAGCGCATGGGAGAAGCACGGGGCAGCACAACGATACGGACCAGGCCGCATTACGGAACATTCAGCCCGGCGAAGCGATGCCCGTGCAATCAGTAATCGCGGCAAAGAAAGCCGCGGCATAGTGACACCCGTGCCGCCATTGCCGACTCAGGGAATTGTGCGGCAGCGTCCCGCTCCGCCTGCTCCCCAGGTCAGAAGCACTGTCAAACCGCCGGAGAGCGAACGCGTGCAGCCTGCCAGGATACCGTCGGTCACCTATGGCGGTTATAGGGGATCAGCCGAGGCAAGAGAGCAGAGTCTTCGCGGCCAGACCAGCCGGCAGAGCACTGTAGGTGGACGCCCGCCAGCCGCGCCTGCAGGCAAAGGCAGCAGCGCACCGGCGGGCCGGGATTCCTCCAGGGAAGATCAACGCAGGCAGCGATAAGAGGAGTGCAAGCACTGCGTTTAAATACTGATGGTATCAAAAAAGTCGAAGATCACCCCAAGGACAGTCATTCCCCGCTCCTTGTGAAAAAGATTGATGCGGGGCGGAGCCGGCCTGCCCCGACTAGTCGGGGCTTGTCCGGAATCGTATTTTATCAGCGCGTTATGCGGCACCATGATTCCCGACAAGCGGGAATGACGACTTTTTATGACATCATTAATACTTGATGACAGAAAGGAAAAAAATATGAAGACAGATCAGCAAAGAGCCCTGTCCCGCGCCAAAGGGGCCGTTGTTTTTATTACCGCACTCCTGCTAATTGCGACATTGATATCTGCCTGGAATAATCCGCTCATGGCAGCTTCATCACAAAAATTCTTCCCCTCTCCCGAAGAAGCCCTGAAAGGACTCGTCGACGCTGTCAAGGCCCAGGACAAGGCTGCGCTCGATCAGGTCTTCGGGCCCGCGGCAAAAGACCTCGGCTCGAAAGACGAGGTGCAGGCAGCTGCCGAGTCCAAGGAATTTGCAAAGCATGTTGCCGAAAAAACCAGCCTCGTGAAAGAGAACGATTCAAAGGTGATCATCCACCTGGGCAACGAGAACTGGCCGTTCCCTATTCCCCTCGTAAAAGCAGCGGATGGCCAGTGGTTCTTTGACACCGAAGCAGGCAAGGAAGAGGTCCTGAACCGCAGGATCGGAGAAGACGAGCTCACCGCCATACTCGTCTGCCGCACCTACGTCAAGGCGCAGCGTGACTATGTTCTGAAGGACTGGGATGGAGACGGCATCGTCGCCTATGCGCAGAAGCTTCGAAGCGATCCTGAAAAAAAGAACGGTCTCTTCTGGCGCCATGCGCAGGGTGAACCAACGAGCCCCCTGGGCGAGCTCGTGGCGCAGGCAAGGATGGAAGGCTACAAAAAGGAAAAGTCTTTGTTCAAAGATCAGCCGGTACCCTTTCACGGATATTTTTTCAAGATCCTGACAAAGCAGGGAGAGCACGCAGCGGGCTGGAAATACGATTACATCATCAACGGCAATATGGTAGGCGGCTTCGCCCTCGTCGCCTTTCCCTCGGACTGGGGAAAGTCAGGGGTGATGACCTTCATCGTTAACCAGCTGGGCAAGGTTTATCAGAAGAACCTGGGACCGGATACGTCGAAGATCACCATGGATATGCAGTCGTATGATCCCGATGAGACGTGGACTGCGGTTAAGGAATGACAAAGCAACAAATTACCGCGAAGGGGATGTGCAAAAAATGCAGATCACAAACTTTGGGCCTTGAATTCCGAACTATTCTTGTCACCTTTCTTGCTTGCCCAAACAAGGTAACCGAAAGAAGGGCACCCGGCGGAAATTCTTTACGGCAGGCTCGGTCGTCCTCGGTACATTTCGGAAACTCGCCGATAGAATCATCTTTGTCCGACCGTCCCTCTCCCTCAGGGAGAGGGTCCGGATGAGGGTGGGTATCGGCCTCAGACACCGCGCACTCCGTGCATCCGCACTCGTAGACACCCCGTGCAGGCAGTCCGAAATGCTTAACCTTCGTCCTCGGTCGCCTGCCTAATTTCCCGCATGCGGTCCAGCGTCAAAAGCTTCAATCAAAACAAAAATGCTTAATTTTATGACTTTCTTTGCGGCTTTGCGTCTTTGCGCGAGAAATGATTTATTTCTTGACTGACCAGGGATTTTCAGCATATTGTGCTCTTTGCGTTCCAGCGGTGAAAGAGGGTTTTCATGCCCGAATATGAAGGCATCGTCATACGTCCTCCGAGCGAGGCCGACAGCCTGATCCTCCAGTACACGATCGGCTGCTCCCACAACCAGTGCATCTTCTGCCCTGCGTATAAGGAGAAGCGTTTCCGCATCCGGAGCCTCGCCGAGATGCAAAAGGACATCGCGGACTGCCTTCCGGCGTTCGCGGACACGCGCCGGATCTTCCTTGCCGACGGCGACGCGCTCGCAGCGCCTACAACCGATCTACTTGCCCTCTTCTCGCTCCTGCGGTCTCCCTTCCCCAAGCTTCATAGAATCGGCATGTATGCGAATGCAAGAAACATTCTGTGGAAATCAGTCGAGGAACTGAGGAATCTCAAGGAGGCGGGACTCGGCATTCTCTACCTCGGCATCGAGAGCGGTGATGATGAGCTGCTTCGGTGGATAAAGAAGGGCGCGACAGCAACGGACATGGCAGAGTCAGGCAGACGCGTCAAAGACGCAGGCATAAAACTCTCGGTCACGGTCCTGCTCGGGATCGGCGGAGTAGAAAGAAGCGCTGATCATGCCCTGTTGACAGGAAAGCTTCTAACCGCAATCGACCCCGATTACGTGGGCGCGCTCACGACTATGGTGGTGAAGGGAACGCCGCTGTACAATCTGGAGCAACAGGGAAAATTCAAACTGCCTTCCGCCTTCGCCATACTTTCGGAACTTGCAGAGATGCTTGAGCACACCACGATGACTCGCGGTCTGTTCTTCGCGAACCATGCGTCAAATTATCTGCCTGTCCGCGTCCGTATGCCTTCGGATCGCGACAGGACTGTTGATATGATCCGCGCGTTTGTGCGGCAGGGAGATGCAGCATCGCTGAAACCGGAAGGGCTGAGGAGATTATAGATTTCGTCTTTTTTCATTACTGTGGGGAGGAGAAAGAAATGGGTTGAGGAGTACTCTTACAAAGCTGCGCTATGGTGAGAATGTCAATTTTCAAGTCTGACCCGCTTCGGTCCCTTTCGCTTGACGGTGCCTTTTAATGGGTGACCCTCAACAGCCCCCATACCTAGTTACTGTGCTATTTTCTTTTGTGCCCTACGGTAAAACAAAAAGAAAAGTCCGGCATCCAATACAGATAAAGCAATAATGAAACCGAACAATTGAAGGAGTTGAAATCCCTTTTCTATTGCAATGATCATAATAACAAGAGACGCTACTTCCACCACTGTAGTAAGAACAAAAATAAATCCTCCAACCATGGTCTTAAAATCGGTTAAATACCAAGCTTCATACCAGGTGCCTGCTACTACATAAGCTGAGAAGAGAGGGTAGAAAAAATATATGTAGCTCTGCTCTCTTGCCAGACGAGGAGACCCTAAAAACATTAGCGCCGTCATCAAAATCCATAGCAAGCCCAAAAGTCTCCATTTCTGTTTTGTTGTTAGTTTTAAAAATTTGCTTTCATTCTTTTTCATACTTATTTTTTACCGTGCTGTGTTACCCCAAAACACTCGATTCAAATAACCTAATTTCAACGAGTTAGTAGGTCAGGTAGAGCGCAGCGAAACCCGACAACTCTCATCTATTCCCTGCTGATAAGAGCCTCGAAAACAATTTAACGCCCGTCGCCCCAATCTGCGTGATAAATCCCCTGCTTGACATAGCGATGAAAACTTGAATACGGCCCGGCAACAACACGAAAGTGTCTATGGTAAACGGGTGACGGGACCTGACCTTCCGGAGCGTAACGAAAAAACGCGACATTAGCATCGTAACACAGAAATTTTCTTCGCTTATCCCTTATACCGGTGAAGAAGAATGAAGCTTCTTTTGCAATTGATCGTTTGTATCGCATATAGCTCGAAATTTGGCCAATCATTGCGATTGCGTCAGGTTTCGCTGCGCTCTACCCGACTTCCCCGGCTTGTCAATTATGTTTATGCGGCTCTTTTGAGACTGATACGCATTCCAGCCTTCGTTGCGAGCGAGATAAGCATTTCCAAGCTGAATTTTTCCCACTTACCTCTTATGAGATCAGAGACGCGCGATTGACTGACGCCAAGAATCTCAGCCGCTTTTGCCTGCGTCAGCCTCTTGCTCTTGATGAACTTCCGTAGATCGGCCATGATCTCAGAACGCATCTGAAAAATTGCAGCTTCCTCCGGGGGGAAACCGAGATCAAGAAACACGTTGCTGGTAGATTTGATAACAGGTTCTTTCATAATGCTACCCTCCGATTTGTTTGAATCGCTTGCGAGCTAATTCAATATCGTGTTGATTCGTTTTTTGACTCTTCTTTTGAAATGCATGAAGTACATGCACGGCATCTTCAAATTTAGCTATGTAGATAATGCGCCATTCTCCCAATACGTGAATGCGGATTTCCTTAACACCGCGTCCTATGGCGGACATAAGCTTCCAATCGGATGGTTCAAGTCCGCGCTGAATGGCATATAGTTCAAAGCCTGCTGCTTTTCGAGCTTCGTCCGGGAAGTTCCGAAGGTCATCCAAGCTTGAGCCTATGAAGTTTAGCGTTTCATAGCAACAAGAGCATTATATAAGTTTTTATATAATATGCAAGGGGAATATCGGATTAGGTTTGCGGGGAGGCTTTTAGGGTACGCGCTACGCTCAGAGCTCGAACCAGGCAACCAATATGGAGAATTTCTGATGACTGTCCCAATAGGGAGGGCGGGGTCCGAAAGCTGTGTCGCAGGCTTTGCTGAGATCGGTCCCTTTCGGCAGACCGATTTTGGATGCTACGAACGATTGCGGAGTATAGGGAACGAGCGGCAGGTTGCGCTGGCTCGCTAACAGGTTGAGTATGCCGAAGGGAAACTCAGAGGTAAACAACTGCTCTTTCCGCGGAGACAAAGCGACGCGGTATGCAATCTTATCCGGCTGCAAGCGATTCAGCAGCTCATGAAATTGGCTCTCGTACCAGGCCATCAATTTCGGCACATCCGCAGGGTCCGTGGTGAGTAGACGGCCTTTTTCGACGAGAACAGGCGCCTCTTTAGCTCCGTCGAGAAGAGCATATCGAAACTGACCTTTTGCCAGGTGAATGCCCAGAACTTTCATACGCAGAACTCCTGTGCTGGACTGTTTTAATAGCCAAGCGGCTCCCACGACCTGAACATGTTGACCTCTTCTCCCGGATTCGGTAAGCCGGCTATCTTCCAGGCCTTGACCGGGTCCATGAACTTGTCCGTAACGCAGTTCTTCGGCTGGTGCACGTTCTTGCACACATACCGCACGATGGGGAAAAATTTGTGCTTCTGGTAATAGGTCCTCAGAAACTTCAGGATGTCGATCTGGTCCTCTAACAGGTAAGGGATGCCCTCCTTTTCAGCAAGGAGGCGCGCGATCGATTCATCCCAGTCTTCAAAGCTTACCAGGAACCCGTCTCCGTCGATAATTATTGTCTTTCCTTCATGCTCGAATATCGGCATAGGTTCCTTCTTTTTTAACAACGGGACATGCCGAAGCTCATTTCGGTTTATTGTCCCCGTTAAACAACTGCGGGTAGAGCTTATGGGCGCAATCCGGGCAGATGCCGTGGGAAAATTCCGTACCCGAATGGGCGCTGATATATACTTCCACCTGAGTCCAGTAGCCCTTGTCATCGCGGATCTTCTTGCAGTTTGCGCAGATGGGAAGGATCCCTCTCAATTGTTTTATTTCCTTCATGGACCGCTCGAGCTGGCTCAGCAATTTTGTGCGCTCGATGGCATAGCGGATCGCGCGTCCCAGCGCCGGGCCGGTGACCAGACCTTTGACCAGATAGTCCTGCGCGCCTTTGTGGACCGCTTCGACGGCAAGATCGTCGTCGTCGTGACCGGTCAGTACGATGATCGGGATGCCGGATGCCTGCGCATATACCGTTTCAAAGGTCTTGATGCCGACGGGACCGTCGGGGAGAGAGAGGTCCAGCAGAATGACGTCAAAAAGAACGCGCTTCAGGCTTTCCAGGCCACCGGCGAGCGTATCGAAATGGATCACATTGTACCTGATCTTTTTCGAAGCGTTCAGATATCTTGCGATCAGCGTCGCGTCGTCGGCGTTGTCTTCGATCAACAGCGTATTTATGCTTTTCGTGTCCATGCGTTTAACTCTTCGCGCGGCATTGGGAACCCTGGGACCGGCGAAACCAGTGCTGGTCAGCCTTGACGTGTTGACCAGAGACTCACAGGGAACGTCGTTTTTATCTATAACTATCTTAACATATTCTCTGAGGTCAACCGTAGTTATGAGCGCTGATTTTTGAGAAGGAACAACAAAGGCCCGGGAAATTCCCGGGCCTGCTTGTTTGATGGTTTCGTAATAAGTCGTCATTCCCGCCTGTCGGGAATCGTTGTGCTTTACAACAAGTAGAAAAGAAACGACTCCGGACAAGCCGGAGTGACATCAAAAAAAGGCTTATCGCCTTTTTACGAGGCTATCTTATTTAAGACATGTTCACTACTCTGCTTTTTACCACCTGCCGTCTACTGTCTCTCCGTTCGGCTTCGAGATCGGGTGCGGAGCAGCTTCCCGGTAATTGGAGATGCTTACTGATTCGAGAAAGCGCTGCATTGCTTCGGGATCCAGGTCCCCTGCCGGGACCATGACGTCGGGATGGCTGGCGGTAAGGATCGTCTGGACGAGGTTCCGTGCGCTGAAATCGAGTATCTCCTGGACAGCCTCGGGAGATGCATCCTCGATCACAAGGTCATGTTCCTGGTACCAGCCATGCTCGTGCCCGTCTGTTGAGCCGGAGACATCGGCGTTCTTCGTCACGATGCCCCGCTTGAGGGCAAAAAAGGAAACATCGGCCCGAAGCTGCTGCAGGCCTTTGAATGCGGCGTTTGAGCAGATGCCGGTCCGCCCCCAGATGATGGGGTTGAACCTGGGAAGGCTGAGGCCGCTGCTGAAGATGTAGCTGCCTGGGTGCTGCTCGGACTCACGAATGGCGATGGAGAAAAAATCGTTCCTGTACTCCTGTGAAGCGATGGCTGTCGTTTGCATGGTAAGCTCCCTCCTTGATGACGATTAATATAATACCGTTTTCATCCTGGTTAGAAACAGTATAACCGAAGTCGGAGCCGACTACAAGTAAAAAAGAATGATTCCAATCTGTATTTCTAATTTGATATCTGTTAATAATGAGGGGCAGAAGCCAGAATTCAGCGGTCAGCTGGCAGTACAATGCCCGTTAAGGCCTCCGAGTGCCGTAAAAGAGATTGACCCGCGCTGTACATTCAATTAATATATGCATGTCAGCCACAAAGGGGGTGTTTCTGTGATATCAAAGCTTATCTTGCGGTTAAACGACTCGGTCATCAAGCAAGCGAGAAAGACCGCGCAGAACAAGGGCGTCAGCCTTTCGCGGATGGTCGAGGACTATTTCAAGTCAATCGCAGCCCAGAAAACGCGCGATGTATGGGAATCTCCAGTGCTGTATGAAGTGGCAGGAGTGCTGACAGGCAAACAGAACGCTGCAGGGCTTCGGGGCCGATACAGGAATCATGTCACTGAGAAGTACCGCCAGAAGGCCACTCAATGATGTTGTTGCACCCGTTGCATAGTGCTTGGGGAGCAGGCTAGTATCCCGTCTCAAAAAAACATCGAAGCACTCAACCCGAGTCCGTAGGCTACGCTCGTGAAGGCTTCCCGCTGCTGCATCTTCTCCTGACCGAAGCGCCGGACAAAGAGGTCCCTGACGATCGGGATATGGGAAGTGCCGCCGGTGGTAAAGATCACGTCGATGTCGCCGGGCCGGAGCCCCGCCTTCTGCACCGTATCATCGATGCACGCTGAAATCTTTCCAATATGACCGCTGATGGCTTCCTCGAATTCTTTCCGCCCGACCGCTTCTCTGATCTCAAGGCCCTGTTCGCGGAAAAATATCATGGACTTCTCGTAGGAAGACAATTCTATCTTTGCCTTTTCGAGAGCCTGGAAAAGCAGGAAACCGTTGTTGTCTTCGATCAGGTTCTGGAGGTTCGTGATGGCAGCGGGGTCGTCCGCCGTGATCCTTATGCCCTGGAGGGCCTCCCTGACGCTGTTCGTGCGGAGCTGCGGGACCAGGTGCCAGTTGATCAGCTTGAAGGTAATGGAGCTCGGCATCTCGAGCGTCTGGCCTGTCATGCTTTTATACCGTACGTCTTTGCCGAAGTATTTGGCGACCTTCTCCCACATGAGCCGGGAATCGAACGCATCGCCGGCTGATGGCGACGCCGCCCAGGGAGAGCACGTCCTTTGCCCTGTCCGCCTGGCCGGACTTGCCTCCCGTCAGCCTGATGACCGTAAAATCCGAGGTGCCTCCGCCGAAATCGCCGATCAGGACGATCTTTTCCTCGTCCTTTGCCAGGCTGTTCTCGAACGTCAGGGCGGCCGCGACAGGCTCCAGCTGGAAAGCCACATGCTTGAACCCGGCGATCTCGGCCGCCCGCTTGAGCCGCCCCTCGGCAAGGATGTCCTTGTTCCGGTCCTCGGAAAAAACCACCGGCCTTCCCATGACCACATCAGTCACTTCGTGCCCTACAAACTCCTCTCCCCGCTTTTTGACGGTCAAAAGGACCAGCGCGATCAGATCTTCCAGCTCGTACCGCTTCCCGTTGACGTAGGTATATTCGAAGGCCGCGCTTGGCAGAAAGGATTTGATCGACTGCATGAACCTTCCGTGGCCGCGCTGCTCTATATATTGCACGATCGCTTCCTGGCCCAGGTAGACGCCCTGCTCCTGGTCCATGAAGATCACGGACCGCATCGTCTTTTCCGTGGGATTGTGCGGATCGATATCGATCACTTCCGTGCGGCCCTGCGCATTTACGGCAAGCGCCGAATTCGTGGTTCCAAAATCCAGTCCGAAAACAGTCTGCATGTGGTCATCCTTGTGATGTCGTATGGGGAGCCGAAGTCACAAAATACTTGTTTCAAAAACTGCTGTCCAATCAAAAAATAGGCCCCCTCACGGGGTCCCCTTGATCGAGAAACACAAAAGCCGGCTGGATAAATCCCGCCGGCTTTAAATCAAAAGGCGTTGCTTCTCGCGATCCAGACCGTTTCGTTGATTCTCGGGCATTGCCGATGGTTGCCGGTGCTCACGCTTCCGTGCTTTCGCAATTCCTGAAACGGCTCACTTCCATCGTTGTCCGACGCTCTTCGGAGCTATCAGCTTGCCGGCCGATCTTTCAGGTTGGCAATTCAAGCTCTCAACGAAATGCAGAATACGCGTAACACACTCTTCCGTGTGCTGTAGCAACGCCTACTCATAGTATACCTCAGTATCGTCAAAAGTGGAGCCCTCAATTCCATCCGACGACATTAGTCTTACACTATAGTTTTTTGCTTCTTCGACGCTTCCTCGTCGATCGAGATGAACGCGCTTTTTGATCCCCGGAATCCCGGCTCCTTTCAATCCGATGAAGAGACGAGGACAGCCGCCTTTTCAGGGGGCTCCTCCAAGGCGACAGCCGATCGCTGACCGCTCACTGCTGCACCTTCATACCCGCCGGCCGATGCCTTTTTCATGCTGAGTACAGCCGCAATCATCCCGAAGATCATGGCAAATAAAAAGATGATGCCTCCGCAGACCCGCATGGCAATGGCGACACTCGACCGGACCTTTTCCAGTATCAAAGACGCCGCTCTTTTACCGGAGGTAGTTTGGTCTGAGCTGAAGGCTGACTGCTGATCGCTGACTGCTGCCTTTTCAACCCCATTCATAGTCTGCGTCCCCCTTACTATTACCAAAGTATCGCCATGTTTAATGGTAAGTGTGGAGCAATCGCCACATGAGTCATTATCGCCACAAAGCAGCATTTGCCAGAACGCTGAAAAAACCGCACTATCGCTATCATAGCGTAGTTCACAGGCGATCTACCCTAATAAGGTGCATATCATGTGCCGGGGAAGAAGCAGTACGAGTTTTTAGTTATGAGTGTTGAGTTTTGAGTTCAATCGGTATCAGGTCGGGTAGAACGCAGAGAGCCTAACAGCTTTCAGTCGTTGCTTTAAAGGGTTCCTACACTGACGGCTGACAGCTGACTGCTGAAAACTTACTCCTTGCGCGCCAGCATCGCGATATCGCGCACCTCGAGCACCCTTTTTTCCGGTCCCCTGCCCACGCTGTTTATCATGGCCAGCCCTATCTCTTTCAGGGTAAGGAAATACCCCGGGAAGAGCGCTTTCGAGAACGGGAAGAGCGGCGTGAAGGCGTGATAGAACCAGTGTGTGTTCTTCAGGCCCCTCGTCGGCTGGATAAAAGCCGGCCGGAACATGTAGGCGCTCCGGAAGGGCAGCTGCATCAGATCGTTCTCGGTCCTGCCTTTTATCCTCGCCCACATGATGCGGCCCTTTTCACTGGAGTCCGTACCCATGCCGGACACGTAGCAGATCGTCATGTCAGGGTTCAGTTTTGAAAGCATCCGGGCCAGGGCCATCGTAAGATCGTAGGTCAGGTGCTGGTAGGTTTTTTCCGACATGCCGACGGACGACACACCCATGCAGAAAAATCCGGCATTATATCCGCTGAGTTCTTTTTCGATGCTGCTGAAATCGGAGAAATCCTGATGCACGATCTCTTTCAGCTTTCCATGGCGCACCCCGCTGGGCCTCCTGGTGATCGCCAGAACGGACTCCACCTCGGGATGAAGGAGGCATTCGTGCAGCACCCCCTCTCCGACCATGCCGGTGACGCCGGTTATAATGGCTTTTATTTTCATGGCATTGCTGCGTGTTTCGCTAAGATATCTGTTCTAAAGGTTGATACATTCGCAAAGTTTTTTTTAGCCACCGAGATCACAGAGAACTCAGAGAAAAGCATTGCCGCATTAAAGCATTACCTCTGTGCTCTCTGTGTTCTCTGCGGCAAATCTTGACTTCATACGGGTTCATCAAGATTATAGCTCAACTTACCAGAAGATCTCGCTGCAGTCGGGCTCTCAATATCTATTTCCAATCAATGTACCGGATCTTTGTCTGGTCCGGGATAAGCCTGCCCAGGTCCCGGCCGTCTTTATTCATGAGCCGGGCATCGGTGTACCCTACGCTCTTGAGGTAGACGAGATACTGACCGGTGGGGTCGTATACCGGCAGCCAGTTGATCCAGGCGTCGGCCACGAGCGTGCGCTCCCCGCTCCCGTCGACGCGCGCCTCGACGATGTTCCATGGCGCAAAAAGGGCCGAAGGATCGGTGGAGTAATCCGTGCCCCTGGTGAACCGTTCGAAGACAGCGACCGTGCTCGTGGCAGCAGGGTCGTGGTCCGACGTGCCGGCCGTACCGGTCAGCTGCAGGAGATTTGCTCCGTCTTCGTTCATCACCGCGATGCGGACCTCCGCCGAACCTGCAGCGCCGAAGCGGTCGGTCTTGAATACGATCCTGCCATCCGGAAACCAGTCAGGATCGTTGTCGTTCGCGCCCGACGGGGTCAGGTCGGCGATCTCCGAACCGGTGGCGCTGCTCACGATGATCGATGCTTTTCCCGCCTCGCGGAACGACGCATAGGCGATCTTGCTGTCGTCGGGCGACCACGCCGGATGGCCGTCCAGCAGCGAGTTGGTGGTGATGGATTTCAGGTTCGAGCCGTCGACGTTCACGACATAGATCTCGTAGTTGGCGTAATCAGTGTTGGTCGGCGCTGCAAAAAATGCGATTCGCGTCCGGTCGTGGGACAAAGACGCGCCGTCTATGTAGAGCCCGGTGGTATGCGTCACGCGGGTAACGATCGAGGCTGCGGGATCGAAGGTATACAGCTCGCCCTGCGGATTTTCATGGTCGCTGATGAAAACAATCAGGCCGGTCAGGCCGGAAGGAATGTTCGGTTGATCGTAGGTTCCCGGCGTCGTGTAAGGCAGAAGCTCCCACGAGGAAGCATCGGTGCCTGCCGCGAGCGAGGAGCCGTTGTTCAAGTATCCGATGTTGCCGGCAGTACGACGGGGACGCTGAATCTGGACATGGTCATAGATCAGAACGTTGAACCGGGAGGCGGCGTCAGGACGCCATCCTGCCCCGCGGCTGTCCACGGTGATCGGTATCAGGAACTCAGCGCTGTATTTTCCCGAAGCATAGGTCATTTTCCCCCTGCCGTCGGCAACAACATCATCGACCGCTTCCGTTCCCCGGACATGAAGGTCTCCGTACAGGGACCCGTAGTTCGTCATGATCAGGCGATGGGCGTCTTCGTTCTCATCCAGGACGCCGTTTGCGTTGTTGTCGAAGAAGACGACGATGCCGTCAAAATCGTCCAGAAGAACCGTTCGGATCAAACGCGTTCTGCGTATCGTCGTCCCAGTCGAAGGCTATATAAAGATTGCGGTCGTCGTTCTGAGCGGCCCATCGGAGCGTGCAGGACTTGACCACGGTCCCGGTCCCAAAAGTGTCGAGGAGGTTGATGGTCTTTTGGTGAATCGTGCCGACAGCGGCAAGGTCTACGACGCCGTCAATTAGAAAGCGTTCGGCAATCGGAGTCAGGAGTTGAGGCGGGACGGGCGGGGGAGTCGTCGCAGTCGATCCGCCCTTGGAGCAGGCGCAGGAAAAAAGAAGGGAGAATGCGGCAACGGCAACTGCAGCCCGGGAAATATTATCTTGCATCATCCCCCCTGAAGGTCGGCAATTAGTTGTTAGCTATCAGCGATCAGCTGTCCACGAGAAACAGAGGCTATTCCGATCAGCGCTTGACTAATCAAATGGTGACCGCGTCGAGTTTCACGTTTTGCTACCCGACTTACAAAAGCTGACAGCAGAAAGCTGATCGCAGCTTTCATTTCCGCTTACTCTCTCTCCTCTTCAGCTCTTTCCACTTTTCATATTCTTCCCGGGTTTTGAACCTGGACTCCTGCGGAGAATCGGGGCTGTCTGCATCGGTCTTCGCTTTATCCGCTCCCGGCTTCAGGTATCGCATGTTTTTAATGTCGGAGACTTTTATGCGACTGGCTACTCCTCTGTCATTTTTCAAGTTCAGTAAAGTATTGCCATCAAGCCCGTGGTGAAAGCGGAAAACAAGATCGGATTCCTTTTTCTCATCACCTAATTCAAAGGTTATCACTTTATCGTTTTTTAGAAAGACCTTGATCATGACCATTCCCCCTGGGCGAACTGTTTCCCTGTCTCAGTGTCTCACTATAATAATGCACCTTTCTGCAACATACAAGGAGTAACTTATTTCCGCTCTTTGCTCCTGACGAGCGACGTGACTGCCGCTATCCCGGTCAGAACCGCCCCGGTCATGTACGCGTACTCCAGACCTTTCAAAAAAGCGTCTGATTCAGTGCTGTGAAGCGAAGGCTTTTGCAGAACAGCGGGAGAAACGTAAAGGGACAACACCGCGCCTCCGGCGGCAATGCCCATCACCATACCGACGGTCCTGACCGTGGAGAGAATGCCGGAAGCTATTCCCAGGTGCTCCGTCGGCGCGCTCCCCATGGCAGCGCTGTTGTTGGGGGATTGAAAGATGCCGGTGCCGAACCCGAAGATGGCGACCCGCCAGACGACATCAGCCTGAAAAGCATGATCAGGCAATTGACTCATGAAGTAGAGCGACAGCGCGCAGAGGCCCGCGCCGATGAAGGCGAGCATGCTTGTCCCGATCCGGTCGGAAAGCGCTCCGCTGAAGGGCGCGACCGACATCACGGCGAGGGGGAACGCCGTCATGATAAGGCCTACATGGGCCGCCTCGAAGTGCAGCACCCGCTGGAGGTAGAAGGGCGTGAGAAAGACCATGATGTACTGCGCCATGAAATTGAAGAGCGAGCTGATGTTCGCCAGGGAAAATGTTGCGCTCCGGAAGAGTCCGAGGTAGAGCATGGGCTCGGCAACGCTGCTTTCGACCTTGATGAAAGCGATGACCGAGGCGATCGACGCAAAGAACAGAAGATAGGTCATTGGCTGCGAGCCGGGATCGTGAAGACGGTTCAGGAACAGAAGGACGAAGAGCAGGGAAAGGCTGCCGAGGACCACTCCGGGCATGTCGATCCTGGCCGGCCTTCGCTTGATGCTCGGGATGATGCGGCTTCCCCAGAACAGGGCCGCGATCCCGATCGGAACGTTGATCAGGAACACGAAGCGCCAGCCGAAAAAAGAGGTAAGAAACCCACCGAGCGAAGGTCCCAGGGCCAGACCGGCAGAGATGCTTATGGCGTTGATGCCCAGGGCTTTGCCCCGCTCCCGGGGCGGGAAAGCTGAAGTGATGATGGCGAAAGGCATGGACATCAGCATTCCGGCGGCAAGTCCCTGCAGGGCGCGGGATGCGATCAGCCAGTGGATGGATTGGGAAAGGCCGCAGAGCGCGGAAGTAACGATGAAGCCGGCAAGGCCGATCAGGTAGATCTTCTTGTACCCGAAGATATCGCCCAGCCGGCCGTAGAACATGAGCAGGCTGCCGATGGTGAGGAGGTAGATCATCGGCACCCACTGCGCCGCCGAAACCCCCACGCCGAAGTACTGCGCGATCGTCGGAAGGACCACGTTCACGATGCTGGCGTCGATGGGCCCCATGATGTTGCCGACCATGACCGCGGCCAGGATGGCGTAGCGTTTGGAGAAGTCTATTTCAGTTGAAATGTCGTTCATAGAGTTTTAGCGCTAAGATCGGGATGAACTCCGGCAGGAATCCAGGGATTTATGAAGAGCTTTCAGATTTCCCAGTCCCGCACGTCCCCAGAAGCGGTCCTTCACCATTATGTTCGTCATCTTTCTTGACACGTATGAACGGTAAAAAAAGATAGCACAGTCGGATACAACAGTCTACACAAAATCCTAGCAACCCAAATTGTGGAATAAAAAAGACTTTCAGCTGATCGCTGAGAGCTGACCGCTGACAGCTGAATTTAACGAATTCGGCAATGTACAAAGAGAAGCACAAAATGACAAGCTACTCTCCCCGTATTTGGAGGTTCTTTTAGCAAGACCGATTTTTTGTTAGTGTTATACTCTAATTATCGAACAATCCCGATAGCCTGATAGTTGATTCAGCAGATTGCCTTGGGTTTTGAGGCAGAGGAAACACATCATCATGCGGGATGCCGGACCCGGCCTCTTCAAAGCCCAAAGCAATTTTTGCCACGAATCAACACGGATTAACACGAATTAAAAAATCGAGAAGGTTTAGCTGCTCCCGGCGGCGCGTCTCTTTACGGTATCGACCTGCGGCAATTCCTCCCCGGCAGCATCAGCTGCCGCGTTTACCCGTCCAAGGAGGACGACGAGAGAGCCATTCTTCTTTCAGCAACCTGATGCGAAGCTCGAAAGCTGAAATGCCGGATGGCTTCGGAGTGTGTTGCCATGAGACTTCTTCTCTTCATCGGCATCTCTGCGGCGTTGACGATGTTCACGGTGCAAGGCTGTTTCGAAGATCCCGGGCAGCAGGCGCTCAGGAACGAAGTCGACGGTCTGCGGACGTACGTTGAGCGGCTCGAGAGCGAGAACGGAAGCACCTGGCAACAGATCCAGGGGCGCGCGGGGACCGGACCGTACCTCGTGATCGATACAGCTGCGAACTGGCTGTATGTTCGCAAGGATGATGAGGTCCTGCTGAAGACTTTGATCTCCACCGGCAGCGGCAGAAAGCTGGAGGTGCAGGGAGGAAGAAAGTGGATCTTCGCGACGCCCAAGGGCGTGTTCACCATCCTCCGAAAGGAAGCGAACCCCATCTGGTACAAGCCTGACTGGGCGTTCGTGGAGGACAATCTGCCGGTCCCTCCGCCGGACTCGAGGACGCGGCTGGCCCGCGGCATGCTCGGCAAGTACGCCTTGAGCATCGGCGACAGCTACAAGATACACGGCACCCCGTTCCGGAACCTGCTTGGCAGGTCCGTATCGCACGGATGCATCCGGGTCGGCGACGAAGACATGGAGCGGCTGTATGCCCTGGTCTCGGAAGGGACCACGGTCTACATCTATTGAATGTGCAGTTCACGGCAGCGAGCGTCAAAGTCTTTTCAAAAGGAGCGGAATATTCCGCACAAAGCCGTACAGTGCGCTGAGAGCATCAACCTGACCCGGATGAACCGGAAAAGCTGTCTCGCGCAAAGCCGCAAAGAACGCAAAAAACGATTACAGAAGAAATATCGCTTCTGATATTTTTTAAACGACTGGAGACCAGGGCAACAGTCATCCTTGAAAGGTTTCATCATGAACCTGCGGAATGCCGTCTGCTTGCTCTTCGTGATTGCCGCGGTCGCAGGATGCAACGGCCAGCGACGGGCAGCGGAGCTGGATAGCCTCCAAAAAGAGCGGCAGGCGCTCGTGCATCGCTTGAAGACAGCGGAGGAAGAGCAGCGGTTTCTTGCTTTCGTAAAGGGAATATATGCTGCCGACAAACGGTATCTCGTGCTCGACACGCAGCTGTCGCAGGGCTCTCTTAAAGTGGGGACCAGAGTGCTGCGCACCTTCCCCCTGGTCCTCAACGGGTGCAGGAAGCCGGCCTTCCTGACCGCGAAGAAGGCCGACGCATACGTTTTGCCGAAAGGCCGCATCCAGGTGATCGCCAAGATGAAAGACCCCGCCTGGTACAAGCCTGACTGGTTGTTTGAAAATATGGCTCAGCCGCCGCCGAGCGACTCCCTGGAGCGGCTGATCCAGGGACCCTTGGGCGGGTATGCGTTGTTCTTCGGCCATGGATTCGTTATTCACGGCAGGCCCATGGACGGCGCGCCGCCGATGGAGCTGGACCACGCCTGCATCGTTATCGAGGACGACGATCTCAGGGTCCTGTTCCAGATGCTCGCTACAGGGTCCTTTGCATACATCCGATAGAGGTGCCTTATGGAGACGATACAAACGTACGAGAACTTCCCGGCCAGACTGGTAGCTGCAGCAATCCTGGTCAATGCGGCCATCTACGCCCTGGGCGCATTCATCCTCGCCGGGTTCGGAAGCATGATGACGGCATTCTACCTCCTCTACTGTCTCGGCAACGAAGTCCATGTCATGAAAAAGAGCTGTACAGATTGTTATTACTTCGGCAAATGGTGCGCTTTCGGCAAAGGGAAGGCGGCGGCGCTGTTCTTCAAGCAGGGAGATCCCCAAAGCTTCCCCAAAAAATCCATGTCTCACAAAGATCTGATACCGGATATGCTGGTGGTGATGTTTCCGCTCGTGGGCGGGATCGCGCTTTTGATAAGGAATTTTTCCTGGAGCATCGTCATCGCGCTCGTCCCCTTCCTGGCATTCTCTTTCTACGGCACCTATCTGATCAGAAGCCGGGTCGCCTGCGCAGGCTGCAAACAGCGCGAGCTCGGCTGCCCGGCTGAGCGATTCTTCAGCAAAGGGGCGGCATGATGATACGGCACTAGTCCGGATCAGCAGGGTCGAGACCCACCTTCCCTGACAGGATTGTTTTCTGGAGTTGCCGGAGTAAACAAGCGCATCCTGCATAAAAACAAGAAAAGCAGCCGGAAAAATATCCGGCTGCCTTTTAATTTTTTCATGAAAGATTGAATTCCTGCTGTAGTTTATTTGGACCTGTCGGGACAGGAATGACGAATTCGGTTTAAATGGTCCCGTTGGATCCGTTCAACTGGTTGATCAGCGTCTGCATGTCCGTTGCCGTGAGTCCCGACTTGTTCGTTGCCGAACCCATAAAGGTCGTCATCGCTGTCGCTAGTCCGCTCGTTCCGGCAGTCGAGGACATCATGGTGCTGCCGCCTCCGCCCATCATACCGCCGCTCATCATGCCGCCCATGGTGATCGACGTGCCGCCCATCATGCCGTTCATGACTCCGTCGGATGCGTCCTCCATCATGTCGGTGATCAGCGCCGCGGGATCGGTCATGCCGATGGTCTGCGCGTACTGGGACATGGCGGCAATGGCAATGCCGTAGTTCTTCATGTCCGTCGTCGCCGTGCTGCCGGACCCCGCCGTTGCCGCGTTCATCGGCCCGGTATGGAGGATGTCGGAGACCATGAAGTAGGAGCCCACTGCCGTGTTCCCTGCCGTGATGTTGGAATCCGTCATCCCGCCGGACATTGCCTGGGTCCGCGCCTGCGCCATGGACGTAAGGGGTGTCATCTGAATGCCCGTTATGGTCGCTCCGCTCGTCATGGTCGGTATGATTGCCGTCATCTCATCAGCCGAAGACATGGTCATGGTCGCAGCCGTGGCCAGGTTCGCGTAGGAGCCGCCGGTCGTCCTGATCATGACGGGACCGGAATACGATCCGAGAGAAAGGCTGAAAATGCCCATGCTGTCCGTGGTCCCGCTGGCAATCTGCGCGCCCATGGTTCCGCTGCTCACGGAGTAGGCCATGACCGTGGCGGTCTTCATCATGCCGTTGTAGACCGTGCCGCTCATCATGCCGTTCATCGGCGTTCCGCCGCCGTTCTGAATCGTACCGGTCGCGGAACCTGTCAGATGGTCCATGAGCGTCTGCATATCGGTCGCGGTCAGGCCCGACTTGTTCATCGACGACGTCATGAAGGTCGCCATCTCCGTTGCGAGCCCCGTTGTTCCCATGGTTGAGGTCATCATGGAACTGGTCATCATGCCGCCCATCATGACCGGCGTGCTGCCCATCATGCCGTTCATGACACCGTCAGCCGCATCGTTCATGAGAGCAGTGACCATGCTTGATGAAGAGGACATTCCCATGTCCTTTGCCGTCTGGGACATGGCGGCTATGGCCATGCCGTAGTTTTTCATGTCCTGGGTTGCCGTGCCGCCCGAGCCGGACGTTAGCGGGTTCATGGGCTGTGTATGGAGAATGTCGCTCACCATGAAGAAACTGCCCACGGATGTATTTGCCGCCGTGATGTTCGCAGCGGTCATGCCGCCAGCCATGTTGTTGGCCATAGCCTGGGCCATGGAGGTGAGGGGCGTAACCTGGATGTTCGTCATGGTTCCCCCGCTCATGACCGAAGGAGTGATCGCGGTCATCACATCGCCGGGAGCCATGGCCACGGTGGTGCCGGTTGCTTCATCTATATACGTCCCGCCGCTCATCTGAAGCATGACGGAGCCTGCGTAATCGCCGATCGACAAGGAGTAATTCCCCGCGTTGTCCGTTGTGCCGCTGGCCAGTTGCGCGCCCATGGTGCCGTTGGTAACGGCGTACGCTGTTACGGTTCCGCCCATGATCGGCCCTTTGACAGCCGTGCCGCTGATCATGCCGCTTGTGCCGTTCGCGCCCGCTGTCCCCCGCGCAGTTGTTGCGCTGCTGCCTCCGCCGCCACAACCAAAGAGAGACAACGAACCGATCAAGAGGGTAAGGGTCACCATTACTTTGAACTTATTAAGCCTTTGCATTGAATGCATCCTCCATACCTTAAACTGATTTTGACAACAATTGAACATAAGACGAAACAGCGTCGAAAAGGTTACAAACAATTTGTCGACGGGCTGCTTCCATGAAATCGACGAGTGACCGGGGATTGGAATATACTCCAGGGAGAACAGCAGAGTGTGGCGCGGGAAGAACTCTACAACAGGCCGGTTCTGTGGCAATATTCAATCTTGCAGTAGCTGCAGCAGTGATTTTTCTGTCTATACTATTACTGGTCTTTTATTTCCTTTCAGTCTGATATCCGCGCATCGCAAAACAGTTGCCTCATGATGCAACTCTGCGCTGACCAAGTCAATCATTAAAGCGAAACGCTACTATTATACACTGAGCGTTAAGTATGATAAAGGGGTCTGCGACCTTTGACTGTAACGACCTTGAGGTCATGTATGCCGCGTTTCTCATATTTTCGTCCTTTTCAGTCTTAAAGCGTTCCCGATCACTGACACGGAGCTGAAGCTCATCGCGGCTGCCGCGAAGATGGGGCTGAGAAGGATGCCGAAGAACGGGTAGAGCACTCCTGCCGCTACGGGGATGCCGAGAGAGTTGTACACAAACGCAAAGAACAGGTTCTGTTTGATGTTCTTCATCGTTGCCCGGGAAAGAAGCCGCGCACGAAGAATTCCTCTGAGGTCGCCCTTTACCAGGGTGACACCCGCGCTCGCCATGGCTACGTCCGTTCCCGTGCCCATGGCGATACCGACCTGGGCCTGTGCCAGGGCGGGCGCGTCATTGATGCCGTCACCTGCCATTGCCACGAACCGGCCTTCTTTCTGAAGGCGCTTCACGACCTCCGCTTTCTGGTCCGGCAGCACTTCTGCAACTACGTCGTCGATGCCCAGCTTCGTCGCTACTGACTCGGCAGTGGTTTTGCCGTCCCCGGTAAGCATCACGATACGGATGCCGTCGTCATGAAGAAGCTTCACTGCCTCACGTGTCGTTTCCTTTATCGGATCCGCAACTCCCAGAAGTCCGGCCGATTTTCCGTCAACGGCGACAAACATCACGGTCTGGCCGTCCTTACGCAACGCCTCTGCCTTGACGGATAATTCTCCGGGAGCAATGTGCAGTTCATCGAGGAGCGCGCGATTACCGAGCGCAACAGCATGACCGGCCACGGCACCCGTGACTCCTTTGCCTGTCCTGGACTGGAAGGACTCGGCATTCTTCGGGCTGATGCCCTTTTCACGGGCTCCCGTCACAATGGCCGCTGCAAGAGGGTGCTCGCTGCCCTGTTCGATGCTCGACGCGTACAGGAGAAGCGCCTTTTCGTCGTACCCGTTATTCGAGACCACAAAATTCAGTTTTGGTTTTCCGACCGTAAGCGTTCCGGTCTTATCCACCACGAGGGTGTCGACGTTTCGCATCAGCTCGATGGCTTCGGCATTCTTGAACAAGACCCCGGCAGCCGCTCCCTTGCCCATGGCGACCATGATGGACACCGGCGTGGCGAGCCCGAGCGCGCAGGGACAAGCGATGATCAGGACCGCCACGGCGTTGACGAGCGCATAGACCATCCGGGGATCAGGCCCGACCCAGGCCCATACGATGAAGGTCATGCTTGCGATCGCAACCACGATCTGAACGAAATACCCGGCAATGATGTCCGCCAGCTTCTGGATCGGAGCGCGGCTCCGTTGGGCCTCGCCCACCATGCGCACGATCTGCGCAAGAAGGGTCTCGGAACCGACTTTTTCAGCCCGCATGATCAGCGAGCCCGTCCCGTTCACCGTGGCGCCGACGACACGATCGCCTGCGTGTTTTTCCACAGGGATCGGCTCGCCGGTGATCATGGATTCGTCCACGCTGCTGATTCCCTCCACTACCGTGCCGTCCACGGGGACCTTTTCACCGGGCCTCACACGCAGCACATCACCCGCCTGCACCTGTTCGAGCGGAACATCCTCTTCCGTCCCGTCCTTTACCCGGCGAGCGGCTTTCGGTGCCAGCCCAAGCAGGGCTTTGATGGCTGCCCCGGTCTTGCTCCGAGCCCGCAGCTCCAGGACCTGCCCCAGAAGCACGAGCGTCGTAATGACCGCGGCAGCCTCGAAATAGGTCCCCACTTCTCCGTGAGCGCCGCGGAATGCAGAAGGGAAAATGCCGGGAGCGAGGGCGGCTACGATGCTGTACCCATAGGCCACACCCACGCCGAGGCCGATGAGGGTGAACATGTTGGGGTTCCAGGTGATGATTGACTTCCATCCGCGCACGAAGAACGGCCACCCGGCCCAGAGAACAACCGGCGTCGCGAGAACCAGTTCCAGCCATTTCAGCATCTCCAGGGGAATAAACTTTTCCGGAGATATGGCGCGGATGTAGCCGCCCATTGCGATATAGACCAGAGGAATCGAGAGAAATGTGCTTATTTTGAACCGCCGGATCATGTCCGTGAGCTCCGGATTTTCCTCCTCCACAAGCGAGATCGTCCTGGGTTCAAGCGCCATGCCGCAGATTGGACATGCGCCCGGCGCATCGCGCACTATCTCCGGATGCATGGGACAGGTCCATTCGGTTTTTGAGGAAGCAGCTTGCGGTTTGACCGGTTCCAGCGCCATGCCGCACTTGGGGCAGGCGCCGGGGCCGGGCTGACGCACCTCGGGGTGCATGGGGCAGGTCCATTCGGATTTCACGGCAAGGTCTCCCAGGGCATCTTCGTTCATTTTTTCATGAGCAGGGGAACCGTGTGTTTTCTCGTCCTGAACCTTCATTTTTTCTCCTCCTGACTGCACGAATGACAAACAATTCCTTATTTTATTGTAGCGCTTTCCCCGGCAGAACTTGAAAAGTGCAACTTTGGAAGTCGCTAAGCTTCGAGGTCACGGCGGCCAATAAAAAAGCATGCTGAACTCAGCCTGCTTTCTATTTCCTAAGTGATAACCAACCTGCCCCGCCTCGTCCGGGCCGACCGCCCGCTCACGAACAGTATCACGTGCACCCTGCCGGCTGCGGGACGCCGGCATATCTGCAGGCGCGACGCAGCGGATGATCGGGAAACAGCCCGTAGAGCAGCTTAACGGAGAATTGCTGCTTGCCGGCGTTCTTGTTCAGCACCTTGATCAGCACCTTCGGCATGGGAACGCTGTCATAGCGGCCGAAATATTCGCGGATAAACCTGATAACCTGCCAATGACGGCCGTCCAGGGCTATCCCGTCGCTGTCCGCAAGAAGGCGGGCAAGCTCTTCAGACCAGTCGCCTGCATTTACCAGGTGGCCGTTTTCGTCCAGGGGAATATGCCGTCCCTCGAAAAGCAACAGATGGGAATCTCCGTCATGCATGCTGGCCCTTCATTGCCCCTTTGTCCGGTTGTTAATTCAGACAGCCACGGTCTCAATTATGACTCACCAGTCACAAAGAACCGCTCAAAACGAACCGGCAAGATGCACGCCTCTATTCAATTTTACATGCAGTCCCCCCATTTTTCCGGAATTGCGTCCATTTTTGGAACGGCACGGGTCTTGCTTAATACTAAGTAAAGAGCGGATGGGAATCATTGCTCACGAAAGTTTACTCTGCAGGAAAGAAATCGAGGGCAGCAAACGCCTGGAAAGGAGGAGCGAACATGTACGCGTGCATATGCGGCTTCGACGCTGAGTCGGAAGGCGATCTCATGTCCCATGTTCTCGAGCGCCACTGCAAGTCCTATGGACTCGAAACATGCTCGATCACGGGGTCGGATTGGTCTGCAGGAAGCACGGAGCCGGATTTTGGTCATCCAAGAGGCCAGACTTAAATTGGCAAGCTAGTAAGCTTTGGAGACATGCCCGGCTGGGGTGGCCGGGCAGAGCGGTTAGTCGTCTGCGTTTTTGTCTTCACCGCGAAGGCGCAAGGGTCGCGAGGAAGGCAAATACATCGCAGTATCTCAGTTCAGATTTTCTTGCCGGCCCATCCAAAGTGCCGGGTGATCGAATCACAGCCACCGGAATCAGTGGTTGTCAAAGTCATTGTATTTTGCCTTGGTCCGCATGGCGGCGCAGATTTCCAGAAGAGCCTGCCTGTTTGCATCAGCTTCGGCAATAAACCGGACATCCATTTCACGAATAGCAGCACGAGCCTTGGTAAACGCCTTGAAAAATTGCGGTTGGGTCAAAAGATCGTTGCGGGAGTCCGCCTCTTATAGGAGGCTTTCATTTTGCCTGTTTTGTGACGGGCAAGCAGGAAGGCGAACGTCGCCTGGTTATGATTTATTGCGGGTATGGTACTGAAGACGCTTGCGCAATTGTTCGTTCGTCCGACATAGAGATACTTCTGGTTCTGCGAGAACAGGTAGACTCCCTTCGCAGGCATTGCTTTCGGTAACGCACCTACTTTGTACGTGCGGACGTTCAAGAGCGCTGAACATTTCTTTTCTACCGCTGCGATGGCTTTCGTAAAAGAATCCATTTATCCCCTCTCTGTGCCGCTGCGCGAGGACAGATCGGCAGTTATTTCCCTGAACTGCTCCAACGCCGCTTCCAGGTCTTCCACGATCTCCTGGGCGATCACGTCGGGATCGGGGAGGTTGTCGGAGGCTTCGAGGGATTCGTCCTTGAGCCAGAAGATGTCGAGGCTGGCCTTGTCGCGGCTTACGAGTTCATCATAGTTATATGACCGCCAGCGGCCTTCATTTTTAACTTCCTCTCCCCTCGTGGGAGAGGACTGAGGTGAGGGGGACTTTTGCTTCTTCTTTCCCTTCTCCGTCATTCCGGCCCCCGAGCCGGAATCCAGTTGCAACCTTCCAGGTAGCCTTACGATGATGCCGATTCTCGGGATTGTAGCATTTCACAAACTCGTCGAGGTCGGAGCGCTGGAGGGAGCTTCGTCTTGAGCGTGAAGTGCATGTTCGTGCGGAGGTCGTAGATCCAGAGCTTCTTGGTCCAGGGCGTTTCGCTTGCCGGCTTTTTGTCGAAGAACAGCACGTTCGCCTTCACACCCTGGGCGTAGAACAGGCCCGTGGGCAGGCGCAGGAGCGTATGCACGTCGCACTCGTGCAGGAGCTTTCGTCCTGACCGTCTCCCCTGCCCCGCCTTCGAACAGGACGTTATCCGGCACGACAACTGCCGCGCGGCCGTTCTGTTTTAAAAGGGTCTTTACATGCTGGATGAAGTTGAGCTGTTTGTTCGATGTCGTGGCCCAGAAGTCCTCGCGCTCGATGATATCGGTCTCCCGTGATACCTTGCCGTTCTCGGCAACGATGGTGGTGCTGCTCTTCTTGCCGAAGGGAGGATTGGTCAGTACGATATCGAACCGGTCTCCCGGGTCGGCGGCAAGAGAGTCCGAAACGATGATAGGAAGGTCCTTGTCGGTCCCGATGCTGTGGAGCATCAGGTTCATGGCGCAGAGCCGGGCCGTGCTCTGGACCAGTTCCCAGCCCTTGAAGGTCGAGCCTTTGA
Organism: Nitrospirota bacterium; assembly: GCA_963749655.1. Taxonomy (GTDB): domain Bacteria; phylum Nitrospirota; class UBA9217; order UBA9217; family UBA9217; genus JAJYKN01. Next base: position 122,368 of record CAVVOB010000023.1, read on the forward strand.
GCTTGCGCTTCTCGTCGGCGCTCATGTTCGGATTGTGCTTTACCACGTAATCGTGCGCGGCCAGGAGAAACCCGCCGGTCCCGCACGCAGGATCGCAGAGCGGTCTCTTTCGGCTTCGGCTGGATCACGTCAACCATGGCCTGGATCAAAGGACGGGGAGTGAAGTACTGGCCTGCGCCGGACTTGGTATCCTGTGCGTTCTTCTCCAGGAGGCCTTCGTATGCGTCCCCTTTTACATCAGCGCTCATCACCGACCAGTTTTCCTTATCGATCAGGTCGACGACAAGACGTCGTAATTTCGAAGGGTCCTGGAACTTGTTCTGGGATTTGTTGAAGATCAGGCCGAGCAGACCTTTTTCATTGCCCAGGCTTTCGAGCATGTGGCGGTAGTGGTCGAACAGATCGTCGCCGTCCTTCTTTAAGAGCGTGGGCCAGTTGTACTTCGCAGGCACGGCACTCGGCTGATTGTACGGCGGCTTCGTGCGCTCGTCGGCCATCTTGAGGAACAGCAGGTACGTAAGCTGCTCCACGTAGTCGCCGTAGCTCATCCCATCGTCCCGGAGGACGTTACAGTAGTTCCAGAGTTTTGAAACGATTGCGGCAGGTGTCATTGATAATTCCTTTTCAGGGTCAAAGATACTCGATCAAACAGCGTGTAATTCCTTGCCACGCAGGATCCTCTTGAGGAAGGCGATCCGTTTCTTCGCTTCAGACAGAAGGGTGCGGTACCGCGCCCGATCTTCCTTGAGGGCGTCATAATACTTGATATCTTTGCCGAACAGCTTGCCTTTGTACGCAAACTGCACCTTGCCCTTTTCCCGCGACATGAGGTAGCAATACTGGCGTCCCTTTACATACTTTTTTACCAGGACCCCGCGCGGAAGCGCTGCCAGGGCCTTCTCATATTCCCCCTGGGCAAGCATTGCCTTCTTGAGTTCTTCTTCCAGGACGTTCTTAATAATTTTCATAACAACCTATCCCGTTACCATACAGTGGCTCGATTATATGATGCTGTATGGTAACCGTCAAGGGATCATTGAAACTCCGGCTTACGGCAATTCAGACCGGAGCACCCGCGAATGGTTGTTCAGGATGAGTACTTTATCCCCAGTATATTCCGGTCGGATCGCGGTCAAGCTCTGCAAAGACAAGGTCAAGGTTCTTAACAGGCGACAGATTTTCGTCCTCATGCCATTTATTATTTCGATCACTCCAATAGAGCATCCAGGTTTGCGCTTTCGGATTATAACGGAGCTGTGCGACTGCGGATTTTGTCCATTCCGTCATAGCCGGCGTCCAGGGGACGCGATTTTCCCATATCGTCACCGAGTTGCCGCGGAACGTGTACGAAAGCCTGATCTTATCCGCGACCCGCGGCGGCACCCGCTTCGCGATAAAGGCATCCAGTTTCTTTGCGACCGAGTTTTTCGCTGCTGCGGGAAGAGGCATCGATACTCCTCGCTTCGTTTGCTCACCAAGTAAACCTTACCGGTTACCATACACGTGCGCTAATTATGTCTTCTGTATGGTAACGGGCAAGAGGTGTCTGATACCGAGACTACGGGAGGACAGTTCATTTGCGCAACAGGTCGCCGCAGCCTGAATGATCGATGACACATGAGTCCTGAACCCCTTTGACCTCAATCTATTATTCGCCAAGAGACCCTTACCGGTTACCATACACGCTCCCTAATTATGCCACCTGTATGGTAACGGCCAAAGAAGTTCTGTGTTTCTGAATCTGGTGAAACATCCTGCAGGTTTTTGATAGCCCAGGCTTTCGAGCATGTGGCGGTAGTGGTCGAACAGATCGTCGCCGTCCTTCTTTAAGAGCGTCGGCCAGTTGTACTTCGCGGGCACGGCACTCGGCTGGTTGTACGGCGGCTTCGTGCGCTCGTCGGCCATCCCCCTTCTATCCCCTCTCCCTCTGGGAGAGGGCGAGGGTGAGGGTGAGGGCGGTCAGCTGCTCCACGTAGTCGCCGTAGCTCATCCCATCGTCCCGGAGGACGTTACAGTAGTTCCAGAGTTTTTGAACAATTGCGGCAGATGTCATGGTAGTTTCAGAAGCCTTTCACTTCGCCAGACTCGAACGATGCGCACCTTGTTTTTATCATGCCGATAAACGATGCGAAAAGGCGGGTAAATGATCTCTCGCAGATGTTCGACATTGAACTCAGGTACGACACGGCCGCTCAGCGGGTGTGCGCCCAGCCGCTCGATCTTGGCGACGATCTCTGCAATAATCCGCTTCCCCACATCAGGCACGCCTTCGCCCGAGTACCATGCCTGCATTTCTTCAAGGTCCTTGATCGCTGATGCAGCAAACGTTATCCGTGCTTGTTCAGCCATGGGATCACTTCAGACCAAGGCGTTTTTTCGCCTCGGAGAGCGAGATCTCGCGGCCTTCTTCCAGGTCCATCAGTCCCTTCACCACTCCCTGCATAAAAGCGCGCTCTTCGGTTTCTTCCTCGTAATCCTTGAGCGATCGGACCACGGCAACCCCGCGGCCCCTGCTCGTGAGCAAAATAGGCCGGTGCGTCTCTTGCGCATGGGAAACCACCTTGCCGGGGTTCACCTTCAGGTCGCTGAGAGGGACGATGTCTTCGGAAAACTTGGTACTCATAGTAGACCTCCTTAATGGTACTCTTAACAGGTCTTATTATAGCACTTATAGACAGGTCTGTATATAGTAGCGCTCCCTTCGTAGGGTCAGGTCCATACTCTTTACCTTTTATAGTGACCGCACAGAATTCTGCTTACATAGGTGGAATGCACACCGAGGTGATCCGCAATTGAACGCTGCGTGTATCCGTACTTCTCGACAGCCTCGGCGATTTTCTTGTCCCGCTTTCCCTTTGTCGTCCAGTATACTCTGACTGAATATTTTTTCAAGTGGCGGCCTGTTGGCGTAACGCTGGCTCTTGGGTATCTCGGGAATGTCTTTATGCCTTCTGAGATGATCGGCCAGGCTGTCGACAAAATCATCTTCGCCGAGAAGTGCCTGGCCTTTAACCTCGTTCCAGATGGTTTCCTTACCGATCCCCCATTTTACAAATTGGCGATACTCTTTCTCTGCCTTGGCTCTTGTTCGGCTGAATTGTCCGAGTATCCAGTCCGTGGTAAGACACGGGTGAGCCGTATCCTTCCCCGCCCGTGGCCCGATAGCTTGACCATCTCCAGTCTTCGGGCTTTTCCACCATCCTGGCGCGGACCGGATTAAGGACCACATAGCGGCAGACTTCAAGCAGGTGTGTGTCCTTTTGAATGAGGATGGCCTTGTACCTGCCCTGAAAAAGGTGGCCGGTCTTGTTGTAGCGCTTGTTACGCGCCTGAGTATAAACACCGTTTAACTGTCTCATGCCGAGGGAAAGGTTTCCATCCGGCGTTTCTATCATGAGGTGGTAATGATTGTCCATGAGGCAGTAGGCGTGACAGAGCCAGTGATAGCGTTTATTGACGAAGGCGAGGATCTTGAGAAATGTCTCCCGATCCTGGTCGTCTTTGAACACGGCTTTTTTATCGTTGCCGCGGTTGGTTATGTGATATACCGCACCGGGGTATTCTATGCGGAGAGGGCGTGCCATGAAGGGAGTCTATCAGAAGTTAAAGCAAAAGTCCAACAGTATGGACCTGACCCTAAGATGTTCAAAAACCTACAACTTGGTGATGCATCACAATCCCGCAAAGTGTCAGGTCTTTTATTTTGGCGTTACGCCTTTCCCCTCACCAGATTGCTGATTGTTGAATAATGCATATTCAGATGAGCGGCTATCTGCTGCTGAGTATAACCATATTTCTGCACGGCATCAATGATCTTCTTATCTCGTTTTTTCTTGTCCAGTATCACATTTTTCAGGAATATCTTGTCGAGAGACGGCCTATTCACATACCGATGACTCTTGGGTATTTCAGGAATGTCCTGATGTTTCCTGATATGGGAGATCAGCCCTTCCACAAAATCGTCTTCGCCCAGGATGGACTGTCCCTTCACCTCTCTCCAGATTGTCTCCTTGCCGATCCCCCATTCGACGAATTGCCGGTATTTCTGCTCTGCCGTGATCCTCTTCCGGCTGAATTGTCCGAGAATCCAATCCGTGGTCAGGCACAACGCCGGTGATTCGCGGCCTGCTGTCGCGAGGTAGCTGGACCATTTCCAGGCTTCCGGTCGTTCTACCATGCGTGCCCGAACAGGGTTTAATACCACATACCGGCATACTTCGAGAAGATGGCTGTCTTTCTGAATAAGAATCGCTTTGTATCGGCCCTGGAACAGATGGCCAGTCCTTTGATGACGTTTATTGAAAAGCTGTGTATAGACCCCGTTCAACTGACGCATTCCGAGGGAGAGATTGCCGTCTGGCGTCTCGATCAGCAGATGATAGTGGTTGTCCATCATGCAGTAGACATGACAGACCCAATTGTATCGCTTATTAACGTGCAGGAGTGTGTTCAGGAAGTTGATGCGGTCCTGGTCGTCTTTGAAAACGGCCTTCTTTTCATTTCCGCGGGAGGTGATGTGATAGACGGCACCGGCGTATTCTATGCGGAGGGGGCGGGTCATGCGGCGACAGTATCACAGGAAGGAGAGAATGTCAAAATAAAAGACCTGACCCTATAGGTTCGATTGCGGCAGGGGGTAACAGTTTAGCCCTTTTTGACTTTTATTGAGATGCAGTCCGCAATTTATTTGACTTGCGGGCTTTTTTAGGGCAACATATATGAGTATTTATACTCATATATGCAGGAGGCAGACTTATGAAACGAATCGATCTCTTGAGGAAACAGCGGGTTCGGATCAGGGAAGACATTGGGGCAATGCTCGACAGTTTCCTGATTGGCACCGTCGCCAAATCCCCTTCCATGTCCGGGCACAACCTGACTACCAAGGTGGAGGGAAAAACCGTTACGCTGTATGTCCGGAAGGACATCGCCCCCATGGCAACAGAGATGAGTTTGCGGTACACGAAGCTCTGGAACCTCATGCAGAAGCTTTCCAAGGTCAACTGGGAAATTCTGAGCATGGAGAACAAATAGGCATGCCGCGATATCCGTGGCCGCCTCACGATTTTGCCTGCCTTTATGAGCACACTTGCCCGTATCTTGACGGGTTGTCCACGAAGTGGGTGTTGGGACAGTATCGAAGCCTGGATGACGACCGGTTGGAGTATCTCCACCTCATCGATATCTACCGTAAGGAGGTGCGGGAGCGGGATGACCGGATACGGGTCCTGGAGCGGGAGCATGCGGAACTTCGAGCCAAATATCAGGCCTTGCACCGTAAGCAGTTCAAGCCGAACAGAAAACGGGATGAGAACAGCGGAGGGGAAGAGGGTTCATCGTCAGCCTGCGCGCAAAAGAAGAAACGCGGGGCGCCTGTGGGACATCCGGGGTGGACAAGGCCGGTCCCGTCGCGGATCGATCGGACTATTCCGGTGCCCGCCCCGGCTGTTTGTCCTCACTGCGGGTCGCATGACTTGACACTTGAGGGTTCAATACATGAGCACATTCAGGAGGACATCGTCGTAAAACCCACGACTACGGTTACGAAATATGTGCATGAGGAGGCGTTCTGCCCGCGCTGCAACCGGGCGGTCGTGGGGGCCGGTCAGGACGAGATCCCCAACGCCGCCATCGGGCCGCTTGCCAAGTCCACGGCCGGGTATCTGCGTTATGAAATCGGCATTTCCTACCGGAAGGTGCGGCAGATCCTCTCTGACTTGTTCGGGCTTTCCTGCGTGCCGGCCTCGCTCGTGGGTTTTGACAACAAGGCCGCCAAACGGGGGGCGGCCATTTACGAGGATGTCCGCGAAAAGATCAGGGCTTCGGACGTGGTGCATGCCGACGAGACCTCCTGGAGAAATGACGGTAAAGGGCATTTTGTATGGTTCGCGGGCAATAACGATCTTGCGTTCTTCCATATTGACAGGCATCGGTCACAGGATGCGGCGAAGACCGTTTTCGGAAAGGCTTTTGACGGAGTTCTGATTCGCGACCGCTATGCGGCCTACAACGGCATTGGTCTCGACTGGCAGGCGTGTCTGGCGCACATCATAACCAACGCCAAGGACATCCGCCGGGAGCATGCGCTCCTGCCGACGCGTGAGCAGGATAACGCCGTCACCCGTTTCTGCGACCAGGTCGCCAACTTCTGCGCGCGGGCATGTGAGGCAGGGCAGAAACTGAAATCCGGCGAGAGCCCCTGGGAGCATGCGGCGAACATCGAAAAGTGTTTCATCACCGAGCTGAAGGGAATCTGCAAAAGGCCGCTCTCGTTCAAACCAGCCGAGACCCTGAGGAGTTTCCTCGTCGGCCCCGAGCAGGTACATCTCTTCACCTTCCTGCGTATCCCCGGCGTCCCGCCCACGAACAATCATGCGGAACAATCCCTGCGAAAGATGGTGATCATGAGGAAGGTCAGCTTCGGCACCCGTTCGGACAACGGACTCAAAACCCACAGCGTCATCCCTACGCTTGTGCAGACCGCGAAAAGACAAGGCGTCCATCCACGTGAATTTCTGCACATTCTCCATACTGCCGATGCCGCGACGGCGCAAGCCGCGCTGTATAACAATTCAAGTTGAAAAGAAAACCATCGGAGCATACAATAGTGGCGTGAAGACTTCCAACCTTGGATAATCAGGTCAGAGAGGGACGCTTTGTCCTTTCGGCAGGTCGACATCTTTTGGGAGTAAAAAGGGCTAAACTGTTACCGGCAGGGTAACAGTTTAGCCCTTTTTGACTTTTATTGAGATGCAGTCCGCAATTTATTTGACTTGCGGGCTTTTTTAGGGCAACATATATGAGTATTTATACTCATATATGCAGGAGGCAGACTTATGAAACGAATCGATCTCTTGAGGAAACAGCGGGTTCGGATCAGGGAAGACATTGGGGCAATGCTCGACAGTTTCCTGATTGGCACCGTCGCCAAATCCCCTTCCATGTCCGGGCACAACCTGACTACCAAGGTGGAGGGAAAAACCGTTACGCTGTATGTCCGGAAGGACATCGCCCCCATGGCAACAGAGATGAGTTTGCGGTACACGAAGCTCTGGAACCTCATGCAGAAGCTTTCCAAGGTCAACTGGGAAATTCTGAGCATGGAGAACAAATAGGCATGCCGCGATATCCGTGGCCGCCTCACGATTTTGCCTGCCTTTATGAGCACACTTGCCCGTATCTTGACGGGTTGTCCACGAAGTGGGTGTTGGGACAGTATCGAAGCCTGGATGACGACCGGTTGGAGTATCTCCACCTCATCGATATCTACCGTAAGGAGGTGCGGGAGCGGGATGACCGGATACGGGTCCTGGAGCGGGAGCATGCGGAACTTCGAGCCAAATATCAGGCCTTGCACCGTAAGCAGTTCAAGCCGAACAGAAAACGGGATGAGAACAGCGGAGGGGAAGAGGGTTCATCGTCAGCCTGCGCGCAAAAGAAGAAACGCGGGGCGCCTGTGGGACATCCGGGGTGGACAAGGCCGGTCCCGTCGCGGATCGATCGGACTATTCCGGTGCCCGCCCCGGCTGTTTGTCCTCACTGCGGGTCGCATGACTTGACACTTGAGGGTTCAATACATGAGCACATTCAGGAGGACATCGTCGTAAAACCCACGACTACGGTTACGAAATATGTGCATGAGGAGGCGTTCTGCCCGCGCTGCAACCGGGCGGTCGTGGGGGCCGGTCAGGACGAGATCCCCAACGCCGCCATCGGGCCGCTTGCCAAGTCCACGGCCGGGTATCTGCGTTATGAAATCGGCATTTCCTACCGGAAGGTGCGGCAGATCCTCTCTGACTTGTTCGGGCTTTCCTGCGTGCCGGCCTCGCTCGTGGGTTTTGACAACAAGGCCGCCAAACGGGGGGCGGCCATTTACGAGGATGTCCGCGAAAAGATCAGGGCTTCGGACGTGGTGCATGCCGACGAGACCTCCTGGAGAAATGACGGTAAAGGGCATTTTGTATGGTTCGCGGGCAATAACGATCTTGCGTTCTTCCATATTGACAGGCATCGGTCACAGGATGCGGCGAAGACCGTTTTCGGAAAGGCTTTTGACGGAGTTCTGATTCGCGACCGCTATGCGGCCTACAACGGCATTGGTCTCGACTGGCAGGCGTGTCTGGCGCACATCATAACCAACGCCAAGGACATCCGCCGGGAGCATGCGCTCCTGCCGACGCGTGAGCAGGATAACGCCGTCACCCGTTTCTGCGACCAGGTCGCCAACTTCTGCGCGCGGGCATGTGAGGCAGGGCAGAAACTGAAATCCGGCGAGAGCCCCTGGGAGCATGCGGCGAACATCGAAAAGTGTTTCATCACCGAGCTGAAGGGAATCTGCAAAAGGCCGCTCTCGTTCAAACCAGCCGAGACCCTGAGGAGTTTCCTCGTCGGCCCCGAGCAGGTACATCTCTTCACCTTCCTGCGTATCCCCGGCGTCCCGCCCACGAACAATCATGCGGAACAATCCCTGCGAAAGATGGTGATCATGAGGAAGGTCAGCTTCGGCACCCGTTCGGACAACGGACTCAAAACCCACAGCGTCATCCCTACGCTTGTGCAGACCGCGAAAAGACAAGGCGTCCATCCACGTGAATTTCTGCACATTCTCCATACTGCCGATGCCGCGACGGCGCAAGCCGCGCTGTATAACAATTCAAGTTGAAAAGAAAACCATCGGAGCATACAATAGTGGCGTGAAGACTTCCAACCTTGGATAATCAGGTCAGAGAGGGACGCTTTGTCCTTTCGGCAGGTCGACATCTTTTGGGAGTAAAAAGGGCTAAACTGTTACCGGCAGGGGTCATAAACTGATGATGCCTTTCTTTTAACCTTGAACTTCATTATTCACTGCTGTATATTATTTCCAAGCCGCAAGGCTGGTGGTCCATTACCTATGGTTCAGGACCGTGGCAGCGCCTCAGTCGCCGTTAAGACTGGGGCTTTTTTTATTGATTCTTTCCCCAAAGGGAGAGGGCTGGTGTAGGGAAAGAAAGTCGGAGAGGGTATTCTTACTTTTGTTTCTCTTCAACAACAATATCTTCCGGCTTAATCAAGACAACCTTGCCGTCACGCCACGCCGCAACGGGATTCCCGGCTTTTTTGTGCTGCAAAAGAGCCTGCTGTACGGCCTTTTTTAAAGCCTTATCGATTTCCTTGCCCTCATGGAAAAGTTCATCAATTGTTTTCTTTTCTGCAACGCTCATATTCTTCCACCTCTAATCAAACTCCACGTTTTTGGATCGTAAATAGTTTCGTTTGCATCTCCCCTTCCGTCGGCAACGATGCGTGGCCAGGACGGTCCGAATTATCGTATATTCGCCATGTGTCCGTCAGTGGCCGGTAGAGCCGGAAGAAGTTCTCGATACCCTTATTATACCGCCTCCGAATGGTTTCCTCAGCCACGTCATGCCCGCCCATGCGGACTCGTTCGGCCACGCGGGCAACGGCAAAACCCGCGCTCGGAAGCCACAGGAACACCAGGTGGAAAGTATACCCGCTTTGCTTCAGTTTTGCAATCCAGGGCGCAAAGGACCTGCTCGCCAGCGTTGTCTCAAATGCGAAATCCACGCGCTCGTTGGCAAGATAATGCAGCCGCTCCAGCATGACCCGGCCTGCATGGAACGCCGCGCTCTCTGGCTGGAACGCGGAGAGCCCCAGGGCGATGACGTCGGCATTCACGAACTCCGTTACTCCCAGCGTCCCCTTGAGCAGCATCGGCGCTGTCGTCGATTTCCCGGCCCCGTTTGGTCCGGCTATGACAATGACGTGCGGATTCTTTTCTGACATCAGTTCAACCTCTCGAAGTAAACAACATGAACAAATTCAAATCGCCCCGAACTGCCTTTACTCATCAGTTACCATACAATGTCTCATATTCTGATCCCTGTATGGTAACGGCCAAGGGATGTTTGAGCGTTTTGATCTGTTTAGGCCGAGCAGCCTTTTTTCCAATGACAACGTCTTTCTCCATAGCTCCTCGCCCTCGGAGGGAGAGGAATTCAAAGGTGAGGGTGAAAAGTCTTTGCCCAGGCTTTCGAGCATGTGGCGGTAGTGGTCGAAAAGATCATCGCCGTCCTTCTTTAAGAGCGTGGGCCAGTTGTACTTCGCAGGCACTGCACTCGGTTGGTTGTAAGGCGGCTTCGTACGCTCGTCTGCCATCTTGAGGAATAGTAAATAGGTCAACTGCTCCACGTAATCGCCGTAGCTCATCCCGTCGTCCCGGAGGACGTTACAGTAGTTCCAGAGTTTTGATACGATTGCCGCTGGTGTCATTGATAATTCCTTTAAAAGGCCAAAGATACTCGATCAAACAGCGTGTAATTCCTTGCCACGCAGGATCTTCTTGAGGAACGCGATCCGTTTCTTCGCCTCAGACAGAAGGGTGCGGTACCGCGCCCGATCTTCCTTGAGGGCGTCATAATACTTGATATCTTTGCCGAACAGCTTGCCTTTGAACCTGCCTAAGTGTCAGGTCTTTTATTTTGGTGTTACGCCTTCCCTCTCACCAGATTGCTGATCGTTGAATAATGCATATTCAGATGAGCGGCTATCTGCTGCTGAGTATAACCATATTTCTGCACGGCATCAATGATCTTCTTATCTCGTTTTCTCTTGTCCAGTATCACATTTTTCGGAATATCTTGTCGAGAGACGGTCTGTTCACATACCGATGACTCTTGGGTATTTCAGGAATGTCCTGATGTTTCCTGATATGGGAGATGAGCCCCTCCACAAAATCGTCTTCACCCAGAATAGACTGTCCCTTTACCTCTCTCCAGATAGTCTCCTTGCCGATTCCCCATTCGACGAATTGCCGGTATTCTTGCTCGGCCTTTGCCCTCTTTCTACTGAATTGTCCAAGGATCCAGTCCGTGGTCAGACACGGTGCTGGTGATTCCCGCCCCGCTGTGGCACGGTAGCTGGACCATTTCCAGACTTCCGGTCGTTCAACCATCCGTGCCCGGACAGGATTTAATACCACGTACCGGCAAACTTCGAGAAGATGACTGTCTTTCTGAATAAGAATCGATTTGTATCGGCCCTGGAACAGATGGCCAGTCCTTTGATGACGTTTATTAAAAAGCTGTGTATAGACCCCGTTCAACTGCCGCATTCCAAGTGAAAGATTGCCGTCAGGCGTCTCGATCAAGAGGTGATAATGGTTGTCCATCATGCAGTAGGCATGGCAGAGCCAGTTATACCGCTTATTGACATGCTGGAGCGTGTTCAGGAAGTTGATGCGGTCCTGGTCGTCTTTGAAGACGGCCTTCTTTTCATTGCCGCGGGAGGTGATGTGATAGACGGCACCGGCGTATTCTATGCGGAGGGGACGGGTCATGGGGGGAATTTAGCAAAGAACAGGAAGAATGTCAAATTAAAAGACCTGACCCTATAGACTCCCGGCGTTATTATCATAACAACTGTCGTTAATCGCCCAAGAGTTCATAAATGTTCAACCCTTTCAAAAAAGTGCGACGTTTAGCTAAATATATTAGCTGCCAATCCCAAGTTTTTCAAAGAATGCCTTATGTCGTTGTTTAGCGTCCAGGACAATCTTGTCAAACGCGATTATTTCAATATGCGCATTATGGTTACGGTTGTAATTGTAATAGCCTAATTCACCTTGAAGCTTGGCATAGTTACCATTCTCTGCAAACTCAGTAATTTGGGAGGTTATATCGCAAATGGCGTAACAGTAAAAACGGGTTGTATCGTCTACCGTGACAGGTCGACCATTAGTTTGCCATATACCACTCTTACGAATATCCCGAACATATCTAAATAACTGTTTCGTCGGGTCCTCGTCAAATTTCTTTCTTTGTGGCTTCTTAAATTCAAGCAAAGAAACAACTCGTGCTCGTCGGTCGTCACCCACTTCTGAGTAGATCAATATGTCGGGGCGATCTTTGCTGTTAGATGTTGTGACATCGCATAGGCGTTTGTCCGAAGCAGCACACGCATGGAACGCCAGAAGTTCGTCAACAAGCCACAGGTTGTGATTCTCATATGAAATAATATCGGTATCAGCTTTGCGGGGAAAGACGATATCATGAACAATATCTTCCTTGCTATATTTTTTATCTTTATTAAGTTCAAGTTTTTTATCAAGCAGATCGATTATCAATTTTCGGAAAAGCACATACCCTGCCAGTTGATCTTTCTGAAAGTCTTCCAACTTACCTGTAAGTTCATCGTACTGGGATTTTATTTCATCAACACTTGTTGCTTGCGTCCTAAGAAGTTTCTCACTATTCTTCTTTATCTCATATTCTGCTTTTCCCTTGTAGGAATATAGAACTTGAGTCATCTTTTCATCAGAGGTATTCAGTTCAATGTCTTTAAGTGCCTCCGGACAGTACTTCACAACGGCACGCAACATCGGCGATTCATTCTGGGTATACTTTGCGATTCTCTCAGCTTTCTGTGTTTCAACGAAAGTGATAACCTTCGCAAGATGATTCTTTGCGCGGCTCACAACTTCCTGCTGAATTTCATTCATTGTAATTTCTTTATTGCTGTTTGTGAGTAGATTTGGCTCAGATGGAATAGTGAACTCTTGTCGATACTCATCGACATTTTCATCTAAGAATGGTGAGGTAATGTAAGCTGAGTAGAAATATTTATCGCCGTCGTCATCAAACTGAATTGAGGTACCAAGTAAGCTGCCAATCGATATTCTTTTTACATCCCTTCCATGTGCACAATAAACAAGCTGATGTGTTTGTGCGCGAGTTCCGTAAAGACGAATATGATGAACTGAAAATGGCTTAGATTGTATCTCAATGTGTTCGGTCGTAATGTTGCCTTTGATATCGTTGAATAAATCATGAAGGTTTATTGCGCGATCAGCGGAATCATCAATAATTTGGATTGTAGGCGCCAAATCGCTTATAAATCTTGCAAGGCAATGCTCGAATACACGCTGTGCAATTTTTGTGGATGTCTTGTACGCACTTGGCTGTTTTCTGTAATCTTCATTGAATCCAATAAGACGAACTACAGTTTGTCTCTTTTTCGCTTTTGAGATTTCAACAGGCTGCTCTTGGACGCCTTTATCAATTGAAAAAATAATATTTCTATCAGCCAGTGCACTCTCTTGGTGTTGAAAGGTGCTTGCAATTTCGACGAGATCAAATGCTTTAAGCCACAGGAACCTCCCAATGCCTTTTCCACCCTTAACAAGTTTGTATGTTGAATCTGCGGTTTGGAAGGAATCAAAATTTTCATTAGTAAAGCCGATACCATTGTCCTCGATGTCGAATCCAGTTATATTAGGTAGCGTATCATCACCCTCTAATCCAAGCGAGGTTTGGTTTAAGTCCCGCTTAACTCGAATCGTTATCAATCCCTTTGATAAGTCACCAGCCTCCTCTATTGCCTGGATAGAATTTATAACTGCTTCGAATACTGGTAGTAGTGCCTCTGATTTAAAATGTCGAAGGTTTCGAATTTTCCCTTGGAGACTGGCTTTAAGCATTACATCCGACATGATTTGACCCCCATCGATTGATTCACATTAATTGCTCTGGGATAGACCACCAGAAAATGCTTTTGCTAGGATAGTCTGCCGCAGCCGCTCGGCACGTTGAACATTGACCTCAGATGTTGCTTCTACCTCCTCAGTTACACTCAAGCGTTGTTCTACCTCAGCAACGATGCGCACTTGTTCAGCAAGCGGAGGGATAGGAATAATTAATTCACGAAAACGCTTTTGCGTGAGATTCAAGCCGCTATCACTGATACCTGTCTTCAATTCATCGAGTTCGTCGACAATGTGCGGCGCATTGAGCACAAGTTCTAAGTAAGATGGGATAGCTATATCGCTTTTAGCTCGAAGTCTATAAACCTTGTCACAATTTATTAAGCGAGACCGCGTAGTCTTTACAAGACATGCGACACCGACACGTGTTCGCGGCCCAGCTCGTGTTATCAGCAAATCACCAGCGGACAGCTCAAGATGTGGACGCGGTTTCAACTTCGCGGGGAGCCGCTTATTTTCAATTTCGAGGAAGCGAAGTGACTGAACTGCCGTTGTTTTAATTACACCCCATACTGCGGGACTGTCGGACGGTTCATTCTCGCATCGTGGGCTCCATCCTTGATCTAGCGATTCAATAGCTACATCAATTGGCTGGTGTTTCCAGCTTTTATAACTCTTGAGCCCATTAACGGCGGTGAGTGTGCCCTCGACTGCGGCTTTGAGAACAGCGGCTTTGTAGCGTTTAAGGTTCGCCTTGACGCGCTTGAGATTGGCGACGGCTTCGTCCAGACGGGAGAATTGCTTTTCGATCTCGGCGACGATGCTTCGTTGCTGCTCAAGAGGTGCGAGCGGTATTTGCAGCTGTGCAAGCTTCGTCCCGTTAACATTTGGTTGCCCAATACCAGCTTGGCTTTCACTAATTTGCTTCCAGTACTGAGAGGACTTGAAGAAGTAATCTATATAGCGTGATTCAATCTCAGGCTTCAATCGCACCCTGATTAAATAGGAAGCAAAGACAGACTCCGGAATCTTTTCTTTAATCAGAAAGCTTTTACCGACGGTCGCGCCAGTTCGCGCAAAAACGATGTCACCCTGTTTAAGCAAGTATTTGGATTTATCTTTAGCTTCAACCTTACAGAAAGGCACCGCATTCCAGTCAACGTTGTTGTCTTGAATATCAGTTATTCGCAGAAAACGCGGTCCGACTGGTTTCTCCGCAGCGCTCGTCGTGTAACCATATTGAATCGCAGTGGCTATATCCGCCAGTTTTACGACGGACCATGAATTTGGCATGTTGATACTTTTGTTCACGCTGCCAATACTCCATTCAATTCTTCGAGAATCGTATCCAGGCTATCCCCAAAGACTTGGTGAACCTTTCCAAGACCACCCTCCTGCGCAAATGGAGCAAGATCAAAGTCATCTGCTTCAATGCTCAGGTTCGCTGCGACATGGTCCCGGATCATTTCGAGCCAGCGCCGCTGCTCGGGTGTGAATTTATCTTTGTGTCCTGCCATCCATTTCTCAAAATTTGCATTCACCCGCTCAGGGAACGGGACAAGTTCATCGTCCCTGTGCATGGCAAAACGGACGAGAGACACAAGGTCCGTGAGGATATGCGGGGCGCTGGCGCCTTTGACCTTTGATTTCTCCAATGCTGCATAGGCATTCCAGAGATTATCCACTCTCCATTGATGCGGCGGCTTCTCAATACGGCTTGCAAGGTCTTTGATATCTTCGTACCGCAATCGCTGCTTATAGGGCTTGCTATAGAGCACCTGGAGCGCGGTGATCTCGTCCTTATGGTCTTTTATGAACTGCTCGAATGACTGCACCAGGCCTTTTGCCTTTTCCAAAGCCTGCGCGCTGAAGCCTGCCTCTATAACCCGGTCTTTGCTCACAACATCGATCGTCTGCTCGCTCTTCTTCTTGAGTTCAACAAGCAGCTTACGAAGCTCAGGATTGTGCAACGGCTTTACTGCTTCTTGGATCAGCTTGGCAGCAGCATTTTGAATCTGTGCCTCACTCGGTTCCGACACTCCCGGGTTATCCAGCTTCGCCCGTTCAACCTGCCGGTCCGGATCGATGGCAGTGATGAGACCTGCGCACAGGATTTTCAGACTCTTGTCCGCAAGCTTCCTGATCTCTGCCTGGTCATCAGCGCTGATCGCGTGCTCCATGCGCGCCATGCGCACGGCTATGGAGGAGATCACCTCGGGCTCGATATTTCCGAGCGAGACGGATTGGAGCAGCTTTTCGAAGGACACATTGCGCTTCTTCTCCATGGGCCGCGAATCGGTTTTGTCCTGCTCGCACACGCCCACGGCATCGACGATGATGAAATGGTCCTTGGCCCTGGCATCGGGAGTGACTGCCTTCAGGTCGTCGTCATTGATCACGCGCACGCCGCGGCCCTTCATCTGCTCGAAGAAGCTCCGGGACTTTACCGAGCGCATGAAGAGCACAACTTCGAGGGGCTTGATATCCGTGCCGGTGGCGATCATGTCGACAGTGACGGCGATGCGCGGCATGGGGCTGGTGCGGAATTCGGCGATCAGGTCCTCCGGCTTTCTGCCGGTGGTCTTGTAGGTTATCTTCTGGCAGAAGTCATTGCCTTTGGCGAACTCCTCGCGCACGATCTTGACGATATCCTCGGCATGGGAGTCGTCCTTGGCAAAGATAAGCGTCTTGGGTACCCAGGTCCTTCCCGGGAAGATCTCGGTCAATACCTTGTCCTTGTAGGTCCGGACCACGGTGCGTATCTGGTCAGGCGTGACAACGGCCCGGTCGAGCTGGTCAGGATCGTAGGCCAGGTCCTCGTCGAGCCGCTCCCACCGTATCTGTCGTGTTTCGCGGTCGCGCTTGTCCACGTAAAAGCCGGCCTCGACCTTCCCCCCGCCTTCGGTGATCGCGGTCTTGATGCGGTAAACATCGTAGTTCACGTTCACGCCGTCGGCTACTGCCTGCTCGTGGCCGTACTCCATCACGAGATTCTGATGGAAGAACCCGAAGGTCTGCTTGTTCGGCGTGGCGGTCAGGCCGATGATGGATGCGTCGAAGTATTCGAGCACCTGGCGCCAGAGGTTGTAGATGGAGCGGTGACATTCGTCGGTCACGATGATGTCGAAGGTCTCGATGGGGATTGCGGGGTTGTATTCCAGGGGTGGGACTTCCTTGTAAACCTTTTCCAGCCCCTGCGCGGACTCCTCGTCCGCTTCTTCGGGCAATGCCTCGCCTTTGAGCATGGAGTAGAGTCTCTGTATTGTGCAGATGCAGACCCGGGCGGTGGTATCGAGCGTATTCGACGTGAGGCGCTGGGCTATGTATTCTTCGGTGAACTTGAAGTTGTTGTAGGGCGAGAGGTACTGCTGAAATTCCTTCAAGGCCTGTCTGCCGAGATTGCCCCGGTCAACCAGGAACAGGACCCGCTTTGCCCCGCCGAACTTGATCAACCGGTACAGGAAGGTGATGGCAGTGAAGGTCTTGCCGCTTCCCGTCGCCATCTGGATGAGAGCGCGGGGGCGGTTTTCGGAAAGCGACTTTTCGAGGTTCTTGATCGCGACTATCTGTGCGGGCCAGAGGCCGTCTTCGATCAGGGGCGGCATGTTACGAACCCGTGAAAGAAACGTTTCGAGTTTGTACATCGTTTCGGGTTTGTGATAAATAGCGGCTGCTTCTGCAGCCATCCCGCCCAGATCGTCCTTCCCTGCCCTACGTACGTCATCCCCGCGAAGGCGGGGATCCAGTGTCTTTCCTGAAGAGTCCCTGGATTCCCGATCAGGTCGGGAATGACGGCTAAGGGAGTCATATGTCAACCAATCCGCAAATGTCTCCGGCTTATGAAAGAAAAATACCTGGCGGGAACAAGGCTCGGGATCGAAGCCGTTGGTGAACCGGGTCTCCATGCCTGTAGATTGATAACAGAACGGCAGCGGACGGGTCCACGCGGGAAGACCGTCAGGCAAGCCCTTGCTGTATTTAGCTGACTGGATCTCAACGCCCGTGAGCGTGGAACCGGCTTTCTTTGCCTCGATCACCCCGGCAGCACGGCCATCGACATAGAGCAAATAATCCGCAGTTCCGTGACCGGACTTTAGCTCGAACTCGCGGATCGCCACGCCCTGCTTCGCATAGAGGTTCACCGCCTTCGCATCCTGAACAGCCCAACCAGACAGTTCGAGCATCTGGTCTATCTTTTCACGGGCTATGTCTTCGGGTCCGATTGGCATTGTTAAAAGAATAGACAATAATCGAGGGAGCACGCGTTGATGACAGGATGAGAATAGTACAGAGAAACTTAAATTGCAAGGACTTAGATGGGGTATTTTTGGGGGAGGCTTTTTAAATTGTGGATAGCGAAATTTTGATAAAGAATTCCGGAGTGGGTGCCAAAAAACAGGGGCTGCGGTTGACCCGCAGCCCCCGGTGACTTCTTTTGCTGCTTTCCCGTTGACTCCCGGACTACCTCACCCTTTCAGCGCCTCCAGCTCCTCCCACCGCTTGTAGACAGCAGCAAGCTCCTTTTCCACGACCCCGAGCCGCGCCCTGGTTTCCGCAACCTTGCTCCCGCTCTCGCGGTAGAAGGCCGGATCGGCCATGGTCGCGATGATCCGCTGCTGCTCTGCGTCGAGCTCTTCGATCTTCTGCGGCAGGGTTTCAAGCTCCTTCTGTTCCTTGAACGTCAGCTTGCGGGGCTTCTCTTTTGGGGAAGCTGGGACAGTTTTTTTCTCTTCAGTCCTGAACGGCGCAGAAAGCGCCTCGCTCTTTTGCCGGCTCTGACGCAGCCAGTCGTCATAGCCGCCCACGTATTCACTCACCCTGCCCTTGCCTTCGAGCACCAGCGTGCTGGTGACGACATTGTTGATGAACGCGCGGTCGTGGCTCACGAGCAGCACCGTGCCGGGGTAGTCCATCAAAAGCTCTTCCAGAAGGTCGAGCGTCTCGATGTCCAGGTCGTTCGTGGGCTCATCGAGGACCAGCACGTTCGACGGCTTGGTAAAAAGCTTCGCGAGCAAAAGGCGGTTCCGCTCACCACCGGACAGCACCTTCACGGGGCTTCGCGCGCGGGCCGGGGCGAACAGGAAGTCCTGCAGATAGCCGATCACGTGCCTGCGGTTCCCATTCACGGTCACGTGATCGCTGCCGTACGCCACGTTGTCCTGCACCGTCTTCTCATCGTCGAGCTGGGCGCGGTGCTGGTCCAGGTAAGCGACCTCGAGGTTCGTGCCGAGGCGGAGCGATCCCTGCTGCGGCTTGAGGCTCCCCAAAAGGAGCTTCAAGAGCGTGGTCTTGCCTGATCCGTTCGGCCCGATAATGCCGATCTTGTCGCCGCGGATGATCGTTGTCGAGAAGTCGCTGATCACGGGCTTGTTGTCGTAGGCGTAGGTGATCTTCGTCGCCTCGATCACGAGCTTGCCGGTCCGTTCCGCCTCCTGCATCTGGATGACGGCGGTGCCGATCTTCTCGCGCCGTTCGCTCCGTATGCGCCGCAATTCTTTAAGAGCCCGCACGCGGCCTTCGTTTCGCGTCCTCCGGGCCTTGACGCCCTGTCTGATCCAGACTTCTTCGGCAGCGAGCTTCTTGTCGAACTTCGCGTTCTCCACGGACTCGGCGTCGAGCGCTGCCTGCTTCAAATCGAGATAAGCCTGGTAGCTGCCCGGCCAGCTCGTGAGCCTGCCGCGGTCAAGGTCGATGATGCGCGTGGCGAGTTTCTGGAGCAGCGCCCGGTCATGGGTGACGAAGAGCAGCGTTCCTCCGAAGGTAAGGAGGAATTCCTCAAGCCACGAGATGGCGTCGATATCGAGGTGGTTCGTGGGCTCATCGAGGAGCAGAAGGTCGGGCGCTCCTGCCAGCGCCTTCGCGAGCAGGACCCTGCGCTTCAGCCCTCCGGAGAGCGCGGAGAACTCGGCGTCCTCGGGCAGCTGGAGGCGGGTGAGGATCTCCTCCACCTTTTGCTGCATCTGCCATCCCCCGGCAGACTCGAACTTGTGCTGAATGTCCTCGAGCTCGGCCATGAGCTTTTCGCTGTGCTCATGGGCAAGCCTTGCGCTCACATGGTGGTAGGCGGCAAGGAGCTTGCCCTGCTCGCCGAAAGCGCTCGAGACAACATCGAACACGCTGCCGGTGATGTCGTGGGGCACTTCCTGGGTAAGGAGCGTGATGCGCACCCCCTGCTGGTATACGATCCTGCCGCCGTCGGGCTTCACCTCTCCCGTAAGGAGCCGCAGGATCGTGGACTTGCCCGTGCCGTTCCGGCCCACGAGGCAGACCCGCTCCCCGCGGTCAATGGAGAGATCGACGCCCTCGAGCAGAAGCGGCCCGCCGAACCCCACGTTGACGCTCTGTAAACTTACCAATGCCATAGACTGTTCCGCCTTATACCCTGTTGACGCCCGCACAATGTACCGTGAGCCACGATGAATTGCAACCGAAATCATAAAGCCCCTCGTTCACGGACGAATCGTGACGCGAAGCGATGGCCTGAATCGCGCGAGTATGTTATAGTATCAGGCAGCAGGGTTCCGCGGCACACCGCGGGCCGGCAGGCAGCCGCAATTCAGGGCACGGACGCGTTATGAGGAAAAACGGCACATGCAGGAAATAGTCAGCTGGCTGATCTCGATGGAACAGATGTCAGGCGATCTCTACCGGAATGCCGGGCGCTTCCTGAAGGACGATCCCGTCCTGGCCTCCCGCCTGGAGCACCTGGCGAACGACGAAGCGAGGCACGAGGAGATCATGAAAAAGGCCGCGGACCATCTCAAGCGGCATCCCCTGCCGGCCCCGAAGATCACGCTCGACAACGCAAGCAGGGACAAGTGCGAACTTCCCTTTCACGAAAACAGAAAAAGGATCGCTGCCGGCACCCTCACCCGGGAGTCTATGCTCGACTGCATTGTCGCAACCGAATCGTCGGAGTGGAACGATTTTTTCCAGTATGTCATCAACGCGATGAAAGGCGAAGGCCGCGAATTCGAGTCCGCCGCCTCGGAAATCGAGCAGCACAGAAAATTCATAGAGGCAAGTATTCGGACTTTTTCGCAGGACCCCGATCGCCTGGACAGGCTGCGTCAGCTGCCGAAAATATGGGACCAGCGCATTCTGATCGTCGACGATTACGAGCCGATGCAGAGACTGATCGCCGACATGCTCTCTCCCGAGGGTTTCGTGGATGTGGCGAGCACCGGCAAAGAAGCCCTTGAGAAATTGACCGCTCATCATTACGACCTGGTTCTTACCGATGACTTCATGCCCGGAATGAACGGCATCGAGTTATACAAGCAGTCTGCGCTTCGCGATCCTCTCGTGAAGGAACGCTTCCTGTTCCTGCTGGATGACATTCAGCCCCTGCACCGGGCCTTTATCAGGGAGAAGGGACTCAATTCCCTGGCCAAGCCCTTTTCGGTCAAGGAATTCCGCGAAGCCGTCGCCGCAATCCTGGCCAGCACATCGCAGAAACACCGGTAAGCCGCCGGATTCAGAAACCGGACCCCGTTCCGCAATCGATGGTCCGGCCGGGAGAAAATCCGCTTGATTAAATCGGGAATGTTCAATAAGCCGCCTCAGCACTTCATGGCAAGCGCGGTGTCACAAGCGGCAGTCGTCATCCTGCTGACCGGCGCCCTCCTCGTTCCAGCCGGCGGCTGCAGCCGCCGCGATACACCCCCCGAGAACGCGCTCACCTCCGGCGATATCGCCTTCCTCGGCATGCAGCTGCGGCGTGACAGGGGAGACGGCTCGTACCAGGCGGTCGGACGACTGAGCAACAGATCGCGGAAGCATGCTCTCCGCGAGGTGGTGCTCACCTTCACCATGGAAGACGTCGCGCCTGCCGGCGATTCCACCATCATAGCCTCAACGACCCTCCCGATGCGCTACGAGGTCCCTCCGGGGCAATCCGCGCATTTTCGTGAAAGGATCTCCTTCGGCAGCCTGCCGAAACCCAAGGGCAGGTATGAATGGAATTATTCG
>CAVVOB010000024.1:0-220925 GCA_963749655.1 Nitrospirota bacterium
TCGCCGTCGTACAGGCCCATGACGCCTTCGATCACGGCAATGTCGGCGTCCGTTGCATGGCGCGTGAAACATTCGAGAACATACTCACTGCCGCACATCCACTGGTCGAGGTTCCTCGAAGGCCGGTCTGCGACGAGTCGGTGAAGGCCGGCGTCGATGAAATCGGGGCCGGTCTTGAAGGGCTGCACCTTGAAACCCTTTTTCCCGAACGCAGCCATGAGTCCCAGCGTCACTGTTGTTTTGCCGCACCCGCTGTGGGTGCCTGCGATCACGAGGCCGCGCATAGGGCTCCCATTTCCGCGAGCAGTCTTGCGTTCTCGACAGGACCGCGCACTGCGACACGGAGATACGTACTGTCCAGTCCGTTGAACGAGGAACAGTCTCGCAGGAGTATCCCTTTCCTCCGCAGGCGGGGCAAGGCCTCCGGTGCACGCTCGGTCCGGAGCAGGATATAATTTGCCGCAGGAGGAAGATGATCGATGCCCAGGGAACGAAATCCCTGCGAGAGGAGCTCTTTCCCTTCCTGAATGATCTTCATGCTCTGCGCCTGAAATTCCCGGTCGTCTATTGCCGTTGTCGCGGCCAGCTGCGCCAGCGTGTTGACGGTCCAGGGTTCCTTCTGTTTCCGCACGCTCTCAATCAGGTGTTTCGGCAGGACCGCATATCCGATCCGCAGACCCGAGAGCGCGTAGAATTTGGTGAGCGACCTCAGCACGATCAGACAGGAGTTCCCGGCCACTTCCCGGACCACCGAGTGCTCCGGAGAAAAATCTATGAACGCCTCATCCACGATGAGGCAACAGGAATGCTTTTTCGCGGCTTTCACGATGGCAATGACCGACTCGCGGTCCAGGACCGTTCCGGTGGGATTGTTCGGGTTGCACAGGAACGCCAGATCGCATCCCGCCATGGCTTCGTCGAACCCGGCAGGATCTATTGCGAAGCCCTTCTCCCGGTGCAAAGGGAACGGGACACACTGTGTTCCCTCACGCATGCGGCATGCCCGCTCGTACTCGGAAAAAGTCGGAACCGGGATCAGCACACGTCGGGGAGCGAGCGCCCGCACCAGAAGATAGATCAGTTCCGTGCTGCCGTTGCCGCAGAGAACCGATTGCGGATCGATATCAATATGCCCCGCAAGAAGGCGCGCAAGGCGGTCGGCAAAAGGATCGGGATAATGAACCAGCAGCGGGATCCCGTCCTTTATCGCCGCGACAACGGAAGCAGGCATGCCGAGAGGGTTGATGGAAGCGCTGAAATCGATGATCTCGTTGACCGGGATGCCTGTTTCCTCGGACGCGCTGTAAACGTCTCCGCCGTGTTCCCTCATAGGAGCCCCCGTACAGCGGCAACGCCGGCGGCCACACCTGCCGCGACCGCCGATGACAGCGCCACGAGGACCAGCGCCCTCTGCGCTGCGGCGAGATAGTCCGTCCCTGCTTCCTGACCGATGAAGGGTTTGGCGCTCACCATCCCGCCGTAGGACGAAGGCCCGCCCAGACGAACACCGAGCGCTCCCGCCATCGCAGCCTCGGACACTCCGCTGTTCGGGCTCGGGTGCTTCCTGCCGTCGCGCACCATGATCAGGAACGCGCTGCGCGCCGCATCGAGGGCTCCCCTGCTGTTCTGCGTCAGCGTGTACAGAAATGCCGAAGCAACGATGATGAGCCCTGACAACCGTGCCGGAACAAAGTTAGCCGCATCGTCCAGCCGCGCGGCAGCCCAACCGAAGTGGCGGTATCGGTCATTCTTATACCCGACCATGGAATCAAGCGTATTGACCGCCTTGTAAGCCAGCGCGAGCGGTAGACCGCCGATAGCGAGGTAGAGGAGCGGCGCAACCACTCCGTCGGACAGGTTCTCTGCGAGAGTTTCGATCGTGGCCTTGAGCACTCCCTGCTCGGACAGTTCCGCAGTGTCCCTGCCGACAATCATGCTTACGTGCTGTCGTCCCCCCTTGAGGTCTCCGTCTCTGACCGCAGCGATCACCCGGTGCGCGGAGCGGAGCAGTTCGCGTGACGCGATTGTTGTGGAAATAAAATATATCAGCGCCGCGGATCCAAGTCCTGCTGCAGCCGGATGAACCAGACCGCTCAAAAGCTCAGCAGTGAATGCTCCCGCGAGATAGGTCGATCCCACAATGCCGAATACGAGAACAACACCTGCCAGCCGTTCGCCTTCCGGAGAAGAACAGAGCCGCCGCAAAGCGCGTTCACCGGTGCTGATGGCCCTCCCGATAAGCCTGACCGGATGGGGCAGCCAGGCCGGATCGCCGATGAGCAGATCGACCATGAATGCCAGAAGCACCTGTGTAGCGCTGACCATGGTCATAGGAGCGCCTCGATGAAACGCATGTCGACATGCTTCCGGAACGATGCCGCGAGCCGGTCCAGCGCATCTTCGATTGCATGTGAGTAGCTCACCGCTGAATCGAAGGGGGAAAGCCCCTTGCTTTTCCGGATCTGATTGATGACCCCGCGCCGGAAAGCATCATTATCGAAGATACCGTGCAGATAGGTCCCCCAGCAGTTGCCCTTGCGGGAGCCGTCGAGAACGATTTCGGATTGCGGATTGCCGATTGCGGAATTTGACGGATAAGCCCTTTTTACTCTGAACAGACCAATGTCGCCGGTACTCTGGCCCATATGGATCTCGTAGCCTTTTAAAATTTCCTTGCCGTTCCATTCCGAATTCCACATTCGGCATTCCGCATTTCCTTCTATCTCCGCCTCCACCCTGCATGTCGTCTTGACGGAATTAAAGGTTGTCTCGATGTCGAGAAGGCCTAGGCCGTCTATTTCCTTCAAGGGGCTTTCCACACAAGAAGGGTCGAGAATCTTCCGGCCCATCATCTGGTAGCCTCCGCACATACCCATTATCGGAATCCCTTTGGATGCTGCACGAATGATGCTTGCGGCGAGGCCGTCTTTCCTGGAGGATCCGGAGGTCCTTTACCGTGTTCTTTGATCCGGGAATTATAACGAGGTCCGCGCTCTCGATGTCACTGGGATTCACGGAATACAGGAGTTCGACGTCAGGCTCGAGTGCAAGGGGATCGAAGTCGGTAAAGTTGGAAATATACTTCAACCGCACCACAACGACTTTGATCGCATTCTCTCCTGACTCCTGACTCCTGACTCCTGACTTATGAGCAAGCGCCAAGCCGTCCTCTTCCGGCAAGCCGATCTCCGGTATATAAGGAAGGACGCCGATAACGGGCTTGCCCGTCCGCTCCTGGATCATGTCGAGACCCGGTGCGAGAATGGCCGGATCGCCGCGGAATTTATTGATCACGAAGCCCTTGATATACCGGCTGTCCCTGCCCAGGAGTTTGACCGTGCCGTAGAGCGACGCGAAGACCCCGCCCTTGTCGATGTCTCCGACGAGGATGACCGGCGCTTTTGCGTGTTTCGCCATGGCCATGTTCACGATGTCCACGTCCATGAGATTGATCTCTGCAGGACTCCCGGCGCCTTCGATGACGATCAGGTCATGATTCGCCGAAATCCGGTTATACGAGCGGGACACGGTCTTCCACGCCTCGTCGCGGAAAGCATAATACTCGCGGGCCTTCATGGTGGCGTGGACCTTGCCCTGGAGAATGACCTGACAGCCGCTTTCACCCGACACTTTAAGCAGTACCGGGTTCATGTCGACGGTGGACTCGATTCGTGCGGCCCGGGCCTGGAGCGCCTGTGCGCGGCCGATCTCACCGCCCTCCACCGTTATGGAAGAGTTGAGCGCCATGTTCTGCGCCTTGAACGGCGCGACGCGCATTCCTTGGTCGCTGAAAATACGGCAAAGCGCCGCCGTGAGCAGACTCTTTCCTGCACCCGACCCGGTTCCTTGTATCATCAACGCTTTTGCCACTTTTCCATGCCTCATTGATTCCTTCCGCTCCCTGCGGAAGCAAAGATCACTTCCGCAGGGAGCCGAGGGAAAACATCCTGCACCATTAGTACTGTGCAATCAGTCCTGGGACTTTTCTGAAACTCCGGCCTCGCCGAAGGTGGCCATCTCGCGATAGATCTTGACGCCCGCCTCGATCATCTGCATCGCAAGCGCTGCGCCCGTTCCCTCTCCCAGCCGCAGGGAAAAATCAAGGATCGGTGCGAGTCCCATCTTCCCCAGCATGGACCGCTGGCCCTGCTCGACGGAGAAATGGGCGGCAAACAGATAATCGACGACAGCCGGTTCGATCTCGCAGGCGATCATCGCCCCGGCCGTCGAGATGAATCCATCGACGACAACGGGGACCCGTTCAGCAGCCGCGCCGAGGATAAGACCTGCAATGCCGCCTATCTCGGCGCCGCCCACCTTGGCCAGGACGTCGATGGGGTCCTTCGGATCAGGGCGGTTCACGGCTATGCTCTCTTCAATGATCGCGATCTTCCGAAGCAGCGACTCATCGTTGATCCCCGTACCCCTGCCGGTAACATTCTTCACCGGCGTGTTCGTAAGCACTGCCGCGATAGCGCTCGACGGCGTCGTGTTGCCGATCCCCATGTCGCCGGTGCCGAAGAGGGACGCCCCTTTTTTCGCATGATCCCGGGCGAGGTCGATCCCTACCTGCAGGCACTGCTCCGCCTCCTGCCTGGTCATCGCCGGTCCTGTATGCATGTTTCTTGTGCCGCGGACGACCTTCCGGGACACGAGACCGGGTACTGCTCCGAAATC
The DNA here is from genome assembly GCA_963749655.1 of Nitrospirota bacterium. GTDB lineage: Bacteria > Nitrospirota > UBA9217 > UBA9217 > UBA9217 > JAJYKN01. The sequence continues at coordinate 4,678 of CAVVOB010000024.1, forward strand.
GTGGTCCACGCCGATATCGACGACCACGACCTCGGCGCCCGCGTGACGCGCCAGGACATTGATCCCCGCCCCGCCGCGCAGAAAATTGAAGACCATCTGCGGTGTGACCTCTTTGGGATAGGCCGACACACCGTCGGCGGTGACGCCGTGGTCTCCCGCAAAGGTGAAGATCATCTTCCGGTCGATCGACGGCATGGTCTCTCCGGTGATCGCGACGATTCTGCGGGCGAACTCTTCAAGACGTCCGAGACTGCCCTGCGGTTTTGTAAGATTGTCCAGCCGTTTCTGCGCAATATCATAGAGAGATTTCTGGACAGGAGTTATCAGGCTGCGGATGCCCTCTATCCCTGTAGCTGTCTTTCCATTGATTGTATCGACTGAAGGTTTCTTCCCTTGAGTTGTTTTCATCTGTTTTTTCCTCTTTCCGATTTTGAAGTAAGCGATGACCCTGCAGTGTGCGGCAGGAAGCTTCCCGATCCGGCCCGGAGACCGATCGACGATATGCCCTGTTTTTAAAGAAGGCACCCAATTCCCGGAACAATAAAACGACTACAGACTAATACTGGACCTGATCATTTCATACTCCTTCCGCGAAAAAGATGGGATAAGACGTCTCCTGGCTGAGGGCACCCTACTTGCCGGCCTTCCCGTTCCCTTGAGGACGGTGGCATGCTCGGCGTTCGTTCCCATCACAGTTGCGCGTCAGCAGGGGAATTGCACCCCTTTCCGTTTTCTTACCCCCCGCACTTCCAGGCCCTGCGGGCCGCAAAAACAATGCGTTCAAAATAAAAAACCCCAGCTTCCGGAGGAAGACTGGGGATTAACAAAACTCAATTAACCCACACATAATCTTAACGCCGAAGACTGTGCGAGAACACATCCGGCAGGTCTTCTGGCTCTCCCACCTCTATCAGCCTTCCCAGCCCAGTTTTGCGCGGCCAGTGGCGTTATTTCGATAGAGGCTTTGGCCCCCTTTAGAGGGGCAGGATTACAGCGGCGGGTCCGCTCCCGATTCTCACGGGATTCCCTTGCCTGGATGTTTTGCGTATGTAACGGTCGTTATAACACACTTGCCCTGCACAGTCAAGAAGAGAGACTGTCGGTGTCGAACGAACTGCAGCGACATTAACCTGACCCTGCGTTGTCGTGAACATATCGTCGCCGGAAAGTGCCCCGGGTATTCCCGACAATGGCGGTATGGGTTAAGCGGACCCGATCCCGGCCCATTATGAAACAAGTCGGCCGAAGTCACTGGCGAGCCAAAAGACGCCGATAAAGGCATTTTTTCACTTGCATGAACCCTGGTCTTATGGTATCTTTACGGCTGCTTTGCTTTAATATTATCGTAATCTCAGGAGGGTTTTACTGTGGCAGGTACATGTCAAATCTGCGGAAAAGGCAAGCTCAGCGGCAACAAAGTGAGCCATTCGAACAACAAAACCAAGAAAATGTCCAAACCGAATCTGCAGCCCGTGAAAGCGGTCGGACCCCACGGGGCGCATGTCCGGATGCATGTTTGCACGCGCTGTATCCGTTCGGGCAAGGTCAAGAAAATCAGCTAACGTCTCTATGTCGCGGAACAAACCATCCCCGCTGGTCAAACCAGTGGGGATTTTTTATTCCCCCTCCGCCTCCTTCGCGCAGAACTTCCCTCTTAACGGCTCCGGAGAAGCATATTCATACAATACCGGCCTCGTCCGCACATTCTGTAAAGGGGCATGAATGATGCAGGATTCAACGCTTAATACACCAAATTTCAGACTATAGCAATGTATCAAATTATAATTTGAAGTTGACACGTCCGTTACACTGTACTATTATTCCGATACTAATAATAAAAAAGAGTTTTATTCAGTTCTCATCAGTTGCGGTTTCTGCTTATCATCGAAGAACAAAAAAAGGAGGTGGAGGAAAAAACAAAACTTCTGATGAATCCGAATTCGAAACAACCTGTTTTACCTGAGCACCTGGGTGCTCGGCAATACACAAAGGGGAGGAACTAATGAAAAAGATTGTTTTAATCAGCTTGGTAGTCGTAACTGTTTTCGGACTCTTCCTTGGCATGTCGTTCAGAGCATCAGTTGATGCGGCAGATGTGCAGGTTATCACCGCAAAAGTAGCGCCGGCTGCAAAAATACCCACCTTTAACGCTACAGCATACATCGCCGGCCACGGCGGACACCTGGCAATCATCGATATGAAAACCGAGAAGGCCCCGACCGATGTAGAGAAGGACCGTATCGTTCTTTCCGAAGCCGGATCCGAGATGGAAGGCAAGATCGCCGGCATGAGCTTTGAGGAAGTGAAGAAGTCCGGCGGATCGCACGGCCAGGAACTCGTGACGGACAAAGGCAAAAAATTCCTCGTAGCCGGAACACTGGCAGGTAACGTTTACAAGATCGACCTCGCGACCATGAAAAAGGAAGGCCCCTTTAAAGTCGGCGAGAAGTTCTGCGGCGCCATCACCGGTCCTGACGGCAATATCTACTTCGAAGATATGGCGGACGGTCATGTTTATATATGGGATGCCAAGACCCTCAAGACGGTGGACAAGATGCCGGTCGGCAAGGCAGTCTGCGGCATTCAGTGGACCAAGAACGGCAAAAAAGCCTACATTTCCGATATGCCCATGGGCATCGTTTATGTGTATGACTGGACAACGAAAAAGGAAGTCAAACAGATCGGCAGCCCCGAGATGACGTTCCTCCACCAGATCAGGATGACGCCTGACGGCAAAGAGCTCTGGGTCAGCGCACCGAACGAATTCGATCCGGGTCTCAAACCGGGCACTCACAAGAGCCAGGTCATTGTGATCGATACCAAAACAGACGCGATCTCGAAGCGCATCATCCTTCCGGACGACGTGAGACCGCATGATTTCGCATTCACCAAGGACGGGAAATATGCATTCCTCTCTTCACGGACCTATGGAGACGACAGCACCCTGAACATCATGGACCTCAAGAACTACGACCTCGTGGGCAAAGTGTCGGCATGCGCCGGCTGCCACAAGGCTGCTGGTGTTGAAGTCAAGATCGACAAGGGCTCACCGCTTCTCTGCGGTATCACGATCGATTGGCATAAATAGTCTGGTTCTTTTCTACGGGGGGCGGGCTTACCGCCTCCCCCGTTTTTTTGACTTACTATTTACTTAGACTCCCCTCTTCTGGTATAATTCCTCAATAAATCCACTCTGAAGGAAAACCGTTTGCTCCTATGAATATTCCCTATGTTGCCCTGAGAAACCTCAAGAGAAAACTTACGAGAACATGGCTTTTATTTGCCATCGTGGCAGTGGTGTCCTGCACGCTGTTCTCGGCAACGCTCTTCCTGAAGAGCATCAACAACGCACTCAAGATCGGCACCTACCGCCTCGGGGCCGATATTCTGGTGGTCCCTGAAAGCGCCGAAACCAAAGCGAAATCAGCCCTGCTGTCGGGAGAGCCTACCCAGTTTCTGATGGATCGCTCCATCCTCGACCGGGTCAGAGCCGTCGAATGGGTGAAAAGCGCTACTCCGCAATTGTTCGTAAAACCCACGAGTTTCACCTGCTGCTTCAATGTGGACGTGTTCCTGATCGCCTTTGATCCGGAAACCGATTTTACCGTAAAACCGTGGCTCGAAAAGAACCTCAACAGGAAACTCGAACTCGGCGAAATCATCACCGGCAGGTCCGTGCCCGTCATTGCTGGTGACAAAATTCCCTTTTTCGGCACGACCTTCACCGTCGCCGGGACCATGGAACCAACGGGCATGGATTTCTTCGATCGGGCCGTTTTCATGAGCCTTGACTCTGCCTATAAGATGGCGGAGGATTCCCGGAAAAAAGCCCTCCAGTCGATCGATATCGGAAGGGACAAGATATCAACCGTTCTCGTTCAGGTGAGGGATGACATTTCCCCCGACCGCGTCGCTATCAGAGATCGAGCATGATATCAGCGGAGTCAAAGCCCTGGTCTCAGACACGATCATTAATACTGTACGAAAACAGCTTTCCGGCCTCATCAAAGCCATACTTCTCATCAGCATCATATTATGGTTCATCGTTCTTCTCATCATGGCCTTTGCGTTCTATATGATCGTGAACGAGCGGCGGCGGGAAATCGGACTGCTGCGCGCCATCGGCGCCAACAAGGGGCATATAGCTTCGATTATTCTCTTCGAGGCGACCATGCTTTCCCTCGCCGGCGGGGCCATCGGCACGCTGCTCGGCTATGCCATTCTGTTCAGCTTTAAGAATCTCATCCTCCATTATCTCAAGCTTCCGTATCTTTTTCCCGATGCCGTACAACTGTTTTGGATCACCGCGGGCGCCCTTTTCTTTTCTCTCGTGACCGGGTTACTTGCTGCAGTGCTCCCGTCGCTTGCTGTGCTGAAAGTTGAACCTTACGAAGCCATAAGGAGCGCTGAATGAAACTAATCATTGCCGCAACAATGGCAGCATTCATGCTTGCCGGATGCAGTAAGGAACAAAAGGCGGAAGTCCCTGCTCCCGCATCGGAAGGAAAAAATATCTTTGAAGAAGTCAAAGAGCAAACCGTAAAAAATCCGCAGGACGCTGCAGCCTGGTATCATCTCGCAGACTTGTATGAACGATCGCAACAGTACCGCGAAGAAATCGATGCGCTGAACAAGGTCATCTCGATCACGCCCGCGAACGGCAACGCCTATGTCAAGCTGGGGAATGCCTGCAACCGGCTCACCCTGTACCCGGAAGCGGTAAAAAACTACAAAGCTGCGGTCAAGTATTTCCCGAAAAATCCGGTACTCTACAATAACCTTGCCGTATCCTACGGAAAGCTCGGCAAGACCGATGAAGAAATAGCATCCCTTGAACAGGCAATTTCCCTGCGGCCGCGGTATTCAACCGCCCGTTTCAACCTCGGTATGGCCATGCTTAAAAAAGGAAGGACCGAGCTCGCCAGGAAACAATATCGGGAACTCCTAAAATTCGATGAAGGCGTCGCCCAATCTCTCAACAAGGAAATCAACGCAAAAAGGAGATGACAATGAACAGAACCGCACGTTTCCTGCTGACCCTTTCACTAGTGATCATGATATCATTTCCCCTCTTTGCCCTGGCTGAAAACCCGCGGTGCGCGGAATGCGGCATGATGGTTGACATGCAGTCCAGATTTGCCGCTAGAATAGCTCAGGAAGGTTCAACTCTCTCCTTTTGTGATATCGGCGACCTGCTCTCCTACCTGAAACGTAAAGGCCCGCAGCAGCCCGGTGCGGAGGTCCAGGACTACATCAGCGGAAAATGGATGGACGCCCGCAAGGCTCTGTACGTCCAGGCGGAAAAGAAATTCAGGACGCCTATGGGTTGGGGTGTAGCCGCCTTTGAGGACAGAACCAAGGCGCTGGAAAATGGCGCTGCAATGGATTTTGACGCAATGATAAAGGCACTGAAATGACAAAGCTTGTTGCCCTGACGGCGCTGGTAAGCGGCCTTCTGTTGATCACCGTACCGCGGTACATCCTGCCTGCCTGCGAATACGAAGGATACTCCCCCATGCACTGTTCGGATACCGCCCGTGCGGAATATATCGCAGGAGCTGTTCTCATAATCATCAGTGGAGCCGCTTTTGTTTTCAGGGAAAAACGCATGCCTCAGCTGATTAGCGCCGTGGCTGCCTGCGTCGTTTACGGTATTGCCTTCTGGCTCCCGGATAAGTTCGGCTACTGTCACAGCACGCGGATGCCCTGCAACTACGGCATGGTGCCGGGCGTCAGGTTCATCGCGGTTGCCGGCACGCTGCTTATGGGCGGCGCCATCATCGGGTTGTGGAAAACATCGGGAAAGAAAGGAACTGCATGATAGAATTACGAGGGCTTTCAAAATCCTATCCCTTATCGGGAACAAGCATAAAGGCCGTGCACCCGGTCGATTTGACCATCAAGCAGGGTGAATTCATTTCGATCGTCGGGCATTCAGGAAGCGGAAAAAGTACGCTTCTCAGCCTTATCGGCGGCATTGCGCGGCCTGATACAGGAACAGTAAGCGTCAACGGCTCCGATATCTGGCATTACAACGACAGGACTTTGTCCAAACTCAGGAACGAGCTGTACGGGTTCGTGTATCAGTTTTCAAGTCTTATTCCTACCCTTTCCGCCACGGAGAATGTTCTTCTCCCGACCGTATTTGGAGGCTCCAAAACGCATGGCGACGCGGTTCAGTTGTTGCAGCTGGTGGGGCTTGGAGACAAAAAGGACCGTTACCCGTCGGAATTGAGCGGCGGTGAACAGCAGCGGGTAGCCATTGCGAGGGCATTCATTAACGCCCCCCAGATCATCCTGGCCGATGAGCCCACCGGTGATCTCGATGAGGAAACAGAAGCCGAAATTATGTCGTTTTTTGAAAAGATCAACAAAGAAAAAAACGTCACCATGATCATGGTAACCCACAGTTCCGACCTGGCCCTTCGCGCCGCGCGAAGGCTCCGCATGAAACAGGGTGTCCTGGCAGAGTTGAACTGACCGGTCCGACACACATTGTCCCGACGTCCCCATTTACAAAAAAAGCGACGACCTCTTCAGGCCGTCGCTTTTTTTTAATCACCTATGACCGTGCTGCCTATTTTTTTTCTTATCTCCGTAGAGATAATCATACTCCGCCGGATGGTGGTGTTTGAGCTGTTCGACCGACATTTTCCCGGTGAGCCACATCCAGTTCATGGGGAACACTTCGGGCCGCAGATGCTCGTTGTAAAAATGGAAAATGAGGATGAACACGATAGCCAGAAGCGCCTCATCACTGTGCATGGCGAACAGAACGTCCCATACCCACTGAAGCGACCAGGCAGGGAAAAGCGGAGAGATCGTCACCGGAAAGGCAAGAAAGAACCCCGACGCTCCGATGATGAACATGCCCCAATACACTGCCCAGTAGTCGAATTTCTGCATGTAGTTGAACTTGCCGAAATAGGGTTTCTCCTTCCGGAAGCCGAAGAAAAACATGAAATTATGGAATGCATCTACCACATCCTTGGGCGTGGGTACCAGGCTGAATCTGAACCCCCCCTTGCGCGCCTGATTGACGAGGTAAAACTGATGGTAGATGAAATCAAGGAGCATGGTGATGCCTGCCGCGCGGTGGATGAGACCGGCCATCTTGGCGCCGCCCCAGAAACTGATCCAGGCGCTCGCCGGGTCCTGGTATGCGTACTTGAGGCCCCATCCGGTGAAAGACAGCAGTAAAAAAGTCGTAAACATTATGACATGCTGAATTCTTGCCGAAAGGTCGAACCTTTCGATCTCGTTCGGAATATTGTTATTCATGCTTGTCTCCTTTTCGGAACAGACGATCGCGAATATCCGCGAAGATATCCAGAAGAACATGGACGCAGATGAAAAGAAACACGCTCATCGTAAGTACGATCAACGCGAGCTCGGTAAAGTGCGCTATGGGATGGAGCGGCTTGTGCGTGATCGCGGCCACAAACTTGTCCGTGGCCCCCGGATGACATTTTGCGCACGTTTTCTTTTTGTTTTCGCCGTTCACCGGTGATGTGGGATCTTCAACTCTCTTAATATCATGAGATCCGTGGCAACTGGCGCAGGAAGGAGCTCCGCTGTGGCCGACCTTCAATTTTCTGCCGTGAAAACTCTCAAGATAGCGTTCCACGACCATGGGTGAGAAGCCGTATTTTTCCGCCAGGTGTTTTTCCTCATGGCATTTGCCGCAGGCCTGAACAACGTTAAAATGATTTACCGCGGAGTCCTTGCTTGTTTTCGGCTGGATGTAATGCGGCGTTCCGTGGCAGCTGGTGCAGACCGGTCCGTCCTCTGATTTCTTGACAAGAACGTTCTGACCGTGAACACTTGTCTTGTAGGCCTCGTACGTATCGGCATGGCACTGGATACAGGCAGCCTGTGCTATAGGATCGATCTTACTCTTTGAAGAGAGAGCTGCGGCCAGATCCTGGGTCGCTTTGTCAGCCTTGCCTGACAAGCCTTCGTGCTGCGCTCCTTTCAATACCATGTGGCACATCACACAATCAAACGACCCATGAACGGACTTCGTGTATTTCTCCTCGTTCACATTGACGGAGCCTTCCATGGATCCGTGACAGCCAAGACACGTTGCTGCATTGGGCGCTGCTTTCGCTGCCGGAACCAGAACGAGGACGAACATCAACAGCGATACTGTGGTGAGCCAATTCCTCATACGTTCTCCTTTCACTCCATAATTAATAATCATTTTTCACAAAGACAATGGACTTTTCATTTGCTGTTATGAGGGGGGAATATGTTGCGAGAACGAGAATAAGGAAAGAAGTATCAAATGGATCCCCCGATTCCATTTTTCTTCCGGCATTCCTGGAATTTCTCCAGTCTCATGACTTCAAAAGAACTCGTTGATTATATGTTAATCCGGTGCACATATAGTGCACGTATCGTGCCAATGCCAACTAGTTGATTTATTGATAAAAAGGGCAGACACCTTTTTCGCAATAATGAGAAATGGACATGAATTCTGTCATTCTTGCAAAGAGACACTGTTTGATCTCAATCCTTCCGCATATTCGACTCTGACCAGGTAGAGGCCCTGCGGCGGAGCTGTCCTGCCGGCTTTGGTCCGGTCCCGCAATTCGAGGATTCTTTTGACATCCTGCGCATTGAACCAGCCGAGGCCGACTTCTACAAGCGTTCCCGTTATGTTCCGGACCATGTACCGCAAGAAAGCATCTGCTTCGAGCGACACTTCTATAAAATCGTCCTTCTCTATAATGGCCGCTGAAGTGATGGTCCGAACCGATGTCCGAGCCGTGCATCCGGCGCCCCGAAAGGAGCTGAAGTCATATCTACCTATCAGATATTCAGCGGCATTCCTCATATGAGCCACGTTGAGCGGCACATTGATATGCCACGCATACCGCCTGTACAGGGCTGTCGGGGTACGTCTGCACAGTATTCGATATACGTAGGTCTTCCTCTCGGCGCTGTAGCGGGCATGAAAATCCGCAGGAACCTCATCGGAGGTGAGCACCCTGATATCGTCGGGCAGCAAACGATTTAATGCCGGCGCCCAGGCGCGCGCGGGATCCCGGAGGTTGTTTGAAAATGAGCAACCTGTCCCAGCGCATGCACACCTGCATCCGTTCTTCCGGAGGCATGGGTTTTTACCTCCTCGCGGGCCAGGTTTTTCACTGCTTCCTCGAGTGTATCCTGGATTGTCGGCATGCCGCTGCCGATTTGCGATTGCCAGCCGTGATAATTGGCGCCGTCGTACTCCAGGACCAGTTTGATTGTTTGCATGAAACGATTCAGTGCCGGCCTCCGCACAGTATGCTGAACGGAGCATCCGGAAGGGCGACGCACAGGCGCCTCCCGCTTACTCCCCCAAATATGCCTTCTTGATGCCCGGTTCCTTCTCGAGCTTAGCCGATTCCCCCTGCATCACGATCCTTCCGGTTTCCATGACATACGCGCGATGGGCAAGGCGAAGCGCAGCTTTTGCATTCTGCTCTACCAGAAGGATCGTAGTTCCCTGTTCGTTGATCTCCTTGATGATCTTGAAAATCCTGCTCACAATGATCGGCGCCAGGCCGAGAGAGGGTTCATCAAGAAGCAGCAACGTCGGCCGCGACATGAGCGCCCTGCCTATGGCCAGCATCTGCTGCTCTCCCCCTGAGAGGGTGCCGCCGAGCTGCCCTCTTCTTTCCGCAAGCGCAGGAAACATGGCGAGGACGAGCCGCAGGCCGTCTTCAAGGTCCTGACGGCGCAGGGTAAAGGCGCCCATTTCGAGATTTTCCTGAACCGTCATCCGGGGGAAGATACGCCTTCCCTCGGGTACCTGGGATATCCCGAGCCGGACGATCTCGTGTACAGGCCGGCCGGAAAGCCGCAATTCACGGTGCACGATGGTTCCTGATTTGAGGGGCGCGACCCCGGAAACCGCCATCAACGTCGTGGATTTGCCCGCGCCGTTCGCTCCGATCAGTGCAACGATCTCGCCCTGTTTGACCGACAGACTGATTCCCTTGAGGGCATCAATCCGTCCATAGGACACGGCCACATCCCGGAGTTCAAGCATGCATGCTCTCCTTGCCGAGATATGCCTCGATCACCGCCTGATTGTTCTGTACGTCCCGCGGCAAACCCTCCGCAATCTTGACCCCGTGATCCAGAACCAGAACACGATCCGATATGCCCATAACGACATTCATGTCATGTTCGATCAGCAGGATAGCCACTCCGTTGTCGCGGATCTTCCGGATGAGCGCCATCAGGTCCTGTGTCTCCTGGGGATTCATTCCTGCGGCGGGCTCATCGAGGAGCAGCAGATGGGGCTCAGTCCCGAGCGACCGTGCAATTTCCAGGCGACGTTGGTCTCCATAGGAAAGATTGGCCGCACGGACGTCCTGCTTGTCCTCAAGCCCTACGAACTTGAGAATATCCAGAGCTCGGTATCCGGTGTCCCGCTCTTCCCGTTTTACCCGGGCTGTCCGCAGCAATGCGCCGAAAACGCCTGCGTTCGTCCTGCAATGGGCAGCCACCATGACGTTTTCCAGGCACGTCATTCCTCCGAAGAGCCGGATATTCTGGAACGTGCGGGCGATGCCCATGGCCGTAATATCGTGCGGCGCCGTCCCGGTAATATCGCGGTCATGAAACAGGATGGATCCCTGCGTGGGTCTGTACATGCCGGTAATACAGTTGAAAAACGTGGTTTTGCCGGCTCCGTTCGGGCCGATAATACTCATGATCCGCTCGCGCTCCACGCGCATGTCGATGCCGTCGAGCGCCCGCAGCCCGCCGAAATACATGGTTATATTTTTCGTTTCCAGAAGAAGCATGTAATTAGACAGTTGACTGAGTGCCGGTTCCCGGAGCACCCAGCAGGCCCTGGGGCCGAAAAATCATCATGAGGACCAGCGCCATGCCGAATGCCAGCATGCGATAATCCTGAAAGTCACGGAATGCTTCCGGGAGGGTTATCAGCAGAAAGGCCCCCAGAATGATGCCGGGAATGCTCCCCATGCCGCCGAGAACGACCATACAGAGAATGAGGACCGAATCAAAAAACGTGAAGCTTTCCGGAGATACAAAGGCCATCTTTGCAGCGAAAAAAACCCCGGTCAGGCCCGCCCAGAAGGAACCGATGACGAAGGCCAGCAATTTCAGTCGAAACGTATTGATTCCCATTGCCTCGGCAGCGGTCTCGTCCTCCCGGACTGCAAGCCAGGCCCTGCCGATCCGGGAATTCATCAGGCGGTGCATGACGAAAACGGTCGCGACGGCAATGGCGAGAATAAGATAATAGAAATCCGGCGTCGTGTTTAGAACATAGCCGACCAGCACCGGCCTCCCTATCCTTGGGATTCCGTTCGGACCCCCGGTCATGCTGTCCCAGTTGTTCAGCACAATGCGGGTTATTTCTCCGAGGCCAAGAGTCACGATCGCGAAATAATCGCCACGAAGGCGCAGGGTCGCTGCTCCCACGATAAGGGCAAACAAGGATGCGGCGAGAGCCCCGGCTGCAAGGCCTGGCCAGAAGGGAAGCCCGTAGGACGTAGAAAAAATACCGTAAGTATACGCTCCGACTGCGTAAAAGGCGACGTATCCGAGATTGAGGAGTCCGGCCTGGCCGACGACGATGTTCAGTCCCAGCGCTAAAACAATATACATGCACGTGAGCGTCATGATGTCGAGATAGTAGTCATTCAGAAACAAAGGAAGCAGTACCAGCACCCCGAGGATCATAGCGAGACCGGCGCCCGACAGAAGAAACGAAGAAGCGGCGGCGCGATAAGAGGACAGACCGGTGAGCTTTTCCTGATATTTCGTGATGCTGCCTTGCACGAAGGTTCCGTGGGCAAGCTTCCAGAGAACAACCGCAAGAACGGTTGCAGCCACAATGCGAAATGCGTTCGCAGGACCGGTCAACGGCAGCGCAAGCATACCCGCATAGATTGGAAGCAGCAGGGTCTTGGAATATTTTTTCAATGTCATGCGAACAGATTCCATGGCAGGAAGCGATTATCTCATAAAACTCGACATAATTCAAGGAGCTGTGAGCCTGATATTCGGCCAGACGGATTGACTGCAGGGACGGGGGGATGAAGGGTCCGAGACTATTTTTTGGTGAAAGAATCCGGTTATGGAGCTTACGATATGTCGTGCAATTTCCAGTTTCGGCAGCGTCGGCAGGTCCTGCTTCGCACCTTTACGGTCTATGATCGATACTGCATTGGTATCGGTTCCAAATCCCGATCCCTCCTTGCGCAGATCATTCACGACGATCAGGTCAAGGTTCTTGGCATGCAGCTTTTTAAGGGCGTTCTGATCGATATCATCCGTTTCCGCGGCGAACCCGACAAGCAGCGGCTTGTCATCCGCCCTGCCCAGCTCCTGGAGAATATCGGCGGTCCGCTCGAGCTCCAAAACCGTTGAAGCCTGATCTTTCTTTATTTTAAGATCCGACCGCGTCTGCGGTTTGAAGTCTGACACCGCGGCCGCCATGATGACGACGTCGCTGCCGGCGGCCTCCCGAACGACCGCTTCGTGCATATCCTTTGCACTGACCACAGGAACCAGTCTGACTCCCGAAGGGGGCGCAAGGTGCGTCGGTCCGCAGATCAGCACGACATCGGCTCCCCGCTCCCGTGCCGCCTCGGCAAGTGCAAACCCCATCTTGCCGGTGGAAGGATTGCTGATGAACCGCACTGCATCGATATACTCCCGCGTCGGGCCTGCAGTTACGAGTACGGTCCGGCCGGCCAGATCTTTGGGGAAAAAGAGCGCAGAGACTTCCCGGAGGATGGCCTCCGTGTCGGCGAGCCTGCCCGGTCCGCTCACACCACAGGCTAGCGCTCCGCACCCGGGCTCCACGAATCTGGCCCCCAGACCCCTGAGGATATTCATATTACGCTGAAGCACGGGATTTGCGTACATCCGGTCATTCATCGCAGGAGCGATGACGAGGGGACAGGCGGCCGCCATAAGCGCCGAGGTCAGCGAGTCATCGGCAATGCCCGAGGCCAGTTTGCCGATGATGTTCGCCGTCGCAGGAGCAACGAGAGCGGCATCCAGGTCGCGGGATATTTCGATATGACCAATGGCGGTCTGATCGTGAACGAGAAATTCATCTTCCAGCACCGGAAAGCCTGAGAGCGTTTCGAAGGTGAGGCGGGAAACAAAGCGCGCAGCATGCTTCGTCATCGCGACATGGACTTCCGCGCCGCGTTCCGCGAGCCTTCGCAGGATGTCCGCGGCCTTATAAGCGGCGATGCTGCCGGAGACTCCGAGAAGAATTTTCTTCCCAGACAAGGTGTTGAACTTTTCCACAGCCGTTATTCCTCGGGAGCTTCCTCGGAGCTTTCCTCGGCATCAGCCTCTGCGGGCTCCTCGCCTGCTTCGACATCGGTGGATCCTTCTTCGCCGGCCTCCCCTTCGCCTTCCGTTTCATCCTGCGATTCGGACAGATAGGCGCTGAGCTCCTTGCGGATTTCCTCTTCCTTGGCAGAAAGCTGCTCTTCGAGCTTTGCCCGTTCTTCCTGTTTGCGGAACTCCTCTTTCGCCTTTTTTGCCTCTTCGCCCACTAAGATTTTGAAGCTGTGGGCTACGGCCTCTTCCAGTGCGATAGTGGTGTCCTTGATGGATTTCGAGGATACCTACATCGGCGCTCCGGCAGACAGCTGCCGGACGCGCTGTGCCGCGATGTGGACCAGGCGAAACTTCGTGTCCGAAATGGCATCATCCATTTCGATGGGGAGAGAAATCATATCTTTTGCTATCTGTTGCATTGTGCACCTCCTGATTCGTGTTTTGATCGACGCATTACTGTATTTTCAACATGCTTTCTATCCATACCGTATCAACCAGCCGGGTGCGGCATCGTTCGGCAATCACGATCGACCGAAGATCGTGAAGCGCACGGTCGAAATCGCGATTGACGATGATATAATCATACATCGGGTAATCCCTTATCTCTTCGCGCGCCCGCTGCATCCGTCTTCTGATCTCCTCTTCGTGGTCGGATTTGCGGTTGCGAAGCCGCTCCTCCAGGATCTCGAGAGACGGCGGCATGATGAAGATGAAAACGCCATTGGCATATTTCCCCTTGATCTGCTTGGCGCCCTGAGTGTCGATGTCGAGGATCACGTCGAGGCCTTTCTCCGTCATATCGTCGAGCACGCGCCGGGATGTTCCGTAGAGATTTGAATGCACCTCCGCCCATTCGACAAAATCGCCGGCCTGGATCATTTCCTGAAAGCGTTCCGGGCTTACAAAGTAATAGTCCCGCCCGTCGATCTCTCCCGGTCTCGGTTTGCGCGTTGTGTAGGAAATCGAATGGGTAAGATTTTGCAGGGAGTCCGTGATGGCCCGGCACAGGCTCGTTTTCCCGGCACCTGACGGCGCTGAAACAACAAAGAGCAGTCCCTGTTTCTTTTTCACTGATCACCTCTGCCCTGAAATCTCTGCATCAGCGTCTCCACCTGGACCGCGGAAAGGATGATATGGTCGCTGTCGGTGATGATGATAGCCCGCGTCTTCCTTCCCTGGGTGGCATCAATCAGCATGCTTCTTTCCTTCGCTTCGTCCTTGAGTCTGCGCATGGGCGCGGAGTCCGGCGACAGGACCGCCACAACCTTCGTCGCCATGACCATGTTGCCGTACCCGATATTTACGAGATTGTTCAGCATGAGGCTACTCGATATTTTGGACCTGCTCCCGTATCTTTTCCAGTTCAGCCTTGATCTGCACGACATCAAGGAGATAGCGGCATCCATTGCCTTCGATGCGATCGTGTTCACTTCCCGCCCGATCTCCTGAAGCAGAAAATCGAGCTTTCTGCCTATCCCCTCCCGGGATGAATCACTCAGCCACGCTCGGAATTGCGTCATATGGCTGTCCAGACGGGTCAGTTCTTCGGTGACATCCGTCCGTTCGGCGAGGATGGCGATCTCCTGGGCCAGTCTGACGGGATCAGGCTTCTCGTGCAGCAACTTTTCCAGGGATTCCGTGATCCGCCTGCGTACAGATCGACCGTCGCCGGGGTTTTTACCTTTATGTCGTCGATCAGCGAATTGATCGTCTCGCTCCGTTCAACGATATCGCGCACCAGTGCGGCACCTTCGTCGCTGCGCATACGGTCAAGTTCATCCAGGGCCTCATTCAGAGCTCCGGCCAGTGATCCCCACAAGGCCTCCGGATCTTCTTTGACTCGGTCATGGTCACGATGTCGGGGAACCAAGCCACGAGCGAGAGGTCAACCTCACCGCCAAGGCCGAACCGACCTTGATGCCTCGGAGCGTCCGACATACTGTTCGGCCAGCGCTTCGTCCACGACAAGCCTGCCTGCTGATTCCTGCGTTCCGTTCCGTGCTATGAGAACTTCAAAGCGGCCCCGGGAACAACGTTCCTGAATGCTTTTTTTCACGCGCAGGTCCAAGCAGCGAAAGCCCGGGGGGACTTCACCTGCACGTCGAGATAGCGGTTATTGAGCGAGCGGATCTCGACGGAGAAGTGCAGTCCCGCCTCGATCACTTCCTTCCGCCCGTATCCCGTCATACTGCGAATCACTGGTCCATTTCCCTTTCCTCTATCCCTATTCTGCACCGACCTGCGGAATCGCCTACAGAAATTTCGGGCCCCTGCGATGTCCCCTCCCGCAGTGCCCATCGAACCGTTTCAGAATCGTCTAGTGTAACTTTCCCGAATGACCGGCGCGAAATGAAACGTCCTGATATAAGCGCCCCAAAAGAAATGCACCTCAACGTCCCACACCGTGCTGATTGGTCATTTGCCGGCTTTCGTCATTGCGTCCGAGAACAAAATCATCCTCGTCCAGCGGAAGATCCAGTTCTTTTGCCTCATTGGCAAGATCAGTCAGGATTTCCTCGTCCTTGAGCGTCTGGGCAGGCGTGCGTCCTGCGTCATGGCATCTTTCATCCGCTCGGAATCCATCTACATCGGCACGACCTTGAGAGCGACATGAATAACGACGAACAGCACCAGCAGAAGACATCACCTTAAAACTGATCATCCTTTTTCCCCCTGAAGAACAAACATGAGATCCCCCTATTACTGATCAGCTTCCCGATCCGCTCCCAGCGTACCCAGCGGCCGTTTCCATCCCATGACCAGTAGATGATGAGCGCCCTGCCGAGGATCTTGTTCTATTTTACAAAACCCCATACCCGGCTGTCCTGGCTGTTGTCGCGGTTGTCGCCCATGACGAACACCGAATCTTTCGGCACCAGGACCGGTCCGAAATTTAGTCTCTGTCTGGTCATGCAGATACAGGATATGGTGTTTGACGGATCCCAGTTGTTCGTCAAACAGCATGGGCTTATCGTAATAGGGAGGGCCCGATCGCCTGATCCTCTCCGTCATAGGCTCCGAGCTCGGTGACCGGCACCGGTTCGTCATTGATGAACAGCTTTCCCTTCTTGATCTCGATTTTGTCGCCCGGCAGGCCGACGACCCGTTTGATGAAATTTTTGCTTTCGTTCTCGGGATACTTGAAAGACGATGATCTCTCCCCGTTTCGGCTCCTTCCAGGTAAAGATCCTGGTGTCCGTGAACGGGATGCGCGGGCCATAGACGAACTTGTTCACCAGCAGGTGGTCGCCGATCGTAAGCGTCGGGATCATGGATCCCGACGGTATCTTGAAGGCTTCGACCGACAAATTGCCTGATGAACAGGGCAACGACCGCCGCAATGAGGAACGGTTCGACCCATTCTTTATAAAAGGACTTGTTTTTGATTCTCTGTCCTGCTGTGCTTCTGACATCCCGCCTCCTAGCCGTTGCGCACGAACTAAGCGATCACTGCGATTCAATATGATCCAGCTTGACCAAGATCACCGTTCTCCGGCATGAACTTCGATACTTCCTCGCGCTGCCGATCAAACATGCATCGTTACTCTCCCACCTTCAGCACGGCAAGGAACGCCTCCTGCGGAAGTTCGACGCTGCCGACCTGCTTCATCCGTTTTTTGCCTTCCTTCTGTTTCTCGAGCAGCTTGCGTTTTCGCGTGATGTCGCCGCCATAGCATTTCGCGGTCACGTCCTTGCGGAGCGCCCTGACCGTCTCGCGCGCGATGATCTTTGCACCGATCGCGGCCTGGATGATCACTTCGTAGAGCTGACGCGGGATCACTTCTTTGAGCTTTTCCGCAAGCTGCCTGCCGCGGACCGCGGCCTTGTCGCGGTGCGTGATGAGCGACAAGGCATCGACCGGTTCGCCGTTCATCAGCATATCGAGCTTCACGAGATCGGATTCGACATAACCCGACAGTTCGTAATCCAGCGATGCATATCCCTTGGTCAGGGATTTGAGCCGGTCATAGAAATCCATCACGATCTCGTTCAGCGGAAGATCGTAGGTGATGCGCACGCGGTCCTTGGTGATATAGGTGATCTCCCGCTGGATGCCCCGCCGCTCCTGGCACAGCGCAATGAGCGACCCCACATACTGCTCCGGCGTGATCAGCGAGGCCACGATCATCGGCTCCTCGATGCGCTGGATATCCTGGACATGCGGAAACTTTGCCGGGTTGTCCACCATCACGATCGTCGCCGTCGTTCTTCGTCACCCGATAGACCACCGTCGGCGCCGTCGGGATAAGGTCGAGCTTGAACTCGCGCTCGAGCCGCTCCTTGATGATATCCATGTGCAAGCAGGCCCAGGAAACCGCACCGGAAACCGAATCCGAGAGCAAGCGACGTTTCCGGTTCATAGGTGAACGACGAGTCGTTCAGCCGCAGTTTTTCAAGCGCATCACGCAGGTCCGCATAGCTGTCGCTGTCCACCGGATAGATGCCGGCGAAGACCATGGGCTTCACGTCTTTGTATCCCGGGAAGCGGCTGCGTCGGCCGGACGATCGGCGTCCATGACCGTATCGCCGATCTTGGCATCGGAGACCCGCTTGATGCCGGCGATGATGCACCCCACTTCGCCCGGGAGACAATTCCGTCGTCGGCTGCATCTTGGGCGTAAAGACCCCGACGGACTGCACTTCATAGACGGCGGAATTCGAATAGAGCTTGATCTTCTGCTTCGGCCGCACGACTCCGTCCACCACCCGGACCAGAATGACCACTCCCTGGTAGGTGTCATACCAGGAATCGAACAACAGCGCCTTGAGCGGCGCATCGGATTTCCCGGAGGCGCGGGAATGTTTTTTACGATCGATTCGAGGATCTCCTTGGTCCCGATCCCCGCCTTGGCGCTTGCGGGAATGGCGCCCGACGCGTCAAGCCCGATGATATCCTCGATCTGGTGCTTCACCTCTTCGATGTTCGCGCTCGGCAGATCGATCTTGTTGATCACCGGGATCATCTCGAGATTGTGGTCGATCGCGAGATAGGCATTGGCCAGCGTCTGCGCTTCCACTCCCTGCGATGCGTCCACCACGAGCAGCGCGCCTTCGCAGGCCGCCATGCTGCGCGACACCTCGTAGGTAAAATCCACGTGTCCCGGCGTATCGATCAGGTTCAGGATATAGTCCTTACCGTCCGACGCCTTGTATCCGAGACGCACAGCATGGGCCTTGATGGTAATGCCCCGTTCGCGCTCCAGGTCCATATCGTCGAGCACCTGGTTGCTGCCCGCGGCCGACATTTCCCTGTCCGAAAGCGCTCCGGTAAATTCAAGGATGCGGTCGGCAAGGGTTGATTTGCCGTGGTCAATATGTGCAATGATGCAAAAATTCCTGATATTCGTACTTGCCATAATGTATTGAAAAAACGGCTGCACAGGGCGGCCCGCAACGAATGACCCTCACGAGTTGAGTCCACAACCCTACCCCTGCATTGGATCCGATAATCAAGTCCTTTCTGCTGCGATCTGAAGAGCAACGGCGGCAGAACCGACCATCCCGGCATCGTCGCCAAGCAGCGATGGCACGATGCGCGTCCGCTTTGCAGGGACTTCAAAAGCGCGACGAGCGACCTCTTCCTGAACGGCGTCAATAAACAGGGGCCATGCATCCTTTACGCCGCCGCCGATCACGATCATTTCCGGATTAAATATATTGATCAGGTTCGCGATACCGATACCGAGCATCCGCCCCATTTCTTTCATGACCTCAACAGCGATGACTGACCGTCCCGCGCCGCTTGGTAGACCTGCTCAGCGGTCACGTGTTTCCAGTCGCGTCGGACATCCGAGCTCCCCGTCGCGGTAGCTCTGCACGATGCCGCGGGCCGACGCGTACATTTCCAGACACCCGGTGTTCCCGCATCCGCACTTTCTTCCGTCGGGGACGATCGTCATATGACCTATTTCACCGGCCATACCGTCGGCGCCATGCCAGATCCGTCCATTAAGCACAATGCCGCCGCCGACGCCGGTTCCCAGGGTGAGAAGAATCATGCTTCCGATTCCCTGTCCCGCTCCGAGCCATTGTTCGCCGAGCGCAGCCGCATTCGCGTCATTTTCAATGACTACCGGGAGATGCAATGCCCGTTCGAGCTCGTCCCTGAGCGGCAAATTGTTCCAGTCCGGGAAATTCGGCGACTTTACGACGATCCCTTTCTCTCCCAGGATGACGCCCGGTGCTCCAACTCCGACTGCATCAACGCTCAAACCTCTCCGCTGTGCGAAGTCCTGCTGTGACTTGATGTTGTTGATAAGCCGAAGTACGACTTTTTTCCACCCGTCAGACGCCAGAGTGGCTTCCTTGTGTTTCTCCAGAATCGTTCCATTCGGGCTTAACAGCGCAGTCCTCAGGTTTGTTCCGCCGAGGTCTACGCCTATCACAGCATGCCCCACTGCAAGCCTCCTAACTGTCTAAAAACACAGGATATTCCAAAAGATGTTTATATTAACATACAGAAATACAAATGTAAACAATATTGTTGATTTTTCTAATAAAACGGAACAGAGAGGACATCATAAAAAAAATATGAGATAAACCCAATTAAGAAGGAAAAATACGATAAGACCTATGGCCAGAATCCGCTGCTCCCTGATTGAGAGGACGATATTGATGCTGACCGCATCCGCCAGCCAAATCATAAGTCGATAAAAAAAGACCATGGATGCAAAAATGACGGCACCGGCCGTCAACGGATTCATGGCAAACGCTGCGACAAATTCGCCGTTTGCCAGATGCACAAGGGAGCGGGTGGTGCCGCATGTGGGACAGGATATGCCGAAATAGGCCTTGAAGGAACAGGGCGGGAGCAGATCAAGGATGGGCAAAAAACGACAGGCAATTACTGCAATAATCGCAAGGCCGCCGTAGATCAGGCCGATGTCGATTTGCCCGTCTTTGTATTTCCGACGTATCACGCGCATGCAACGGCGTCCGATCAGCGGTACATTTGCATCATGGTGCCGAAAGAGGCCGCGACAGTGCCCAGAAAAAGTGCAACTGCCAACAGAAGCATGCCGCAAGACAGAAAAAAGGGAAGAAATACGGCAAAAACGGCCTTCCCTGCGGGAATTTCATGAGCTTCTTTCAAACCGATGGTAGCAAGAATCATGGTTGAAAGCACCATGAGCGGCGTTCCGCACAAAGGGAGGATCAGAAGGATAAAAGGCGATACGCTGTAGCTGACAACGCGAAAGGTCGCTTCGAAACCCGCTCTGGCACCGCGGACCAGGAACAGAAACAGATGCAGCATGCCTGACATGACGAACAAACAAAAAATAAAAAAGAACGGAGTCAGAACTGCAAAAAGAGAAGAGCCGGTCGTCCGTAATAAACCCCCGGATCCGCCATGCATCTCGGTAATCATGGCACTCCGGAACGAATCATGAAATAATGCGTCCCAGAAATACAGGAACATCAGCCCTGTCATGCCGATGATCAACGAATACATTAATGGATCACTCAGCCCTCCCGTGACAGGCATCCGTCTGAAAAAGGCGGTTGGAGAGAACAACAATCCTTTCACCGTGCTGAGTAAACCGTTCATAAAGCCGACAGTCTCACGGTCTTCCCAGGGCGTCGCCGTCCTGCCCGGAGACTGAACCCCGGCTGCGTTGCCCGCAACGAGACGTGATCCGCAGTGCTGGCAGAAAACCTGGCTTTCGGCGACTTCATTTCCACATTGGGGACAAAACATGACTGCTCCTCGATATTAAAAAAATGCCGCTGTTTGAGCGCCCTGCATCATGGAGCAGGAAATCTCGCCGCACCCGGGTGAGAACAAAAATCCGCTTTTACTCCAAAATTCAAGAATGATCATGAAAACCGTGTGATTGGGAATCCGCAGGACTGCAGTTCTCCGCTGCAGTCGTGACGGATAGTGTTCACGGATATCGTCAATCCCGCTCGCGATCCTGCTCCGTCCGGCAATTGAGCACAGGACAAGGCTTTGATTTTTTATACTATACGATGCAGCGATGATTGTCAACTGAACGGAAGATCGGAGAAATCCCGGTCAATAAGGCCGCGAGGTGTCGGTCACGGCCTCGCACAGTCGCTCGGATCACCCTTGATTTTTTCGATTGCATGTGGCAGTGCAGGCAGGATCACGGAGAGATTCTCACGCACTGCCTTTGGGCTCCCGGGAAGATTCACGATCAGGGTGCTCTTTCTGATGCCTGCGACAGCACGCGAAATCATGGCATGAGGGGTCTTCTTCAGGCTTTCAGCCCGCATAGCTTCCGCCATACCGGGAAGTTCCCGGTCCAGCACCGCCAGCGTCGCCTCGGGCGTTACATCGCGGGAGGACACCCCGGTGCCCCCCGTAGTGATGATAAGGTCGACCTCTCCGGCGTCAGCCAGTCGAATCAGCACGTCCTTGATCCGCGCCGCGTCGTCAGGAAGAATTTCGTAATGGGCAACCGACGCTCCGATGCTTTTGATCATGTCGCTGATCACGAGTCCGCTTTCATCTCTGCGCTCACCTGCAGCGCCTTTATCGCTCAATGTGATAATTGCAGCTCGTATCATGGCAGTGTTAAGAATACCATACCGGCCCGTTCTTGGAAACTTCAGAATCATGACTGCTTTTTCGGGCTGACAGTAGTCCTCCCTCCTGACTGGGGACGCCTTGCGTCCCGGGCTTCCTTTTGATGTCTATTCGGCCTTATAGAACCTCCAGGGGGCAGGAGGAATCCTCGGCGCTGCTATGAGACGACCCCGCCCACGGTCATTTCCGGGATCCTCAAGGTAGGCTGCGCGTCGCTTACCGGCGCTCCTTGTCCGTCTTTGCCGCAGGTTCCGATGGAGAATCCCAAATCGGACCCGACCATATCGATCGTCATCAGCACCTGCGGCCCGTTTCCGGTAAGCGTCGCTCCTCGGACCGGCTCTCCGATGCTCCCGTTCTCGATCAAATATCCCTCGCTCACTTCAAAAACAAAATCTCCGTTTACCGTATTGACCTGGCCGCCGCCCATTTTTTTGACGTAGAGTCCGCTGTGCGTGGACCGCAGGATATCGTCCGGATTCGCGTACCCGGGCAGAATCATGGTGTTCGACATGCGGGGAATGGGGCGGTGCTTGTAGGATTCACGCCTGCCATTGCCGGTGGATTTCCGGCCGTCCTTTAATGCCGTCAACCGGTCGTACATAAATGATCGGAGGACCCCGCGGTCGACAAGTACGGTGCGTTCCGCATCGGTCCCCTCATCATCGAAACAAAAAGAGCCTCGTTTCCCCTTCAGAGTCGCGTCGTCTACCACCGTTACGAGTGACGAGGCTATTCGCTCTCCAATCCGGTGAGAATATACGGACAGACCGGACTGGGCCAGGTCGGCTTCGAGCCCATGTCCCACTGCCTCATGGATCATGGTGCCGCCCGCTTCAGAGGAAAGCACGACCGGCATTCTCCCCGCAGGAGCCTTTCGGGCTTTCAGCATCAGCAGTGCCCGCCGTGCCGCGGTCGCGGCCACCTGTTCAAAAGGATCGGCATCAAAAAGCTCCATACCGATAATCCCCCCCACGGACTCGTATCCGGTCTGTACACCCTCCTTGTCGGAGACCACGATATGAACAAGAGCGGTAAGGTACATCCGGTCGTCCTCGGCAAGGAACCCGTCAGAGCTGGCGATCTCGATCTGCTGACGGTTCTCACGGTACACAACGAGAGCCTGACGAACCCGCGGATCGAACGAGCGTGCAGCGCTGTTCGCCATGAGCACCATTTCCGCTTTTCGAGCAGTGCCGACGTCTTCGGGGGTCCTTACCACAGGGAGTTCAACGCACGGTCTCTTTCTGGAAAGATTCATGACCAGCGGTTGGATCTTCCCGGCAGCTGCCTGTCGCACCGCATCTGCCACTTCGAGAAGGGATTCAGTTGTCAGCTCATTGGTATAGGCATACGCAGTCCGCTGATCGGTGATCAACCGGACTCCTGCGCCGCATTCTACGCCGGACATGACCTTTTCGATCTTACTGTCCTCGCAGACAAGTGAAAGCGGCGCGCTTCTCTCCACGAACACGTCCGCAAACTCGCCGCCGGAGCCTAATGCTTTTTTCAACACTGCTTCATAATCTATTTTCTTCATAATTTCACTTTCATCGCCGAACGATGATGGAACCGGCCTTCATGTAAAAATACAACCTTCCGGATCTCAATGCAACTTCATCGTACACGACCCTATGCGCTTCTTGACGTGTACGATGGCCAACGAATTACAGCTTGACAAAAAAACGTTTTCAGGCTACTATTTTTTTACAGAAATAGAAATTATGGGCGACTCGCAAAAATGACCCCGAAAAAAATCCTCATAGCAGATGACAACGACAATATCAGGGAAGCATTAAGCTACCTCCTGGAAGACGAAGGATACAGTCTTTGGCTTGCCAAGGACGGCGTGGAAACGCTCGCCAGAGTCAAAGAAGTGAGGCCCGATATCCTCTTCCTTGACATCATGATGCCCGAGATGAACGGATATGATGTATGCCGTGCGATCAAAGATGATCCGGCCCTGAAAAAAACATACGTCATCATGCTGACCGCTAAAGGGCAGGTTGCCGAACAGGAGCGGGGCCGCGAAGTAGGTGCCGATGAATACATCGTAAAACCCTTCAGCCCCATGGAGATCCTTGCCAAAATCAAGGCTATCCTTGATTCAGATGTCCACTGATCCGATCGAAGATTTTGTCTCCCATTACCGTCGCGATTCGCTGATAATGCCCATGCATCACAGCACTATGTCGCTTCTTCGCCGGCCGACAGCTGCGGAAAAACAGGTTCACGCTTCCTTGCTGCCGGGTTCGATGCAGCCACCTCCGGATCGCCCGACCAGGCAGTCATCCTTGATTTATTTCCCATTTTATATTATAGTTCCCCATGCACAAAAAAATAAAAAAACCTGCTGAGCTGTGTCCTCTGCTTGCCATCCTTCGGTCTGCCGGAAAAAAAATCGTGTTTACGAATGGATGCTTCGATATCATTCACACCGGGCACACCCGATATCTCGCAAAAGCTAGATCCCTGGGAGACGTGCTTGTTGTTGCCGTCAACAGCGATGCATCAGTACGCATGATAAAAGGTGACAAACGGCCCATCTCTTCTGAAGCAGACCGGATGGAAACCCTGGCCGCCCTCGAGTCAGTCGACTTCGTGACCATTTTCAGCGAACCCGATCCTTATCGGATCATATCGGAGCTCCAGCCTGATATTCTCGTTAAGGGTGGAGACTGGCCTGTTGAGAAGATCATCGGCAGGGACATAGTCGAACGGCGTGGCGGAAAGGCGGTGAACGTGCCCTACGTCGATGGGGCGTCAACAACAGGCATCATAGAAAAAATCATAAAAGTGTACTGCTGACCTCAGTTCAATGCCTGCCCGACCCTGTCCATGATCACTCCGTCTTTCCCTTGCGTTCTCCCTTTATCCCTCTCCCTTTATTTTCCTGTTTCTCTTTTTCCATCTCGTACAAGGTCTCGTCGTCAAAACCGAAATAATGGCCAATTTCGTGGGTAACGGTCTCCAGAACGATATCTTCAATTTCCGCTGATGACGCGGCGGCTTCTTCAATGGGACGCTGGTAAATGACGATCCTGTCCGGAAGCGCGTTCCCGTAATTCCACTCCCGCTCCGTCAGGGGCACACCCTGGTACAAACCGAAAAGCGTTCCGTCAACGATGCCCATGTCATCGAGAAGATCCTGCCCGGGCTGTTCCTCGATCTCGATCGAAATATTACGAAGCTTGCTCCTGAATTTTTGCGGAAGGCGCCGGAGAGATTGCTCCACGAGCTTTTCAAAGGCCGTACGTTGCATGACAACCCGGGTGGGACAAAAGCGCCGGAGGACCCGCAGGTCTTCCGGCGTCTAAGGTTTACGTTATTTCTTTATACTGTAGAATACTTCCCGCCCGCGATAAACAGCAGCGTCGCCCAGTTCCTCTTCGATCCGGATCAACTGGTTATACTTTGCGATGCGGTCCGTACGCGACAGGGATCCGGTCTTGATCTGTCCGGCATTCGTTGCAACGGCAAGATCGGCGATCGTCGCGTCCTCGCTTTCGCCGGAGCGATGGGAGACCACGGCGGTATACTGCGCACGCTTGGCCATCTCGATGGCATCGAGGGTCTCCGTCAGCGTGCCGATCTGGTTCAGTTTGATCAGGATGGAGTTCCCGATCCCCTCGGCAATGCCTTTCTTGAAGATCGACGTATTGGTGACGAAAATGTCATCACCGACAAGCTGAACTTTCTTCCCAAGACGATCGGTCAGGAGTTTCCACCCCTTCCAGTCTTTTTCAGACATGCCGTCTTCAATGGTGATGATGGGATAGCGTTTGATCCATTCCTCGTAAAAGGCTACCATTTCCTCGGACGATTTTTTCTTGCCCTCGCCTTTCAGATCATAGACTCCGTTCTCATAGAACTCGCTCGCAGCGGCATCCAGGCCGAGAAAAACGTCCTGACCGGGTTTGAAACCCGCCTTTTCAATGGCCTCAAGGATCACCTGTACCGCTTCCTCGTTCGATTTCAAGTTCGGGGCAAAGCCGCCCTCGTCGCCGACGGCGGTATTGTAGTTCTTCTTCTTGAGCACCGACTTGAGGTTATGAAACACCTCGGCGCCCATCCGGATCGCTTCCGTGCAAGACGGGGCGCCGGCCGGAATGATCATGAACTCCTGGATATCGACATTGTTGTCGGCATGGGCGCCGCCGTTCAGAACATTCATCATGGGTACGGGCAGTTCCTTAGCGTTGGGTCCCCCCAGATAATGGTAAAGCGGAAGTCCCGCCTCTTCTGCGGCGGCCTTGGAAACAGCGAGCGATACGGCCAGCATGGCGTTGGCCCCCAGTTTCCCCTTGTTCTCCGTTCCGTCCAACTCGATCATGGTTTGATCGATCACAGCCTGCTCGGACGCGTCCATCCCGGTGATGGTGGGACCGATAATGTCGACAACGTTGCTGACGGCCTTTTGCACACCCTTGCCGAGATAGCGCGCCCCCCCGTCTCTGAGCTCCAGCGCTTCACGTTCGCCCGTTGATGCCCCGCTCGGAACGATGGCCCTCCCCATAATGCCGCTCTCCAGAATGACATCGGCTTCCACTGTGGGATTGCCGCGTGAATCCAGAACCTCGCGTGCGAACACATCAATAATTTCGCTCATGAAACCTCCCCTATAAATGTAAATGCGGAATTCGGAATGCGGAATTCGGAGTCGAACCTATATTCCCTGCTCAGCATTCCGCACTAATTTACTGCCCCAGGATGAACTTCTTCCCTGCTTCCACGAGCTCCCTGATCTTTTCCTCTGAACCTGATTCGACGTATATCCGTACGACCGGCTCCGTTCCCGAAGCCCGCATCAGCACCCAGCTGTCGTCCTCCAGCATGTACTTGGTCCCGTCGGCGGTGGTTTTCTTACCCTTGACCCTCAGGCCGCCGAGCTCGTTCAGCGGCTGGCTGAGCCGGTCGCCGACCGCCTTCCGATTCGACTCGGTCAAGCGGATGTTGACCCGGTCGTTCAGGATCGTTCCGACTTCCCGGTAGAGCCGTTTGAGCATTTCCTTGATGGATTTTTTTTCATGGGCGACCATCTCGGCGACCAGCAGACAGGCGAGGATGCCGTCTTTCTCGGGAACGTGGTCCTTGATCGTCATCCCGGCGCTCTCTTCGCCGCCGAATATGATCTTGCCCTGCACGAGCAGGTCGCCGATAAACTTGAAACCCACGCCCGTTTCGTACACCTCGATGCCGTGTTTCTTCGCGACTGCGTCGATCAGGTGCGACGTCGCAATGGAACGTGCGGCGCCGCCTTTCCATCCCCGCGTGCGGCACAGGTAATCCAGCATCAGCGCGAGCACCTGGTTGGGGTTGATATAGGTGCCGTCGGCATCCAGAACGCCGAAACGGTCCGCATCCCCGTCCACGGCAAGACCGATGTCGAATTTGCCCTTTTTCATGACCGTGGAAAGTTCGGCAAGATTCTCCTCGGATGGTTCAGGCGCATGGCCGCCGAACAACGGATCCCGGTGTCCGTGGATGACCGTGAGCGTACAGCCTCCATCCCGAAGAGCACTGTCGAGATAGTCCCTGCCCGTTCCGTACAGAAGGTCGACGGCGACCTTGAGCTTCGCCTTGCGGACCAATTCGAGGTCGATCTTTTTCCTCAGATCGTCAAGATAGGCCTTGCGCAGGTCGGCATCTTCGACCAGCCCCTTGCTCTTTGCTTCGGAAAGCGACAGAACAGCGATCGAATTCTTTTCAAGAAGCGAATTGGCTTTTGTTTCTATGTCTTTTGTCGTTTCCGGGAGGGCCGGGCCGCCCCAGGCCGGAGAGAATTTGAGACCGTTGTATTCCGGCGGATTGTGGCTGGCCGTGAAGTTGATGCCGCCTGCGGCCTTTCGCCGGATGATCTCGAAGGATACCGTCGGCGTGGGAACGTCCCGGTTCGAAAGGTAAACGTAGATGCCGTTCGCCGCGAAAACCTTGACAGCCTCTTCAGCAAAGCGTTCTGACAGGAAACGAGTATCGTACCCGACGATGACACCCTTGTCCTTCAGCCCCTGTGCGATCAGGTGGTCGGCGATGGCCTGCGTGACGACACGTACCCGCTCATGGTAAAGTCGTCGGCGATCACGCCGCGCCATCCGGAAGTGCCGAATTTTATTTTTTCCATCGCCATGTTGTTCAAAATTTATCATAAAGAGAAGACCTTTGCAACTTAAAACACTTTTTACGTCATCCGACAGAGTATCAGCCGTCGTAAAAAGATTATTTCCCGATACCTACGTCGATTCCCACTCACATGACGTCAAATCCGGATGATCTCCGCGTTCAGCTCCTCATCTGCATGGATGATCGCGACTGAATTATAGGGAGCATACCGTTTATCGGTCGGGCTGCCGGGATTCAACAGGTAAACACCCTCAACCTTGCCCCAGAACGGGGTGTGGGAGTGACCGTAGACGATGAGGTCCACGTCGTTAAATTGCTTTCTGATCATTTCCTGCTGGATGTCGATCTTGTATTTGCCGTGAATGATGCCGGTGCGGAACCTCCCGAGGGTGAGGACTTTCTTATCGGGCAGGCTGTGATGCACCTCGACGTCGTCCATGTTCCCTGCCACGGCTTCCACCGGAGCGATCGCCCGCAATTCATCGAGAACGGAAAGCTCTACGATGTCCCCGCAGTGAATGATCAGATCGACATTCTTGAAAATATCGTACAGAACGGACGGCAGCGCCCGGACGGTCGAAGGAATGTGGGTATCGGAAAGAACACCTACTTTCAAAACAACTCCTGTTTGGGGTTTTTGCGGGAACGACAGGCATGCTTGGCCAATGAAGCTGAACGCTCCACCGGCATCACAGCGGCAAGCGTCGGTCTAGCCGCGAAGTTTCGCAGGCAACTCCTGGGCCAGGGCGGCAAGAGCGATCGGCACCTGCTCCTTGGTCTGCATGTTCCGGAGCAGCGCCGTACCGTCCTTCATTTCCTGCTCTCCGATGATGAGGGTGTAAGCAGCGCCGGATTTGTCCGCCTTCTTCATCTGGCTTTTGAGGCTGCTGCCGGCGTAGTCCGTTTCTACGCGGATACCGGCTGACTTTAAGCTATGGATGAGAGGAAGGGAGAAGGCAACCGCCTCTGCGCCCAGGGAAGCAACGAACAACGCAGGTACGGGATTTTCAGGTTCGTGAGATCCATGAGCGAGATCGCCCGCTCAACGCCGAGCGCGAAGCCGATGCCGGGAGTCGCCGGTCCGCCGATCTCCTCAACAAGTCCGTCATACCGGCCTCCGGCTGCCACGGTGTTCTGTGCGCCCATGTGCCCCATGACCAGCTCGAAGGTGGTTCGGGTATAGTAATCGAGTCCCCGGACGAGTCGAGGATTGACCTCGAAGGGGATGCCGATTTTTTTCAGCCCCTCTTCCACGGTTTCAAAATGCGACTTGCAGGGTCCGCAGAGATATTCCAGCATGACCGGCGAATCACCGAACTTATCGGCATCCACCTTGCAGTCGAGTACGCGCAGCGGATTTGTTTCGTACCGGCGCTGGCAGTCCGCGCACAAGTGGGGCAGTTTTGCGGCAAGATACTTTTTCAGCGCGTCGCGGTAGGCGCCCCGGCATGCGCTGTCACCCAGCGAATTGATCTGGAGGGTCAGGCCCTTGATGCCGAGCCGCTCGAACAGCGTATGCAGCATGGCCAGGACCTCGATATCGACGTGAGGATGGTCGATGCCGAGAGCCTCGACGCCGATCTGGTAGAACTGGCGGTAGCGCCCCTTCTGCGGCCGCTCGTGCCGGAACATGGGCCCCAGATAGTACAGCTTGACCAGCTGACGCTCGGCGTACAGCTTGTGCTCGACGAAGGCGCGCACGACGCCGGCAGTGCCTTCCGGGCGAAGCGTGATCTTTTTCCCGTCGCGGTCTTCGAACGTATACATCTCCTTCTCGACGATGTCGGTCGAGGCCCCGATGCTGCGGGCAAAGAGCTCGGTATATTCAAAAACAGGGACCCGGATCTCCGAAAAGCCGTAATCTTCAAACAGCCTGCGCGCCGTGGTCTCGAGGTGGTGCCACGCGGGCATGTCCTCCGGAAGGATGTCTTTCACTCCTTTGATCGCCTGTATTGCCATGCATACTCCTTTACCGTCACTTTCGGATTTTATCACGGCTTACGGATCAGCTTCCAGGGCGACTTTTTCACCTCGTCCGTAAGCTCCTTCAGGTTCTTGCCCATCTGCTTGATGTTTTCGAGCGTAGCGTCGATGTTCTTCTTGTTGTCGCCGACGAGCTTGTCCGCTCTTTTCGGTGATCGCCTTCAGGTTCGCCGTGGCCTCCTCGACTTTCTTCAGGATCTCCGGCAGGTTTTTCAGTCCCTGGGCCACCTCCTCCTTGCTCGAGGTCATGGTCTTCACATTATCAGTCGTCTCCTGGACGTTCCGGACGATCGTCTGAACGGTGCTGGACGTCATGGTCTTGATGCTCGAAGTCGTATCCCGGATGTTCTGCACCGTGGTCTTGATGGCGGGATCGCCGAGCATGCGGTCGAGATTGGTTGCGATGTTCTTGAGTTTTCCCACGACTTCCAGCGCCGCCTTGGTCAGGTCTTCCAGCTTGAAGGACTCCTCGCCGACAAGCACGCCGCCCGGTCCGAGCACAGGCGACTGGGGAGAACCTCCGGTCAGCTCCACATATTTTCCGCCGACGAGACCGAGCGCTCTTGATCGCCGCCTTCGTGTCCTTCTTGATCACCGTGTCGCTGAACACGCTCAGCGTGAGCTCGATCTGGTCTCCCCGTTCCGGCGCCACGCGGATGCCGGACACTTTGCCGATCTTGATGCCCGAATAGCGCACTTGTGCGTTCTTCTCGATGCCGTCGCTGAACTGAAAAAGGACCTTCACCTCTTTTTTCTTCTTAAAGAGGCTCTGAATATCGCTCACCGCGAAGACCATGACCGCAAGGATGACGAATGAAACAACGAGAAAAATACCTGCCCGGATTTCACTGCGACGGTATTCCATCGTCTTCCTTCCTCCCCTTCACCGTCGAATGGGTTTTTCCCTTCATCGGTCAACCAGCAGATCTTCCCGGAAGTCCTTGCTCGATGCGTGAAAGGAGATCGGACCGTCAGGACTGCCGGTGATGAACTGCTGGACGAGCGGGTCGCTGCTGTTCCGGATCTCCTGGGGCGTGCCCTCGGCCAGCACCTTGCCCCTGTACAGAATGACGATCTTGTCGGCGATCCGCATGGCCTCGTCCACTGCATGGGTCACTACGATGCAGGTGATGCCCAGGAGCCGGTTCAGGTCCGCGATGAGCTTCGTGATGACCGCCGCCATGATCGGGTCGAGGCCGGAGGTCGGCTCGTCGAAGAACACGACTTCAGGATCGAGTGCCAGCGCCCGGGCCAGCGCCACGCGCTTCTGCATGCCGCCGGAAAGCTGCCCCGGGTAGAGGTCCTCGAAATCACGAAGACCCACGAGCTCCAGCTTCATTTTTACCATGATCTTGATGATATTGTCGTCCAGGTCCGTGTGCTCCCTGATCGGCAGCGCAATGTTTTCGCCGACCGTCAGCGAGTTCAGAAGTGCACCGTGCTGGAACAGCATCCCGATCTTCTTTCGAAAGGGGTCCAGTTCCCGGCCCTGCAGCTTGGTGATGTCGGTATCCCTGAAAAAGCACTTCTCCGGCTGTCCGGCTTGAGCGCGCCGATCAGGATCTTGAGGAACGTGCTTTTCCCGCCGCCGCTCGTACCGAAGATATAGGTGATCTTTTTTCGTTCAGCCGCGAAATCGATGCCGTTCGAGAACGGCGACGGCTGCCATATGACTTTTTGATGTTCCGTGTTCTTGATCATGTCACCTATCCATAGAATGCCGCCGTCATGACCGTATCGAGCACGATGATCGCGAGCGTGGACGAAACCACGGAAAGCATCGTCGCCTTTCCCACTTCCTCTGCCCCGCCCTCGACGACAAGTCCGCGATAGCAGCCGATCATGACGATCACGGACGGCAAAAACCACGGCTTTGAACATGCCCGAATAGACATCCCTGAACAGAAGGACCTCGAGCGTTTCACGCACATAGGTGTCCGGCCTGATGCCGAGTCGCGTCGAACCGAACAGAAACCCGCCGAACAGCGGCGGTAAAGCTCGCCAAGCAGGGTAAGCGCCGGCAGCGCGATGAGCATACCGATAAATCGCTGCACCACAAGGTAGCGGACCGGGTTGATCGCCATGGTCTCGAGCGCGAGGATCTCCTCGGAGACCTTCATGGTCCCTATCCTGGCAGTAAACGCCGCCCCCACCCTGCCCGCAACGATCACCGCCGTGATCAGCGGGCCTATTTCCCGAAAGATGGCGACCGCGACAAACCCGGGCATGTAGTTTAGCCGCCGATCTCCTTCAGCTGGAATGAAATGAGCACCGTCAGGGCAATGCCGAGGAGGGCGGCGACAACCAGAACGAGCGGCAGCGACCGGGCGCCGATCTCGTCCACCTGCTCGAGCAGCCGGCCTGTTTTCGTTTTTTCCGGTCGAAGAGAAGTACTTCCGACTGGACAATCGTTTCACGGAACAGGTAAAAGAGGCTCGAAAGGTCCTGAAGGAACGTAATAAACGCCCTGCCGATATAACCGAAAAAATTTTTCACTGACGGCTCCGTTCTCCTTACGATGCTTACCCCGGCGGATCGGGTCAATTTTTCCGTTTCCCATTCCGCACTCCGGACAGCGGCTACAATCCTGACACCGCATCATTCACCGATGGGAATATCTCGAACACGCGGCAAGCCGTGCAAGTTCAAAAACATCCCTGACCGGCGGGCTCAATTCAACAAGACGCAGCCGCATCCCTGTCTTCATACAGTTCTGCATCGCCTCGACCAGCGTTGCGATGCCCGAGCTGTCCATGTATCGTACCTGCGACAGGTCGATCACGAGCAGCCTTCATGCACGGATGACCCTGCCTGAACACCTGCCCAAACGCTCCGCACGTCGGGGGACGAGTTCATGTCCACGTCGCCCTTGACCTTCACCAGAAATCCCGGACTGATCTTTTCTGTGTAATCTCAACTTTCATGCGCTCACGCTGAGACCTCGTTTCTTCTTCTCGAGAGGGAGAACGCGTTCCCTGCTCGAGGGCCGGTATCGTACTCAACGGTATCAAAGACCGCGCCCATAAAATGCGTGCCTAGTCCGCCGGGCCGGACATCGTCAAGATCGCGCGGAGCGATCTTCGCAACATCGACCTTCTTGCCGAGTCGATGAGCCGAACGATGAACTGATCCCTACTGTCCTGTACGGTGATCGCGATGGTCTTTGTCGTATCCCCTGCGTAAGCATACTTAATGATGTTCGAGCAGGCCTCATCGACCGCCAGCACGATCTTTCGTGCGTTCTTTTTCGCAAAATCCGGCATCCACAGGCGAGCGGATACATGACGCTCCGTACAACATAGAGAAATTTCGGATGGCTCGGCACGGTAAGCGTCACCGTCTCCGTCATTGCACCGCTCCAAAACAGACCAGGGTCATATCGTCGTGCTGCGGGCTCAGCGCCGGTAAACCGATTCACGTCCTCCACGATCGCAGCCTTCATGGCCTCGGGGTCCGCGGGGCTGACCTCGATGAGCGACTCAAACGCTCATAACCCGTACAGTTCTTCCCGGGCATTCATGGCCTCGATGATCCCGTCAGTATACAGAATGACCGTGTCACCCGGTTCGAGGGAAGCCGATTCCCTGGGTGAAACTGCATGCGGCAAGGATGCCGAGCGGAGCACTGCCTGCCGTGGGCAGTTTCCTGACCGAGCCATCCGCCTTTTTTATGAGCGGCGGCAAGTGGCCGGCGTTCGCCATGGTGAGGCGTCCCGTCTCTCCATCCAGCTCGATATAAAGCAGCGTAGCGAACATGCCCCGCCTGCTCCGTTCTGCAAGAAGATCGTTCAGCTTTGTCAGCGCCGCAGCGGGGTCCCCCTCGGTAAAAGCAAGCGTCCGCAGATCGCTGCCCAGTTTGGCCATATAGAGCGCAGCAGGCACTCCTTTGCCCGATACATCGCCGATCACGATACCCGTACGGCCCCGGTCGAGACGGATGAAATCATAAAAATCCCCGCCCACTTCCTGGGCAGGCGTATAGTGGGCGCTGAACTTGTAAGCTCTGCACCTCGGCGCATGCTGCGGCAGAAAGCTTTCCTGGACCGTGCGGGCGAACTCCATGTCCTTGACGAGCCGCTGCTTCTCCATCAGGCTTTTGTGCATCTTTGGCGTTCTCGATGGCAATGGCGGCCATGCTGCACAGCGCGATGAACAGCTCAAGATCGTCGTGGTCAAAAGCGTTCCCGTCGAGCCGGTTGATCACCTGTGCAACGCCGGTAATGCGCTCTCCCATTTTGAGCGGCACCGCGATCATCGATTTCGTCCGGTACCCCGTTGCTTCGTCATGGCCGCGGAAAAACTTTGGGTGAGTATACACGTCCTCGAGCAGAAGAGGCTTTCCCGTCCTCGGCAACGGTACCGGCGATCCCCTGCCCCATCTTGAGCCGAAATTCCTGCTTCAGCTTCTCCCCAACTTCGCCCAGCGCGACCTGATAGACCAGTTCGTTCGTCTTTTCATCGATCAGCATGAGGCTCGAGGCATCGGCATTCATTACCTGCTTGGAAATGGTCATCACGTTCTCAAGGATCTGGTCGAGATTGAGCGATGAGCTGATAATTCCGTTCACCTCGATAAGCGTGGAAAGACGGCTGATCTTCAGTTCAAGACGGGCTATTTCGTGGACTATTTTGCATAGGTTAAAAATAGCACAAGAAGGAGATGATGGTCAATGGGAAAGTGTGCGGAACTGAGTCGGCTGTCAGGCGTCAGGAGAAAGCGATGACGAGCAGGAAAAGCCTGCTCATACGTTCATCTCTCCCGACTTCCTGGCGCCTGACCCTGTTCAGCCGTCAACCTCCTGATTCTTTCCACCACCGGCGGATGGGAATAGTAGAAGCCCGCATACCACGGATGAGGGTGCAGATTGGACAGATTCTCTCGCGAAAGTTTCACCAGTGCCGAGGCCATGCTTCCGGATGGCCGGTCAGCTCGGAGGCAAACCGATCAGCCTCGTTCTCATCTCGCCTCGACAGGGAGCTGAACAGCGGGGTCAGCGGAAACATGGCAAGCGATCCTAAAAAACCGATGATCAGCGGCCGCGCATAAAAGGATGCCGTGAAAAGGCCAAGCAAGCCCGGCAGACCGTCCCAGTGAAATCAGGTGAAAGGCCGCAAACAACCCGACAAAATGCCATCACTTCGGTCAGAACGATGCTTTTCAGAACATGCTGCTTCTTCCAATGTCCTACTTCATGGGCAAGAACCGCCAGGATCTCGTCCTGGGTCATCTGCTCGATCAAGCGTGTCGAACAACACGATCCGTTTGACCTTGCCGATGCCCGTGAAGTACGCATTGGAATGACGGCTCCGGCGGGAAGCGTCCATCTGAAACACACGGCTGACCTTGAGTCCGGCCCGCTCCATGAGCTGACGGATTCTGCTTTCCAGTCCTTCCGCTTTGACCGGTTCGATCTTGAAAAATAGCGGCTCAATGACATAGGGCGATATAAACATCATAAAAATACCGAAGATCAGGAAAAAAGCCCAGACCCAGAGCCACCACCAGGAGGGACTGAGCCGGATGAGTTCGAGCACTGCGGCGGCTGCGGCAACGGACAAGATCGTCGAAACGGCAAGTGATTTCAGCAGGTCCGTGAACCACAGCCTCACGGTCATGGTATTGAACCCGAACCGGTTTTCGACCTTGAAGTTCTTATAAAGACTGAACGGGATATCGAGGATCGCCTCTCCAAAAAGAAGGACGAGAAAGAAAAGAATTCCCCCTCCCAGAAAAGAAGCGGTGACCGATGATAGCCAGAGGTCGTAGGCCCCCAAAAGGCCTCCGAAAAAGAACAGGGCGACGACTACATTGCCGGTGATCGACTCGATGATGTCGACTTTGCTGGTTTCAAAGGTATATTCCGAGATTTTTTTCAGGTGTTCGGGGTCGATCACCCCGGCAAATTCAGGAGGAACGGTTTGGCCGTGCTGTTTTACATGGTTCAAGTTCAGAAAAAGAAGCCAGTAGCGGAATGCAAGAATGAGCAGGTAAATTACGATCAGTATTTTAAACATGAGTTCATCTTACCGGCATTTCCCAGGGGCGTCAAGAAATGGATTGACGGAAGCGGAAAGGAGCCCAGCGCTCTGCGGAAAGAAAAAAACAAGGCGTCCCGATGATCATGGATGAGATTTCTCTCGTCGCTGCGGCATCGGAACGCCTATAGGACTGCACTATTGTTCGCTGGTGTTTTACCTGGTGATGTTCAGTACCCAAGGACCAAGGAGCATCGTGCTGGTTATCTATTGCGGCCTAATCTTGTTAGGGGGGGAAGAAGTACGCCGCAGTTGTGTCAGCCCCTCGTGTCTTGAGCCTGTCAATAGTGCAATCTCTATCTAGAGCATAGCAAGCTACCACGTCAAGTCAATACATCTAAAGTTGTATTTTCTGGAGTTGCACTAAGTTTAAGTCATTGAATGTGATAGCAAAGCAATTGCTTTGGTCCTGCTCTTGACATTCAATTTCCTGTAAACCCGGTACAGATGCGTTTTTACCGTCCGTTCGCTGATACTGTTGCTGTCGGCAATCTCCCTGTTCGATGCTCCCTGCAAAACCATCGTAAGCACCTCCATTTCCTTGTTCGTCAATGGAGGCAGGCCGGGAATATGCAGTTGAAGCGTCTCGGGCAGCAGCATGGGATTGGATATCGCCTTTTCCAGAATTCGGCGCTCAGCCCAAATCTCGCCTGAGTGAACTGCGCGGATAGCCTTGATCATTGTTGCCGGCGAGTCTGCTATTCTGAAATATCCTCGAATGCCGGCTTTAATATCAGCGATGATGTGCTCGTCAGCCGGATTCGCACTGAACAGATAGATGATCCTCGCCTGCGGCGACTTGGTCTGAACCGAACGGATGAACCGGGACAACGTGTGCCCTTTCAGAACATCGGGGTTCAAAATCAGGATGTCAAGAGTACCGGACAGTTGCTTTATCGCTGTTTCCCTTGTGGAAACCGTTGAAATAACGTCGATATCTTCTTCTCTTTTCAATACTGACGTGACCATCTGCGTTTCTGCAGAGTCATTGTCAGCTATCATAACTCGGATGGGTAACACGGTAATATCCTCCATTCCTTGTGCAGCACTCATTATAATGAGTATGACCTTTATTTATTATCCCTAATACTTATATTCTAAAAGATGCAACATGCGATGTCAAGCTCAGGACGATTAATTCGGAAAATAAGAGGGATCGTAGCCAGAAAAAGATATCAGGAAGTAATGATAGCACAAGACGAAGGAAACTACGGAAGTTTTACTCCATATTCAAGCAGCATTTCAGCCAGCAAAGAGATCGGCAGTCCTACCACATTAAAGTAACATCCATCGATCCGTTCTACGAGAAGCGCGCCCTTTTCCTGTATGCCATAGGCTCCGGCCTTGTCCAGCGGCTCTCCTGTTTTCACGTACCTGATGATCATATCCTTTGAGAGTCTCCGGAACCAAACCTTGGTTGTTGCAAGACGGGTCTGTGCTTTACCTGCTGCCGCGTCCATGACCGTCAGGCCGGTCATGACCAGATGCATTTTTCCTGACAGCTCGGTGAGCATCCGTTCCGCATCTCCTGAGTCCTGCGGCTTGCCGAGGATCGTGTCATCAAGAACCACAATGGTGTCTGCGGCGATGACAATGGCATGTCCGGCCCTTCCTGCCGCAACACGCGCCTTATCGAGCGCGACGCGCCGGGCATAGTCCCCGGCATTCTCGCCGGGCAGTGTGCGTTCGTCCACGTCAGCCGGGTCCTGCGTGAAGGTCAGGCCTATCTGGGTGAGGAGGTCCCGGCGACGTGGGGAATTTGATGCAAGGATTATTTTCCGGCTCATCATGCGGGCTGTTCTTTGCGTAATTTGAAGCTATATTCAGCGAACGGTTTATTTGGCGATATCTTATGATGTTCGACAGGTTTCGTCAAGATTTATCGGGGTCCCCTCGCCTCAATTTTCCGAGGGAAGTGAAGCGAGGGGCAAAACAGCAGACATCCGAGCGCAACAGTCCTAAAAGGCATCAGGAACTGATCCGTACCCTCCCGGTGGTTGCGATCGTAACTTTGACCGCAGCAACTCCGGCATCATTAAGTATTGAGATCGTCCCGGCATTGGATGTGCCGTTCGTATTCAAGTAGACAGGGTTTACGTTGGTAGCAACATTCGCGTCGAATGGTTGCCAGTCGCAAACTACAGTACCCCACTCATTGCTTCCGCTTGCGCGATTTCCCCGGGTGATGCGGTACCTCCTGGTTGTTATTTCGATTTCCACTCTATGCTCCACATTGGATGAGATTGCCTTACTTCGCGTTTCGCGAAGTACATTCATCATCTTCCGGGCAGCTGCTTTGTATTCCGCGTTCTTACCCCATGACCCGATATTGACTGCTCCTACAGTGAAAAGGACAGCAATGACAGCCAAAGCAACAATCATCTCGACGAGCGTGATACCGCGAAAATTCCCAATACCTTGTCCTGAATTCTCCAGTTCCCGTTTCATACAATCCTCCTTTGTGAAGTACAGAATGCGAATTGATGCTGGTCCATTCTTATCAAAGGAGGACTATTGTCCGATAACGAAATGCAATCTATTTTGGTTTTACATTATTATTCCTGCATATTTCGGATCTGAGGGGAGTACCTCTGGAAAAAAAGAAGTATATAAACAACAAGAAGATAGGCTTAATCAACGCAAGAACGAATGGACCTTTTGTGAAGGGATTTTTTGCTGCTTAATCGGTCTGCGGCAGGCATGATGAAATAACGAGAGTGAAATAATATCGAACTTGAGCGCAATACGTCCAATCGTTCGAAAATCATTTAACGATAATTTCTGTACGGAACTTCAGTGAGGGCCGTCTACCCGAATCGCACCCGTGGTTTCGACAATTACCGTAAACTTGTTGCCCGCCTCATAATCTTGAATGTTGATCGCTCCCGGAATGCTTGATGCACCGTTAGGCGTAAATTGAATTGCTGCTGTCGTTGTCGTGGCAACTGATACAGTCGTATTATACGGAGTCCATTGTGTGATCGTAGCAGAGCTCATCAGCCCATTGCCGTAAGCACGCCCACCCTTCTGCCAGCCGTATCTCCTGTTGGCTGCATCGAAAAAAACCTGATGCTCCCGATTTTTCGATATTGCCTCGCTCTTCGCACGTCTCAGCATGGAAACTATGTCCCGCGCGACCTGCCGGTCCTTCATGCTGTTTCGCATCTGGACAAAGGAAGGCACCGCTATGGCGGTGACTATGGCAATGATTGATACAACAAACAGCATTTCCGGCAGCGTAAGCCCTTTTGCCGAGCGCGACATCATTGCGCTGTAACTCATTTTCCTTCTCCTGTGGGCATCTTGATGGTAAGGGTGTACTTCTGTAGAGATTTCATTCCATCCGGGTCCTGCGCGACGATTTGGATATCATGCGCTCCTGCGGATTTTTCGTTCAAGATCCACGTGATCAGTCCGCTATTCTTGTCTATCGTCATCCCCTCGGGAGCAGCGGCAAGGGAATACCCGATCCGGTCTCCATCGGGGTCCTCAGCCGTCACCTGGTATTCATAGGTTTCTCCCTGAAAATCCGTCGGAGGTGAGGACGTAATCTGAGGTGGCATATTTGGATAAACCGGATTTTGAGAGACATAAGCCGGCCCTTCGCCTTCCAAGTCATAAGGTATTATCCGAAGAAGTACGTCGTCACCTTTCATTATTTTCGCACGGGGGAATACCGGAGAATCATCGAAGAGGTCATTGCCGTTCACGATCCATTGATAGCGGAATTGGACCTCATCTCCGTCCGCGTCGAAAGCAACGGGCTTCATAACGATGTCCTGGCCGTTCTTGGCGGCTTCAACGGAAACAACACGTGGCAGACTGTTGGCGATCCTAACCTTGACGGTGCCCTCAGATCCGCCGGCTGTTACAGTCACGGCAATGGTGTCGCCTTTTACAAAATTTTCTTTAGCCAGATTTTCCGTCTGCACCCCGTCGAACGGCCGGCCATTCTTTTTCCATTGGTAGGAAACCTGGCCCTGGCCGGAAAAAACCGCCTGCAGGTCCGACGCTGCCGTAGGTACTTCCGGGATGATTTTTACTCCGAGAGCACCCGACGTTTGTTGCGCGCGGCTGCTCCCGGAAGCGTTGTCCAGGGCGGAACCGCTTTCTTTCCTGGTGCAGCCAAAGGACAACAGCAGCATACAAAATAATAGAAGAGCTATGTTCTTAATCATATTTTCTGAGCGGCGACAGGGCGCCTCATGCCTCGTACGTGAAGTCAGCTTTGATATTCCTCTCTCAGATATTACTTTTGCCTCCAGTAGATTTGCTGAGAGGGAAGATACCGTCCCAATCCGGAATCGAGGCAAGAGATACCTCCGCCGCTCCCGATACACACCCTATCGCCGATCACCACCGGCGAGGACGGGATGCCGGTCCCCACCGAACGTTTCCGGTCTGTTCTTATAAGCACTGTACTGTCGCCATGTCCGCCCGAACGGGTGTCGCTTTGGTTAATTCCTCCGAAGTTATGAAGAAGATCTCCTGCCCCCCGGGCGTGGCAAACTGGTTAAACGATAAACTTGATAAATTCGACGACGTGTCGTTCGACGCATCGAAATTCGCGATCGCCATTCCCGAATCCGAGTCCAGCAGATAAAGTGCCGCCATCCCAAGATTGCCCTGGCAGACGGTCGAGGTGTCCGTAACCGCTGAAATAATCGGCGAATACGTAGTCATCATGAGTTTGCCCTGAACAAGAGCGGGCGCTGCAAGCACTTTTTCCCCGGGGTAGGCGACGGTCGGACTTCTGTCCTGTCCGTCAAGTCTGATATACCAGCCGTAATAGGTCGTGTCATTCGGGTCATCCGCCTGGTTGAGCTTTGTTATCATGTCGTTCACTCCCGACATATCTGTGCTGGTCTGTATCTGATCCGTGGTGACATCGATCAGCTTTCCTTCGGTTATGAACGACGACTGCCCCTTGTCTATTACTTCATACATTCTGTCGATGACCGCCCGGTTCAGTGGATGTTCCCGGTCGCCGGTGCCGAAAAACAGGCGCACTTTGAAATTGTTGTCAACATAACCGACGGGACGGTAAAATATCTTCCGTCCATTGGTCCCGTCCGATCCGGGATTGGAGCTGAATATCTTGGTCGCCGTCCAGTCACTCGTAGTGGTACTCGAAATATTGAACCGCCAGAGGTTTCCGCCGGTGTCACCTGTATAAATGCGGTCTACATATCCATTTCCGTCAGTGTCCAGGATAAGCAGTTCACTTGGGATGGAAAAGGATGGTAAACTGAACGTCTTGAGGATAGTCGGAGAGCTGTTCGGCGTAAAGCTCGTGGAGGTTATTGTCCCGAGATCCAGGACGTAGAGCGCCCTCCCCTTGTAATTTGCCGAGGAAATAGCGGCTACGGCGTTGGTGCCGGTGCTCGTGACTACATCGTCGTCCGCTGTTACCAGGAGACCTACACACGATGTCGTCGGAAAGGTCTGGATATTGCCGTACCGGTAGTCTTCATTGCAGTTATCGTAGCCGCCGCCGAAGAACACGGCTATTTTATCCGTCGTGCCGGTCTTGACCTTTGCGATCTTCGGTTCACTCCACGTTTCTCCGACGCCCGAATCCGTGGCGCTCGAGAATTTCCACATATAAACCGGTGCTGTCGGTGTCGACACATCGATCGCGTAATAGTAGCCTTGCGACGGTTCGGCGTCGGTCCCGCCGCCCCGCCGCAGTCCAAATACGAGGATCACCTTGTCGCCGTTGCCCGTGTCGATGTTGCCGTCGCCTCTTTTATTAAACACGTAAGCGGTAACGGTGGTATCGACAAAATAGGTATGAACATTGCCCGTCAGATACTGGAGCCTGGGAAGAAGGTCAGGAGGGATGAAGGCCCATGCCTCGCTGCCGTCCCAATCGTTGATGGCATGCAGCATGCCGTCGTTCGTTCCGACAAAAATCATGGTTTTATTCTGGGCGGAATCCGACTCGTTGGCCGTGCTGAACGAATACGTCGCATAACTCACTACAAGAGGCTTCGAATGAAGCACGTCGCCGAAGATCCATCCCCTTTTTTGCAGGGGCGCGCTGCCGGTGCCCGTGCTGTACACATCAAAGCCGTGGACATAGTTGATGAGCTTCTTTATATCCGTGTCCGTCGAGGTTGTAATGATCTCCCCGGGCAGGCCGAGCAGCGATGCGGTAATATTGCTGATATTCTGCGTGCGGAACAAGTTTGTGTCGTCGGTCAAGTTGTTTGACGCGGCTATCTTGGAGAATATCAATCTCGGGTTGGTGCCGCTGATATCCGACGTCACTTTGGAAGAGGAATTGACATAGAGATAAAAATTTCTCGATCGCAGCAACGCTCCCACGCCGCCTGATTTTACATCTCCGCCGTCCGCTATATCGGCCCCCCAGAACGAATGCGCGGAAATGGACGGCGTACTTGCGGATCGTATGGAACCGTCAAACTCCTTACTGGACATCACGGCCCCGTCCCGATCGTCACGTTTATCGCTGTCCGAGTCCACGAATGTCGCGAAATCACCGTGTCTGTCGACGATGCTCGTTACGGACGTGGTCGGGTCCGTAGACAAGGCGAATTTTTTCAGATTGCCGCTCCAGAATCCGGTGCCTTCCGGTCTGAAAAAGCCCATAAACACCCTGTTCCCGAGATCGGCCCGGTTTGTGGGGTTGACCGGGACCACCGGCGCCACAAAACTTGAGTTCTCGCTCACGATATTGGCAATAATTTCGCTGAGGGCGTTGGAAAGGGTGACGGCGTCATTTGCGTTGTACGCTGTGCCGCGGCCGTGCGAACTGTCCGCAGTCGTGTTCAAAAGGGTCTGCCCTGTGCCGGTGATTCCGAATCCGATCGTGTACGTGCTGACGTTATTTGAGTTTGTGCCGGTCGCTCCCGTCAGCATGTCGTGCTCGTACATCCATTTCGCGACACTGGGCAAAGAGTTAGCAGATGGATTGGTACCGATAATATTTGCGATTGCCGTATTGGGGTCTGCTACGTTTGAGCCGTTTGGCTTTTTGAAATCGTCGGCAGTCGGTTCTCCATCGGACACGAATATGACATAGTTTTTCTGACAGGCGTAGTCGATCGGTGAAGTGTAATGCCCGCCCGTGACGCCGATCGTGCTGTCGAAGGCCGGCGCCCCCCCCTGGAAATAGCGCATGGCTTCATAAAGCGTTTCGCC
The DNA here is from genome assembly GCA_963749655.1 of Nitrospirota bacterium. Classification (GTDB taxonomy): domain Bacteria; phylum Nitrospirota; class UBA9217; order UBA9217; family UBA9217; genus JAJYKN01. Next base: position 47,866 of record CAVVOB010000024.1, read on the forward strand.
AAGGGGAGTGTACCCCATACTGTCCAGAGTCAACGCGGTATCAGCCAGCGCGTCGCGGTTTGTCAAGCCGGTTCCTGCGTCGAAGATAGAATTCATATATTTGATGGTGGTAACATAGGTTGTCGTTATGCTCGACGTTGGGACTGAAGCCAGGAATTGTCCGCCCATGGCATCTGCCGCTGATCCTACTGCTCCCATATTCGGATTGCTGGTACAGACGGTGTCAGGATGTAGGGTTCCGCTCCCCCCTCCCCCGGGGGAACATGAACCCGCCTTTGCGCTAGTACTTGCTTTGTAGTGATAGCTCATAAGGCCGAACTTCACGCCGTTCGTTGCCTGGACGAGGTTCGCAACGACGTTTTTCGCGATGTCGATCTTTCGCATCGCAACTATCGTGTTGTCATACATCGCATTGATGTAGTTTCCCAGATTGTAGTTGACCTTGTTATAGCTGTGTCCGTCATCCAGCAACTTTGTGCAGGCGGTTGTCCTACCGCTGGGTAAGGTTACGAAACAGCATGTCCCGTCCGGGTTGAGCGGAGGCACATTGAGCACTCTCCCGGCAGTCGAGAGAGGTGTGTAGTAAGAGGCCGTCGGATTACCAGGGGAAGTAGTGGACGTAAAGGAACAGGTTGCCGGAATGGTGCTGAGTGTACCGCTCGGCGTATAGGTGGTATTGGAATTGGAAAGTTGCGATACCAGGTAGACCGAGTTCGTGAAGCAATCCGTGCCGTCCAGTCCCGTGCCGTCCTTGCAGACATTGTTGATCGGCAGATAGGTTCTGGAGGCCGAATAGGTGCCCACAGATGCCATGCCGTCGCCCATCGAACCCGATGTGTCTATGATGATCAAGATATTCGGCTGGAGTACAGCGTCAGACCCCCCGTAAATGGCGGTGTCGCCGAAATACTGGTCAGGAGATGCGGAGGCAGCCACGGCATATACGGCCAAGAATAACGCAGCGCCTATCGTTCCAAAAATAAGTTTTCTCATGAGAACCTCCCTGCCTGCTTTATGTTGACTTTACAGTAGCGGCCTGCACATGCTCAATTCGACCACTTCGCTGCAGTTGTTCGAACCCTGTCCATCGACAACTACAGAGTAAAATTGAACCTGCGCTTTATTCAAATCAACCTGCATATCCGTAGCCATAGACTTACAGGCATTGGGGTTGAAGTAACCGAGTCCGGTGGCTACAACGGTAAAGACCGCGGTCCCCGTGGGAAATGACACTGAACTTGAATAGGTCGCCGCGCCTACGCTGTTGCTTGCCAGCGTAATGATCGCCGTGTTGGTCGCATATCCGACTCCGCTTTCGGCCACATAAAATGCATTCTGGGCGCACCGAAGATTGCCTGCGATTTTCAGATCGGTGTTCGACGTATCAAGGACCCAAAGCCCGAGGATAGTCAAAAGAAAAAGCATGACCATTGTGAGGATAAGGGCAAACCCGCCATTGTTTCCCGATCTCTGTTGTGGACTATCATCCCGCCTGAGCGCCTGCATCATTCCTTGTCTTTTTCCCGTGTGCACCGCTGCCCCCTATCTGTTTCTTATGCCGAGCACTGTTTGAAGCTGCTTTACCTTTGATTGATTGTTCGACAGACCTCTCGTTTTTATTGTCTGACCTATAAGCGTGACCCTCACCGCTCGTATGTTGCGATAGTCCGCTGTTGCGGGCGAAGCAGTTTCCGTATTGTTGTCAAGAAGGTAGCTGAACCTCAGATTTGCTATATTCTGTGCAATTACATTGGTTGTTCCATTGACGATCCGCATAAGACAGAGCTGCCCGGCCGGACAGGAATCAACCGCAGGGCAGCACGGCGAGTCTTCGTTCGAACCGAGACAGTATTGAATTGTGCTCGGATAGACCGCACTGCCGGAGGAATCCTTGTCCAATTTGACGATCATATCATAATCCGTCGGAGTGAACGTAACGCCGCCGCCGGCAGATCCGCTGAGCGTTATACTGGTCGTTGCTCCTGTCGCCACCGTGGCGGTGAACCGGTCGCTGCCGGCCAAGCCCCCTATGGAGGTTTTGGTCAGAGCAGTTATGAGCGCAGTGATATCACCGCTTTTAAAGCCCCCGACATCATCGACGGTAAAGGTCCCCAATCCTGTCTGCGAAACCGTTATTCTACTGACGACATAGGATGCGTTTACGGCTTGCAGCGTCAGGGAGTCGGAAGCGACATCATTCGGCGCGGGCAACGGCTGTGCCGTCCCCACGCTCGAGGTAGCCAGCGATACAGGCGAAAAAGCGGACCCGGGAAGGAGAAAACCGGCCATTCGAATATCCTTCGTAATACTGTCCATGCCGATCCGCAGATTTTGCTGTACTTCCACGACTTCGTCTTGTGTATAGGCAGAATGTTGATGCGTCCAGTAGAGAGAATAGACCGCTGTCATTAAAAGACCCAGCATGCCGATAACGACAAGGAGCTCGATCAGGCTAAAACCGCCCTGCTTTTGCATAATGCGGTTCTTCATTTACTGCACCACCTTGTACATGGTATAGGTCAAAGGCGGCGGCGATATTACACTCGGCGATATATAATTTACCGTTACCTGAATTTCCGATGTACCGCTGATGGGCTGATTCGGTGTTATTGAATAGGTCGCGTTGAACGAGCCGGCGCCATTAACGTTAATTGTGGCCGACGAGGTGACGGGATCCACATATGAGACGTTTGATACTGATGTACGCAAATCAATTGCGCCGGTTGTTACGCCGCGGGAGACGATATCTTCCATAATCTGCTCCGCAAGCATGCTGCTCACGGAAATTCTGTTGGAGACCGTGTTGGCCTTTAATCCCGTTCCCTGCATGGAGATAAGGGCGGTCAATCCGACAGCAAGGATAAAAAAAGCGATGAGCATTTCAATGAGCGTGAAACCTCCGTTGTTTAACATTGCTTTTTCTTTTGCCATATCTACCCTCTTCCCAGTGAATGTCCGTGACGGTTTATGGTCCTTCCCCGATGCTCCGAAACCGGTATTGTCTCCGCCATCATCAGATCAAAGTCGTCCCAGACATGGGAACTGCACGCCGGGCAGCGTTCCCACAAGACGATTTCGGGATGCGGTGTAATAACGACGGCGGAGCATTCCGGGCAGATCAATTTCGTCTCTATATTCGGTTTGCGGTCCATAATGCATTGTCTCCACTTGATTCGAGTAATATGGATGCAACACTCATACCATTGCCATAACTTTATATTTTCAATGGATTAGGAAATTGCTTACCAGAAAAACAGAGAACCGGGGTCATACGTGTGTAATGAATTACCCATTTTCCCCAAGAGGAAAAATCCCGGTGTGAGTACGATAAAAACAGGGACAGTGCCCAGAGAAGGATTACAGGTGAGAACATTTATTGAATGGTAATTTGCAGGCTATAGCGGGCAATGCCGCCGTTTCCGTCATTCACGACGATCATTACGTTCTGTTTCCCTTTGAATTCGTTTGGAACATTCCAGGCCAAAAGTCCGGAAGCGGGATCAATGGTCATGCCGGGAGCCGGAGAATCCAGCGAAAACGTGAGCGTGTCGCCGTCAGGATCGGTTGCCCTGACCTGGTAGGTGTACAGCGATCCCTGGAGCGTGAAATCATCATGCTGCTCGATGAGGGGCGGAAGGTTCCGCATTTCCCGCCGGACAACCATGGGTTTGCCGTAATCCGTCCCGTCAAAGGGGGTCACGGTCACGATAAAGACATCTCCCCTGCCGATGTGCTGCTCAATGCTGTTTCCCGTGCCGGCGGGCTCGCCGTTTTTTGACCATTCGTAGCCGAGCGAGACATCATCGCCGTCAACATCAGCTGCGACGACATCCACATGAAGCGTGTCTCCCGGCTTGAAAACATCGGGGAGAAGTGTAACGGATTTTATCTCCGGGGGAGTATTGGCAATGGTAACGGTATTTGACAGGATCTCCCGGTCTCCGGCAACGGTCTTTACCTGAACGCTGTCGCCCCGTGCAAGATCCCTGCCTGCATACGGTCCCGGTCTACGTCGGGAAGTATTGCCCCGTTCACGATCCATTGTACGCGGGCTTTCGTCAGGTCGATACTCCGGGATACGACGTACAACATGCTGTTTTTGGAGGGGTTGGTTGGCGTCAGTTCCAATGCTGCGGTTCCTGAAGACCGCGACGCGGCGGCGGGACCGCCGCTCATCAACGCCGGGGCGCTTGCGTCCGGTCCCTTATTACAGGAGACCAGCGAGATAATAAGGATAAGAACGGTCGCGCTGCTGGCAGTATAAAATGCTCTGGTCATGGCACGATCCTCGCGACCCCATCAATATTGATAGAGGATAGACAGTTTTGCGCGCTCCGGACTCGCCACCGCCGTATTTTCCGCTTCCACCTCGATCGTATACTGGGAAGGGAAACTCTGGACAGGCAACTCGCCGCCTGAGGACACGACGCCGGTATTCGTCAGCGCGTAATCGCCTCCGGTGTTGCCTGCAACGGTATCGGCGATCTTGGCATATACGGTGTAAGATCCCAGCTTGAACCTGAGATCATAGGTGGCAGTCTGAGCGGCATCGAGAATCAGAGACTGGTTGCAGGGAGCGCTCCAGCCTGTCGTCGACGCCATGATCTTCGTCCGCAGGTCAGTATAAGGCATGCCTGCCGTGGTCCCGGTGCAGGTCCCCGGAGTGGTAATCGCGGCGTTGAGCCCCTGACTGTTCAGGCTGGCAAGGAAGGTATTCGTATCCGCCGTGTTGCCGCGAAGCGCAATGATCTGGTACAGGATATCCGCCCCGCCGAAACCGGCCTCCAGCGCAGTCTTATATTGTTTGTGCGAACCCGACATCTGGGTTCCCACGGTGATCATGTAGATGAGAACGGTCATGACGGCCAGCATGACGGATGAAAACACAAGCACCACCACGAGGGCAACGCCCCTTTCGGGACTGCGCCGCCGGTGCTTCACGGGAGGACCGTCCTGTGTCGCCTGCCCTCTGCACTCCTGCAGCGCCTGCGTCCGCGCCCCTGCGCGTCCCGCAGCATCGCCCGGATTACGAAACAAGCTTCCGCCGATCATGTGCGTCTCACCTCGCATTCTTCGGACTCACCGCGATCGTATACAGTTTCCATCGGTAATTCACATTTCCGCCGAGATCGAAGTAACGGCCTCCGCCGATGCTCAGATCGCCGACATACACCGTTGAATCCGGGTATCGGTAGTCCTTATCCTTCTGACCCTCATGGGTCAGAATGTACACTCGCACTTCCTTCAATTGGCTCCGTATCGTCTGGGCGGTATATCCAGCTGAAATGTCGTCTGTCGGCGTGTCGATGACGCCGTTGCCGTCGGTATCAAGGCGGAATACAACCTGCATGTCTGCGACGCAGTCGAGAAGGGGGGCTATATTGCTCCTGCTGCCGTTGAGAATGACGGCTTTCATGAGCTCGCCGGTATTCGGCGCGCAGCGGCGCGGAATGAGGGTGGTGTCCGCGGATCCCTGGATGAAATAGTCCGCCCTGTTGAACGGCATCGGAGGAAGGCTGCTCCCGAAATCATACACATAGAGGGGTTGCTGCTGAAGTGCGCCCGGGGTGAAACTCGCGATATTGCTGAAGAGCGTCCGCCACGCCCCTCCTGCCGTCATCAAGGAGCGCCGGTCGGCGTCGCTTGCACCCGGAGAAAGCACGATCATATAATCGTTGGGATTGGGGTTCTGGGTCGAAACGTCCCACGTCTTGGTTCCGCTGCTGGTCAGATAGGTCCAGCGCCGGGAAAAATCCTCCCGTGTAATATTGGCCGCTTTGACGACCAGCACGTCGGAGCCGTTGAATCCTGCGCCATTCCCGCTCAAGATGGGACGCGGGGGGTTGGTGGCGGCGTCGTCATAGGCCGCTTCGGGCAGCCCGGCGGTCGATTCGGTGTACGTAACGCCAGTCGGAATGACCCACGGCAGGCCGTAACCCGCGCTCTCGATGTCCTGACGCAGGATTTCCATTCCCATCATGCCTTCCATGCTCGTTTCGGCGATCTTACTCTGTTGCTTGTACTGGCGCAGCATCCCCACCATAGTGTCCGACGCCGCCGCAAGGATGATGATGAATATCGCCATCGTGACAAGCAATTCGACCAGGGTAAAACCTCTATTCTTCCGCAACCGTCATTGCTGTCTCCTCAGAATGGTCGTTATCCTGTGCTGATTGGGTTGATTCTTGAATGTCCAGACATAGTTCAGGGTCAACTGCTTGGTGTTCGCATCTATGTCCACCACCGTCCTCGTGGAGGTATAGGTCACAGGGGCCGATCTGATCATGCTCGTCAAGCCAGGTTCGGCCGAACCGCTCGGGCTGGTGGCAAGAAGGTCGTTGGCAACGGTCGTTGTGGTGAAGGGTAGATTGCGGAGCTCGCCCATGCGTTGTTCGGCCAGCGATATCGCCTGATCCCGCATGGAGTTCTGGACGTTCATTCTCGTTGCCAGCAGCGAGGCCTGCATGAGCGCCAGGCACGTGACCATCAGTATCATCAGCGCGATCATGAGTTCCAGCAACGACATGCCTTTTTTATTTCGCAACACAGTCCGCTCCTTGCATGGCACCGATGCTTATCCTCGACGGATACACCAGCATGCAGTCATATTCGGGTCCCGATCCCCGCGTATCGAAAGAAATCGACAAGACGGTCGTGGCCGGCGATGAGGCAATCTGGCCGTTCGTATTCAGGATAAGGGTCCCGCTCCACGAGGATGCATACGCCAGCGGCACCGCAGCCTGGTGGGCATCGCCCGGTGACGGGTCCAGGGTTTCGTTCAGGTTCGTGTCTTCAATAATTTGATAGTTCGCTGACTGTATCACGCCATAATACATGCGTTTTTGCTCCATGGCTTTCAGCCGCGCCTGCATCAGGTCGACCTGCATTTTGCGGATCTGCCCTTCCACACGATACCGGGTCATCCATTGCTGATAACTGTATCCGGCGATGGCCATCAGGACCGACAGGATCATCATGACAACGACCAGCTCCATCAGAGTAAATCCCTTATCGGCCGTCAATGCTCTGCGCTCCCGTGCGTTTTCCATTCCCATTACCGCTCCCGCACATGAATGACCCGCTTCGACGGCGACGGGCTGCCCAGAACGGACATCCCCTGCGCTTCCGGGGGCTTCCCTTCCATGGCAGCCGATTTTCTGCCGCCTGCGTCGGTAAAGGCGCTTGCCAGACTCCGCTGTTCGATGGCGCCGGTGGAAACCTGGATAAGAATGTTGCCCTGCAGCAGATTGGCGGGCGGACCGCCGGTATTGTATTGAAGAGCCCAGATGAAGCTCTTGCCGCCGAGATTGCACTGATCGGTGTACGGTTTGTAAGACGTGAAATACACGATGCCGCGGGTCGACGCCAGCGGGTCCGTGATCACCCGCTCAGCCATGAAGTTGACTGCCGAATCGGGCGAATAGGTGTAAATGCCCGACAGATCGAGGCTGATATACCAGCCTTTGACCGATGAGCTGTTGGCGCTGCTTGTCGTGGGGACATTGGCAACGTCCGTGACATTCGTGAGGTCGCTGAGCGTCCTGCTGTCGGTGCATGTATTATGATAGCCCCCGCCGTCGAAACAGGGGTCTTTGACCGCTAAAAGGTACCGTTGACCGTTCGCGTCATCGATGCCCATCTGTTCCACATAGTAATAGCGACCGGTGCCGAAATAGGTCCAGAGAATATGATTGTCGTTGTCCACCAATTTGCCAACGGCGGTTGTAATGGGGCCTGCCGCGCCGCTGAAGAACGTATTCCACGACCAGTTGCCGGGGGACGGGTCCTTTTTGGTCAAAAGCCTTAACACCCCGCCGTCCGTCCACGTGCCCAGCGAAGTGTTCTTCTTCGTAAAGGGAACATAGACGATCTCATCCTGATAGTCCTGGGAGACCTGGTCCACATCAAGGGAACCGTTGGCCAGGGTGCCTGAATAAGCGTTCGCAATGCCGGTGTCGATCGTCCGTATGAGGGCTCCTGTTTTGAGATCTAGAATGAACAGTCTCAGGTTCTGATCGGAACGGCCCATGAACTGGTGGCTGCCGCTGTCGATGGGTCCCGTTGGGCCCGAACCGATGACCACGAACCAGTTGCCGCTCGCTTCCTTGGTCGATGCGCCGGAAATGCTGCCGTTGATCCGCACCACCGCTGCTCCGCTCGTTGCGAATCCAAGGGTTTCGTCGGCAAACTCCCACAGGAGCTGCGGATTATCCGCATCGGTCACGTCAAGCGCGAAATAAGAGGAATAGCCAAGCCCCTTGGAGCTGTCGGCAGGATCGGTCAAGGGCGTATTCACGCAGTCGGTGCCGCTGTCGTTACATACGGACCCTGTTTTTCTGCACGCGCCGCCGAACCGCATACCGCCGATGAGCACGGTCCTCCAGTGGCTCACGACCCGCTGCGTATTGGAGACGTCGGCCGAGCCGGGAGCGCCGATGCTGGCATCGAAGACAATGGGCGTGAGGTCGATGGAATAGAGGTGGCAGTATCCCGGATCAGCCATGTATCTCAGGTAGGGAAGCGCGTTCTTCGGGATAAAGGCCCACACTTCCTGGCCGCATGTGGGCACGCCGCTCGTGCTCGCCGTCGATGAGCTGCATACCTGGCCGGTGATCGGGTTCACCAGTCTTGCCACGTCAAAGGAGCCCTGGCCGGTCCACTTGAGCTGCAGCTGCCCCAATTTGAAAGCATGCAGCATTCCGTCATTGCCTCCGGTAAAAACCGTCCCCCGCTGCTTATACGTCGAGGTTGTGAGATAATGCGTTGAGTCTACCGGGTCTTCCAGCTTGGCGTCCTGGCCCGGCATGCCGTAGGTGCTGTCATTATAGGTTTTGTGATAGGTGTTTAGCGCGGTCCAGGAGGCGATCTTCGGCGTCGAGTTTACGATATCTCCGAGCTTCCACACACGGGCCGTGGTATCGACCGACTCGATCTTGACGGTCCGCCTGCGGTAGACGCCCCCATCTATTCCGTGCACCCAGTTTATGAGATTTCTCGCCTCCGCTGCTGTGGCGGCCTGCAAGTAGGGCTGCAGGGTGGAAGTGTTGTCGGAATCTCCGTTCCGCGTGTCCGCGGAAAAGTTGCCGGACAGATAACTCGTACCGGTGACGGAGGTATAGATTTTTCGTTTCGAGAAATCGGACTGCGTGTTGTTGAAGACGTTCCTTTTCCATAGAAGAGTGCCGGCCTCCCACAGGGTGGACAGGTTTTCAAAATCAATGTCCGGCGACAGCTCCGTTCCGATGACGCCGTTGCCGGCCGGGTCTTCCCACCGATGGGCCTTCGTGATTCCCGTGGTTTTATCGTAAAAGAGGCTCGTGATGTAGTCTTTATGCGTCCCGTCCCCCGTTTGAAGATGAAGGATCTTGTCTCCGTCGTCCTCCCGCATGTTGGTTGTCGAGAAGAACGGATCAACATAGTACCAGAGGTTCGACAGCCTGCCGGTCCATGATATTTTCTCGAACGCGCCGCCCGAGCCGATGGACGAATTCCAGAAGGACCTCCTGGGATAGAAAACCGCCTGGATCAGGTTCGCACCGCTGCCCTCGCCCGAGGCAAGCACCGAGGCCGCGGTACCCGAGGCCGCGGCCGCCGCGATCTGGCCGAAAGCCGCATCGAGTTCCTTGTTGAGCAGGGAAAGGTCGGAAACAGGATAGAAGCTGCCGCCGCCGTTGTAAGCGGTTGCGCTCATCAGGTTGTAGGGATTGCACAGACCGGCCGGGCTCGTGGTGATCATCGAGCCGGAGTACACCACGTAGGTGTTGATATATTCGCTCGAATTCGTCGGCGCGGCCGTTGTTGTGGCCGATGTCGAGAGCGTCTTGATGTTCAGGTGATTGCCGACCCACGCCAGGGTCGAGAGGCTTCTGCTGCCGCCATAGGACGGGCAGCTGTTGGAGGTATCATAGCCGCTCGCATTCGGATAGGATGACGTATACGAAGAATAGAGGGAGGCCAGCGATTCCGATGCGGAATTACGGTCGGCAGTGGACATACCGTCGGTTATGATCATGATGTTGTTCTTCTGGCACCGCATCTGCGACGGGTTCTTATTGGTAACGTAGCCCGCGGGAAGGCCCGAAAAATTAAAGTTCCTGCTGGGCGGCGGCGATGCGGTGTAGTTGGGATCGTTCAACCGGGCATAGTAGCCCATGGCATTGTAAAACGCCTCTGCAAAAGGAGTCCACGAGGATGCCTGAATGTTGTCGACGACGCTAATAAGGCCTCCCGTCGTATGGCTGCCGACCGAGGCGTCGCAGGTTTCCGAGGGAGGGCAATCGGAGTCGACGGCGCATTCCTGCGACTGCGTGGCCGAACACTTGCCGTTGCCCACATAGGACCACAGGGTCTTGCAGGTTTCGCCGGAAGGGCAGTTGGCGTCAGCGGAGCATTGTTTGTCCGTTGACAGGGAGCACATTCCCGGGAAGAAGGCGCCGTCTGTCTTCGTTAACGACCCGCAGGTATCGCCGCTCGGACAGTCCGCATCGTTATAACAGACCCTCGTACTCATTGCGGAGCAGACCTTGGGACAGGGAATCGCGAAGATGCACTTACCGCCCGATGGACAGGCGGCGTCCGCGGTGCAGGACGTGCCGGCGGAATTGGAACAGTACCCGTTCTGATTGCATTCCGTTGCGGACCCGTTGTTCTGGAACGCCATGGCTCCGAAGCGGATGGAATTCTTATATTTATCGATCAATCCCGTCGGCGGCCACACAGCTTGCGTGGAATCATAGACCGCCACTTTGAACCCCTTCACTCCGCCGGCGGACGAATAGTCGTTCAGCATCGGCATTCCGCTCACGCCGGACTCCGTTATAAAGCCGGGAATGTTCTGAACTGCGGTAGGCGCCACGGTCCCTGATTGAGGATCAGTCACCCCTCCCGCACCGCCGATCGCCTGGCAGAAATCCTTGTTCTCCGTGAGGGCGCATGCATCGTTCCACTGGCCTGTAACGCCGTTATAACACAACCCGAGAAACCCCAGCGTGTTGCCGTCAACCAGCGAGGCGGGATGGGACAAAACGCTGGAACAGACGGCATCACCGGCATCAGGGTTCGTGATACTGACGGAGCTGATGAGGCTGTAATCCGCGGTGCAGGCATTTTCCAGAGGCTGGAGATTGGAGAGGCCATGCCCGTTGTAATACCAGAAACAGTCGTGAATCACCTGGTTCGCGGCGACCAGCGTCTCGCTCGAGGGATTGCAGCCGTTCGTCGACGTGCCTCCGGCCAGGCAGCACTTGGTGTCGTTCTGGAGTGTGCCGAGATTCGTAGTTGTCACGGTCATCCAGTCGTTCACCGCCGCAGTGCATGCGGCCGCATTATACCTGCCGCCGTATATCTCGATGAACGTCTGGCCGTATTCCGTGGCCTGGCTTGTAATGCTGGGCATCCAGTTAAGGCTCCCTCCCCTGACGCCGAACGTCAGATCGAGGCAGGCCCGGCACGGTCTTGATGAATTTTCTTCCTGAACATCCGCGCGATTCCGCGGAAAGGGCGCCCGGCGACGGGCTGTTCGGGTCAGTGCTGTTGATATACTTTGCCGCCGGTCAGGAATCTTTTTCTCGATGTCAAACTTGGACATCGTAAGCCAGTTGAGAAAGTTGCCGGTTGCGACGAATTGGTTTAGGCGGTGACGGCCGGAAGCCGTGTTGATGCACACAAAGGGACTTGTAGATGATGCTCCGCCGTAAGTGCACGACGACGGTATTGCGGCGCCGCCGTCAAATTCGTCGTACGCACCGCGGGACGAGGAGCACGTCGTCAATCCCTGGAAGGTGCTGTAGCAGTAACTGGTCGTCTGATTAAAATAGCCGTCATACCTGCCGACGCAGGTCTCGCCTGAGGGACAGTTCGAATCGGTAGTACAGATCGTGGTCCTGGTCGAGGAACAGACCTTCGTATTGTCGTAGGTGTTATCGAAGCAGGTGTGGCTGACCGTGCATTTGTTATTGCAGATGTCGCCTGTGGTGATAGCGTTGCACGTCGAGTCCTGGGTGCACGATATGGGCGTGTAGGTCACCTGGTTCGTGGTGATGGTCGCCCTCTTGCATTGGTTCTTATGAGCGCCCTGCGACATGCATTCATCAGTCGATCCGTACTCTGTCGTGCAGTAGAGATCCCCGGCTGCTCCGGGGGTGCAGGCCGCAGGCGTGGTCGATGAGATAGTTGTGGTCGTCGCGCTCGCCAGACAATAGGCCGTGCCGGAGCATGTCGTTCCGGAATTGCAGGCCGTGTTCGGACTGTTTGCGCAATAGAGGTGCGACGTATCCGTATAGACCAGATCGGCCATACTGGCAGAGTTGTCGATCATGAGCAGGAGGTTCGGCAGCAGACTGCCGCCCACATAAGGCGGAGTCACGCAGTAGTCATTCATCTGCGCTGCGCCGGCCGCTTGAAAAGACGAGAGACAGAGCATGATCAGAATTGCCGGCCCAATGATATTCAGTCTTTTTAAAAAATTTCTGAGGTATAACATAATGTCCTCCAGACGAATCCCTTGGAGACCAAACACGGCTGCTCAAACCAAATCTTATAATCCGGGACCTGTTTTCTTATAGCTCCAGCGGTGGTCCTCTTCAGTATAGTAGTGCATAAAACATGCTTAACAACGGCTACCTTTTTTCAATAGCTTACAATCTTGCCATCATCACAATCCGTCAGAAAACCGACTAACGTAACGAGTGAGAACACATCTGTAAATTGAATTTGCCCCGGCCAGTTGAATGGAACGCCCCTGTTCCTCACTTTTGCAACGCAGAGTAAACATAATGTCTATCGATTTCTGTCAAAAAATGCTGACAATATAAGTGTATTCGCTTCTAGTATAGCAAAAGAAGGATTTTATTGATTCAGTGAGCAAGTACGGGGATTGCGACGACGAAGGTCTTAGATAGGTGTGTACAAGAAAGGACCCGGCATGTAACTCATTACATAACGATAATGCCTGCGTATGCAACAACCTGTTTAGTATCGCCGCTTACTTCGCCGGAGTTCGTATATTTTATCAGCTCTGCTTTAGTCGCGCCGAGAGCCTTGGCTGCTGTAAGCATGGCAACAGCCGGACCATAACCGCACATGGTGATTCCGTGGCTCCTGACCGTCTTGTAGAGACCTGCGGGATCAAGGTTCAGGATGTCGTGAATGGCTTTGAAATCTTTTGTACGGGCGGAATCCGCGTCCTCGTAGTGGGTCATATCGGAGCTCGCGACGATAAGAACGTCATGAAGCGCTGATTGAGTTCCTTGAAGTTCAGATTTCAATTCAGCTTTCCGCATGGAGACTTGTCCGGATCTGATCGGGGATTCCACAACGGCCTCCCCTATCGCGCGCCCGAGTTCCTGGCATGTTTCCAACCGAGTGTCGAGCATCTGGATCGGTACGATCCTGCAATCGGGTTTAAGGTACTGGATAAAGGGCAGTTGCACTTCAAGGGAATGCTCCCGGAGATGAGCCAGCGTGTCGTCCTGCACGCGGGGAGACCGGGAAAGGATCGAACGGGCCAGGACTTCGTCGATCGACACCGTGCCCAGGGGAGTTTCCCACTCTCCCGCGGACATCAGCGAAACAGGCGCGCCGAGGCCTGTATGGTTCGGTCCGATGAGAACAATGGTGCCGGGAAGTTCGATGCTTGAATAGACCGCTCCGGCCACGGAACCTGAATAGATCAGTCCGGCATGGGGTGAAAGGACTGCAATGGCCTGCCTGCGCACGGAAGCAGGATTGATGAAGGAAGCGACCTGTTTCCTGAGCGCTTCAGGAGAACCTTTATAGAATTGCCCTGCAACTGCCGGATGCCGGAGCATGACCGCCTCATCAATAAAACTGCAAGGTCTGAAAGGAACTCACGGACAGCGATAAAATCGGATATTTATGGTTCTTTTCTTTATTATACAACATAGATCATCAAGGAAAGGCGGCTGCGGATAATTTCATCGGATTTTCCAGCGGTCGATGATGGCCAGGCGGTTCTGCCGGGGGGTCAGGCTTCCTTGTTCGATTCCAGGATCTTTTCCGTGGTGCCTTTGGACCGCCTGTCAGAATACTGCTTCAACACATCAAGAATATGCGGCCTTTGAGAAATGATCTCCCTGAGCTTGTCCTCGGTCACTTCCAGGATTACCGAGTCCTCGGCGGTCTCGACGGTCGCTGTCCGGGGCTTGCCGGTGAGGAAGGACATCTCACCGAAAAAATCGCCGGACCGCAGAACAGCGAGTTCGACGCGATCGCCCGACAGCATGGTCGTAAAAACCTTCACGGACCCGATGGCGATGATATACACCGATTTTCCCGCATCGTTCTGCTCCACAACGCACACCCCGGAAGGAAGGGGGTGGACGTTCATGACCCCGGTAAAGGCGTTGAATTCCTCTTTTGAAAAACCGGCGAACAAGGGGATCACGCTGCTGCCGGACTGCTTCGGTGCGTCCTGTTTCACGGCCCCCTGATTCGCGGGTTCCTGTTTCGACGGCTCGGCGCGGTTTTCCTTCACCGCCTTGTTCGAGTGAAGCGCCTCGATGCGCTCCTGCGCCTGCTTGTTGCCAGGCTCGATCCTCAGGGCGAGCTTGTACTGCGCCAGGGCCTTGACCACCGCCCCCTGTTCCGCGTAGAGGTCGGCGGCGCGGACATACTCCCGCGACGCCGCGGGTTTCTGGTTCAATTTCTGATAGGCGTCGCCGATCCGCACGCGGATGATGGGATCGGGCTCGAGGCGGAACAGGTTCTCCATGTCTTCGATGGCCGTTTTCCAGTTGGATTTGGCCAGATGTTTTTGAATGTTTTCCGTCAGCTGCGCTTTCTCTGTCGCCATGCAAAGACTCCGATCTGAAGAGACACTGCCCCTTCCGTCGTACACGAACGTCCGCTGATCAAATCATCTCCCGTACTTTCTCCAGCGTGCTCTTGACGCGCTCTTCGTGGTACTTCTGCAGCACTTCCTTGATGCGCGGCCTTTTGTCGATCATTTCGTTGAGATTGAGCTCGGACACTTCGAGCATGTCCGATTCCTCGATCGCTTCCACGGTCGCGGTCCGGGGCTTGCCGGTGAGAAAGGCGATCTCGCCGAAGAAGTCGCTGGCCTGGAGGGACGGCAAGCTCCACCCTCTTTCCCATGATCGTCGCAAAAATCCGGACAGCTCCGCGGGTCAGGATGAAAACCGATCTGCCTGCGTCGCCTTCCTTGATGATGGTCTTGCCCGCAGGCAAGGTATGGACGATCATGCGCTTGGTGAAGTCGTTGAACTCTTCCTGCGTGAGGTCGGAGAAGAGCGGGATGACGCTTCGCGTGGGCTGCGGCGCGCCGTCCTCGATCGGCTCGAGCTTCAGCTCGGCAACGGTCTTGTTGGAATGGAGCCCCTCTATCTTTCCCTGGGCGTCCTTGCTCGCGGGATCGAGCCGGAGCGCCAGCTTGTACTGCGCCAGGGCCTTGACCACGAAACCCTTTTCCGCATACAGGTCGGCGGCGTGAATGTACTCCTTCACGGCCTCGGGCTTCTGGTTCAGCTTCTGGCGCGCATCGCCGATCCGCACCCGGACGATCGGGTCCTGATCAATGGCAAAGAGCTTCTCCATTTCCGCTATTGCCGATTTCCAGTCGGCTTTCCGAGATATTTCTGGACATTCTCCTGATCGTTGCTTTTTCCGATGCCACTGACGACCTCCTCGTGAAGCGTCGCTAGTATACATTAATCGGACTGACACGGTTCGGCGATGAACTTGCAGCACGGTCTGGGGCAAAACGGCTCTGTACCGAAATGAAGCGTCTGAACCGCTTAAAACGATCTTTTTTCCGCGTTCTCGAACCGCGTGAACCTGTTGATGTAGGTCAGATCCACCTTGCCGACCGGGCCGTTTCGCTGCTTCCCGATGATGACCTCGGCGACGCCCCTCCTGCCGCACAAACACTCGCCGTCGGGAGGGCATTCGCATTTGTTGTAGACCTCGTCCCGGTAAATGAACAGGATCACATCGGCGTCCTGCTCGATGGCGCCGGACTCGCGAAGATCGGCGAGCATGGGCCTCTTTTCCTTGCCCGGGCGGGTCTCCACGGCGCGGTTGAGCTGCGACAGCGCAATGACCGGGATCTTGAGGTCCTTGGCCAGCATCTTGAGCGAACGGGAGATGTTCGATATTTCCTGTTCCCGGCTCTGCTCGTTCCCCCGTCCCCGCATGAGCTGCAGATAGTCGACAATGATGAGGTCGAGGCCGTGTTCGAGCCTTCAGCCGCCGCGCCTTTGCCTGCATCTCGAGCACCGAGATGGCCGCTGAATCGTCGATATAGATCGGCGCTTCGTGCAGCCTGCCGGCCGCATTGGACAGCGGCGTCCAGTCGCGGTCGGACAAATGGCCGGTCCGGAGCTTGTGCGCGTCCACCCGCGCTTCGGACCCCAGCAGTCGGAGCACCAGCTGCTTCCTTGGACATTTCCAGGCTGAACAAGGCGACGGTCTTTCCCTTTTCGATCGCCGCATGGGCTGCGATGTTCAGGCACGAACGCGGTCTTTCCCATGGAGGGGCGGCCGGCGATGATGATGAGATCGCTCGGCTGGAGCCCCGAGGTCATATTGTCCAGGTCCACAAAACCGGTCGGGATCCCGGTGACCATTTCCTTCTGGTCGTAGAGCTTCTCGACCATCTTGAAGCTGTGGCCGACGATGTTCTTCAGCGAGAAGAACGGTCTCGCCGATCTGTCTTCTGGGCGATGTCGAAGATGGACCGCTCGGCCGTATTCAGCAGTTCGTCGATGCTGTCGACGGTCCGCGAATCGTCGTAGCACTGCGTGATGATGTCCGTGGACGCGTGGATCAGCTTGCGCAGGACCGCCTTTTCCCGCACGATCCTGGCGTGGTACTTGATGTTCGCCGCCGTGGGCACGAGGCTCACCAGCGTGGCCAGGTACGACGCGCCGCCGACCGCTTCGAGCGCCATCTTGCCGCGCAGGCTGTCGCGTCAGCGTGACCAGGTCGATCGCCTCCTGCGCTCGAACATCTCGAGCATGACGGAAAGATCCTGCGGTGGACATCCTTGTAGAAATCGTCGGGAGACAGGATGGTCGACCACGTTATTGATCGAGTCGTTCTCGATCAGGATGGCGCCCAGCACCATCTGTTCGGCGTCGATGTTCTGGGGGGGAAGCTTTTGAAGGGAGACTTCGGTCTGGACGGACATGGATTCACCTCAACCTCGGGAAGCGGAAAGAAAGAAGCCAGAAGTCAGAACTCAGAATACATTCTTCTGACTCCTGTCTTCTGGCTTCGAACATTGAATCAAACGGCACTGGCTTACTCTTCTGCAATGACCGACACCTTGAAATCCGCGGTCACGTCGGCGTGCAGCTTTACGGTGATCGTAAAATCGCCCAGCCGCTTGATCGGTTCGTCGAGCACGATCTTCCGCTTGTCGATCACGACGCCCTGCGCCTTCACGGCCTCAGCAATGTCCATGGACGTTACGGAGCCGAAGAGCTTGCCTTCTTCGCCGACTTTCGCCTTGATCGTAACCGACAGGCCCTTGATTTTGTCGGCCTCGGCAGTGGCTTCTTTTTTCAGCTTGCGGATGACGGTCGGAAACCATCTTCTTCGCATGGTTCATGGCATTGAGGTTCTTCGGGAGTCGCCTCAATCGCCTTTTTCCCGGGCACCAGAAAGTTCCTGGCATAGCCGTCTGCAACCTTGACGAGATCGCCTATCTTTCCCAAATTTATCAATATCTTCCCGTAAAATTACCTGCATTGCAAGAGCTACTCCTTTCGAACACGTAAATAGTGGCACGATACTACCAGAAAGAGGTGCAAGGTGTCAATCAGAATTTATTTGCGTGCCGGGGACTGCGCCGGCCTTGATATCCCGATACCCGTGCGGCATGCTCAACTTGAGCGGCAGTTGGAACCGCAGATATACCCGGATGAAAATATAAAATCAGGAATAGAGATCATCTCGGCACGATCCCGGCAGGTGATTCATGGCTTGTGGCTTTACTTTCTGATTCATCCGTGTTTATCAGTGTTCATCAGTGGTTAAACGGATTTTTTCGGGATGCTATCCTAAAAATGCCGGCATGCAGGCATTACCGCGTCACGAAGTTCCGCTCACCTTTTTCTTGATCTCATGCAGCTTGTTCAAGGCATCGAGGGGCGTCATGCTGTCGAGATTGAGGTCCTGCAGTTCCTTGAACAGAAGCCCTGCCTCGCTCGCGAACAGGCCGAGTTGCGGCTCGGGCGCCTCTTCTCCGGCTGCGCCGGTTTGAATGATCTTGTCTCCCCGTCTCCCTTTACCCCCTGTTCCCGGTCCCGTCTTCGGCGCGGCCACCGGCTCGCCCAGTTCGTTGAACTCGGCCTTTTCCAGGTTCGCGAGCACTTCCTTGGCCCGCCGGATCACGCTCGCGGCAGGCCGGCAAGCCGCGCCACCTGGATGCCGTAGGACTTGTCCGCTCCGCCCTCGACCACTTTGCGGAGGAAGACGATCTGGTCGTTCCATTCCTTGATGGCGACGGTGTAGTTCTTCACGCGGTCCATGGTAAGCGCAAGCTCGGTCAGTTCGTGGTAATGCGTGGCGAAGAGCGTCCGGGCCCGGAGCTTCGTATGGATGTACTCGGCAACGGCCCAGGCGATGCTGATGCCGTCGAAGGTGCTCGTGCCCCTGCCGATCTCGTCGAGGATGATGAGGCTCCGGTCCGTGGCGTTGTTCAGGATATTGGCGGTCTCGTTCATCTCGACCATGAACGTGCTCTGGCCGCGGGTGATGAAGTCCGAGGCTCCGACGCGCGTAAAGATCCGGTCCACGATGCCGATCTGCGCCTCCCGGGCCGGCACGAAGCTGCCCATCTGGGCCATGAGCGTGATCACCGCCACCTGGCGCATGTACGTGGATTTGCCCGCCATGTTCGGTCCGGTCAGGATGATGAGCTGGTTTTCCTCGCAGTCGAGGAGCCGTGTCGTTCGGGATGAACCGCTCTTCGGGCGAGAGCTGCTCGATCACCGGATGCCTTCCTTCGCTGATCCTGAGCGTGTCGCCGTCGAGGATCACCGGCCGGGAATAGTTGTTCTTGGCCGCTGCCTCGGCAAGGGAGACAAGACAGTCGAGGACCGCGAGCCTGCGCGCCATGTCCTGGATCCGGACCGTCTGGGCGGCCACCGCTTCCCGCACCTGCTGGAACAACCGGTACTCCAGGTCGAGGATCTTCTCCTCGGCGCCGAGCACCTTTTCCTCGTATTCCTTGAGTTCGGGCGTGATGAACCGCTCGGCGTTCGCGAGCGTCTGCTTGCGGATGAAATCCTGCGGCACGTTGGCGAGGTTCGTTTTGGTGACTTCGATGTAGTAGCCGAAGACCCTGTTGTAGCTCACCTTGAGCGAGTTGATGCCCGTGCGCTCCCGTTCGCGCTGTTCGATGCCGGCGATCAACCCTTTGCCTTCGGAGCTGATGGAGCGCAGGTCGTCAAGTTCGGCGCTATGGCCTTTTTTGATCAGCCTGCCCTCCCGGAGCGTATAGGGAGGATCATCGTGGACGGCTTTGTCGATGAGCTGATGCACGTCCTGCAGGTCGATCCCACTCTTCGATCAAATGATAGAGGAGTTTGCCTGCGCAGTCGGCAAGAAGTGTCCTGGATCGCGGCAGGGCGGTGAAGGATTGTTTGAGCGCCAGCAGGTCCCGTGCGTTCGCAGCGCCGAGCGACACCCGGCTGATCAGACGCTCGAGGTCATACACTTCAGCCGAGGGCGGTCCTGAGACTCTGATCGAAGCTGGTGGCTTTCCTTGAACTCGGCAACGGCGTCGAGCCGCTGCTCGATCTCTGCG
The DNA here is from genome assembly GCA_963749655.1 of Nitrospirota bacterium. Classification (GTDB taxonomy): domain Bacteria; phylum Nitrospirota; class UBA9217; order UBA9217; family UBA9217; genus JAJYKN01. The sequence goes on from CAVVOB010000024.1 coordinate 67,658, forward strand.
GCGTCCATCAGCGGATTCAGGAGCCATTCGCGCAATTTTCTGCCGCCCATGGAGGTCGTCGTGAAATCGAGTACGGACAGGAGCGTCCCCCGGGTCGAACCGTCGTAGATGTTCTTGACCAGCTCCAGGTTTCGCTGGCAGGACGCAGTCGAGGATCATGAATTCGCGGGCCAGGAACGGCTTCAGCCGGCGGATGTTCGCGAGGCCGGTCTTCTGCGTCTCTTCGATATAGCGCAGCGCGGCGCCGGCCGCCGATATGCCGAGCTTCATGCCGCTGCAGCCGAAGCCTTCGAGCGACGCGACCTTGAAGTGGTCGAGCAGCGTCCGGTAGGCGGTCTCGCGGTCGAAGGTCCAGTCGTCGCCGGCGTTGATCGCCTGGGTATAGGCGCGCAGGAGCGTTGACAGGCCCGGGTCGACTGATGCCCTTTCGGCAGCACGATCTCCCGCGGCGTGAACCGGGCAAGCAGGGTGTCCAGTGACGCGAGGCTTTCCTTTCCCGCCACTTCGGCAATGAAAAAATCCCCCGTCGATATGTCGAGGAAGGAAAGTCCGAATCCGTCCTTCGCCGGGATAGAGGGAGGCCAGATAGTTGTTGTCCTTGGCGTCGAGCAGGTTGGAGTCCAGCACCGTGCCGGGCGTCACGACCCTGATGACTTCGCGTTTCACGATGCCTTTGGCGAGCTTGGGGTCCTCGACCTGTTCACAGACCGCGACCTTGAAGCCGCGGCGGATGAGCTTGGCGATGTATCCCTCGACCGCATGATAGGGAAATCCGCAGAGCGGCGTTTCGATGCCCTTGGACTTGTTCCGCGCCGTAAGCGTGATCTCGAGGACCTTGGACGCCGTCACCGCGTCCTGGTCGAACATTTCGTAGAAATCGCCCATGCGGAACAGCAGGATCGCGTCGAGGTGCTGACGCTTGATCTCGCGGTATTGTTTCATAAGGGGGGTGGTATCAGACATGGGAATAAGCGGGGCCGCGCTCTGCGATGAAGCCGGCCGGTCCCCGGGGACTATCCTTTCGTTACGGTCATTCCGAGCTTCACCATGACCAGCTTGATGTCAGCCCAGGTGAATTTCTTGTCGCCGGGATGATCGACCAGGTGCGCCGGCGAGAACGTCGCCATGAGCGGGATGTCCTGATATGAATGCCATCTGCCGCGGAGCGTGGAGATGCCTTCCTGCGTTTTGAGAAGTGCCTGGGCGGTACGTTCCCCCAGCGCGACGATCACCCTGGGTTTGATGGCCTGGATCTGTTTCTGGAAGACGACCTCGCAGGCCTCTATCTCTTCCTGCTTCGGCCCCCGGTCAGCGGACGGCAGGCACTTCGTGAGCGTACAGAGATAGACGATGCCGGGCTTCAGGTTCATGCCTTTCACGATAATGTCCGTCAAAAGCCGGCCCGCAGCGCCGGTGAACGGCCGTCCCCGGCCGCCCTCTTCCCGCCCCGGCGCGTCTCCTACGAAGACGAGATCAGCATCGATGTTGCCTTCGCCGAATACCTGCGCAGTCCGGCCCGAGGTCAAGGAGCATCGGGTACAGTTGGAAAGTTCCTCCTCCACGGCCGCAAGTCCGGTTGGCTTCATGGGAGGCCGGTCGGAAACGACCGGCGGCTTCACAACCTGATCAGCGGCCGTTTGCGGCGTGGAACGGGCTGGTGCCGCAGCCGGCTGCGATACCGGCAGGCGGACGTGGCGCACGCCGAGAGTCCGCTGATATTCGAGATGGGACCGTATCTGCGTTACGATTTCCAGAAAATCGCGTTGGAGATCATTCATGGACGGCTCTTTTATTCTCCTCGATCCGACGATGAACAGAGGCGCTGATCACTGCTTTAATTTCCCCACTTCAGCTTCGTTCGAAGGATTTCGTAATAACTCTTGGTCGGGTGTTTGATCAGTTTCATCTTGTAGCGGGATTTCCTGATTTCTACAACGTCATGGGGCAGTAGCGGAAAGCCGATCTGGCCGTCGAGCGTGAGGGATACGTCCTCGCTTTTGGACGTGAGACAGACCGTCACCACAACGCTGTCAGGAAGGGCGATAGGCCTGTTCGACAACGTATGAGGGCAGATGGGGGTCACGACGAAACAGTGGATCGTGGGATGGATGATGGGGCCGCCCGCGGAAAGGGAGTAGGCCGTCGAGCCCGTCGGCGTGGCAACGATCAGCCCGTCGGCCCTGAACGTGGTCAAGTGCCCTTCATTGACCGATATCCTGAGCTCCATCATGCGCGCCAAGGCGCCCTTGTTGATCACGGCGTCATTCAGCACGCGGTACTGGGTGAGCTTTCTTCCGTCGCGGATCACGCTCGCCGAGAGCATGATCCGGTCCTCGGTTTCGAGCTTTCCGGCGATTGCCTTTTCCAGGTTGTCGTACAGCTCGTTCAGGGACACCTCGGCCATGAACCCCAGGCTCCCCAGGTTGACGCCGAAGATGGGGACGTCGGTATGCGCGTCGGCAACGTGGCGCGACGCGGACAGCAAGGTCCCGTCTCCGCCGAGCACGATCAGCATCTCGACGAGCTCCGGGATCTCAGCCCGCTCGTATCCCCGCGTGCCGATAGCCGCCGCCGTTTCGCTGTCGATGAATACCTTTTTCCCGCGCGCTTCCAGCCAGGCGGTGAGTTTCCTTGCCGCCTTCTGAGCTTCGGGGATGTCTTTTGCGATGATGCCTATTTTTTTCATTCCCTGTTCCCGTCTCCCGCCGGCTGCTGATACGCCGCGATCTCTGCTATCCGACGACGTTGAGGTTTTGCTTCAGTTCGTCGAGGAGTTTCTCGTACCGCTCCCCTTCCGCCAGAAACCCTATCTCGCGGCTCGCAGCATCGACATAGGAGAGATAAATGCTCAGACATTCGACCGGCAGTTCGTCCTCTGCGCGCTCCGCCCACTCTATGACCGTCACGCCGTCCGAATCGATGTATTCGTCGAACCCGAGGTTCTCCAGCTCTGCCGGGTCCTTGAGCCGATAGAGGTCGATGTGATAGAACGGCACGCGGCCCTTATATTCATTCACGAACGTGAAGGTGGGGCTTGTGATGTATTGGGTTTGCACTTCGAGGCCCAGGGCGATGCCGTAGGAAAGGCTCGTTTTGCCCGCGCCGAGATCGCCGTACAGGCAGACCGTGTCCCCCTCTTTGAGGCGGGCGCCGAGAAGCTGGCCGATGCGCCAGGTCTGCTCAGGGCTGGAGGTGATCACGCTGAACATCAGTCGGCCTGCCGCGCAATGGCTTTGACCACGTCGCGTTTGCCCACGATGCCCAGCACCTTGCCTGCCTTGACCACAGGCAGCAGGTGCACCCTCTTCTCGGACATGACCGTGGCGATGTCCTCGATCGAAGTGTCCTCGGCAACGGTGACCACCTTCTTCGTGCAGATGTCCCCCACCCGAGTCGCGGTCAGGCGCTTGACGTCCTGTTCGAACTTTTTCGAGCTTTCAAGGTAAATTGCGGCATCGAGAAAGCTCACCACGGTAGGGATGTGCAGTCTCTTGTTCCGGCTGATGAGATCGTTTTCGGTCACGATGCCGACCAGGTTCCCGGCCTCGTCGACGACGGGTGTCCCGCTGATATGATGCTCCATCAGGAGGGAGGCGAGCGCCTCGATGGAGGTATCGGGTTTTACGGTGACGACGTTCCTGGTCATGATGTCTTTCGCGGTCAGCATTGCATCACCTCAATAATGAATTTCGATTTTTTACTGCGGTTGAACATTCCTGGTCGGTGCACATACCCGTGCCGGTCCCTGTGCCCGGAACTTATCGGCCCGGATCTTTCAGCGCCTCGGGGATCTTATCGATCAGGTCCCCGGCGATCAGTGAACTCTCTCCCTTTTCCTGTGCTGCCAGGTCGCCGGCGCGGCCGTGCAGATAGACGCCGAGGCAGGCGGCCTCTTCCGACGGCTGACGCTGCGCAAGAAATCCGCCGATCATGCCGGTCAGCGCGTCGCCGGTACCGCCTGTTGCCATGCCCGGGTTGCCTGAGGAATTCACGAAAATCCGGCCGTTGGGAGCGGCGATAACCGTGCCCACGCCCTTCAAGACGACGATGACCTTGTACTTCGCGGCAAATTTCGACGCCATCCCGATGCGGTCCTTCTGCACATCCGTTGAAGAAATGGCGAGCAGTCTTCCCATCTCGCCCGGATGGGGGGTGATGATGACGGGGGCCTTGGCGCGCAGAAAAATTTCAGGCCGGCCGGCAAAGGCGTTTAAACCGTCGGCGTCGATGACCAGGGGCACGGTCATGCGCTGGACGAGATTCCTCACTACCTGGGCGGTCTCGAAATGCGTTGAAAGCCCGGGGCCGATGGCGCAGGCGGTCATCGATCCGGCCGCCTTGAGCAGTTCCTCTTCTGATCCGATGCCCAGCGTCCCTTCGATGCTTTCTACGGAGGGGATGCACATGGCTTCAGCGACTGACGACTGCAGGATCGGAACAAGGCCGTTGGGTACCGCCACACTCACGAGGCCCGCTCCCGATCTGAGCGCGGACCGTGCTGCCATGACCGCTGCGCCGGCCTTGCCCGGAGACCCGGCGATGATCATCAGGTGTCCGAAATCGCCCTTATGAGCGTCCGCTTTCCTGGGCAGGACTGCTCCCCAGAGGGAGTTCCCCTCGAGCAGGCTCACGCTGATCTTTTCTTTCTCGATCACTTCCGGCGGGATCCCGATGTCGGCAATGCGGACCGTTCCTGCATGCCGGGCCCCGGGATGGAGCACCAGCCCCTGCTTGAGGAGCGCCATGGTCACGGTCAGGTCGGCCTTGACTGCCGTACCCATGACCGCGCCCGTGTCCGCATCGATCCCGGTGGGCACATCGACAGCAACAACCGGTTTTCCCGACGCGTTCACGACGTTCACGGCCCGGGCATAGGACCCCGTCAGGGGCGAGGTCAATCCCACCCCGAGCATGGCATCGACGACCACGTCGGACCAGGAAACAACTTCGGCAACGTCCTTCATTGATGCGTTCTGGGTGAGTTCTACGTCCGTTTTGCGCAGGATGGAAAGGTTGACGCCGGCCTCGCCCTTCACCGCGCTGAAGGGAGCGAGCAGCGCAACACGGACAGGGACGCCCCGGATCCGGAGCCTGCGGGCGAGCGCCAGACCGTCGCCGCCGTTGTTCCCCTTGCCGCACAGAATGCCGACCTTCATGCTCTCCAGGCCGTTAAAAAACCTGTCCATTTCCGCCATAACAGCGGCTGCGGCGTTCTCCATCAGGACAGGGCCGGGGATGCCGAAAGCCCGGATTGCACGGCGGTCGATGTTCTTGATCTGTTGTACCGTGGCGATCTTCATGATCCGCCGATCCTCTTCGATATTGGTTAAAAAGTCTTTTATTGCCACGGAAGTCACAAGAGACTCAGACAATATCTCTGATCTTAAAAATCTTTCTAAATGAAATTTGCTTAACGCACAGATGAACACGGTCTAAACACGGATAGAAACAAAGTTTTCGCAAACTTGCTCAAAGGAAAGCAAACCCTGAATTCTTTTTCACGCTGTGTTGCGATCTGTGTGTCTGGCGAAGCCGGACCTGTGGTTATAAAACTTGACTCAAAATTCAAGATGTTGGTTCGTAAAGTACTTTAATGGGCTCCGTGCTGGTCCGCGGCAGGGAACAGCCCTCCCACCAGCACGACCTGCGCCACTGCGTAGCCCTCGTCATGGGAATAGCTCAGGTGTATCTGCTTCACCCCCCGCAGGTCCATCAAATCCTTCACACGGCCGGAAACGTTCACAATGGGGCCGCCGCCCTCGCCGTGAAGGACCTCCATGTCCGTCCATTTCACGCCCGTGCTCCATCCGGTACCGATGGCCTTCAAAAGCGCTTCCTTTGCCGCAAACCTGCCGGCATAGTGCTGGGCCGGAAACTTCTGGCGCGAGCAATACTCCCGTTCCCGCTCCGTGTACACGCGTTCGAGAAAACCGGAATGGTTTTTGCCCGCCTTGTCGATGCGGTCGATCTTGACCAGGTCGACACCGATGCCGATGATCATGTTGCCCCCCGACTCCCGCCGAAATGATGGATATAACCACGGATGAACACGGTTAAAGAATGCGTTTTTGAGGAGAATTCCCGACTGCATATCTTGTCAGGAATTATGTTTCATCCGTGTTTATCCGTGTTCATCCGTGGTTACTGACTTGTTCTTTAGACAGACCGGCGTCCTTACAACAACTGTTTCATCTCCCGGACCGCCCGATCGATACCGACGAGGGCGGCCCGCGCTATGATGCTGTGGCCGATGTTCATCTCCTCGACCTCGGGGATGTCCGCGATCCTTCCGACGTTCACGTAGTTAAGACCGTGTCCGGCGCCGACGTGCATGCCCAGGCTCGCGGCAAGCTTTGCCGCTTCGGCGATCTTCTTCCATTCGCGCTCGCGGTCGTCCTCGCTCCGCGCGTTGGCATAGGTGCCGGTATGAAGTTCCACCCAGTCAGCGCCTGCCTTTTTGGAAGCGGCGATCTGTTTTTCCTCGGGATCGACAAAAAGGCTTACGATGATGCCTGCCCCCTGGAGGGCCTTGATATAGGCCTTCAGAAAATCGATCCTCGCCGCGACCTCCAGGCCGCCCTCGGTAGTCAGCTCCTCGCGCTTCTCCGGGACCAGCGTTGATATTTCAGGTTTTACCTCGCGGGCAATGCGCCCCATCTCCTCGGTTGCGGCCATTTCCATGTTCAATTTGGTCTGCACGACTTCCCGCAGAAGCCGGAGATCACGGTCCTGCACATGCCTGCGGTCTTCCCGGAGATGGGCAATGATCCCGTCGGCGCCCGCCAGCTCGGCGATCAGCGCGGCGGCAATGGGGTCAGGCTCCTTGCCCCTCCTTGCCTGCCTGATCGTGGCAATGTGGTCGATGTTTACAGACAGCCTGGGCACGCTTACAGCCTCCTCAACGATGATATCCGTTTCTTTTTCGGATTTTATCATCTCTCTTCCAAAATATCCAGATAATTTATGTTTCAGGGCTCCGAGAAGACGGTCCGAATGACATCATTACGGCGTCAGGCATTTTCCCCGCGCCGCACGTCGCTCGCGGTTCATCGGCGTCCAATTCTTTCAGGTTGACCATCGTCCGTACCTCTGGTATTATTTCTCCATTCTGTCGACTATGTCGACGTATTCGAATATTCCCATCCCTCTGGAGGTGCCTCGATGATTCGTTCCGTGAAAATCTCCGTCATCCTGATCCTGCTTCTGTTCGCCTCGGCGTTCACTGCCCGGGCCCAGGAGACAAAGACCGTTACCGCCGAAGGCGTGGCCGCCATCCAGGGCAATGCCCGGGATATCGCCCGCGACGCGGCGATCGAAGACGCGCAGAAGCGCGCCGTGGAACAGGCGATCGGGATCCTCATCGATTCCCAGACCCAGGTGGAAAACTATCAGCTTATCAGCGACAGGATCCTGTCGCAGACCAAGGGATACATCACGCGGTACAGCATCGCGGGAGAATCGGTGGACAGCGGCCTGCTGCGGGTCCGCATCAACGCCGAAGTATCGCTCGGCAAACTTACCGACGACCTCTCGGGAATCGGCATTCTGCTCGGCCAGATGCACAAGCCGCGGACGATCATCCTGATCGCGGAACAGAACATCGGACGCGAGCTCTACGCCTGGTGGTGGGGAGGGCACGCCGCCGAACAGACCGATATGGGTGTGGTCGAGAACACGTTCATCGACGTCTTCACCCAGAAGGGCTTCGAATTCATAGACCATGAGACCGCGTCCAGGGAGATCAAAGTGACGGCGGCCTACAAGGTGCAGGATCTGAGCGCGACCCAGGCCAAGACGCTCGGCGGCCAGGTGGATGCGGAAGTGGTGATCGTCGGCAAGGCCTTCGCCAAGCTGTATGGGGACATCGGAGGCGGGATGAAGTCGGTGCAGGCTGACCTCTCGGCAAAGGCGATCCGCACGGACACCGGCCAGGTGATCGCGGCCGTAACCACCCACGGCGCCGCGGTGCACATCACTCCCGAAACAGCGGGAATCGAAGCGCTCAAAAAGGCATCGCAGGCGGCGGCTGATCAGATGATGGAAAAGATCCTCGCCGTCTATTCCCGCGAGACCGGCGGCACCCGTTCGATCAACATCACGATCACGGGCCTGGACAAAAGGCAGTTCGTCAAATTCAAGGATGTGCTCAGGAACCAGGTGCGCGGGATCAAGGACCTTCACGAACGCAGCTTTGCCAATGCCACGGCAAAGATCTCCGTTGATTCGAAATCGAGCGCCCAGGTGCTCTCCGACGAATTGTTGTTGAAGGATTTCGGCACCTTCTCCGTAGATGTTGTCGGTTCAACGCCTAATTCGCTCGAACTCAAAATTGCCCCGAAGTAAAACGGTTTTCGCGCATCATGCAAAACGCCCTCTCCTGATCCAGGGAGAGGGCGTTTTTACTGATTCATAGTATTTCAACGGCTCAGTGGAGCCCCCTCCGGCATCCCGACCTGTCGGGACTAAAATTGACGCGACCTCCCGCCTGCACCCGGCGTTTACGAGTGCGGATGCACGGAGTGCCAGGTGGAACTGCGAACTCGCGCATGCGTGACACGTTCGTGTCACGCGCGAGTGAGCGCTTTCCACCCCCGGCCAGAGCCGGGGGATGCCAAGGCGCGGGATTGCATGGCTGCGTTTCCGGTCAATGATCCCGGACCCGATGCCGGGTGGTCGTGTTCCATGGGGACGTTTGAGATCAAAGGCAACTCCTTCGGACAGGATAACGGGATAAGGATCTGATAGGATCTTTAATCCTGTCGATCCTGTTATCCTGTCGAATAAATCATCTCTGCCTGCCCGTTGTTTCCGCTGTCGATTTCAGATATATGTCCTGCCTCTTGAGGCGGATATGCTGATCGGGAAATATCAGGTCGGGATTGGCGATTCGGTTGTCTCCGGCAATATGGGGATAATTTCTGGGATTGCCGGTAAAACGGCCTGAAATATGCCACAACGTGTCGCCGGGGCGGACGATATATACTTCGCTCTCTATGACCCTGTCGCCCGGGACTTCGAGCACGAGAGTTTCCTTCTCACTCGTCCCGGCAGGCGTCTTTGCAGCCGACGGAGCCGATGCCGGGGGTCTGGGCACTGTCTGCTGTTGATCCGTACGCCTGAATACGCCGATCACTGCGAGAATCAAGAGCACCAGGGCCGCGTAGTGGAACCACCGTACTCTTTTTTTGCCTTCGACAGGCGACACGGGGACCCCTCTTCCCTGCTCTCCGGGACGAACGGGTTCATATGATATTGACGAAGGCGGTACGGGCGTTTCCGGCACTGGTACCGAAGGCAGGACATCGGGCACCGATGGTTCATGAGATACTGCCGCCGGCTCAGGCTCAGGGGTCGGTTCAGACACTGCCGCGCCGGCTGCGACGTCGTCCCCTTCATGATTACTTGTTCGACATTTTCACTCTCTTCACGAGCCTTCGCCGCTTCGACAGGGATATCTGCTGTGAGCTCCGGTGCGGAAGTTTCCGTTTCCGATGCTGTGATGTCCTGCCCTTCCCGGGGAGTTGCAGCAATATCGGTACTGCTGCTCTCTTCAGCGGGTTCCTGAGGAAGCGGCTGCAGTTCTGACTCCTCCACGGCATCGCCGGGAAGGTCCGATACCTGCATATCCTGAGAGCCTGCGGCGATGTTCGTAATGCCGCCGCTCTCTCCTGCAGCTTCCTGAGGAAGCGGCGACAATTCCATTTCCGCTGTTGAATCGTCAGGTCCCTCTTCAGCAGGAGTTCCGGCCTCATGAACCGCTGCTACCAGTGCCGCTGTTTGGGACAATTCTTCAGCTGGAGACGCAGAAATCGACTCAAGAGCCGGGGATTCCGCTGAACCGTCCCTGGACGGAGCAGAGGCGGACGCTGTTATTTCGGTCTTCGTTACGTCCTCGACGGCGCTTGCTGCGGGGACAACCTTCACCGGCTCTCCGGTCCGTTCGCTCACCAGCCCTGCAGGCAGCTGTTCCATGTGCCTCGACAGTACCGGAAGCAGTTCCTCGACCAGGGAAGCCTCGAAGTGAACAGCCATTGCGTGGACGTTCAGGATCAGGCGAACCGCGTCCGTTTCGAGATAACAGCCGTACACGACATTATGAGGCAATGCGATCGGCACTGCCCGCTGGAGATCGCGGCCCAGCCGCCTGTCGCCGAACACGTTCTCGGCGAGGACCAGAGCGCGAAAATCTCCGTTCTGAACGACCATCATGCTCCACCGGGACGTCGGGAGCGACTGTCTTCCGAAGACGGTCGCAAGGTCGATCACCGGCAGCAGTGAACCTTCATACTCCGCTATGCCGGCCACGATCGGAAGCGTGCCCGGTATGGGGCGAAAGGGCCGGAACCCGATGATCGCGTCCTGTTCAGAACGCGGCACGGCATGCCGCATGCCGAGAAGAGAAAATTCCGTGACCTCGACCTCTTCCTTCCCGAAGCGCGCGGGGAAGGAAGCATCGGCCGTATATGCCGGCGACGGAGAGGCGGCCCTCCCCTCCTCTGCTCCGACGGAAAACAGCTCGCTGAAATCCAGGATGGGGATGACCTGCCCGTCAAGGACGAGCGCTGCATCAAACCAGGAAGTTGCCGCGATGGGCGGAAGCTGATGAAGCGCCGTCTTCGCGGAGGGAACAACTCCCCGGTCCTCGTCGATGAGAAGGCCCAGCTGAAGGTCCCGGACAACGCCGACAAGCATGAGGTCCTTGACCTGCCCGTGGGGCAGTTGCATGCGCTGCGTCAGGTCGAATACGGGGATCAGGCTGCTGCGGTGCCAGGTCACACCGCGTACGAATTTTGGTACCGGCCGCACAGCTGCGATCGGGCCGGGCTCCTGTGCCGCGTCGTCCTCAGCAAGCTCCGACGGCAGAGCGAAAAGATCTCCTCCGGCAGCGAAAATCCGGTACGATCCGACTTCGGACAAAACAGCAGGCACAGCAGGTATGGTAAACGGAGCCGCGGCCGCCTCGTCTGCGTCGTTTTGAAGATGTTCGTGAAGCCGCATCAGATTGACCAGGGGTACGGGAAGGGAATCTATAAGCGCACAACGATCGACCACGTCCGTCCTGAGATAGGGCGGCATGGGGAAAACAGCTTCAGGAGCGACCTCGGCCCTCCCGATTTCCTCGCCGACCACGAAGCCCTTGATCAGGCCTTCTTGCGGCACGAGGAGAAGGCGTTTTCTGCCGGCCTGGTTCACCGGGCCATGGCCGATGCAGACGGAAAGGTCCGCCAGCGTGACGGTGCGGCCGTCCCTGATCGCCATGCCGGCGATGCAGCCGGGGCTGAACGGAAGCCGATGAAGAGACGGGAGCTCCTCGATCTGCCGGACCTCTTCCTCCCGGATGCCGTACGTCTGACCTTCGAACGTTATCAGCAACAGGCTTATCATGACTCTTCCGACCTCCTGTCGATCCTTCTGAGAAAGCCCTGCTTCATAGAACTATTGCGTTGTGCATTGCTTCAGTCGGAAAAAACAAACGATCATCCGACGCCGACCATTCTCTTTGCGGAGATCACCGTGTTCTTGAGCAGAATGGCGATGGTCACCGGCCCCACCCCGCCGGGGACGGGCGTGATCATCGAAGTCTTCTGCGAAACGGAAGCAAAATCGACGTCCCCTACGGTCAGCCCATCGGACTGGACCGTGATCCCGATGTCCACGACAACGGCGCCCGCCTTCACCATATCAGCCCTGATCAGCCCCGGTCTGCCGGTGGCGGTGCAGAGAATATCAGCCTGCCGGGTTTCCGCGCCCAGGTCTTCGGTCTCCCGGTGGCAGACCGTGACCGTTGCCTCCTTGACCAGCATCATCATGGCGAGCGGTTTTCCGACAGCCAGACTCTTGCCGACGATCACGACCTTTTTCCCCTTCACGTCGATGCCGTGATGCTCCAGCATCCGCATTACGCCGTAAGGGGTGCAGGGCAGAAAGGTGGACCTGACCGAAAGCGTGAACCCGGGCTCGAAGAGCTGGGACGTGGATTCGTCGGCCGACAGCCTGCCCACGGAGATGGCCCCCTGGCCGTCGACGTCCTTCTCGGGCATGATGGCGTTCACGACCTTCCGGGTGTCTATGTGTCTCGGGAGCGGCATGAACGTCAGAAGGCCGTTTGCCCGCTCGTCGTTGTTGATCGTCTTGATCAGGTTCAGGATCTGGTTCAGGGACGAGGACGACGGCAGCTTGTGGTTGAAAATATCGATGCCCGCCCGCGCGGCAGCGTGCTGGATCGCCTGATAGTACAGGTGCGAGGACCGGTCCTCACCCACCAGCACCAGCGCCAGTCCGGCGCGAATGCCGTGTCTGGAAAGTCTGTCCGTCTCCTCCTTGACCGCAACAATGATCTTCGAAGATAATTCTCCGCCCTTCATCAATTTCACCATCTAGCCTCCAAAAGAAATATCGGCCGTACCTAAGCCGGGATCCCGGCCTTTGCCGCCGTACTGTTGTCGCACACGGGAACCTGTAAAACCGAGAAGACTTTTTCAGCACAGAGAACACCGAGACACCGTGGATTAAAAAACGAAAATTTTGAAATTTTCTCTCAGTGCGCTCTGTGGTAAAGATTCTTCTTAGCTGTTCTGAACTGACCGATTCCTTTCAGAAGCAACATGCTTGTCGGAGAAAACAGGCTGTCCTTCCGCTCTCATCCCTGCTCCTCATGTCTTCAAACAAGCGGTCTCCTTCAGCAATTGCCGCCTGTAGTCTTCGATCTGTTTGTGTTTTTCATCGCTGTTCCATTTCAGGTCCCTGCCTGCGATTTCTGCGATCTGCTCCGCCTGCCCAGCTCCGCGGGAACCGGTGATGCCGACGGTCATCCTGCGAAGCATGATGTCCGCAAGCGTTTTCGCGCCCTCTTCGCGGACACTGTATGTCGCCTGGGCGTAGACGTCCTTGCTTTCGGGAGAAACGGCCGCCCCGAGCGCGGGTTCTTCCTTGATGAGCTGCAGAATACGCTCGCTGCGTGAGCCGTAGATCCCGATCAGATGGCGAACGAGCTCCGGAGAAACCGAATACTGCGACGCCCAGGCAGGGACTGCTTCGCGCAGATAGTCTTCATAGCCCGCAGAAAGTCCACCGGCCAGCGGGGTCCGGTCCGTGGAGCACCTGGGTCGAAGACCCAGCACGCGGCAGGCAGCGTCGACGACGTCTTTCGCCATGTTGCGATAGGTCGTCAGCTTTCCTCCTGCAATGGTTATCAGGCGGCCGTACCTGCCCTCGCGGATGACCCGGTGCTTGCGCGAGATCCTGGATTCGCTGGCGCCTGCGAAGGCGAGCGGCCGTATGCCCGCATAGGTATACAGGATCGCCTCCCGGCTGAGCTTCAGCCCCGGCAGCAGGCGCCTGCTTTCCGCAAGCAGATAGTCGACGTCGCTCTTGTCCGCATGGACGTCGTCAAGATCGCCGTCATAATTCGTATCAGTGGTGCCGATGAGCGAGTATGCGCCCAAGGGGATCATGAAAAACATGCGCCCGTCGCGCGAGCTTACGAACAGGGCCTGATCGGAAAACTTCGGCAGCACGAGGTGAATGCCTTTCGTCGGGTGGATGATCCCGTGATGGTCGATGTTTCCCGACCGCCTCACCCGGTCGATCCAGGGGCCCGCGGCGTTGATCAGGACCCGGGACCGGAATGTGCGCGCCCCTCCGGTCAGCATGTCCCGCGCGGCGACCACGACCCCGGCGGCGGTCTCCTCGATCCGCTCGGCCTGCATATAATTGAGCAGTTCCGCCCCGGCTTCCCGCGCCGAGATCACATTTTCGATCACAAGCCGCTCGGGCATGGTGATCTGGTGATCGTAGAACAGGGCGCTGCCGGTCAAGCCCTTCCTTGTTCAAACGGGGCTCGAACCCGAGCGTCCGTTCGCAGTTCGCTGTAAAGTAGTGAGGGATGTCCCGTTCGTGCGACAGGACGTCATAGAGATGGATGCCGAGAGAGATTACGGCCCGGCCGTGAGGGTCCCCGCGATAGATGGGGATCAGGATCGGCATGGGGTGTATCAGGTAGGGCGCCTGCCGCCGCAGGATTGCCCGCTCCCTGAGCGCTTCCGCAACAAGGTCGACCTCGAAGTTCGCCAGGTACCGCAGGCCGCCGTGGATCAGCCTCGTTGATTTCGAAGTCACGCCCGACGCAAAGTCTCCCTTTTCGAGCAGCAGGCAGGACAAACCGCGCAAAGCCGCATCCCGCGCTACGCCGGCGCCGGTGATGCCCCCGCCGATCACGATCAGATCGAAAAGGCGATCTTCTGTTGATGCATCCCCGCCCGTCATAACAGCTCTATCCGTCATCCCGCACTCCGCACCGCTTTCTGCACGAGGCCCTTCAGCACTCCCGGCCTGTTCGAATAGATTCCGTCCGCGCCCCAGGAGATGATCTTTAGCATTTCTTCTTCGTCGTCAACGGTCCAGACATAAACCTGGACCCCCTGCTCGTGGCAGGATTCGATCAGCTCCCCGGCTCACGGACGATTTTCTCAGGCTGATGATCCTGTAGCCTGATGCGCGATAGGCGGCCGCATCGCGGGCCGCAAAAACGTCGAAAATCAGCGACAAGGGAAGATGGGGAAGCACTTTGCGGACTGCGAGCACCTCCTGCTCCTTGAAGGACGAAACGAGGATATAGCCGGGGTAGTCCGCTGCAGCGAGGCATTCCGCGGTCAGCAGTCCTGCGCCGTCGCTCTTGATCTCGAGATTCAGTCCTGCCCTGCCGGCGACGATCCTGAATACGTCGGTCAGCGTCGGTACGGGCTCGCCGTTCTTCAGGCGCAGGCCGGATGTCTCTGCGGACGTCGACTGCTCGATGTCGACGTTCGACGAGGCCGTCCTTCCCGTAGTCCGGTCATGCATCACAAAGAGCGCATTGTCGCGGCTGCGGCGGACGTCAAGCTCGATCATGTCCGCGGGATACGATAATGCCCGGCGTATGGCTTCGGGGGAATTTTCGAGGGCGTTGCTGGAATCTCCTCGATGAGCGATGACAAGGGGAAGAGGCATGAGGATATTATACTGAAAACAGCTGCGAGGCGTGCAAAAAATTTTTTGCGGTGACGTTCCATGCCCCCGGAGTCGTTCCAGGAGAAGTTCGGGAACTCAGCCTCAGCCTGAAGCACCCCTGCCTCCGCGGAACAGCGCATGAGCTCCGGTCAGTCCTTGCCCGACCCTATCATTTTTTCCACGATTTTATCCTTGATAGACCGGATCTGGTCCGCAAGCTTGCGCTGCGGGATGACGGCGCGGTGTATGGCGGTCCGGACGGTGATGATCTTCTCCAGCGCGGCTGTTTCGCCCTGCTTAAAAAGGTCACGGGGATTGCTGAAGTCCGCCCAGTGTGTGGCGCCCACTTCAGGATGGATCACCACATCCGCTTGCCGTGCGAGGATCTCATTCAGGTATATGCGCGATACGGCATCGGCGCGCAGGACGATATCGAGGCCCGAGGTGTCCTCAAAAGGCGTCACATCGCTCGACACGTCAACAGCGATCACGAGATCTGCGCCCATGTCCTGGGCGCACAGCACCGGCACGCGCTCGACCCAACCGCCGTCCACGAGAAGCATGTCCCTGTCCTTGACCGGGGGGAATATGCCGGGAAGCGCGCAGCTGGCGCTGACGGCCGTACGCAGGCGCCCTGCCGTGTACATGACCCGTCTGCCGTTGCGGATGTCCGTTGCCACGCAGGCGAAGGGGATCTTGGTCTCTTCGATCGCGATGTCGGGAATAAGCGGGTAGATGAGGTCTTCGTATTCCTTTTCGCCGATAAAGGCCGGCTTGGTCGCCGTGACGCCCCAGAAATATCCCTTCCTGATCAGAAACGACATGTCTCTGAAGAAGCCGTGATTGTGGTTTTCCGGCTGTTCGAGCTTTCGGATGAATTCAAGACGCGTTTTCCGGGAACGGAAGCTGCGAAGGAACTGCTCCACCCGCCCCATCCAGTACGTTGCGTCCGGCTGGGAGGCATAGACGCCGCCGATCAATGCGCCGAGGCTGGTTCCGGCGATCATATGAATGGGGATGTTGGCGTCCTCAAAAACCTTGAGCACGCCGAGGTGCGCCAGCCCCCGTGCCGCCCCTCCTCCCAAAGCGAGACAAATCTTCGGCTCCATCAGAACACCTCGCGAGACCGGAACATCGATTGAGAACAAAAACGTTCTTGAACCTGCCGGGCGTTTTGCAGTATCTTTTTATCTGTCTTTACATCTGGTATGATAAAGAAGCTCGTCGCATCAGTCGATCACTTCTCTCAGGTATCCTTTGAATGCGTTGGTTGTGTCATTCAGCTTTATCCTGAACAGCACCTGAAGAAACGTGTTGTCAGTTCCGTTGAGAATCATCTTGAACCAGGGATAACGAGAGCCACTGGCTTGCTGTTCTCATTTAGAAAATTGTTGTCCGTCGCAAAGGCAAAAAAACTGGAGCTCAGTGACTACCCTGGCCGCTCTCAGGCTTTTGAAGTGAAAGCCTGCAAAAACATGAAGGAAATCGCATTTTCCGGACATTATCACGGAATCACGGGAAAATGCAAGTGGAATAATTCAGCCTTGCGCAAAAATGGATACTGCTTCCGAAAAAAACTGTCAGTGGGTGTGCCTTGAACGAAGGAACGGGTACGTGGCCACAGATCTCGATAGCCGACCGGTTTGCAGATACTGATCCTGTCGTCCGCATCAACCCTCGGACAGATGCTTAAAACCGGCCCAATTACTGCTTGACTTGGTTCTGGCAAAATGATATGTTCATTCCATGAACATAGACCGCCCCGTTTCAGGGACCGATCAATTCCGTTCACTTCAGATCCTCGATGAACTCGCTCAGAACGATTCCCTCACTCAAAGGGATCTGAGCGGCCGCCTCGGCATAGCCCTCGGTCTGGTCAATTCGTACATCAAGAACCTCGTGGCAAAAGGCTTCATTACGGTCAAGGCGATCCCTCCGAAACGCTACACGTATTACCTCACGCCCAAGGGCTTTACGGAAAAAACCCGCCTCGCCTACGACCTTCTCCAGGATTATACGCGTATCTACCGGGAAGCAAAAAACAACCTGCGGTCACTGTTCGAGGGATCTGACCGGAAAAGGGATCCGCAAGGTGGTCTTCGCGGGATCAGACGAAGTCGCTGAAATCGCCTACATGACGCTGCAGGAGACAACGTTGGAACTTGTCGCGGTCGTCGACCCCGATACCAACGGGTCGCTCTTTTTCGGGAAACAAATCAAGCCCATGGACGCTCTTCGCGACGTGAGCTACGATACGATCATCGTCGCTTCCTACCTGAACAGGGAAAAAATCTATCAAGCCCTCTTGAGTCAGGGAGCGAAAAAGAAGGACATCAGGATGATCTTCTGAATCAGAAGGCTGGAAATGCAGATGGTCAGCAGCTTTGAGGATTGGAGTCGTCCGATCCTTTGCTCTTCTAAATCATCCTCAAAAGGAGTTGCTCCATGAAAGTGGTCATCCTTGCGGGCGGACTGGGTACGAGAATCAGCGAAGAGACCGTCGTGCGGCCGAAGCCCATGGTCGAGATCGGCGGCAAACCGATCTTGTGGCACATCATGAAGATCTATTCTCATTACGGCTTCAATGATTTTATCATCTGCCTCGGGTTCAAGGGTTACATGATCAAGGAGTATTTTTCCAACTACTTTCTCCATATGAGCGACGTCACCTTCGATATGCAGAAAAATTCCATGATGGTCCACCAGCAGTACGTCGAGCCCTGGAAAGTCACGCTGGTTGACACCGGCATGGAATCGATGACCGGCGGAAGGCTGAAACGCGTCGCTTCGTATATCAACGACGATACTTTCATGCTCACCTACGGAGACGGATTGTCGGACGTCAACATCCGGGAGCTTCTCGCCTTTCACGAGAAGCATGGGAAATCAGCGACAGTTACCGCAACCCAGCCTTCCGGCAGGTTCGGGGCGCTCAGTCTCGACAGTTCGCTCAACGTAACTTCGTTTCAGGAAAAGCCGGTAGGCGACGGTTCGTGGATCAACGGCGGATTTTTTATACTCGAACCTAAGATGCTCGACCGCATCGCCGGCGACTCGACCGTGTTCGAAAAAGAGCCGCTCGAAGGCCTCGCCCGTGACCGGGAACTGGTCGCGTACAAACATTCCGGTTTTTGGCAGCCCATGGACACGCTTCGCGACAAGATGCATCTTGAGGAACTCTGGAACAGGGGGAAGGCGCCGTGGAAGGTATGGTAGCGAACGGTTTCTATCGCGGGAAAAAGGTCTTTCTCACCGGCCACACAGGTTTCAAAGGTTCCTGGCTCTGCCTCTGGCTTCACATGCTCGGAGCGGAGGTCACCGGCTATGCCCTGGATCCGCCGACCGAGCCCAGCCTGTTCGAACTCGGCAACATCGGGAAGCTGATGCGATCGACCATAGCCGATGTACGGGACGGAGAACGGCTGACAAAAGCCATGAGAGAAGCGAAGCCGGACGTCGTCCTCCACATGGCCGCGCAGCCCCTCGTGCGCGATTCCTATAAAATACCCGTCGAGACCTATGCGATCAATGTCATGGGCACGGTAAACCTGTTGGAAGCCGTGCGTGCGACTTCATCGGTGCGGGCCGTCGTAAATGTGACGACGGATAAGTGCTACGACAACAAGGAATGGGACCTGGGGATACCGGGAGAATGAGGCGCTCGGAGGATACGACCCCTACTCGAACAGCAAGGCCTGCTCAGAGCTCGTGACCTCTGCCTACCGGAATTCCTACTTCAATCCGAAAGAGTACGCTCATCACGGCGTCGCTGTCGCCTCGGCCCGGGCGGGGAATGTTATCGGCGGCGGAGACTGGGCAACGGACAGGCTCATCCCCGACTGTGTCAGGGCGATCCTCAAGAACGAAAGCATCGTCATCAGAAACCCGGAGGCAATCAGGCCATGGCAGCATGTCCTGGAACCGCTGTCCGGATATCTCCTGCTGGCGCAAAGGCTTTTCGAAGAAGGCCCGCGCTATGCGGAGGCGTGGAATTTCGGACCCGATGAAAGCGACGCACAACCCGTGGAATGGATCGTCGGTAAACTCTGCGAGAAGTGGGGCGAACAGGCGTCGTACCGGATAGACGCCGGGAAGCACCCGCACGAGGCGCACTACCTGAAGCTGGATTGCTCGAAAGCCAAATCGAACCTGGGCTGGAAGCCGAAATGGGACCTGAAAAAGGCCCTGGACAGCATCATTGAGTGGACGAAGGCGTATTCTGCGAAGAATGATGTCGCCGACCTCTGCCGGAAGCAGATACGGGAATATTCGACCGAGGAGAAGCGAGACCGATGAATTGCAGGTTCTGCGGGACAAAGGACATTTTCAAATTTCTCGAACTGGGGACCATGGCGCTGGCGAACAGTTTTCTCACCAAAGAAGAGCTGACGTCGGCAAAGGAACCGGCATATCCCCTTGATGTTTTCTTCTGCGAACGATGCGGGCTCGTCCAGATCGGACATGTCGTCCCACCCGATGCGCTCTTCAGCAATTACATCTACTTCTCCGCCACATCGGACCTCGTGCACCGGCATGCCGCCTATCTGGCCCAAAGCTTTCAAAGCCGTTTCCGCCTGAATGCGCAGTCACTCGTCGTCGAGATCGCGAGCAATGACGGTACAGTGCTGCAGTATTTCAAAAAAACGGGCGTCAAGACGCTCGGGGTCGAGCCGGCCTACAATATTGCCACGGTCGCTGTCCAGGCAGGCATCGATACCGTCAACGAGTTCTTCAACGAACCGACATCCGAGTCGATAAAAAAGCGTTACGGGGCGGCCGACGTCATTCTCGGGAGACATGTCTTCGCCCACGTTCCGGAAATCCACGGTTTCGTCAGGGGGCTGAAGAACCTGCTGGCGCCGGATGGAGTCGTTGCGATTGAAGCCCCCTACCTGATCGATTTCGTCGAGAAGAATGAATTCGACACCGTCTATCACGAACATTACTCCTATCTTTCCGTCCGGGCGATGTCCCATCTTTTCAACATGTACGACATGGAGGTGTTCGATGCCGAGCGGGTCCCGATCCACGGCGGCTCTCTCATCTACTTCATCGGGCATACAGGGGCGCACCCGAAGACCGAGACGATAGCGGCCCTCTCCGGGGCGGAACTCGAAAAGAATCTCGATAAGAAAGAAACTTATGTTGCCTTTGCCGAAAGGACTTCCGCTCTCAGGGCCGGCCTGGTCGGCCTTCTTCGGGATCTGAAAAAATCCGGGAAACGCATCGCTGCCTATGGAGCTCCGGCAAAAGGAAATACGCTCCTCAATTACTGCGGCATCACGACAGACCTCGTCGAATATACGGTCGACAAGAGTCCCTACAAGCAGAATCTCTTCACCCCGGGGACACACTTGCCCGTTTATCATCCCGACAAGCTCGTCCAGGACATGCCTGATTACGTTCTCCTGCTCGCCTGGAATTTTGCGGACGAAATCCTGGAGCAGCAGAAGGCATACCGGAACAAGGGAGGGAAATTCATCGTCCCCATTCCGGTAGTGAGAATAGTATAAGCAGTAACCCGTGAGCGGCAGGCGTTAAGGCCGCAGCTCACCTTTGAGGACAGTGCTTTTATGCTTTTCTCCGAAACAAAACTGAAAGGCGCTTACTGCATCGAAATAGAACGTCGCAAAGACGATCGGGGCTTCTTCGGCCGGAGCTTTTGTCAGAGCGAATTTGCCGGACAGGGCCTCGAAACCGTCGTTGTCCAGTGCAATGTTTCCTTCAATCAAAAGAAAGGAACGCTCCGCGGCATGCATTTTCAGGCGCCGCCCAAGGCCGAAGCCAAACTGGTGCGCTGCACACGCGGGAGGATTTTTGACGTCATCGTCGACCTCCGTCCTGAATCCCCGACCTATTGCGAGTGGACAGCGGTCGAGCTGTCGGCGGATAATTACCGGATGCTCTACATCCCGGAAAACTTTGCCCACGGATTCCAGACGCTTGAAGACGACACCGAGGTCTTTTATCAAATGTTTGAATCTTACGCGCCTGATCTGGCGCGCGGGGTGAGGTGGGATGACCCGGCCTTCGGCATAACGTGGCCGATCGCGGATCCGATCATCTCGGAGAAGGACCGCTTGTATAAGCCCTGGAGACGGTAAACAGCAGGCCGTCAGCTGCCAAACTGCTCACCGCTCACGTTCCACGAGGTTTTCGTGAAGATTCTCTTGATCGGCAAAACCGGCCAGCTCGGCGGCGACATCCTGCGCAATAACAGCAGCCACGAAATCGTCGCGCCCGATCGCGCTGAACTCGACATCCGGTCTTCACACTCGATCGAAAACGCCGTCGATCGACACCGGCCCGATGCAGTGATCAATACCGCTGCCTTTCACAACGTTCCACTTTGCGAACAAGATCCGGACAACGCCTTTCGGGTGAATTGCGTAGCCGTGAGGGACCTTGCGGCCGCCTGCAATCGCATCGGCGCTCTCTTCATCACCTTCAGCTCCGACTACGTGTTCGGCGGAGACAAACGTACTCCCTATCGGGAAGACGACAGGCCCGCTCCGCTCCAGATCTACGGAATGTCCCGGCTCGTCGGCGAGTATGCCGCTCTCTCAGCGTGCCCCGGCCGGGCAATCGTTATCAGGACCTGCGGGCTCTACGGGGTATCGGGCTCACAATCGAAGGGCGGCAATTTCGTTGACAAGCGCATCGAGGATGCGAAGACCCATGTAGCAATAGACATGGGAAACGACCAGACGGTTTCTCCCACCTCGACCCATGACCTCAGCCTGGCCGTGCTGAAGCTCATCGGGCATCCGACAAAGGAACCGGGAATCTATCATCTGGTCAACGAAGGCGCATGTACGTGGTATGAATTCACGAAGGCGATCTATGAAATCATGAGGCTTGCGGTCAAGGTGACTCCGGTCGACCGGGGAGGGAAAAGCGGCGATATGCGGCGGCCGCTCTATTCTGCGCTGGCCAACAGCCGGGGGCCGTCGCTCGGAATCGTCCTGCCATCCTGGCGGGATGCGCTGGAGCGATATTTGACGAGAAAACAGGGGATTGACTCTTAAAGACGCCGAAGCCGTCCCGTGATGGCGGTGCAGGATATATTGATCATGTCTGATCTTTGCGTAGTGCATTTAGTTCGTGCAAAAAACACCATTGAACCGTTCGCGCATTTTCTCCAATCGTACAAAGATAACCGCGGCGGGATGGAGCATGACCTGCTGTTTGTATTCAAGGGATTTCACGGCGACGAATGCCCTCCCGAATATGACGACGCACTGAGGGGATTTCCTCACAGGAAGTTTTTTGTGAACGATTTCGGTTTCGATATACGGGCATACTTCTCGGTAGCCCGCGCTTATAACTACAAGTTCTTCTGTTTTCTTAATTCCTTCAGCACGCTTTTGGACCGGGACTGGCTCGTGAAGCTGTATTCTCACCTGAGCAGAAAAAATATCGGCCTCGTCTCCGCGACGGGGTCCTATGAAAGCCCTTATTCAAATATTCTCAGGGAGCAGCAGCACGATGAACGTATAAATGGATCGGTGTCCCGAAGACTGCGGAGATATCTGGCTCGGACGGCCTATCGCTTCGCCTATGACCCCTATCCGAACTACCACGTGCGCACAAACGGATTCATGATCTCGCGTGATGTGATGAGCAAAATACACTCCGGATTAATTCTTACGAAAGAGAACGCGCATCGATTCGAAAGCGGCAGAAAGAGTTTAACCAAGCAGGTTCTCCGCATGAATCTGAAAGTGCTGGTGATCGGTAAAAACGGCACGGCTTACGAGAAGGAAGACTGGTGCAGTTCCGGCACATTCCGGCAGGGAGAGCAAAACAACTTGCTTATTGCCGATAATCAAACGAGTGCTTACCTGCATGCGAGTCCCGATCTGAAATCCAAATTAGCGCGGCTTGCATGGGGTGCTTAGGCGTTCATTGTGGAAGAACATGAAAGAGATTCGGTCAAAACGAATATAATCGCAAATTTTGCAGGCAAGGCATGGACCAGTATCATGAGTTTGGCCTTCATTCCCGTGTATATCAAATTTATGGGAATAGAAGCGTACGGGCTCATAGGAATATTCGTGTCGTTAATGGCCTTGCTTTCCGTACTGGATATGGGGCTCAGCTCCACCCTCAGCCGAGAATTGGCGAGATTGTTCGCCTCAGGAGATACGGAGCAGGAATCACGGGATATCGTCCGAACGCTTGAATATGTCTACTGGAGCGTCGGCATACTCATCGCTTCGGGACTGATCGTCTCGGCTCCCTACATGGCTCGCCACTGGATATCAACGCAGGCAGTTCCCATCCAGACCGTTCAGCAGGCCCTGATGATCATGGGCCTGGTTGTGGCATTTCAGTGGCCTGCCTCATTCTATGACGGCGGCCTGATGGGCTTGCAGCGCCAGGTCCTGCTGAACGGCGTAAGAGGAGTAATGGCGACTATCCAGCACGCAGGCGCGGTGCTGGTGTTATGGCTTGTCTCCCCTTCTATCCTTGCGTATTTTACATGGCAAATCATCGTCAGCATGGTGCAAACCGTGCTCCTTGCCCGCTCCGTTTGGACCTCCCTTCCAGCGGCCTCGGGGAAAAGCTCATTTCGCATCGATCTCATGAAAAAAAATTTGCGGTTCGCAATGGGCTTGACGAGCATTTCGATCCTGTCGGTCGTTTTGACCCAAACGGACAAGATTATCCTGAGCAAACTGCTTACGCTCACCGCATTCGGCTATTATACGCTTGCCTTTAATCTGGCAAATTCATTGAGTCAATTGGTGCTGCCCATATTACTGGCATTATTCCCGAGACTCTCGCAGCTCGCGCTGCACAAGGAGAGGGAAGCGGACATTGCCGCTCTTTACCACAGCGGGTGCCAGCTTGTTTCAACCATCGTCCTGCCTGCTGCATTTGTGGTAACCTTTTTTTCCGAAAATATTATGCTGCTGTGGGTCCATGACCAGGCAATCGCACAGCATACGCACCTTCTCCTGAGCTTACTGATTGCGGGATCGACGCTCAACTCCTTAATGCTGCTTCCTCTCACCCTGCAGCTGTCATACGGCTGGACAAAACTGTCCTTTTTTAAAAATATAGTTGCCGTCATTCTCTACATTCCGCTTCTTCTGTGGCTGGTCAGCCGTGCGGGAGCCATCGGCGCTGCGGTTGTATGGATTTTATTGAATGCAGGATACTTCTTGATGGAAATCCCGATCATGCACACTCGGCTGCTTAAAAATGAAATGTGGCGTTGGTATTTCAAAGACGTAGGCGTGCCTGTGCTTATCGTTGCATCTGTTGCAGGGCTGTCCCGCATTTTGTTGCCGCAGGACGGATCATCTCTCTTCATTTTCGGCTGGATCGTCGTTACGGGCTTATCTGCGCTTTTTTTCACGGCAATGACATTCCCCTTTACCTACGAATGGCTGAGACGGGCTAAAAACACATGACTGCGCTCTGTCCGGTTTGTAAAAGCAAATCACCATACTATTTCGAAGCGGGAGATTTCAACCAGGAAATTTCTGCTGAGGTCTTTCGTTATTACAGATGCCCTTCGTGCAAGCTTGTCTTTTTGTCCCCGGTGCCGGACAATCTTGGATCCTTTTATCGCGAAACGTATCCAGCCTATCAGATGCCGTCATTGCAGGAACTTGATGCGATGGCCGCTCAGGAGCGCTACAAACTGGACATCGTCCAAAAATTTTCCCGCAAAGGAAGACTGCTCGAAATCGGGCCGTCGTATGGCGCTTTTGCATATCTGGCGAAGAAAGCGGGATTCGAGGTTGAAGCCATCGAAATGGATCCTCGTTGTTGCCAATACTTATCAGACACGGTCGGAATAAAGGCGATCAATACAAACGATGTTGACGCTTCCCTTCGGACACTAGGGCCGTACGATGTGATAGCGCTCTGGCACGTCATCGAACATTTACCGAATCCCCTAAAAACACTTGAGACGATTTCCGGTAAGTTAAGGCAGGGCGGCATCCTCGTGATAGCATCTCCCAATCCGGACGCTCTTCAGTTCAGGATATTCGGCAGATACTGGACACACGTAGATGCTCCACGCCATCTTCGGCTCATTCCAATGACCACTCTCGCGGAGCAATTGAAAATGTTCGGCCTGCAAATTGTGCTGACCACTTCGACAGGCAAGGCCAGCCGCATTTTTCATGTTATCGGATGGTGGGGCACATCGTTCAGAAACATTATCAAAGCCTCGCGTATGACGCTTCAATCTGCGTCGCCGGATCTTCACCATGGTTTCCTGAATAGATTTTTCATTCAATCCTCGTTATTTTTCTCCGTCGGCTATAGATTGTTACTTTTCCTGTTGCTGAAGCCATTCGAAAGAATCAAAGGCCTCGGAGTCGCATACACCGTCGTTGCCCGGAAGACAGAGGGGCGCACCGGCCATGGAGACTCGCGGTGATTTCAAATTCGATATTCTGGAAATGAATTTATGACCATCGGTGTTCTGATACCAACATTTAACAGAAAATCATACCTTGCGAAGGCGCTCCAGAGCGTTCTCGATCAATCGTATCAAAAGCTTGAGATTTTGGTTATCGACAACGGCTCGACCGACGACACTGCGGAGTTCATGTCGGGTATATCAGACCCGCGGGTACGGTATGTCGTCAACGAAACCAATATTGGAATGATCGGCAGCATCAACAAAGGGGTCAAACTCTTCTCCGAGAACGTGGCCTGGAGTATGATTCTGAGTGACGACGATGCGCTGGCCAGGAGCTGTCTTGAAGAACTAGTGAAAACTGCTTCAAACACCGGAGCAACAAGCGTCGTCCATGCACACCGCGTCTTTATCGACGAGCAGGGAAACAGGATCCGTGAAGCCCGGCTCTCCCCTCGTGAGGAAACGGCTTTGGATTATTTCGACCTGCGGTCTCGTGGACGACGGGAATCCTACCTGACGGGAGTTCTGTTCAGCCGTGCGGCTTTTTATAAAATCGGAGGATATCCCCCGTTCTCGACCGGGCTCGGCAGTGACGATGCATTCATCTTCGCGCTGTCTCTGCAGGACCGGCTGATTTTCGAACAAGCAGCAATCGCGCTTGTCAGAATCCACCAAGATGCGGAAAGCAGATCAGGCACAGAAGGCGTGAAAAAGCTCGTAACGCTCAAGGAATTCTCCGCATACTGTCTTCGCACAGCGGACAAATTCGGCAATTTCACGCCGGAGCAGCATCGTTCGTTCATCCGCAGTTTAAAGCGGTATGAGATAAACTTGAACTCCTACTGGTGGCGCACTGCTGTTCACGCCGCGCTCGCTCAGGGCACGGCCGAGGCACGTGACGAGTTAAAGCTTCTGCGTTCCTTTGTCAGGAATGATCGTCAGATTTTTTCGCTGAGGATACGGCTGAACATCTGCATCGAGAAAATGACGCACGTTAACCCTGAATCTTGCAGAGTTTATCGGACGTGGGGCAAGCTTGTCGACTATGCCCTCTTCCTGCTGCGAAATCGGCTGCCGTGAGCAGCGAATAAAGCTGAGGAGAAGACCGTTTCGTAAAACCACTCGGCAACGAACAGACGAGGCGACATGATCTACAGACCAAAAAATACAATCCTTGCACTTGTTCTCGAGGGGGCAGAACTGTGTCTATTTGCATTTGACCGGCTGTTTTTTTTCTTTTGCAGATCCATACCCCCGAAACAAGACAATAAACTTCTTATTGTAAGACTTGATGCAATCGGTGACTTCGTAATCTGGCTGGCCGCTGCGAAAGAAATCCGTAATTTCTATTCCGGATATCAAGTCACCTTGCTCGGAAATGACCTGTGGACGGATCTTGCACAGGAGCTGCCCTGGTTCGATGCCGTGTGGCCGCTTAACCGGAAGAGATTTCTGATGAATCCCTTCTACCGCTTGAAAATGCTCAATGCAATACGACGGGGCGGCTTCACCATCGTCCTCCACACGGTTTTCAACCGCGATTTTTTTGTGGGTGACTCAAGTGTTCGGGCAACCGGAGCTTCCCATCGCATCGGTTTTGAGGGAAGCACTGAAAACATCAAAGCGTGGCATAAAAGGATCAGCGACGCTTGGTATACGGCGCTCGTCCCCTCGGGTCAAAAGCATCAGCTGGCTCAGGACGCTGATTTTGTGGAACATCTCGGCTCAAAATACACCGCACGTTTACCGCACCTGCCGCGCTTCCCCTTGCCGAAAAAATTCCCGTTGAATGATTACTACGTCATCATACCAGGTGCGGGCCACGAAATGAGGCAATGGCCCCTTCAGAACTTTCAGGAAATAGCGCGACGCGTCTACAAGAAGACCGGCTTGCTAGGGGTGCTCTGTGGAGGGAAACGGGAGGCAGCTTTAAGCAGATCTTTTCTCGCAGATGCAGACTATCCGGTTATGGATTTAATCGGGCACACATCCCTGCTTGATTTAGCGGCGATCATAGCCCATGCCAAGGTTGTGATCGGAAACGATACCGGGGCAATTCACATTGCGGTTGCAGCTGCGACTCCCTCGCTCTGCATTCTCGGCGGCGCTCATCCTGGACGATACTTGCCTTACCCCCCCGACCTAAACGCACCGGTTAAGACCGTTATGCATTCAATGGATTGCTTCAATTGCGATTGGCACTGTATCGACAATTCATGCACGATCGTTCCCTGTATCGACAATATTTCAGTAGATGATGTCTGGAAAGATTTATCCGGTATTTTATAGGAAAGCCTACCGAATGCGCTGTCCATAAACATAGTCCGCAAAACCGAAGAAATCCCACAATGCGCCGGCTAAAGCCCACCCCCGCAGCCAGGCATTCAGTACGGTAACGGGAGTCATGGCGATTCCCAACAGATTTTTCCTTCTCCCCCCCCTGATTATCCTACAGTTGTTTTGCAGCAGGGCATTTGCGACCTCTTTAAGATCATACACTCTTTTATGAGTGGCATCATCGCAAAAGTTCAAGGTACCGCCCATCGACGGGAGAGATAAGGATTTGATTGACGGAAACTCGATGTAAATGCGGCCGCCTTTTTTTAATTTTCTGCTTAGTTGTTCAACGACCTCCAGTCCGTTATCCAAGTGTTCTATCACATGACAAAATAAAATTACGTCGAAAAAATCATTCGGAATATCCGTTAATGGGTCTTTTTCTAAATTTTTTCTATAAAAAGATTTCATGATCTGCAAATCCTGTTCGTCATTATTGTAAACATCCTTATCAACGCCGTAATATTCAACATCCGGGAAAAAATACTTTGCCCTCGATGGTGAGTGATTTCCGCATCCTACATCCAACAGTGTAAATTTTCTCTTTTTATAGTCTTTATAAAAGATCTTTATTTTGGGTGAAAGATTGGCCTTAACGGACCTTATTACGGTAGGTATCATATGTTCTTCCACGTTTAAATTATTTTATCTCTTGACGAACGATTTGCTCAAGTTGATGACAAGGTTATCCCAGCGGTACTCCACAGCCACTGCTTGGACCTGGTCGCGGCACCGCATTCTCAATGATCGGTCATCTGCCATTCTTAATATAGCTTGCGCTGCATCATCAACATCCCCGGGAAAGACGGTAATGCCCAGCCCCCGGTTCTCGATGATGTCAGCCCAGCAATCCCCTTTTGAAGCTATAACAGGCAGACCTGCCCAGAGGTAATCGAGAATACGCGTACGAAAAGCGAATCTTGTCTCAAGGGAATCACGGTGCAGGCTGACGCCGGCGTCCGCCTCCAGAAGATAATTTGCCCGGTCCTCGTACGATGTCCAGCCGCTGTTAATAAAAACCGTCGAGTCCAGTAAATCGAGCCGCCGCGCTTCAGCCATAAACTCGTCGATGATCGCCATTTTCCCCGAATTGGGATTCGGCGGTTTGAGCCCGGGGAAATACGCCTTAATGTCGTCCCGATATGATTTGATCTTCGAAAGTGCACGGAGAAGCGTGAGGGGGTCGAACCAGTCCCAGATTCCGCCGCCCCACACGAGAAGAAAATCCTCATTTCTGATCTTTACCCCCCGCAGCACGCGCTCTTTCGCTACAGGCGTTTCATGCGGCAATCCGAACGGCAGGACCGAGACGGCATCAAGCTTTTTGTCCTTTCGTCGTATCGTCAGTTGGCCGATCAAAAAATCCTTTTGTTTTTCGTTGGCAACCAGGAAACCATCGCCAAGGGTGAGGATCATCCTCTGGCGGAGCCCCCAGAAAAACAGCAGGAGGCTCTTCCGGATATGCTCAGCGTATGTCCTTACCCTCTTCTCCAAAAACTCGAAGATAACGGGGTCATACTGGTCGAACAGCACTTTCTTTCGAAACAAGACTGCGAGGAGCATCGGGACAGGACGGCCGGTCTGGATGATCCAATCGGAACGGCGAACCCATACAAAAAGATTCCAGAAAGTCATTTTTCCAACGAAAACGAGCTGGCTGCCGCGGACAGGTTCGCCTTCGATGCGGCGCGCAAGAAGAGCTATGTCGGCCCCTCTGCCCGCAAGCGCGCGTCCCAGCTCCCATGCTCGTATACCGGGACCGGCCATGGTGCTTCCGATGTGGTCATTGCAGATAATGAGTATTGTCTTTGGCATGTCCTTCACAGCGTCATTCCACCGCAAACTGCTTCTGAAATAACGATAAATACGTGCCTTCCCGGGCGTTTCCACAATTACGCTTTAGGACTGTTCCGGGTAATTCCCGATCCTGTCATCAAGTGCCGCCGTCGGTCCTCCTTCGGTCAAAAGGCTTGCCTTTGTCCGGGATGAAAAAAGAGCACCTCCGCGCATTCAATGTGATTGTCTCATGAGGGATTTAAGGGAATCCGTGCAAAAGAAATGAAGTTCGAGGAGGAGCCGGAACCCATGCCCCATACCTTCACCTCATGCGGCAGGAGCGGCGGACTTGAGCGTCCTTCTCTTTTCGATCCAGTCGAAGACGCCTTCAAAAGCCGCAATGAAAGCGATGAAGAACCCTATCGACGGCAGGTACAGGCGATGTTCGAAGATAATATCAAGGATCGGCACAAAGCTCTGGGTCGGCGACAAGGTGATATAGAACCACGCGGCGCCGAACGGGATAAGCGTCCAGCCCTTCTTCCGGTAGACGTGGACACAGGCAGCCACGACCAGCAAATGGCCGATAAAGGAAAGTATCGTCGGGAACTCAAACAGCGTCCGTGACCACCGGTATGAATAGTCGAGGTTCTGATTGATTGGAAGGATCAAAAGCCTCATATAGGTCCACAGAACATTGAGAGACGTCAGCAGGTAAGACCAGGGTGTAATATTGTTCTGGCCCACGACGCTGAATCCCGCTCCGGACATTTGCGTCGTTGACATGTTGTAGGCAAGCCAGCTCCACGACAACATGACGAGAACGTGCGCTTTCCAGCGGGAAAGAACCGGCTGCAGTTTGCTCTCGGAAAGGAACAGAAAATCATAGAGCAAGAGCATGGCCGGCAGGGTCACGGCCCATTCCTTGGAACCCATGGCGAGCAGCGCAGTAAAGAAGGCCCCGATGTAGTACGAAAATTTTCTGCGACGTAGCGCCCTTGATAAAGAACAGGAACGTGGCTATGTAGAAAAAACGCCGCTATGAGCTCCGTTCTGCTTATGATGTACGTCACCGACTCCGTTTGAACCGGATGCAACCCGAACAGGAGCGCGCCGAACAGGGCCATGCGTCTCGCCCGGCAAGCGAAGCCGGCGCTGAGTGCCGGCAGGGTCAGGGTCCAGAGAATAAAAAGGTACACAAAATACTGTTGGCGATATGAAGACCGATGTTAAAAATGTGCCATCCAACGACGTTGAGGCCGCTCAACTGATAGTTGAACAGAAGCGACAGATTCACGATCGGCCTGGTGCCCCGAAAACTGCGCCCAAAAAACTGTCCCACGTCAGACGCCTAATCCCTGTATTCTCGACAATCGCCGGGTTGTCGTCAAAATGGAAACTTGCCGTAAACGTATTCGAATAGGCAATAAGGATCATTATTGCTATCACGAAAAACGCAGCCAGATTAAATCTCCTGGATGCAAACAATCTGTTCATTTTGTCCTGCAAAACCGACATGGCATGCTCCTGACCGCCCGGCAACGGGAGAAATCTTTGCGAAATGTAACATGTCTTAAAGGCAATGTAAAGAATATTTTCATTATCCAAGCTCTTATCCCTGTTCCTGCGCAGACCTTCTTCTCTGCTCTTCCAGAGGCCAAGTCCCGCATCTCCTGCCGCAGCAGAGCTAGTTCCTGGGCCAGTTTTTTATTCTTTTCCGACAACCCGGAAATGACGACCGAAAAATGCAGGGTGATCAACAGGAGGAAGAAAAATGCCAGCAAAAACAGGAAGGACGGCGGATAAAAGATGCCGATAAGACGGGAGCTGTACTCCAGAAGCTCACGGGACAGGGAAAAGACCAGCAAGACTCCTCCTGCCAGCAGCCAGAGGAGCGAATACCGCTCTTTCAATTTTCCCCTCCTGATCAGCTCTACGACGACAAGCAGGATGCTCCCGCTTCCGGCAACGGCGAGAATTTTCAGAAGGTCCATGGTTACCTCACTTTTTTCAGCAAATCGATGAAAATGGCCATAAGCACTTTGGTCATATAATATACCGACCGCACCGGCGTGATGGACGATTTGCCGCCTGTGCGGTCGCGCATGACCACGCCTATTTCCGCGATCCGCAGGTTCACCTTGTGCAACAGGACCAGGGATTCCACTTCGGGATAATCATCAGGATAGAGGTGGCTGAAGAATTCTATCACCCTGCGGTTTGCAGCCCGAAACCCCGAGGTGCTGTCCGTCACCGCCCTGCCGAGGATCTTCGATAGAACGAAGGAAAAAATGAATATCCCTATCCTTCGGAAGACCGGTGCATGGTACAGCTCCGGGCGCAAGGAATCGTGAACCGATTACGATATCGGATCTGTCCTGCTCTAGCGGCTCGAGCAGTCTCCCTATCTCCCGGGCAAGATGCTGTCCGTCTCCGTCGAACTGCACTGCGATGTCGTACCCGTTCCGGTCCGCATACAGATACCCCGCCTGGACCGCGGCGCCTATGCCGAGGTTGAAGGGCAGATCCAGGACCGTCACCCCCAGATCACGACCCACCCGCGACGTCGCATCGTGCGACCCGTCATTGACGACAATGACGTCGGCCGCAGGGACGTTATCCCGGAGATCGCGTATCACTCCGGCCAGACTTTCCTCTTCATTGTAAGCAGGCACGATGATCAGGATTTTCATGATTATTTACTCTTTCAGGGCGATCTCGCGGACCGAAATGCGGTAGACGCACAACAGCCGGTAAATCTGCCTCCTGGTGACCCGTCTGCGTGAACCGAAAGCCCTTCGCTGCCGGATAATTGAGGGAAGGGCGGCGAGCGCCGCTCCCCACGCCTTCAGCAGAATGCCGAAGGCACGAAAAACAGAATACTGTTCGGAAAATCTTCCCGTCGCCCCCCTGCCCGACAGGGCGCCGTAGAGATGGAACACAAGCCGGGTCAAGGTTGCACAAGGGGCTCAACAGGATCATTTCGATCGGGAAATATTTAAGCAGAACCCAGATCCGATTTCGCTCAACCAGAAAAGCTTTTAACGGAGAATACGCCGACGATGAAGATGAGTATTTGTGGTAAACGCGCGCCGAGGGCACATACCGGCAGCCCCATCCGGCCAGTCTGCCCCGCAGCCCGAGATCGACATCATCGGCATAGGCAAAAAAATCTTCATCGAAGAGGCCGATTTCTTCGAGCATGCTGCGGCGGTACAGCCCCGCGCAACCGCTGGGAAAGAACGCCTCGGCCGGAGCATCGTATTGCCCGTTATCGCGTTCCAGCCTTCCCTTGCCCCGTGCCAGACCATCGGGATACATGAGCAGACCCACATTGTCGATGACATCGGGTTGATCATAGGATAATATTTTGCACGCCCACATACCGACTGACGGCGGGCATGCTTCAGCTGTCGAAAGCAGGTTCGCGAGCCAGGCAGGATCAGTCCTGGTGTCGTTATTCAGAAAGGCGATATACTTCCCCGATGCGTGGACCATGCCTGCGTTATTGCCGCCGGCAAACCCCCTGTTTTGCGGCAAACGGACAACCGTCACCTCCGGATAGCGGTCCTGGACGTAATCTGCCGATCCATCCTGCGACCCGTTGTCCACGAGAATAACCTCTTTGTCGCTGGCCGCCTGCGCTCGCAGTGAATCAAGGCATTCGGGAAGGAGCTGCTTGCCGTTCCAGTTGACAATAATAATGGATACGAGCGGACGCATCAATAAGGAACTCCTCTAATTCTTATAGATTCCCGCAGGCCTCGCGTGACCTGGGTTGCTGCTTCCGGAACCCTGCCGTGCGTGCCCTGGATCTGCCTGGCAATTTCAGGACCCCTCAACCCGTCCAGTATTCCTTCGATGCCGCACCACAAGCCGGTAAAACAGAAGATAGGACAAGAACGCGGCAATCGCACCGACCACGAGCGTTCCCGCTATGTAGGGCCATAAGAAGGGCTTGAGGGTCGCATAGGCGTTGGTCAGCGAAAGCTCGCTCCAAGCGATCCGCGGCACGGAGATCGCAGCTCCCGTTATTTTGATGCCGAACCAGATGCAAAACCCGTACAGGGGAACGATGGTCCAGGGATTATTGATGAAGGACGCAGTAAGCACGACCAGTTTGCTCAGCCGGAAGACCCAGGCCGCCAAAAGGCACGTAATGACATGCAGCCCGATGGTGGGTGAAAAGGCAATAAACACACCGACGGCAAAGGCAAGCGCCAGTTTATGCGGCGGATCATCCAGTTTCAACAAAGAATGAATACGGTCTCGAATATACTTGTTCATACCAGCCAGAGAGGCAGCACAGGACAGACGAAAATCAGGATCTCGCAAAATGATCGAAGCCCGACGGCACCAGAGGCGACTTTTCGCCTCCTCCGCCCACCAGGAACACCCTTCGGCCTGCCGTAATCTCCCCGATTTCGGTAACCGGGAACCCCAGACGTTTCAGTTTTCCGACCTTACCCGGAGGCGATGCAAACAGAAGTTCATAGTCCTCACCTCCGGACAGGGCATACTGGAGCGGTGATTTCCCCAGGCGCGCGGACATTCTCCTGATCGAAGAGGATAAGGGTATGGTGCCGGCATTAATCCGGGCGCCTACGCCGCTTTGCGTGCAAATATGCGACAGGTCGGACGACAGCCCGTCGCTGATATCGATCATCGCGCTTGCGCATCCTGCCTGGGCGATTTTTCTTCCCCACTCGACCCGGGGGACAGGACGAAGATGTCGTTTGACAAGAGCAGCAACTGCGGATTGCGGATTGCGGATTGCGGATTTAAAATCCTTGTTCCCGGTCCCTTGCCCCCGGCCCCCGGCCCCCGCTTTCAAAAGTTCCAATCCTGCAGCGGAGTCTCCGAGCGTTCCCGTCACGAAGATCCGATCTCCCGCTCGCGCGCCTGCCCGGGAAACGAGCCGTGATCGCTTGCACTCACCAAGAAGCGTAATGCTGATGACCAGGGCCTGCCGGGAAGAGCACGTGTCACCACCCACGAGAGCTGCGCGGTGTTTCCTGAGAAGCGCGTTGCACCCCCGGTAGAATTCGGTGATCTGCTCCACGGAAAGGTCGGTCGGGATGCCGAGAGAAACAAGGCAGAAACGGGGTATCCCCCCCATCGCAGCGATGTCGCTCAAATTGACCGCCGCGGACTTCCACCCCAGCGAATAGTAATCGGTGAAGGCGAGGTCGAAATGCACATCTTCGAGCAGCATGTCCGACGTGGAAAGAACTGCAGCGGACGGGGAGAATGTCACCGCGGCGGCATCATCTCCGATGCCGATCAGCACTGAAGACGAGGCTCGGGCGGCCGACTTCCGGATCTTTTCGATCAGGCCGAACTCTCCCAGGTCTGATATTCTCATTTTTGATTATTGCCACGGACAGACGGAGCCGCAGGGCATGCCGTCCGGACCCGCCCTGCACTCCGTACTCTGAACTTCTCAGTGCGTGGCTCGCGATCTGCCGGGCATCCTTTTATGCGCTATGCGACGGGGCAATTTTTTCTGCAATGCATTTGCAATGACCTCGTCCATCGTTTCGACAAAAACAAAGGTTATGTCCTTCCTGATGTTTTTCGGTATGTCGTCGAGGTCCTTTTCATTCTGTTTCGGGACGACCACGGTCCTGATGCCCGCGCGGCGCGCCGCGAGCGTCTTTTCCTTCAATCCGCCGATGGGCAGCACCCTGCCCCGGAGCGTGACCTCCCCGGTCATGGCAAGGTCCTTCCTCACCGGAGCGTTCGTGAAGACCGAGGCCAGGGCAGTCGCCATCGTGACCCCCGCCGAGGGGCCGTCCTTCGGAATTGCGCCCGCAGGAACATGGATATGCACGTCGGTTTTACCGAAGGTCTCGGGTTTGATGCCGAGTTTTTGCGCGCGGGAACGGACATAGGTCAGCGCTGCATGGGCCGATTCCTTCATCACGTCGCCCAGATGACCGGTGAGCGTCAGCGTGCCCTTGCCCCGCATCGTCGTCGCCTCGATGTACAGGATGTCGCCTCCCGTTTCCGTCCATGCAAGGCCGGTCACGACGCCGACTTCGTCCTTCTCCCGCTCTACATCCGGCAGGTACTTGGGGCTCCCAAGGTAGGTATGCAGATTGGACGAGGTAATGGTAAACAGTCCTGTTTCGCCCTCTGCGATCTTTCTCGCCACCTTTCGGCAGAGATGGGCGATCTCGCGCTCGAGGTTTCTCACGCCCGCTTCACGGGTGTATTGAGCAATGACCTGAAGGACCGTCTTGTCGGGGATGCCGATGTTCTTCTCCGTGATCCCGTGTTCCGTGAGCTGCCGCGGGATGAGGTAACTCTTGGCAATGCCCAGTTTTTCCTGCTCCGTGTAACCGGACAGGTGGATGATCTCCATTCGGTCGCGAAGAGGCCCCGGAATGGGATCGGTCTGGTTCGCTGTCGTGATGAACATGACATGGGACAGGTCGAACGGCAGGCCGATATAGTGGTCGCTGAAGGAATTGTTCTGTTCCGGATCGAGCACCTCGAGCAGCGCCGCAGACGGGTCCCCCCGGAAATCGGCGCCGATCTTGTCGATTTCATCAAGCATGAACACGGGGTTATAGGAGCCGGCCGTCTTGATGCCCTGGATGATCCGGCCCGGCAGCGCTCCGACATAGGTTCTGCGGTGACCGCGTATCTCCGCCTCGTCACGGACTCCACCGAGCGATATGCGCACGAACTCGCGGCCCAGGGACCGGGCGATGGATTTGCCAAGCGAAGTTTTGCCCACTCCGGGAGGCCCGACGAAACAGAGGATCGGCCCCTTCATTTTATCCTTGAGCTTCCGGACGGCAAGGTATTCGAGGATCCTCTCCTTCACCTTTTCAAGGTCATAGTGATCTTCCTCGAGGATCTTCTGCGCTGCCTTCAGATCGAGATTGTCTTTCGTCGCCTTGCTCCACGGCAGCTCGGCGAGCCATTCAATATAGGTTCTGGTCATGGACGCTTCCGCAGCGTCGGGGTGCATCCGTTCCAAGCGCCGGAGCTGCTTTTCCGCTTCCTTTGCGCCTTTTTCAGGGAGTTTGGCTTCCTTGATCTTCTCGCGGAGCTCCCGCATGTCCTCGGAGCGGTCGTCGGTATCGCCCAGTTCGCGCTGTATCGCTTTGAGCTGTTCCCGCAGAAAATATTCCCTCTGCGTCTTGTCGATCTCGCCGCGGACATCGGCCTGGATCTTCTGCTGCATGGACAAAAGCTCAATTTCCTTGCCGAGCGCCTCGTTGATCCGCTTGATGCGCTGGACCGGATCAGTGATCTCGAGGATTTCCTGGGCCTGCTCCACCTTGAGCCCCATGTTGGCCACTGCCAGGTCGGCCAATTTACCCGGGTCGTCCACGTTCTCGATGACGACCATGATGTCGGGCAGGATCACCTTGCCGAAGGACACAAGCTTCTCGATCTGCTCCTTCACATTTCGCATCAGCGCTTCGGTTTCAAGGTTGATGGGCGATGCCGTGTCGGGAAAAGCCTTGATCTCGACCTGGTAAAAAGGCTCCTTCTGCAGAAACTTGACGGTCTTGGCCCTGGCCACTCCCTGGACGAGAATCTTGATGCGGCCGTCCGGCAGCTTCAGCATGCGCATGATCACGCCGACGGTCCCCACGGAATAGAGGTCCGACGGAGACGGGTTCTCGACATTGATGTCCTTCTGGGAGGTAAGGAAAATCATGCGATTCCCCTCGAGCGCCACCTCGATGGCCTTGATGGACATCTCCCTCCCGACGAAGAGAGGGAGCACCATATAAGGAAACACGACGATGTCCCTGATCGGGAGCAAGGGAATTTTCTTGGGGATCTCAATCGACTGCTGGAGATCTACTGTTTTTGTTTCTGTCTTAGCCAAAACGGCCTCCTCATCTCAGATGCGCATCTCCCGACGGATGCTCCTGCAATCAATCCGTCTTATAGATTGAGTTTTTTCAAATAACTCCTGAAGGCATCTCCAAATTCCTCATTTTTCAACCCGAACTCCACCGTCGCTTTCAGGAACCCCAGCTTGTCTCCGGCATCGTGGCGCACGCCCTCGAACTCATAGGCATAGATCGGCTGCTTCTGCATGAGCAGGCGCAAACCGTCGGTCAGCTGGATCTCTCCCCCCTTCCCCGGCTTGGTGCATTCAAGACAGTTGAAGATTTCAGGAGTGAGAATATAACGACCGATGATCGCAAGATTCGACGGCGCCTCGTCGGGAGAGGGTTTCTCTACAAGGTCTTTTACGAGATAGACGCCGTCCTCGATCCTTTTGGCATCGATGATGCCGTAATTCCTGGTCTGGGACTTGGGTACTTTCTGGATGGCCAGGATCGTGGCGGGATACCGCATATAGACGTCCATCATCTGCTTGAGCGCCGGTACTTTTGAATCGATGATATCGTCGCCAAGCAGCACAGCAAAAGGATCTTCTCCCACGATGCGCTTTGCCATCAGGACGGCATGGCCGAGACCGAGCGCCTTCTTCTGCCGGATATAGCAGAACGTCACCAGATTGGCGATACGCTGAATGGTAGAAAGCAGTTCGTGCTTGCCCTTTGCCTTGAGGTCCTCCTCGAGTTCGAAGGCAACGTCGAAATGGTCTTCGATCGCCCGTTTTCCGCGGCCCGTAATAAGGACGATCTGCTCGATGCCTGAAGCAACGGCCTCCTCGACGACGTACTGGATCAGGGGCTTGTCCACGAGCGGCATCATCTCCTTGGGAGAGGCCTTGGTGGCCGGCAAAAACCGGGTGCCCAGCCCTGCTGCAGGAAAAACGGCCTTGGTAATCGCTTTGTTCACGCTCCGCTCCTCGATTTCATTCTATGAAACTGCCTTCAGATTGTCAAGGTAAGTAAACGCCATCAATCGAACAATCGGACGATCAAAACGATCACCCTACTTCGGAATGGGTACGCTTCCCATAAGATATTTCAGATCTTCGTCGTCAAACCGCAGCCCGAGTCCGGCAAAAGGAGTCGCCCGCTTCGAGTTCAGGATGTTGTCGTACCCGCCGTGCACATACAGAGTCTTCGTCACGTCGAAGCTGGCCGCCGCCTTCACGTGGGCATTTTCGTTCCCCGGTTCCTTGCTGTTGTAGTTCCACGAATCGACGCTGAA
Organism: Nitrospirota bacterium; assembly: GCA_963749655.1. GTDB lineage: Bacteria > Nitrospirota > UBA9217 > UBA9217 > UBA9217 > JAJYKN01. The sequence goes on from CAVVOB010000024.1 coordinate 106,251, forward strand.
CTTGAGCCGGTCTCCGAGCGCATAATAGTCTGCGGCGACGCCGCCCGTTGATTCGATCAGGCCGAGACGGACAGCAAGGTTCCCCCACCGCTTAGCGAATTCGATGCTGAATTTGAATTTATCGTCGTATTGCTCCGTCGTGACCATGCCGCCGGGCGGCGATGTCGTCGTTTCCGTCCTCGTATATTTCCCGAAGGGATCGGACGTTAGTTCGAGTATGTAATACGTATCCGGCCGCGGTTTCAGTTCCAGGGTCGCATAGCTCTGAGAGTTGGGGAACATGTACTGGGTGCGGAACCCGACGATTGTCTTCAAGCGCTCGATCCTGCCGACGTAATCGGAGAGCCCCTTGGCGGCATTATCGACGCTGTTGTACATGCTGTCGTTATTCACCAGTTTCCCGATCGTTCCTTCTCCATTGTCGATTTTCCTGGCGGCGTTTTCAATGGAGGCAAGGGCCAGTTCGGCGCTCTTTGAAGCTTCCCTGACATTTTCCATCGTCACCTTCAGGTTGTCACGGTTGTCGTCGACAACGCCGTTGAGGTTTACGGCAAGTTCATTGAGGCGTACGACCAGTTCGCTTCCGTCGACCTGCAGCGTGCGGGAAAAATCCTTGATGTTCGCCATGGTCTGGCGAAGATCGTTCAGGATGTCCTCCATGGAGCGGGCACCCTGTTCGGTGCCCAGGACCTGCCTGAGCGAACCGGTAACCTGCTTGATGTCATCCGAGATTGCGGAAAGCTGATTGATGAGCTTGTCCACATCACTGGGCGATACCGTGGCCTGGACCCGTTCGCCGTTTTTATAGAGATCAGGACCGCCCGGCACCTGCACCCGCGCCCCCTGTATTTTAACCGGTACGAATTCAATGTATTTTTCGCCGAGAAGTCCCATGGTCTTGACCATCGCTTCGGAACTGTGCTGGATGCGCACCCCGGGATCGATGCGCATGGTGACCAGGGCATGGCTGTCATCGAGCCCCACCTTCTCCACCACACCGATCTTCACGCCAGCCATGCGCACTGACGATTTGACGTCGAGGCCGGCTACTGAATCAAAGACCGCCTCCAGCACATACCCTTTTTTCTCGCCGAACTGAAACTTGCCGACGGCAAAGGTCATGTACAGAAGGAGGACCGATCCCCCGATCACGAGCAGGCCAACCTTGGCTTCAGGGCTCAGTTTCATCATGGAAACTCCGTTCTCACTGCAAATGTCGGATTCCAAACTGCGGATTCGAGGCAAAGAGCCTGAATTTCAATCCGCAATCCGCATTCCGCAATTCAAGCTTCATTCGGCCGTAATCGGCCCTACGGCACTGCCGGAGATAAACTGACGCACGATCGGATTCGATGTATTTTTTATCTGCTCGGGCGTACCGGTCTCAAGGATCTCGCCCTTGTAAAGCATCGCGATACGGTCCGATATCTTGTATGCGCTGTGCATATCGTGGGTAATCGTCACAGACGTCACCCCAAGTTTTTTCCGGAGATCAATGATCAGATCGTTGATCGCATCCGCTGCGATGGGATCCAGGCCCGTTGTCGGCTCGTCATAGAGGATGATGGCCGCATCCATGGCAATGGCCCGTGCAAGCCCTACCCTCTTCTTCATGCCGCCCGACAGTTCCACCGGCATTTTATCCTCGATGTCCTTAAGCCCGACGAGTGCCAGCTTTTCGGTCGAGATCTTCCTGATCTCCTTGTCGGACAGCTTCGTATGCTGCTTGAGCGAGAACCCGACGTTCTCCCAGACCGTCAGCGAGTCAAAGAGCGCGGCCATCTGAAACAGCATGCCGAATTTTTTTCTGAGTTCGTTCAAACCAAACTCGTCAAGCTTGTTCAGCTCCTGTCCGTCGACGATGACCCTCCCCCGATCCGGGAACAGCAGGCCGATGATGTGCTTGATAAGCACGCTCTTGCCGCTGCCGCTGCCGCCGATCACGGTCATGCTTTCGCCCTTCTCAACGGACAGGTTCACGCCGCGAAGCACCTGAAGACTGCCAAAATGCTTGTACAGGTCGACGACCTCGATCATGGCCATGGCATCACCATAACAGCGCCGACAGGAAATAGTCGAGGATGAGAATGAGCATGCAGGACACGACGACGGCGCCCGTGGTCGCCTTGCCGACGCCTTCCGCGCCGCCCTCGGTATTGAATCCCTTGTAGCAGCCGATCAGACCGACCACGGCGCCGAAAACGAGGGACTTGATCAGTCCGTACCAGATATCCGTGACTTCCGTGAAATTGATGCTGTTGTTGATGTAGGTGACGGGATTCGTATTGAGCACTTTGACGCCGACAAAGTATCCGCCGGAGATGCCGATCATCATGCCGAGAACCGTGAGAAAGAACATCATTATGGTGCTCGCCAGGAACCGCGGGACCACAAGATACTTCATGGGATTCGTGGCCAGCGTCGAAAGGGCGTCGATCTGCTCGGTCACGCGCATCGTACCGAGTTCAGCAGCCATGGCCGCACCCGCCCTGCCGGCCACCATGAGACCGGTAAGCACCGGGCCGAGTTCCCGCGTCATGGACAGGGACACGACGGTGCCGATGAGGGTTTCGGCGCCGAACCGTTTGAAGCCCGTATAGCTTTGGAGTGCCAGCACCATTCCCGTGGACAGCGCCGTGGTGAGCACCACAGGAACGGAATTCACGCCGATCTGCTCCATCTGCTTCAGCAGGCTTTTGATGTAGAACGGCCGGCTGAAGGACCAGCGAATCGTCTGGCTGAAAAAGATAAGGACTCTGCCGACCTCAGCGGTAAAAGCCGAGGTCCTGCGTCCGACTGCTTCGAGCGAGTTGTTAATAAATCCTCGGGACCCGGCTGCTGATTCCACAGAGCACCTCGTATGCTATAGTTCCCGTCTGCAGGGCAATGTCGTCGGCGCTGATCCTGTCGTTGCCTTGGGCGCCCATGAGGACGACCTCTTCCCCCTCGGCAACGCCGGGGACGTCCGTCACGTCGATCATGCACATATCCATGCACACCCGGCCGACCACCGGCGCCCGCTTGCCGCGGACCAGCACGATGCCCTTGTTGGAAAGACCACGGCTGTACCCATCGGCATAGCCGATAGGGATCGTCGCTATCAGGCTATCCCGCTTTGTCTCAAATGTCCGCCCATAGCTGATAAATGTACCGGCCGGGACTTTCTTCATAAATGCGATGCATGTCGCGAGCGTCATCACGGGAACGAGATCGGCCCGGGGTGCCCCCCCTTCGAGCGGATTATAGCCGTACAGCATGAGACCGGGCCGCACCATGGTAAAAAGAGCGCGATGATAATCGAGGACTGCAGCGCTGTTTGCCGCGTGACGAAGCGGGACGGCCATATGGCGCGCATCAAGAGCTGCGGTTATTCCGCTGAAAAAATCCATCTGCCGGGACGCATATTCCTTGTTGCGAAGATCGGCGTCGGCAAAATGAGTCATCAGACCCTGAACAACAATATTGTCCAGTGACTGCACGTCCTCGATAAAGCCCAAAGCGGCCTCGGGCGCAATGCCCACCCGCCCCATCCCCGTATCGATCTTCACATGCAGGGCGACTGTTTTGCCCTGCTTTTTCGCGGCCCGGGAAAGAGCGCGGGCCATGGTCATCGAATAGACAACAGGAGTCAACTGCGCTGCGGCTACGGCCTCCGCCTGCTCCGGAAACAAGGCGCTCATCACGAGGATCGGCGTCCGGATGCCGGAATCGCGAAGCTCCCGCCCTTCTTCCACTAAGGCAACGCCAAGCATGTCCACACCGAGATCAACGAGATGCCGGGCGATCGGAAGAGCCCCATGCCCATAGGCCTGCGCCTTGACAACGGCCAGAATCGACCGGCCTTCCGCGCAGCGGACTACTTCTTGATAATTATGCTTGAGAGCATCGAGGTCGATGATCGCTGCCGTCGGCCGGCCGGTTCCAGGAAGCGGACGGGACGGTTTGGCCGACCCCTCAACTCCCCGTTCAGTGGATGGTGCTCTCATTGATTTCCTCAAAAGCGTTCGATGCGGGTAGAATTTCTATTTTGTCGAACGATTGCGCACAGTCAAGACATTCCCAGTGATGAATGGTCCAAAACTCGAAATCCATTTCGAGGCTGTAGTCATCTTCTTGAAACAGATTTGTCCCTCCGCAAAAGGGGCACATGATCGGCTCCATAGCCTGTCCTCCGGTCTTCACTTTTCCTGACTCATCGCCTGCGGAAAAATGAAAATCCCGCCCGGTCGCCCTTGAACGAAGCTTCGTATGAACAGCAGGCTGCTGCCGCTGTCATGAACGAACGGGCATTTCCTGATGCAATTGCATAAAATCCATCGTAATTTCATATGGTTCAGCAGATACTCTATCACAGAGAATGCATTTTTGCAAAATATATTTTCCTGTCGCTGATACGCATGTTTTGTACGACTCAGGGGAGAATCAGGACCCCTTACAACCTCGGTTATGTCAGAAACGAAGTCAGAAGGAGCTTCAGGCGCAGGCAACAGGTTGATTCATCCTCCCCGGTAATGAGGGGAAATCTCACGCCGATCCTGCATTCCATGGCGGGAAAATAAACACGTAGCCGGGTCGTCACGGGACCCCTGTTTTTGGGCTTCTCCGATGACCAGCCGGCTGGTCGAGATTGACCGGATGCAATCTGGAGCAACTACAGCTCAGCCGCCAGATCAGGAAACCGTTCTTCCATGAACGTCTCGGCTGTTTTTCGCGCTTGATGGGCGGTGGGTTGCTGCATTACCAGTGTCGCTAGTTCGACGGCGTCCTGCATCCGGACCGAGCGGACAACCTTTTTAACCCAGGGAATCGACGCAACATTCATACTGAGATGCTGGAAACCCATCCCGATCAGGATCGCGGCATAGAGCGGATCTCCCGCCATCTCGCCGCACATCGCAAGGGGAAATTTGGCCTCCCGCGCAGCAACGGCAACCCGCTGGAGCAGACGCAGCACCGCCGGATCAAGCGGTTCGTACATATAGGCCACATGCTCGTTCTGGCGGTCGATGGCAAGCGTGTATTGAATGAGGTCGTTCGTGCCGACGCTGAAAAAATCCACCTCTTTGGCAAGAAGATCGGCGATCATGGCGGCAGAGGGGATTTCGATCATCACGCCGAGCTTGACCTTCTCGTTGAAGGCCCTGCCCTCGGACCGGAGCTCATTCTTGGCCTCGTTGATCATCTTCTTCGTCTCCATGAGCTCGTTCAGACCGGAGATCATGGGTATGAGCAGCTTGATGTCGCCGTGGGCCGAAGCCCGCAGAATGCCCCGCAACTGCGTCTTGAAAAGGTCCCGCTTCTGCAGGCAGAACCTGATAGCCCGCAGTCCAAGCGCCGGGTTCGCCTCCTTTTCATAGACGCCGGGCAGTCCGATCTTGTCGCCTCCGACATCAAGCGTACGGATCACCACCTCATGCGGGGCGGCCCGTTCCGCTACGGTCCGGTAGGCATGGTAGTGTTCTTCTTCCGTGGGAAGGGTCTGTCTGTTCAGGAAGATAAACTCAGTACGGTAGAGGCCGATGCCGGTCCCGCCGTGCTCGGCAGGCGACGTCGCCTCTTCAGGCAATTCGATGTTCCCCTGCAGGTGGACGATATGGCCGTCGAGGGTCTCGGCCGGAAGCGTCTTGAGCTTGTCCAGCTCCTGTTCGAAATACTTATACTTGCGCTGTTTCTTCAGGTAGTCGAGGAACGTCTCTTCATCGGGATCGACGATCACCACGCCGTGAATGCCGTCCAGGATCACGACGTCGCCCGTCTTGACCGCCGACGTAATGCTCTCGAGACCGACTGCGGCAGGAATGCCGAGCGAGCGGGCCAGGATGGCTGTATGCGATGTCCGGCTTCCGGCGTCGGTGGCAAACCCCAGGATCTTGTCCTTGCGCATCATGAGGGTGTCGGTCGGCGCGAGATCGTGGGCGATGATCACGGCTTCCTCGCGGATATCGGCAAGACTCTCCTGTTTATGGCCGACCAGGTTCCGGAGGACCCGCTCGCCCACCTGCTCCACATCGTGTTTCCGCTCGCGGAGATATTCGTCCTCGATCGTATCGAACTTGAGACCAATGGCCGCAATCGTCTCCTTGAGCGCCCCTTCGGCGTTCAGAAGCGATTCCTTGATGCGCTTCACCGTGCCTTCGACGAGCATCTTGTCTTCCAGCAGCATGATGTGGGTCTCGAGAATATACTGATGAGAGCGCCCCAGACCCTTGCTGAAACGCTTCTTCAGGTCATCGAGCTGCGTCTTGGAAAGTTCGACGGCCTTCTTGAACCGGGCAACCTCGTCCTTGACGCTGACACCCTCGATCCGTCGGCCCGCGACGACGACCTTTCGGCGGTCAAGAAGATATGCGCGGCCGATCACGATGCCCGGTGAAGCCACGATGCCTCTGTACGTTTTTTCGTGCATTCTGCTGTTTCCGTTCCCTCTGGTTGGTGTCTAAAGTGGCGCGGGCTCCGTGCTGAAGCGCGCGAACACCTGTTCCGCTCATTCTTTCTCGCCGAACTTTTCCCGAAAAAGCCTTGCCAGGCTTTCTGCCGCCTCGGTCTCATCATCACCCTGTACCACGACCAGGATGGTGCTTCCTTTAGCGGCAGCCATCATCATGATCCCCATAATGCTTTTGCCGTCCACTTCCAGGCCGTCCTTGATCATGGTTATCTTGGACGAGTATATGCTTGCCGTCTTCACGATCTGCGCGGCAGCCCTGGCATGGAGACCCAGCTTGTTTTCCACCAACAGCTCTCGTTGCACCATCAAACCACCCCTGCATATGCAAGGCCGATGCAGGCTGCAGCCAGACCCAGCATGAATTTTACGGGTGAACCGCCTCTCCGCATGGCTTCTACAAGAATGAGCGTAACCGCCAGCGCCGCAACCGTCATGAACAAGCGCGGGGCATGAGGCACCGGCCTGAACTCGGCGCGCCACAGGGAAATCAGTCCCAGGAGACCGCCGAGCATGCCGAGCGAAAGCATCTTGAACCGTCTTGTGATTGCAGTGAACCGGTATCGGGACATCAAAGCAACCGCGTCACCGCGGCTGCGGAACCCCCAGAGCAACATTCCCCACCGGAATCCGAGATGCCAAACGTTATATAATACGAGAAACAGAATCGGCGCCCACCACGATCCGAGGAGGTACACCGCTACTGCTGCAACCGCCGCAAAGGGCCTGAGCGCCCCCCAGAAAAAACTGTCGCCCAGCGCTCCCAGGGGGGCCATCAACGACGTTTTCAGCGAGGCAGGGTCGGCAGCCGGGTTCCGGCCCGTTGCGCGCTCCTGTTCAAGCCCCACTGCTGCTCCGAGGAGGAATGATGCAAAAGAGGGCTGGGTGTTGAAATAGTCCAGGTGCACCCTCAGCCTCGTCTCATATTCGGCCTCGTCAGGATAAAGCTTCCTCAGCGCCGGTTCCATTGCGTAGCCGAAGCCCAGACTCTGCATCCGGTCGTAACTCCACGACGCCTGAATAAGCAGCGCCCTGCCGAACACGGATAAAAGTTCGGGGTAGCCGATGGTATTACGATCTCCGCTCAAGGAATTCCGCCCCCACCCAGCCCGCCGCCGCCGATAGTATCAGGATGACCGGCGCAGGCACATGCTCTACTTCTCCGAAAATCGCAGCAAACACACATCCAACGAGAAAAAAACGGTCAAATGTCCGCATCGACAACTTACGAAGCACAAGCGCCACCCCCAGGAGGGGAAGCAGCCTGACGAACAGAGATGCCGCCCGGTGAAGGGCCGAAGGCATCTGTGCGAACAGACCGACCGCTGCGATGCTCGGCGGCACCAGCAGACAATACAGAACGAAAGACTTCAGGAAAAAAAACAACAGGCCTTTTCCCTGAGCCCGGGAAAGCGCCCGCCCCATATTCTGCCCCGACGATGCAAGCACGCTGTCGCCCAACCGGGAGTTCAAGGTCCTGACCAGGCTGTCGGCTTTCATGGTTATGGGGACCATGATGGTCGTCAGCAGAATGCTGAACCCGAAGTCTGCCGGGGAAGCTCCGCCGGGATGGCCCAGGGCCGCCGCAGCCGTTGCCGACACCGTGCAAATCGTCGTGTTTGCCGGGACGAAGGTGCCTACCGGAAGATCGAGCACCCACAGGAGCTCCAGGATCGCACCGATCGCGAGCCCCGCAGCCGGGTCGCCAAGCATCCATCCGGTAATCGGTCCGGCCACGATCGGTTGAGAGACCATGAACTGCCCTGCTGCCGTCCGGTCCAGCCCGAGGATCGATCCCACCAGCGCGATGCCGAGCACCGCAAGAGCCATATGAATATCTGCTGTCGGCATCATCAACCGCTGCCGCCTGAGCCGTTTCCGCTGCCCCGGTCCGATTCACACGGGCTCATTCCTTTGGTTTCTCGGACCGCGAACAGACGTGAAGGATTTTTTCAAGCGGTATCGCCCGCTGGTTCGGCACCGTCTGGACATCGATTTTGACGCCCTTGTCGCTGATTTCCCTGAATGCCTCCAGATCGGATTCATTCACGGCGAGGACGTCCATGAGTTTGCGCTTGCCGGGGACATAGTGCATTCCGCCGATGTTTAACACGCTGCACTGCATTCCTTCATGGATCGCCCGTACAACATCGACGGGCCGGGAAAAAAGAAGAATTGCCCGTTCAGCGTCTGACGCAACGGAACGCAGGCTTCCGCATATCTCGTCTACACGGCCGATCAGCACCTTCAGCCCCTGGGGAACTGACATTTCCATGATGGAGCGCTGAACCGCATCGGACGCGACGGTGTCGTCGGCCACCATAATGCAGGTTGCCTTCAGGTAATTCACCCATCCTTCGACGACCTGACCGTGGATCAGACGGTCATCTATCCTGGTAAACACGATCATGCCGGCCTACTTCTTCCCCTTCAGCATCTGGCTTGCGATCACGATGCTCTTCTGCGCCGCTTCCTGCACGAGCCTGGCGAGGTCGGGCAGCGTCTTTTCATCGCGATGGTTCGCGAATTTGATCAACATCGACAGGTTGACGCCCGTGACCACTTCGATGGTCTCTCCGAGAAAGGCAAGGGCGATATTGGACGGGGTCCCCCCGAACATATCGGTGAAAAGCATGATGCCTTTTTTCCGGTCGACCTTCTTGATGGCGGACTGGATTTCGTCTCTGAGTGTTTCCGGAGCGCTTTCCTGTTTGACACTGACCGTCGCCACTGCCTCGATCTTGCCGACGATCATCTCGGCTGCCTTTACCAACTCGGCGCCCATATCCTCATGACATACCACCACTAGTCCGATCATGCTGCAGTCTCCTTTTTCCTTCTCCCTTGCCGAGTGCGAACCGGAAGCGGCATGTTCACGATCGGCAACGAGGTCATCCTCCGATGTCCCGATGTTTCACATTGACTTCATAGCCGCTCTGCCGAAGACGTCCCGCGACGAGGAGCGCAAGGGCCACGGACCGGTGCCTGCCGCCGGTACAACCGAGTCCGATCGTCAGATAGCTCTTGCCCTCAAGGCGGTACCGCGGCAGCAGATACTCGAGGAAGTCCGACAGACGGGAAAGAAACTCCGCGGCATCGGATCTCCCCATGATGTAATCGCTCACCCGTGGGTCTTCTCCGGTCAGCGGACGAAGCTCGGGGACGAAATGCGGATTCGGCAAAAATCGAAGATCGAACAGCAGGTCGAGATCGTAAGGCACGCCGAATTTATATCCGAAGGTCACCAGGGTGATGACCATGGGGCGTCCTGCGTTCCGCTGCGCATAGTGGCGTTCCACGGCTTGGCGCAGATCATGGACCGTATAATCAGAGGTGTCTATGATCCGGTCGGCGAGCGTCTTGACCTCGCTGAGAGCCGCCCGTTCACGTCGTATGCCTTCGACAAGCGGCGTTGTCCCGCGGGAAAGCGGATGCGGTCTCCTCGTCTCACTGAAGCGTCTGACAATGGTCTGGTCCGATGCGTCCAGAAAAAGCAATTCGATCATGCTGCCGTCGGACTTCAGTTCTTTATAGAGAGCGGGAAATTGTTCCGGGAATCCCTTCTCACGGATATCGATGCCGATGGCCGACAAAAAGGCCTCGTCTGACTGACGGGCGAATTCGAGAAATGCGGGGAGCAGTGAAAGCGGCAGATTGTCGACGCAATAAAAGCCTATATCCTCGAAGGCTTTAAGCGCGGCGCTCCTGCCGGAGCCCGACAGCCCCGTGACCACCACCATGCGGGCGCTGCTCATCCTGTCAACCTCTTCCGGAGTTTTCTGTTCAATTCGCGGGCGGTAAAAATGCCGCGGTTCTTGAGCATCTGATTTCTCGCCGCCACTTCGATCAGGGTCGCCATGGTCCGGCCCGGTTTGACCGGCAGTTTCAAATAGGGGATATTCACGCCGAGCAGGCGATAACGCCGCTCCCGAAGACCGACCAGGCTGTACTGGTGGCCCTTCTGCCACTCCTCCAGCTCCACAACCAGGCCGATCCGGGAAGCATTGATCGTGGCCGATTCACCATAAAGGGCTCGCACATCGATGATGCCGAGTCCACGGATCTGGAGCAGATCAGCGCCCAGTTCTGTCGGACTGCCGTTGATTTCGTCTCCGATGCGCTCTATGATGACCGTATCATCAGCAGCCAGCTTATGGCCCCGAAGCACAAGGTCGAGGGCTGCTTCGCTCTTGCCGACCGCGCTTTCACCGATGATCAGGGTGCCCAGACCGAAGATCTCGACCAGTACGCCGTGGAGGCTCATGCGCGGCGATAATAGCGATACGAGAAGACGATTAAGGCGGGGCAGTTCTCCGGTCTTCAGCAGGGGAATTCGGGAGGACGCCGACTCCCGAAGAAGTTCTTCGCAAGCCTTCCCTCCGCTGAGCACAATACACGCTGGTTTCTGCCGCATGAGGGATCGGGCTGTCCGTAACCGGTCACGAGAAGGAAGCGCACAGAGTGCTGCCACCTGGCTCGGCCGGAGGTGCAGCACGCGCGATTCTCCGCCCTTCCCTGCGCCGAGAGCGCTCAGCTCCGGCGAATAGATCTGCGGAGAGGAAACCGTTCTCGTCAGGCCCGCGCGTCCCGCCAGCACCGATGCTGCCCCGGTCAGAGCCCTGACCGCTACTTTTACTTGCGCGTCAGCGGCTGGGGCTGCGGATATTTTTCGTCTTCCTCGTATATGAGCCTCTGGATTTCCTCGCGACGGGTTGCCTGCTTCAGGTTTTCCCGCAGTTCAGAATTTTTCAGTATCCGGGATATCCGCGCCAGCGCCTTGAGATGATCCCCCGGCTTGTCCTCGGGAGTGACGAGCAGAAAAAAAAGATGCACTGGTTGTTTGTCAAGAGATTGATATTCGATTCCGCGGACCGACCTGCCGAACGCAACAATCATACCGTCGAGTGCGGACAGTTTGCCGTGGGGGATGGCGACGCCGTTGCCGATCCCCGTGCTTCCAAGCGATTCACGCTCGGCCAGAACGTGAATAAGCTCTTCTTCATCCGTGATCCTTCCCGCTGACCTCAGAAACCGCGCAAATTCCCGCAGCACGCCGGGCTTATCGGTCGCCTCGATCTCCTCGAGTATCAGGTCATCACGCAGCAGGTCCTTGATCGTGACCATCTCGGAGCCCCATTCTACCGCGCCGGTTCTATGAGGCCGACATTTCCGTCACGCCTCTTGTAAATGACGCTCACCTGCCCGTTGCCGGCATTCGAAAAGATAAAAAACTGCTTGTCCAGAAGCTCCATTTGCATCACGGCCTCTTCGGGGAGCATCGGCTTGAGATCGAATCGCTTCGTCCTGATGATCTGGGGGATGCGGTCCTCCGGATGGGATGGTGCCGTTCCCGGAGTCGTTTCCGTTTTGCCGCTCTGGTGCTTATGATCCACCAGTTTTTCCTTGTAACGTCTCACCCTTCGTTCGATTTTCTCAATGAGAAGGTCTATTGCCGAATACATCTCCTCGGTCTCTTCCGATGCCTGGATCAGCAGTCCATTAGACTTGATCGTCGCTTCCGCTATATGGTGAACTTTCTTGACTACCGATATGGTAATGACCACCTGGGCGCCATTTGCAAGGTACTTGTCCAATCTGCTGAATTTGTCCGTTGCATACTGCCTGAGTGCTTCCGTAACTTCGATGTGCCTTCCATTTACGCTGACCAGCATACCTACCTCCTCGTTGGGGAAAAATCCGTAATACGACATCATGCCCCCTGAAGCACGCAACGGGGACTTCGATTCTCATTCTGGCCGGTTTATCAAATTCGCATCTCTGTTCCGGATCGCCCTGCAAAAGAACGGCATACTCCGAAATTTTCTTCACTCGTGCCAGCACCCTGCAGCCTGACTTTGGCATGATGAATGCTATCCGAGCCTTTTTCTCACGCTCGTCGGCGGTATCCTGAGTTCCTCGCGGTATTTTGCCACGGTCCTGCGCGCAATATCGATACCACTCGCTTTCAGGGCATCCACAATCTGCTGGTCCTTCAGCGGTGACGCCGAATTTTCTTCTCTGATCATTTTCTGGATCGTGTCCTTGACGGTCAGAGAAGAAATCTCCGTTCCCGTTCCGGATGAGAATCCCGTTGTGAAGAAATACTTCATCGGAAAAATGCCCTGGGGGGTGTGCATGAACTTATTGGTCGTGACGCGGCTGATCGTCGACTCGTGCATACCGATATCCTCGGCCACGTCCTTGAGGACCATAGGTTTGAGCTCGGTGATTCCTTTATCGAGGAAATCGCGTTGAAACTTAACAATGCTCTCCGCCACTTTATAGATGGTTCTGTTCCGCTGTTCCATGCCTTTGATGAGCCACTGAGCCGAACGGAGCCGCTCCTCCACGTACTCCTTGGTGACCTTGTCGATATTCTCCTTGCGGCTCAGTAGTTTCCGATAATAGGGGTTGATGCGAACCTTCGGAAGTCCTTCATCGTTGAGCTGGATCACATATCGGTCCTCGATTTTAATCACGTATACGTCGGGAACTATGTAGTTCGTATCGGAGGGAAGATAGGGTCTGCCGGGCTTGGGTTCGAGTTCATGAATGATGAACTGCGAAGCCTCCATCACTTCCTGGATCGAGACGTTCAGCACCTTCGCGATATTGGCATATTTTCGTTTTTCCAGATCAGGCAGATGTGCTTCAACAATGTGTTCGACCAGGGATCCCTGAAGGTCCAGTTGCCGTACCTGGATCAGCAGGCACTCGCGGAGGTCCCGGGCCCCGACGCCGACGGGATCAAAGCTCTGAATAAGTTCGAGCGCCTGCGCCATGCTTGGCAGCGGGATCGCCGACTGGTGTGAAAGCTCATCGAGGGTGGCGCGCAGATAACCGTCATCATCCAGGTTGCCGATGATCCATTCCCCCCCCTTGACGAGGACGGCTTCCGATGAAGAAAGATGCAGTTGCCACAACAGGTAGTCGCTGAGCGAGGGAAGACGGGACAGCGTTTGGTCGTAGGAAGGAAGTTCCTTGTCGTCGGCTTCGGCGTATCCGTAATCCCGGCCGTCGCCCATTTCATTCAGATATTCATCCCATTGGGGGCCCAGTTCGAGATCGCTCTTCAGTTCTTCCGCCCGCTCCTGCTCAGGCGGCGCGTCCGAAACGGCTTCTCCCTGCCCGACCTCGGTGGAGGATGCCTCATCACCTTCAGGCGATTCATCCGCCGTCTCCGGCTGCAATTCTTCGAGGACCGGATTTTCAATGAGCTCCTGAGAAACGGATTGAACCAGTTCAAGCCTCGACAGCTGCAACAGCTTGATCGCCTGCTGAAGCTGCGGCGTCATAATGAGTTTTTGAGATAATTTTAGTTCAAGCCTTGCTTCCATAGGCACCACTGAAAAAATGACTTTTCTGAATAAGCGCTAACTTCCGCAACGTCCATGAAGAATGTGGCAAACGGACAATGGTGCTCCGCTTCTTTCATTATAACCGAAATGCCTCACCCAGGTAAAATTGTCTTACACGCGGACTAGCCGTAATTTCCGCGGCGGTCCCCGCCTCGATGATCTTCCCGTCGCTGATTATGTATGCTCGGTCAGTGATAGCGAGCGTTTCACGGACATTGTGATCGGTGATGAGAATGCCGATCCCCTTGCTTTTCAACAGGGAGATGATCCCCTGAATATCCTGCACTGCGAGGGGGTCTATGCCGGCAAAAGGCTCATCCAGAAGGATGAATTTGGGAGACAGAGTAAGCGCGCGTGCAATCTCAACCCGCCGCCGTTCGCCCCCGGACAGGGTATAGGCCATGCTGTCCGAAAGATGGGCTATGCCCAACTCCTCCATCAGCCGGTCCCGGCGCTCTTTTCGTTCCGCCGAGGAAAGGGACATCGTCTCAAGGACGGCCATGAGATTCTCAGCTACCGTCAGTTTTCTGAAGACCGACGGCTCCTGCGGGAGATATCCGATACCGCTCTTAGCCCGTTGATACATCGGCATTTTCGTGATATCGGTACCGTCCAGGCTCACCCTCCCCTGGTCCGGTCGGATGAGGCCGACCACCATATAAAAGGTAGTGGTCTTGCCTGCGCCGTTCGGGCCGAGCAATCCGACGACTTCTCCGTGTTTGACCTGCAGGCTTACCCCCCGGACGATCTTCCGCCCACGGTAGCTTTTTTCCAGTTTTTTGGCCTCAAGCGCCTCCATGCATTCCTTTTCCTACTGCTGCTTCCGGCTCTGCGGCACGTTGCTTGGTTTTTCCTGATAGAGCAGCACTTTCCCGCCCTCTACAATGCTGCGATCGTCCCGCATGAACAGGGTAATTTTCTCTCCTCCGAGTTGGCTGTCATTCTCAATGATGCGGGCGTCACCGGTGAGGACGATTTTTTCCTCATTGCTGAAATAGGATGCCTGGTTCGAAAGGGCGACTCTGCCCTCCTTGCGTACGACGACGTTTCCCCGGGCATCTATTTCCCTGATGTTCTTGGAACCACTGTCGTAATACACGACCATCGTATCCGAAGTCAGCGTCATGCCCTCTTTCTTGAGTACAACATTGCCGGTAAACGTCACCTTATCTCCGAGTTTTTCAGCCTCCATCCGGTTCGAGGTCACCACGATGGGCTCCCGCTCGGCTGTATCCGTCTTCTGCAAAGCACCGGATAAGCCGGTGCCGGGCACAACGGAAACGAGGAGCACGGCGACTGCCGCTGAGAAGAGACTATTCCTGAAGTACTGCTTTGACATTGTCCTTCACCACGATCGAACGCATGTCGACGTTCGCGGTAAAGCCGACCCCTTCGAGATAGATTTCACTGCCGAGCATCTTGAACGGATTCAAAGTCCATACGATCCGTTCACCGGCCTTCCAGTTCAGCGCATCGGTAGTCAATACATAGCCGTCGCTCGTCACGACCCGGACATCCCGATTGTCCCGTCGCAGGGTCGCATTCCCCGTAATGGTATCCATGACGCCAAAATCGCCGGTAAGAACGGCTTCCTTGTTCTCCGGATTGCTGAATATGATCTCGAGTTCTTTGAGCCGGGCTTCCTTGTTTTCAAAAAGGTCCGCGTTCCTCGCATTCATGCGCCATGTAACTCTTCCCTTTTCGGACTGCGCAATCCTGAATCCGTCCATATCCATGAGCAGTCGCGTACCGGAAGGAGATGGGAACAGAGATGGCATGGAGATATCCGACTCCTGAACAAGCAGATATCCGCCATAGATGCTTGCACCGAGGAGAAGGAACACCGTGAGGATCTTGAAAACCCTTTTGATCACCATCACACTCACAAGAGCATATGGCGGCCGATCGGCCGCCATATGCATAATGTATACCACAGGTCGCAATATCTGTAAAGGTAAAAAAGGGAAACTGCCCTGGTGAGCAGGAATGTTACCTTTTTTCTTCCAACCGTGCCCGAAGTGCGGACAATTCCTTCTCTTTGTCCACAAGCAGCCGTTCAAGTCGCACCTGGACAGATACGTCGCGAACGACTGACTGGATGAATCGCTTGCCCATAAGTGTCAATTTGACGGCACTGATCGCTACCGGAACAATGGTCCCGTCAGCCTGCCTCAGGTCCCCGTGCCGGAGCGCTTGATTCCCCTGCTTGATTTCCGAAAGAATACCCCGCGGTTCCGAAGGATCGACAAAAAGCTCGAACAGGTTCTTGTGCAAAAGGTCGTACTTTGGGAATCCGGACAACCGGGCCGCCTGTTCATTTGCAAAGACGACGTCACCGTTTTCCGCCAGGAGAAAAATGGATTCACAGGCATTTTCAACGAGAGTACGATACCGCTCTTCCGACGCACGGAATTCCTCGGTCTTCTCTGCGACCCACTGCTCCAGCTCCATATTCATCTTCCGCAGCTCGGTCTGCATCTGTTCATTCTGAATAGTCGTCGAAAGAATACCCGAAAGTGTCGTGAAGAAATTGATCTCCTCATCGGAAAATTCCTTCGCTTTCCGGTAAAAAACCTCCATGACCCCGACGAGAGCGCCGTTGGAATAGACATAGAGGGGGAGACAATAGATGGACAAATAGTCGGTGCCCCCGAGCCCCGGCATCTCTTTATATCGCGGATCGGCACGATAGTCCTTCAGCATGACCGGTTCAAGCCGCCTTCCGACCCATCCTTCAATCCCCTCCCCGAGGGGAATGCGGACATTCCCGATTGAATTCTTCTGGATCTCGTTGGTTGCCGAAAGAACCAGATCGTCCTTCTTCCTGTCATAGAGATAAATGAAGCACGCCTCTGCTTCCATGACCCGTGCTGTAATATCAGCAACATCCATGAGACGATCGGCGAACAGGCGCGGAGAATTGGCTGCATAGTTGACGTCGTAGACTCCGAGAAACTTGATGAACAGATCATCCTTGATGTCAAGCAGCTCTTCCTGCTTCAGGTGCAGTTCAAGGTTGGCGTCCTCAAGTCGACGGTACGAAGGAGCAATGACGTTCCGGTAAAGAAGATATGCAGTCAGCAACACGAGGACAGCGAGGCCGCACGACAGCAGGAAGGCAACAGGGTCGCCCTGTGCCATGAAGTGACCCGTTATGACGCCCATGAAAATGGCGGCGCTCAGGACCAGCGCAATAAGGAATATGATAAGACTTTTTCTGTGTTCGAAACCGCCCTGCGGCATGCTCCCTCCTTTGTAAATCCGGCTTTTGACCGCCGGATGTTCATCCCTGCACCAGACGGACCAGCTCGTCCACCGCCTGGTCGATGTGTATGGGCAATTCAATGGACAATCCCCGTTTTCTCAGTTTGAGAAACAATTCCGTAAGAAGCGGCGGATCGATATTGGCGGCTCGCAAGGCATCGGCCTGCATGAAGATCTCGGCAGGCGTTCCTGCAGTGATAACGCCGTGCCCCGAGGACAGGACATAAACCCGGTCGGCGAATGCGGCAACCAGATTCAAATCATGTGTGGACATGATGATCGTCATGCCCTCACGATTGTATTTGTTCAAAAGAGTTACCAGTTCCCCCCGGGACCGGGAGTCAAGCCCCTCGAAAGGTTCATCGAGGATCAGCAGTTCGGGCCGCATGACGAGAGCCCCGGCCAGGGCAACCTTGCGCTTCTCCCCGCCTGAAAGGTAATGGCATATCTTGTCTCGGAGATGGGAGATGCCAAGTTCCTTCATAACTTGTTCTACCATGTGCGCCGTTTTCTCCCTGCCATAACCATAGTTACGTGGCGTAAAGGAGATGTCTTCCCATACGGTGGGCGAAAGGATCTGCTCTTCAACATTCTGAAGAAGGACTCCGATGCGCTCACGCACATCGCCATAATGCGTCGCAGGATTTATGCCGAACACCCTGACCTGTCCCTCGTCCGGTTTAAGAAACCCGAGAATATGGTAGATAAGCGTGGTTTTACCCGAGCCATTCCCACCGAGGATGGCAATGCGCGCTCCGCGGTGAACCACAAAGTCGAGGCCGCAGATGTGGATCTCCGTGGTATCGGGGTAGATGTGCTTGAGGCAGCTTACGCTGATTATCGTTTCCATAGTTCTGGATTTTCGCGCCGAATTCTGGACCAAGGCAATCGTGCCTGCCCCTGACGGCATCCTTTACGCCGGCACTCGGAGTGTACGAGTATTAACCGGCAGTGCACAATTGCATGGTCTTCTTTGAATGCTGAAGCAGGCGGCTCGCTCCGACCTCACTTCCATACAAGTACAAATAATAAGACCAATCCGCCGGCGCCGAGCGGGAGCCAGTCATGCCTGGTCAATCCCAGCCGTTCTTTCTCCGCCATGCTGCCGCTGTATCCGCGCACGGCCATAACGGCATAGAGACGCGAGGATCGCTCGACGGCCGCGACAAGAAGCATGGCGATGCCGCGGGGGATGTTGGCAATAGTCTTCATAATGCGACCCCGGGAAAGACCTGCGCGAAACCGCAGTGCCACAATAAAATTATTCATCATATCAAGGAGAATAAAAAAACTCCGGTAAGTCATGAACAGGCCCGCGGCCGGGAGTTCCGGAAGAACGGAACTGGTAAGAGAGAAAAGTCTTGGATAAGGCGTACTCACGATGAGCATGAGCACTGCCAGCGCCGGAGTGACCGCCTTGAAAATCACGAGTCCATATACGGTAAGACCGACTCCGCGCAGGCTGATACCGTAGAGCGCCGCGAATATGGCCGCGTAGAGAGACATCATCATGATGCGAAGTACCGGCAGTCGCGCAGCGGTGGTGACAATGAGGAGAATGCCATATCCCGCGACAAGGGCAGCTACATTGCGCGAAAGCACGGCGGCGGAAACGACAAGCGTTACAAAAATAACTTTGGCAAGAACGGAAGCGCGGTGGAAAGCACCGGATCCGCTCGCTGCCCAGTAATCTATGCGCGCGACGTCGATCACGGAGCCTCCCGTTCCCTCTTCGCAAGGTCAGCGTGCAGAGCATGCTGCAGGAGGTCGGGTTTTACCTGGGCTACGAACCGCACGACCGCGCCGGTAATCGCTGCTTCTATGATCCAGCCCAGGGAGCCGAGTCCGAGCGCCATGGCCGAAAATCTTCCCACGGAAATCGGACCTCCCTGCTCGCCGGCTTCATGACCATGGTGGTCGAGAAAGGCCACCGGATGGGCATTCGAAACGGCTACAATGCCGATGAGGAGACCGGTAGTAATCAGGAGTGTGATGACGGTGGCCACCGCAGCCCGCCAGAACAGAGGTACCCTATTCCCCAGTAGTGAAAAAAAGGCGTGCCCGAGGACAGCTTCGGACCCAAGAAGCAGTGTATTCAGCCCAATGACGGTGATTCCGCCGTGTCCGATGAGCGCAAGCATAAAGTTTACTATAAAGGCGGCCACAAAGCCCAGTGCCGGACCGAGCAGAATGCCGGTAACCACCGTCAGGTTGATATGGTATGCAAGGGGCACAATTTCCAGGCTCATTGACACGAGCATGACCGCAGAGAGTGCTCCGAGGAGCGGAATCTGCCTCCTCTTATCCTCACCCTTGAGTCGATAGAGGCTGAAACCCATGATGAGCGCCATCATAAAAAAACCGAGCACCCAGAGCCAAACGGGCAACATGCCGTCCGGTATATGCATATGCGTCATAAGTCGCGAACCCCGCCATGGAATCGTTCGTCTATCCCCGCGAATCGCGGTCATCACCTTTGTGAACGCGCTTGATGAAGATGAACGTTCCGTCGTCGCCGATGAACATGTTTAACATCCAGCTGATAATACTAATGAGCAAAGCGCCGAAGAAAGCCGAGCGAAAGGACTCAATGACGAATCCCGGCACCACCTGTGAAACAAGTTTAAGCATGGCCGCATTGATGACCAGGGTAAACAGCCCAAGAGTCAAAAGGTTTATCGGCAGGGTAAGTATCAGGACAACAGGCCTGATGACCGCATTTACAACACCGAAAATTCCGGCAGCAACGACACCCATGGTGATGCTCTGAATTCGAATTCCCGGAATGACCGACCCGGCTATCACCAGCGCCAGCAGGTTGATCGACCAGCGCAGAAAAAAACCGAACATGGAGCCTCCTGAATAAAAAAATAGTATCATACTTAGCACGTATTTGCAACACGGGAGTGGCTGACCCACGAGGAGTTCCTTCGTATTTTGCCTGCTGCATCGGGAAGGAAACCATTTCCCTGACGAAATGCTTGAGAAATATATGCGGGTGATTGCCGTTGCTGCGCTTTTCGGACCGATCTTGCCGGCGGTCTGATTCCCTCCCCTGCAGACGGGCAAAAATAACTGCTGACCTGCGCTGGAGCCCGAGTCACCCGCTTTTTTTGCTTCAGCCTCCTTGTGTTTCCCGGGTGATGCAAAAACGCGTCCGAGCCTTTCAGAATACCTGAAACGAAAGCGCCTTCATGCGGCTGCATCTGGTCGTGACAACACACGGCGACGCAGACAACTTATATAGAGCGAACGACGGATTGTCAAGTCATTTTCCTTCACTGCTTTTCAAGAAACTCGTTGACTTTGCATTGCTTCTATGCTAAAAAAATCAAGCATATATACACATCCGAGAGCGACAGAAAGGGCAAACGAACAATAATGGGCATCGCGAAACGCGCACAGGCAATTAAACCTTCTCCCACCCTCGCAACAGCCGCCAAAGCCAAGGCGATGAAGGCTCAGGGAATCGATGTGGTAGATTTCGGCGTCGGGGAGCCTGATTTTGACACTCCGGAAAATGTGAAGCAGGCAGGCATCAAGGCCATTCAGTCGGGCTTCACCAAATATACGCCGGCGGGCGGAACGGATGAACTGAAGGATGCGGTCATCGAAAAATTCAGGAAGGACAACGGTCTGCAGTATGAAAAATCCCAAATTCTGATCTCCTGCGGCGCAAAGCACAGTCTGTACAATATCGCCGAGGCATTGTTCGACCCTGGGAACGAGGTCATCATCCCTGCCCCCTACTGGGTGTCCTATCCCGACCAGGTGCTCCTGAATGACGCTGTTCCGGTCATTGTCGAAACCACGGAAGAAGAAGGATTCAAACTGTCGGCGTCGAAGCTTGAAAAGGCTATCACCAAAAAAACCAAGGCGCTCGTCCTGAACAGCCCTTCCAATCCGACGGGGCTCGCGTATGACCGGAAAACGCTGGAGGACATCGCAGCCGTCGTCGTCAAACACAATCTGTATGTCATATCCGACGAAATCTACGAGAAGCTCATCTACGACGGATTCACCCACACGAGTATCGCTACTCTCGGTCCGGAGATCAAGAACCTTACCATCGTCGTGAACGGTGTGTCTAAGTCTCACTCCATGACCGGTTGGCGAATCGGCTATGCAGCAGGCCCAAAGGACGTAATCTCGGCAATGTCGAACATCCAGAGTCAGAGCACATCCAATCCAACTTCCATATCCCAGAAAGCGGCCGTTGAGGCGCTTCGGGGCCCCCAGGACTTTATCGGAACCATGAACAAGGAATTCGACAAGCGCCGCAGGTACATGGTGGACCGGTTGAATCGCATTCCCGGGGTTTCTTGCCTGAAACCCGTCGGCGCCTTTTATGCTTTCCCCCGCGTTTCCGCCCTCTACGGAAAGAGCATCAAGGGACGGCCCATCAGGAACTCATCCGACCTTGCCGCCTATCTTTTGGAAGATGCGAAAGTGGCGTTGGTATCGGGTGATGCATTCGGCGCCGATGCGTACATCCGCCTTTCCTATGCGACATCCATGGAAGCCATTCAGAAGGGTCTCGACCGAATCGAGCAGGCTGTTCAATCGCTCGCCTGATTTCGGGCACGCCTGGCCGGCGGGCCCCTCCCCAACAGACCGAAGGAGGTATCGATATGGTTATGAAAATACTCACTGTGGTTCTGGCGGTACTGCTCGTTGCTGCACTGGGGGCAGCTGCGATGTTCTATCTTCAGACATACCAGCCTCTCACAACGGATTATGCCCGCATGAAGGAAGACATGGCCGCGCTGAACAAAACGAAAGCGGAATTGGCCAAAATCAAAGAAAAAGAGAACAGAGAAACTGCATGGCTGAACCCCGTGATCGACGGATTAAGCAAGGAGTTCGGCGACGAAATAAAGGCGGGCGAGATCGAAGTGCTTGCTGCAGGCAACCGGCTGATCGTGAACATTGCGGAGGATGCGCTCTACCTTTCCGGGTCTTATACTTTTTCAAAGGAAAGTCCTAAGCTGAGAGGAAAACTGGTCTCTTTTCTGAAAAAATCCGAACTCAAAGGCAAGGATATCTGCATTGGAAATACGACTGAATCGACCCCAGCGCAACGCCGGGGAAGAAAGGCAATTCCTCCGAAGGACGCCCGAACGCTTGCTGCGGAACGCTCTGCGGTCCTTATCAAGGATTTCGAGAAGAACGGTGTTGATCAGAGCGTTCTTATTGGAGCGGCATTCGCGCCGAAAAATGCCGCCGCCGGCTTCAAGCTGAAAGATCGTAAGACGATCATCATCATTGAGTCCCCGATTGCCGGACCTGCTGTGGCGACAAAGCAGGGCGCTGCACAGGGAGTCCCTGCGACAGCAACGGCTCCCACTGCCACACAAAAGATGCAACCCAAGACGATCCCGATCAAGCCTGCTCAACCGAAAACCAACTAGTTGACGGGCTCTTACGGAATGCCGTTCGCGCTGTTCTGCAGGGAGAAACGTCCGCAGTAAGCGGTATATTGATGGCCGATGACCACCTCATAGATAGAGTCTCCGCACTGGAGGCGGAACTGCGACAGGCCCATGCCCGCGAAGAGACTCTGGAGGACCTGCTCGAAAAAAAACTGAACGAAATCTATGTTCATTATCATATCTCACGGACCATCGGTTCCATCGACAACCTGCAGGAGATGCTTCAGCAGGTCATCGACATTATCAAAAAAGCCCTTCCCTGCGATCGAGTATCAGTCTATCTCCTCAATGAGGAGCTCGAACAGCTGGAGCTCGTGTTCTTCAACGGCCCCGGCCCTGCCCGGCGGGTTCTCCTGCCGGTCGGCGTCGGGACGCCCGGACGCATTGCGGAAAGCGGCGAACACGTTCACTTCCACGACCTGTCGATTTTCTACGAGACGTTCAACGATTTTATCCATCACCCCGACGAAGAAAAAAGGAGTGGATCGTATATCGGGATTGCCCTCAAAGTGCACAACGCCACCATCGGTATCATCGGGATCGACAATCAAACCCGGTACGGTCTGAGCGTCGATGACATGGACTTCATGGCTATCCTCTCTCACCAGATCGCCGCAGGTGTGGAGAAGTCGCTTCTCTTCGAAAAAATCCAGAAGATATCCCAGCATGACGGCCTTACCGGTCTCTACAATTACCGGATGTTTCAGGAAAAGCTGGTGCAGGAAATCAACAGAAGAAGCAGAAGCCGAAAACCGCTCGCGCTCATGATGCTCGACATCGACCATTTCAAGCGTTTTAACGACACCTACGGACATCAGGCGGGCGACGCTGTGCTGAGGGAGCTGTCAAAAATAATCATCAGCCAGACGCGCTGCGGCTCGATTGACATCTGCTGCCGGTATGGGGGAGAGGAATTTGCCGTCATCATGCCGGAGCTCGATTTGGTGCAAGCCGGAAAAGTCGCCGAACGTCTGAGAAAAACGGTTGAGGAAACGCAGATCGCCACCGGGAACAGGATTGTGCACGACCGTGTCACAATCAGCCTCGGCGTGGCGTGTATTGAAGGTGAAGACGATTTGTCGCCGGAAGAATTGATCAAGAAAACCGATGACGCACTGTACTGGTCAAAACGAAACGGAAGGAACCGCGTGAGTTGGAGCCCGAAAGAGAAGTAATGTCCTGTCGAAAGTTCAATACCCGAAAGGGTTCTATGATGGTGTCTCCCATCGCGTCCCCCGCCTGGCCACCACCTTAGTAAGGCTTAGAACGGCCTAGACAACTTTACGTAAAAAAGTTGCTGCTCCGTCCGATCAGCATTGTTGGGCGAATCCTGCCGCCACCGATACTGCACCGAGACGAGTATCTGCCGGATCCGGTAATCCAGATAGGTATCCAGCAAATAAACTTGAGTCCGAGTCGTGGAGGAATGTCGGTACTCATCCCGCAGGTCCGATCGAAACTGAAGGTTCCTGGTGAGAGTATAATTAAACTTCGCGGCGCCGTAAATCACGTCATCGTCGGTTTGCGTTTCGCTCGACGATGTCAGAGTGGAGATCGTATACTCCGTGCTTGTGTTCGACTTCTGGCGCGACAGGCCGGTGCTGAGCGTCAGATAGTAAGTCGGGGTATAGTCGGCGCCGAGGTCATAGGAGAACGAACGGCCCCTGTTGCTCGTCGTCTGGTTGGCCTCGACCATGGAGAGGACCAGACTCGCGTAGCGCTGCTCCTGGTAAGCGGCTGTAGCGCGCAGCGTGGTTCTGGTCACACGCCGGGATAAAAAATTGAATTTCAGACTCTCCACTTCCGAGTTGTTCTGGAGCGTAGAGCTGTCCCTTTTATTCGAATAGGAGGCGTACAGCGAGAGATTCTCCTGTTTCCAGTCTTTGCTGTTGAAGCCCATATCCGCTGCATTCGTATAGTAAATACCGCTCCCGGTCTGCTGGCCGCTTATATTCGATGTATACCGCGCAAAACCATAACCGAAGGTGTAGTCTGTGAGAAACGAAAACGGTCCGAGAAATTCCGGCGTATATATTTTCTTGTACGAAACGCCTGCCTCTGCGCCGCCGCTTGAAAGAGTGCTGTCTTGTTCCGGCGTGCTGTCGGTCGCCTTCGTCACATAGTTGGCGATGGTATACTTCAAGCCGCCGGTTGCCGATAAATATTCATTGATCTTATACGTCATACCGGCTGCAGCGGTCTGATAACTACTGAAAACAGACGATGACTGCATATCATAAAAGTTGTAGCTGTAATAATGACGGATGCTGTTTTTTTCCTTGAAATCAAGCTGCGCGTTCATTGTCGTGGCGAGGGATGAGGAGTCGAAACCGGACATGTTCTTCGTTGTGCGATCGGTCAAGTTGCCGTTGATTTTCAAGTCGGCATTCCGGGTCACCTGCGTCGTGGCGTCCAGGTTCACCGTTGTGGTATCGTACGCTGAAGAATCTTCCAGATTTTTGTATTTCTCCAGGCCCGCCGTAAGGTCCAACTTCGTCGAAGAAACCGGATGAAAATTCAGCGCAGCCTGGGTCTTGTCCAGGGTTTCATGGCGCGGGGAATCAGAACTAAGGGATTCGGATTCGGTGTGAGTGCTGCTGAGAGTGATATCAGGCAGCGGCATTTGCCAGGACTTTTTAAAATTATTATTATTATTATTGTTGTTATTATTATTGCTGCTGCTATTGTTCCTTCCATTTCTGATTCCTCTGCTCAAATTCAGGTACACCGTGCCTCCATACTGGGTCGACAGGATATCATATCCTGCAATGGTGGAGTCGCTTTGTACGGTTGTCGTGCTTTTTGCTACAAAAAAATCGGCGCTGTACTTCATCCCGGGGAAAAGACTTGTAGAAAAATTATAGTCAAGTGACTTGCTGCCCTGGCCGTGGGCTGAGTCGTCAACCCGATAACCAATGCCGAGCGTATATTGTATCGCCCGGGGATCCAAGAAATAATTCTGTAAATTCGCCTTATAGTACTGGCTCCATTGCTGATCGGAACTCCGAGCACTGCCTGTTTTTGTTTCGTAATTACGGTAGGAAAATTCCACAATACCCGAGACGTTATATGCGTCAGCCTGGCTGGTCAGGAGCGCCAGAGCGAGGGATAGAAAGAAATATATTGCTGCATTTTTAAGAACAGTCTTCACGAGGATATTTGCTTAATTCCTTTGCATCATATTTCACGCCTAACTGATGAATGCAAATATCCTGCCCATTACATAATATATTATTATGTTGTTTTTCAACTACTTAATTGTTTATTAGCAGCTCGGTAGGAATGATAAATGAGCATAAATGCTCATTGAGGTGAGTATAAATACACTAATATAGCAACAAAGAATTAGCGGCTTGATTCAACAGTTTACGGCTCACTTGGCCTGTTTCTCTTTAATGGGAATCAATTCAATCTTTGCCTTTGCTCTCAATGATGTCAGCCACGCCTCCAGCAGTTCTTTATATTTTTCTTTTTCCTGGTCCTTTTTGAGCTTGTCTTTTACTTCAGCGAAAAGCATCTGATGCTCAGGCTGTATATCTTCAACCTTGATGATATACCACTCGCCTTCCGCCGCGATAATATCGCTCACCTCGCCAACTTTCATTTTAAAGGCTGCGTTTTCCAGTTCAGGCACGATCCTGCCGCGGTGAATATATCCGAGATCGCCACCCTTAACGCGATAAGCGTCAGCAGACATCGCCTCAGCGATGTCGCCGAAATTCTCTCCGGTCTTGATTCTGGTCAGTGCTTCTTCTGCCTTTTTCAGGGTCGTCGAAGAGATTATACGCAGCCGCACACCTTCCGGTTTAATGAATTTGGATGTATTGTTCTGATAATAATTCTTCAGCGCCTCGTCACTGATTTTAGAAGGTTCTGCTGCCATCTTTCTGGTTGCCTCCTGCGCGACGAGCCATTTTTCGATCCGCTCAATAAGGGCAGCCTCGGTCAGTCCCGTCCGTTCAAGGGTCTCCTGATACTCCTTTTTGGACTTGAAGCCGTCCCTGATCCGTTTTATTTCCGCCTTTACCTGTTTTTTGTCCGGCTTAAGACCTCGTGCGACACCATCCTGATACCGGAGTTCCAGGTTGACCAGATTTTCCAGCGCTTTTTCACGAAATTCCGCACGCCTTTCTTCCGTTACATTCCCGTGATATGTTGCACGCGGGATCAAGGCGTTTATTTCCGACTCAACGTCCCCGTTAGAAATAACGGCACCGTTCACTTTGGCGGCAATGTCGATTTGTTCCGCAGCGAAAGCATGTATGCCGTAAAAAAGAAAAACCGCTTGCACCAACACGACGAACTTCTTCATTACGAGCAGATCTCCTTAATCAAGGTTCAGCGATAAAACAAAGCCTCAGGCGCTGCAAAGGGTTCCCGCTTTTTGCACCCCTGCAATTAAGACGTCTCCGGCCGATCGCATCACAATCCGGTCACTTCTGCTCCTCGGCTTTTGCCGGGGGAACGCTCTTCACGACATTTCTCTGACTGAAGTCAAGATAGGCTTTATATTCGTCAGGGTGTTCTTTTTTCCATTTTACGCTCAGATACTGGAAAACCTGGATTCTTGAGTTCACTTGATCGGCGACATAGATCCTGTCTTGAGAGTCCACAAACAGGCCTGCCGGCAACTGGAAGGCCCCGGCGCTGCGGCCTGCGTCGCCGATATAGGATAGGAGCTGTCCGTCCTTATTGAAAATCTGGAAATTATTAAAAGCTGCGTCAGCAACATACACCTGCTCTTCGCTGTCAACTCCGATGCCTTTGGGTCGCGAAAAGGTGCCGAACACGTCGCCAAGTTCTCCGAACTTGCTGATGAATTTCCCGTCGGGATCAAAAATCTCGACACGGAAGTTGTTCGTGTCCACAACGTATACATTGCCCGAGGCGCGACTCACGGCTATATTGGTCGGTCCGTACAATTCGCCGTTCTCACTGCCTTGTTTTCCTATGCTGAACAGATATTGTCCTGCAAGAGAATACACAAAAATAGTATGGGCCCTGCTGTCTACGACATACAACCTGCCCAAACGGTTATTGACTGCAAGGCCGCTGGGGTTTTTCATGCCCTCTTTTGAGCCGAAGGTCCTCAAAAACTCGCCCTGTGCATTGAATGCCGCTACTCTTCCCAGTCCGCCGTCCGCGATAAAGACAGACCCGTCATCGGCCACAGCCACGCCCAGCGGTTTGCGTATGACCACCTCCGGTCCCTTTGGGAGAAAGGACACCGTCTGCTGCTTTGTATCCATAATGACGACGGTCGCATTTACGGAATCGGCAACGTAGATTTTTTCGGCCCATGCGCTAACGCCGTAGGGTTTTTGTATATCCGCCCCGGAAAGTCTGGAGCCCAGCAGCATATCGAGGAAGGTCGGCTCTTTAAGGTCGATCATCCCCCGATAGTACTTGAGAAATGCTATTTTGGGTTCATCGGGCGCCGGAGGCCATACAAGCTTATGCGTGGAATCGGTCTTTGCCGCACAGGCGAAGAGCATCGCCGCCAGAGAGACAACAGATGCGAAAAAAAACACTTTTCTCATGCTTAACTCCTCGCCGGGATAAACGGCATTTATAAGCGCTCCCGCCCTGCAAAGGAAGACTTTTTCGAGAGCGCGAACACCATTTTTTACCACAGTTCAATCCTGCAAGTCAAAACAATAATCACGAACGGACTGGACTGTGCAGGGTGGTCACCGGTAACGCCACTCGCCTCACCATCGGAAATGCACGGAACCCGGAATGCCTGCAAACAGACCACAGATGCGCGCTACTTCGAAAATCAGCGCCATGCGTTGAGATACTGACTAACTTCTTTAAAATGACTCGTCAAAATGATCATCCCGAAAAAGTCGCGAAAGACTCTTTTCGTGCTGCGTTGAAGAGGTGTCATTATTATCGAGGCATCAACAAAGGGATGCGTTTTTTTTATATAAAACTATTTTCACGCGGAGACGCGGAGTCGCGGAGAGAGGATAAATCTCTTAAGAGTCGTTAGTTATATAATATTGGATTAATCAGGAGCCTAATTTAATATCTTCTCGTCTTTCGTTGACTTCTCTTTAAGTAGCTGGTCGTACCTGGCTGCTTTACACGAGATTGTCATTCGCAGCATTTTTCAGTTTTTTAACCGGTTCTTCTGTGTCCAAATATTGAGTAGCCTAACCTTGATCAGAGAAAAATAAAGGAGGGGTTGCCCCCTCCTTTATGATAAAACCAGACTGGTACTGCGTCTACTTGTTGGCGTGGCATCCGACGCAGATCCCTGAAATAGCGACGCGGAGGAACTTTGTATGCGTCGTATTGTCATGAGGATCATGGCAGGAACCGCATTCAACCGTAAGGGTGGTCCCGTTATTATACACTTTCAAACCATTATTCGCGCTAGTGGTAAGATCGGTAAGACCTGCTGCACCGGGACGATACTCGATACCGACCGGATGGTCGTTCGTGAGTGCGTTCGTGCCGTCGATTATGTCGGCAGTGCTGTCGGCCGTGATCGTATCCGTTGCAGCGTTGAAGCGGGTCGCCGTAGTAGCCGTGATATCGCCGCCCTGTGTTGCGCCGTACACTGTCGTCACTGCCGTTGCGCCGTCATGGCAGCTGAGACAGGTCAAGGAATTGGGGCCCAATGCAGTCGGGGCCGCGGCGCTCAATGTGGTCGACGAGTACAGAGAATAAGCATTCGTCGCCGCGACGGTTCTGTTCCAGAGCGGCGCACCAGTGGCTACCCGGGTTCGACCGGTGAGGGGTATGGCAATACTGACAAGCCGATATACCCGTGGCGTTCGTATAGGAACCGCCCGTTGAACCAGAAAAATCATGCAAACTCTGCGCAACTGCTGCCATTGCAACATTCGCTCCGACGAGCGCCATTGCAACTACTACTGCTACAACCAAAATCTTTTTCATTGCATTTTTCTCCTTTTCTTGTAATTTTACGTCCTCACAAATTTACAGAACTTAAAATTAGTCCCCCCCCCGCCATGCTATTCGAAATTTAACGATCATCACTTCGAATCGCCCACCGAAACCAACTAGCGGCGGTTGTGAATATGCTGCTTGTTGGCAGCCATTCCCTCCTTCCCGCATTCATGCTGATTAATGAATAAACTTACTGAACATTCAAGTGCGGTTGATAAGTTCTCTAGTAAACAAGCTATGAATTAATGATTTTATTTGATTGAATTCAAATGTATTTATGAAGCGCTGTTACTTTTTCATGACGTTATCTTAGCAATAGGCATGCCATAGCGTAACAAATTGAAAAATAATATAAAAATTAAAAAAGAGATATCCTAATTGATGGTTATCTTGAGCGATATTGCTCATTGCTGATGGTATATGCACATGTGACAATGTATAAATTCAACCTGTCACAGGTCTCTGGATTTCCCAAAAAAAAAGTTTTGTGTACGTATCGTGAAGGAATCGGAAGGCAAAAAAAAATGGTGTTTGAGAAAAGAGTATAACAAGAAGAAAAAAAATTTGTGAGTTTTTTACTGCAACAAAGAGTTTATTTTATGCGTTTTGTGACATATTTATGCGATCGACTGTGAATTTCGATCATTGCCTGATACATATTGACCGAAAATCGAGATCGAAAAACACAGGTGTCCCAGTGTCTTTGAAAGTAGAAATCACGTAAGGCTAATAGGTGCAAGAGGCGGGCTTCTTTGACGTTTACAGCAATACTCCGGCAGGAAACAAATGCAGGCAACCGTCACACTGCAACGCGTGAATCAGCGTCGCATTTTCAAGGTATTGTTTATGTATTGTACGAAACCTGCGGCCCGTTGACGCGCTGCGGGATCGGATTCCATGGACGCATATTTCGTCGCATACTCCATTGCCTGCCTGTAATTTCCCGCCTTTTCCATGGCAATGGCCACGTTCCAGTACCGAGCGGGAACATCAGGTTCACGTTCGATGGCCATGAGGAAATACTTGACCGCTTTTGCGTATTCCTGTTTGCCCATGTATGCCTGGCCCATGGTGTTGAGCGCTTGCGGCATGCCGGGACTTCCGGCAAGGGCAGACTGGGCAACCGAGACGGCCTCGTCGAACCGGTTTTTTTGCATCAGGACGATCGACAAATTGTTGAGAAGGCTGGGATCATTCGGAGCATAGCGCAATCCCGTTTTCCACGCCTCGATGGCGTCGTAATACCGGGCCATCCTGAAATGTACGACTCCGATCTCGCGATAAAGGTCGCGGAGCGGAACGCTTCCATCGTCCGGCAGGGATATGACCGTCTCGAATTCGCGCAGGGCGGATTCGTAGTATTTCGTTGCCTCAGCCACGGACTTGGACAACGACCCAGCGGTGGACAGCGCCTGCCCGTAGTTCTCGTGCGCTCTCCGCTTGTTCGGGGCGCTCTCCGTCACGCTTTTCCAGAGTGTGACATAGGTGTGGTAGATGCTGTTTCTCGCATAGGCCGCCGCGCCCAGGGCGCCGATTATCAGCATATACAACGCCACCGTTACAAGGACAAGCCTGTTGTCCTGCCGGGGAATTGTCATTGAGACCGAAGCCCCCTGCACCTGCTTCGATCGTTTCTTTCCTTTCGCCATGCCTGCTCCTTGCTTAAGCAACCGCCTGCGTCACCTCAGATTTTGCATTCTATCTGTGCACTCGGCTTTGTGTCAAGAAAAATGATTCCTATTCCTGTATCTCAGTGAGTCTGCTCCAGGGTCGTACCGGGGTAGTAATGAGACAGGATCGATCGGAAGTCGGAACCGTTCCGGGCCATTTCTCTCGCGCCCCACTGGCAGAGCCCCACGCCGTGGCCGCTCCCTCTGCCCGAGAACACCGCCTCATCGCCCGACAGTTCCACATCAAAAAAAACGCTTGGTATCATGCTGTTGCCGATGGCGGCCCTCAGGACTTCCGCGGGGACCGTCCTGGTCCGGGACGGACCGCGGATTATGACGTCCTTGACCCTTCCTGCGGGGGTTATCTCCCCTATTCCCATGTCCCTGATGTCGACCAGGCCGTATTTGATGCGACGCAGGGCGCCGGCGATTTGCGAGATTTTGATACGCTTTTCCCACAGCCCGTTGGTCACGATCTCCTGGCAATTGCAGTCCACACCCTTGAGATAGGGTTCGTCTATGCCCCAGAGCTCTGCGGCGTTTTCCGTATGGCCGCCGCAGCTCGCATGGTAAAACGCCGGTATGATCTCTCCCTGATATGCGACCACAAGTCCCGTGGTCGCCCGTACTGCCTTGATTCCCTGCGGACGCTCACCGCTGATTCCGTTATAGACTTGACTGTCGACAGTCGCGCGAATGTGATAAGGCCTGTTCCCCGCCGTCCCCTTCTGATACAGCGCGTAGGTCCGCGATGCAACCGCCTGCGCCTTCAGTGCCTCTTCCTCCCAGTCCGAAGGGATCTCCGAGGTGATGACTCCCCTGAGATAGTCCTCGATGTCCAGGTCGTTGATCACCAGAAGAAGCCCATTCTTCTTTTTGCGGAGCTCCATCCAGCCGCGGTATCGTTTTCCGTTCAGCCGGACAATTCCGTCCACGGCCCTGATGCGAAGAGGATTCCGGTCAAGGTCAGCGGGCGTGAATGTCAGCTCAAGCGAACCTGATCCCGGTTTGCGGCCATCAAGGACAAGTCCTGATGATGAGCCGACCGTAACCGTCTTTCGGCCGTCTGCAAGGGCTACACGGATGTGATCAGAAGCGACGGTCGGTGAGGGGAAACAGACGATGAACGTCAGCCAGATTAACAGTTTCCATTTCATGTTCACGGACGATCGCCTCAAGAAGGGCCAAAATGCAGAGAAACGCACGGGAGCGTTGACGGAAGCACCATAATTATTCATTCTCATTATCAATTATAAAGAAGGTGGGAGCGCTATCCTCTTGATTTTTTTTCATACCGTTCTTTTTCGCTGTAAATGCACCCGCAATACTGCTGGCGATAAAGTCCCATGGCCTTGGATTCGACGATTCCCTCGCGCCATCCCCGCCGAAAGTCCTCATAGTAGAACTCGACGCCATACTGGGCGGCCATTTCACGTGCCACCCCGGCAATCAGGTCATGTTTCTGGTATTTGCTGTAAAGCAGGGACGTCGAAAACAGAGGGAACTTGTCCTGTCGCGCGGCAGCGGCAACTGCATCGAGACGCATCCGGTAGCAGGACTCGCACCGCAGCGCCCCCCTCCCCGCTACACGAACAAGAAACTCGTCGAGATCATAGCCGTCCCGAAAAGTGACGTCGAGCCCGACGCGGCCGGCAAATTCCCTGACCGTGTCGAGCCGCCTGCGGTACTCGAGATAGGGATGGATGTTGGGATTGTAGAAAAAACCTCGCGGCTCAAAACCTTCTTCCTTGAGACGGTAGTAGGGATAGATGGCGCAAGGAGCGCAGCACATATGGAGAAGTATCGTCACAGTATTTCCCTGATTTCAAAACAAACGGCGGCTTCGACGGTGCGCAGATTGAATAAAACCATTTCTTATATACTGATGTGTCGCAGTCACGTGACTGAGTAAATCATGGGGAATGAGTATTGATCGCCGCATGGTGCCCTCAACAGTGAGACGAACCTGTTCTCCCGGAGAAATCGTTTGGATCTCCTCGGGAGTGAGCCCTACGATCTCTGTTCGTTACCTACCAGTGCTATTGAGTCTTTGTTCAATTTGTTCAAAAACCGCCTGATATTTATGCTTCGGCGCTATGCTCAGGAACATCTTGTAGTAAAAGTATGCCCGAGCAGTATTTCCAAGCTTATCGTAGGTCAGTGCGATGTTGTAGCAGGCGTCGTAATTATCCGGATTTTTCTCTATTGCGGCCCGGTAAAACGTCAGGGCCTTGTTAAATTCTTTCCTAGAAAAATAGTTATTCCCCTTTCCTGCGAGCGCCGAAGAACTATTCGGGGCCAGTTCAAGTTCCTTGTCAAAATAGACCATGCTCTCTTCAGCATTGCCAAGTTTGCCGTAAATCTGCGCAATGATATCGTAAAGGCCGGCCAACTCATTAGACGGCGCTCGTTGTGTTGCCGTCTTAAGAACGTTCAAAGCGAGGTCGGGTCGCCCTGACCTCTCATGAAATGCGGCTAATCCCACATATCCCCCGAGCATATCGGGGTTATCGGCGATCAGTTTGGAATAAAATCGTCCGTCATTCTTCCAGTCGTTATTCGCAATTATCGTCAATGTGCCAAGCGTAACGAAGGGTGGCGGCAGCCATGAGCATCGTCTTGCGGCCAAGGCGCTTATTCATGGCATCGGTAAAATCGGCAACAATCAACATAAATCCGACAGACGGCAGGTAGAGATGACGCACAGCAAATGCTGGAACGTCTTTAAATGCCAACGACAAGGCAGGACCTAATATGATGACAACCCACGCAATGGCAAAAAGCAGTGCGCTTGTTTCTCGGTGTGTAATAGATAAGCGCGCCGATGAGACAAACAGAAAACAGAATCGTTCCCAGGCCAATGGTCGCGTTTTTCGGGAGAACAAAATAAAACGGAAGGGGCCACGGCAAAACAAGAAGCTTGATATAATGGGAGAAAAAACTGACCAAATGTGTCATCCCCTGGCCGGATAAGGATAGTATGCCGGAAACTTTTGTGAGGACCAGGGACCTGGTCAAGAGGTATGCCGCGCCGACTATGATATAAGCCGAGAGCCGAGCGATGCGAAGCTTCTCGGCCACAAGATAATCATAGAGGAAAACAACAGGAATAAAAACAATTGCCGTTTCTTTCGACAGGACGGCGCAGATGAAAAGAATGACTGAGGATACGAAAGCGCTGGTTTTATCGTGAAGCGCATAGGCCCGGTAGGACAAAAATGCAGTAAGGAAAAAGAACGTCGCCAGGACATCAGTGACACCTGAGATCCAGGAAACCGATTCCACATGAAGAGGCGTCAGCGCAAAACAAACGGCTGCAACGAGGGCTGGGAATATGCTGTCATATTCTGCGAGGGATCTGATCAGGAAAAAAACCAGAATTGAGTTGGCTATATGGATCATGATGTTGAATAGGTGATATCCAAAAGCGTGCTCCCCCCAAAGATAATAATTGAGTGCAATACTGACCAGGTGGAGAGGCCGATACATTAACGGGTCTGCGAGATTAAGTTCTGAGCTGTTCCATACCCCTTTCGTAAAGTATTCGGGGACATAGGAGAAAGATGTAATCTTGATATTATTCAGGATCATCGGCCGATCATCGGACACAAAATCTCCACCGATGCTATTTGCGTATACGATCACGATACTTGCAATGATTAAGAGAATTGATCCGATATGAAATTTGTTCTCTCTTAAAATTGATCGCATGCCAAAAACATCCTCCCTACCTCTTTTTTCACCTACCCGTGATTGACCTGCGGGTTGTGCAAAATACAGCGCCGGAAAATCTCGATCCTTATTCCTTTGTAGTCAAGTAGTAGTTGCCGTTCCCCGCGAGAGCCGAAAAGCTGTCCGGGTTTCGTTCAAGCTCTTTCCGGTAATAAGCAATGCTCTCACCGGTTTTACCTTGTTTGCGGAAAATTTGCCCAATGTGACCGTAAAGATGAGAGCGTTCCTTGGAAGTCACCCATTGTCACGCCATGTTCAGAACATTGATAGCCAGGCCGGGCTTTCCGAACCATTCATGTGACTCGGCTAATCTGATATATCCGCCTAATACCTCGGGCAAACGATCCCTCCCCGATCGAGGACACTGACGAGCGCACGGTAGAGAGGGCTGATCATTTTTTCCTCGTTCAATACCGGAGCTACTATCAACAGTGTCGGCGCCGCTTTTCCTTCAGTCATCATCGTGCAGCCTTATCGTTTCCTCAGGACCGCCAGATAACTGGTCCCAAGGGGAAGAGATGCAAATTTCATGGCCAGCCTATCCAATGAGAATATTCCGTATAATGCCGCATTGATCCAGGGCGCCGGCAAGTATAAATCGCTTTTCTGCCGCCCGCTGTCCCGCCTGACCAGCCGGAAACAGGCGATCGCGGAAAACAGCATGCAGTTGAAGGACGAGAAAAAAAGCTCGTCCACTGCAGAATCCTTCCAGAGTCGACGCAACTCCCGTCTGCCATACCGACGCTTGTGCCCCAGCGCCTCATCGTGTCCACTCCAAAGGAAGCGGTGCGCGGGAACGGTAACGACGAGACAGGCGCCTGATTTCAAACGGCGGATAATGTCGTTCAAAAAAACGAAATCCTCGCCGACGTGTTCAAGAACGTCGGCCAGCACCACGGCATCCAGGTGCTGCCACCTGCCGCGCAGAACGTCGCGGAAGTCACCGCAGTGAACGGTCAGGCCGGGCCTCTGCCGGGCAAATTCCACGGCATGGGACGAGATGTCCACGCCGAGCACGTCATAATACTCGCGGAATGCGTTGAGATTGCCGCCGGTGCCGCAGCCTATTTCCGCAACGGTTCGCCCCTGATGCTGCGGAACGTATTTCTTCAATGCGTCGAGCAGGATGGCTCGTCTGGCCATGAACCACCAGTGAACGTCCTCAATGCGTGCATGCAGCGCGAATTCAGACGGGTCCATGGCTACAGCAGTTTCTCCTGGGCTGATGCGGGCTTCTTCCTTCCGAAATATTCATAGGCCAGCCGTGTGGCCAGCCGTCCCCGCGGGGTGCGGTCGAGAAAGCCCTCCTGGATCAGGAAGGGCTCGTACACGTCCTCAAGGGTATCCTTTTCTTCGTTGAGCACGGCGGCCAGCGTTTCGAGCCCCACCGGTCCGCCGTCGAACTTGTCGATAATGGACAGCATGAGCATGCGGTCCATGTGATCGAGCCCCTTCTCATCCACTTCCAGCCGCTTCATCGTACTCACCACGAGGTCCTGCGTTATCGCGCCGTTTCCCTGAACCTGCGCAAAATCCCGCACCCTCCGGAGCAGCCGATTGGCGATCCGAGGCGTTCCCCGCGAACGCCGGGCTATCTCAACGGCGGCATCGGCTTCTAATGCGGTCTGGAGCAGACCGGCCGAACGCTGGACGATCCGTCTGAGTTCTTCGGGAGCATAAAAGCCGAACCGGTCGATGACGCCAAATCGATCACGGAGGGGGGAGGTAAGCAGGCCCGTCCGTGTGGTTGCGCCCACCAGAGTAAAAGAAGGCAGATCGAGCTTGATCGAGCGCGCTCCCGGGCCCTGCCCGATGATGATGTCCAGCTGATAATCCT
This sequence comes from Nitrospirota bacterium, assembly GCA_963749655.1. Classification (GTDB taxonomy): domain Bacteria; phylum Nitrospirota; class UBA9217; order UBA9217; family UBA9217; genus JAJYKN01. Next base: position 142,910 of record CAVVOB010000024.1, read on the forward strand.
CCATGGCCGGGTAGAGGATTTCCTCGACGACATGGTTCAAACGGTGGATCTCATCGATGAACAGAACATCGCGATCCTGGAGGCTCGTGAGAATGGCGGCCAGATCACCGGCTCGCTCAAGCACCGGACCTGAGGTGGCCTTGATGCTTACCCCCAGTTCGTGGGCGATGATGTTCGCGAGGGTGGTCTTGCCGAGCCCCGGCGGTCCGCAGAACAGCACGTGATCGAGCGCCTCCCCCCTTGCCCTGGCCGCGTTGATGAAGACGCGCAGATTGTCTTTGATCCTGTCCTGACCGACAAAATCTTCGAAGCGAAGAGGTCTCAGGCTACGGTCCAATTTTACATCATCATCATTCTGTTCGGGTTCAATGATTCGTTTCGGCATAGTTCCGGTCCACTCGAATAAAGTATAAGGTCAGCATGCCTGTGCGATCACGTATTGCGTCCAGAGCAATTGCTGACACGATCCCCGACGGCATTTCTTTTCCAGCCATTGTTCAATGAGTACCGCTGTCTCACCTGCCAATTCGGCGAAAACCGGCAAGTAGAAACCCGAAGTAAAGTATTCATTTAAGCGAAATCCGGCCGACGTCAACTGATGGACGAGATCATTCCGTGTTAAAAGGTTAAGATGGCCGAGACCCTGAACCGGCTCCCGGTAAAGCAAAGAAACAATTCGCTTGATCCCGGGCAAAAACGCTATTTTTGCCAAAATTTCCAGCGGACTGTATTTCTGAGGCGTTGATAAAATCAAAATCCCGCCGGGCTTTAGAAGACGATGCATTTCCTTGATTGCCGTCTGTGAATCCCTAATATGCTCAACGACCTCGCTGCAAAGGATAAGATCAAAGCTGTTTGACGGCAACAATGATCGGGCGATGTCATCACCGAGGAGCTTCAGGCTCGGATAGCGATGTGCCAACGCTCCAAGGTCGGCGAGAAAACTGTCTTCGACATCGATTACCGTAACATTGGTACAGCACTCGGACAGTGCCGGTATATAGACGCCGCTGCCCGGACCAACCTCCAATGCATTTTCTATTTTTTCAGCTGCCATTCGTTTTAATGAATTGATTATCCATTCACGACGACTGGAATGAAGCCACTTCCGGGTCGGATTCCTGGACTGATATATGGTTTTTTGTATTTGAACCGCTGAGGGATCTTGACTCACGCTATCACCACCGCTCCCCATCATCAGCTTATAGCTGTTGATTCCCGTTACTGGTCTCTCTTACGATATAGAGCGGCCTTTTCTGTGATTCGCTATAAATTTTCCCCACATACTCACCGATCACGCCGAGAAATGTAAGCTGAACGCCGCCAAGAAAAAACATGCCGGTGGTGAGCAGCGCATACCCGGGGATGTCCAGCCCCCGGAACAATTTATAAAGAACGATATAGCCGCCCATAAAAAAACTGAAACAAATAGTGAGCAAGCCGAATAAAATGCATATGCGCAACGGCACCAGGCTGAACCCGAAAAGAGCGTCCATGGAAAGCAAGGTCAGGCGGATCCAGTTATACTTGGTTTTGCCTGATTTCCTCGGCATCCGTTCATATTCGATGGAACACTGCTTGTAACCCAACCAGGCAAAAAGTCCCCGGACAAACCGATTTCGTTCCGAGAGCTGATTGAAGGCATCAACAACCTTTCTGTCCACCAGTCGGAAATCTCCGACATCCGCAGGAATTTTGACCGAGCTGAAGGCACTCATGATCCGATAAAATACATGAGACGTAATTTTTTTAAATATATTTTCTCCGCTTCGCGACTTTCGCCGTGCATAAACCACTTCATGGCCTTCCCGCCATAATTCGTACATTTTGGGGATCAGTCCCGGCGGATCCTGCATATCGGCATCAATAAGCACAACCGCGCTTCCCCGGGTCATTCGCAGCCCGCAGCTGGACGCAGCTTCATGACCGAAATTACGGCTGAAAGAAGCAAAACGCACCCGCTTGTCTCTCTCCGCCACTTGCTTTATCACCTTCAGGGAGCTGTCCTGCGACCCGTCATCGACAAATATCAGCTCAAAAGCGATTCCCGCCTTGTCCAGAGCGGCGCAGACAGCTTCGTGAAGCTGCTCGATCGAATCTTGTTCATTATACACAGGAGTTACCACTGAAAGTATGGGAATAGCTTCAGCCATTACGCCTCCCGACCTTTTTCAGAACAAGCAATAACTGGCGCCGCAAGGCAGGGGAACGATACTGATCACAAACATCAGCAACGAGATTATAGGGTGCTGTATCCATCACAGGTTTTATAATTTGGCTGTCGATCACGACACATCGGCTGCAGATGCAATTTATCATTTTCTCAGCCGGAGGAGATCGCTCTTCGCCTGCTGAATACTGGCGGCATATTCGAGAACCGGAGCAGAAGAAATAAACAGCTCATAAAACCGCGCGGCTTTTTTTGGCTCTCCCAGCACTTCATATGCCATCGCAACATTGTAACATGCTTCGTAGTTCTTCTTATCGTTCGCGAAGGCTTCCAGGTAGAAATCCAGGGCTTTTCGATATTCCCCTGCGCCCCAGTAGTTATTTCCAATGCCGGTAAACGCACGGGAATCTCCGGGTGACAGGGCAAGCAGCTTGTCATAATAGAACAGGCTTTGCTTCTTGTCGCCGCTTTTCCCGTAGATCATTCCCAGGTTTTGATACAGCGATGTCAGCTCCGTGCCGACGGCATATCTCGTCGCGCGCAAATATTCTTCTATGGCCTTTCCGGAATTTCCGGTCCTTTCATAATACGCCCCCAAACCGCTGTAAGCCCCGGCATATTCAGGATTGTACTTAATTGCTTTCGTGTAAAAGACGCCATCATCCTTCCAGTCCCTGTTTGCCTCCACGGTCAGAACTCCGAAAACCAAAACAACGGCAATAACAAGGGCGGCGGTCACGACTCTACTTTTTTCAACACCCGCCTCGATGAACCAAGCCGCTGCAATACTGAATCCTACGGAAGGTAAATAAAGCACCCGCTCCATGATATGCGGTTTATCGTTAAATGCCACCAGCAGCGGCGGCGACAGGGTGACGAGAAGCCACCCAAGCGCAAAGAGCACCGTTTTTTGTTTTCTCGCATATAGGACAAAGACCGCAAAGCAGAAAAGAACGGTAAAGGCGCCGGCGATGTTCATGAATCCCTGAGCTGGACGGGTAAAATAAAAAGCAAGCGGCCATGGAAAAAGCAGCAGCTTTATGTATGCAGCGAAAAACTCCACAACATGGCTGATCCCCTTCCAGGAAAGCTGCAGTGTGGCGGCAGAGTCGCCCAGGGCCATACCCCTGAGCAGCATAAAGAGCGCGATAGGGATGGTGAACACTGCCACGCGCTGAAGAGAATTTTTTTTATCCCCCCTTGCCATATCGTACCCCCAGACAAGTGCGGGGAATACAATGCCTACCTCCTTGAGCAACATGGCCACGCAGGACAGGATCACGGCCCAAATTAGAAAAATCGCCTTGTTCGTTTTCAGATAACGAATATACAACAATAAGCCGCCGACGACCGCGCCGGTAAGCAGCAGATCGTTGCGTCCGACTATCCAGCTTACCGCTTCGGAATGAACGGGATGAACCGCAAAAATGACGGCTCCCGCAAACGGAACCAGTATCGAAGCATCGCTGAAAAAAGCCCTCATCAGCAGGAAGACGAGAAGAGAATTGACGACATGCAGGAGGATGTTTTCGAGATGATAACCGAAGGGTCCGGTTCCCCATACCCGATAGGACAAATAGAGCTCGACAAGCAGCAGCGGCCTGTATAAGTATTGATCCTCGACATTAATCGCCGTGTTGTTCCATAGTCCTGTTTTGAAATAATCGGGTAAGTAGCGGACCGAAGTTATCCTGGCGTTCTCGGCGATGACCGGCCTATCGTCGCTGACGAACTCACCGTCAAGACTGTTTATGAAAACAAAGAAAGATATGAACGCGACGAGGGTCATTGCGACCAAAGAATTGAGCTGAAAGTTTTTTAAAATAACCATCGTCAGTATCCGGCTCGATCTTTTTTGAATTCGAAATACACCCTTTTCGATACCCGATCAGGAGTGGAGCCCCCTCCGGCAGGAGCCGGAGGCTCCCTCGAACAACGCGACCACCCGGAACTGCGAACTCGCGCATGCGTGACACGTTTGTGTCACGCGCGAGTGAGCGCTTTCCCCCCCGGCCGGAGCCGGGGGATGCCAAGGCGCGGGATAGCACGTTCTCAAGTCATGGATTCCGTCGCATCAACGCTGCCAGCGCTTCCCGGATCAACTCCTCGACCGTAAGGCCCGAACGGCTCTGGCCGGCTTTCCTGACTGCCTCTTCCGCCAGGGCTCTTTTGTATCCAAGGTTCACGAGCGCTGAAACTACATCCTCAACCTCGCCGCCCGTTGCACCAGAGGGCGTCCGCAAAGCAACCCCCGAGGGTATAAGCAGTTTCATCTTGTCCCTGAGCTCCAGCACCATCCTGGCCGCTGTCTTCTTGCCGATGCCCGGGATCGTGCAGAGTTTTGAATCGTCGGAAGATTGAAGGGCTGTAGCGATGTCTCCGATGGACAGGCTCGAAAGGATGGCAAGCGCCAGACGGGGGCCGATGCCGGAGACACCCATGAGCAGGAGGAACATCTCCTTTTCCGCCTCCGTCAGAAAACCGAAGAGCAAAAGGGCGTCCTCGCGAACATGGGTATGGATATGGAGAGTGACATCTTCGCCTACCTCAGGAATGCTGCAGTAGGTCGAAAGCGGCGCCTGGACCTGGTATCCCACGCCTGAAACATCGACGACCAGGTAATCAGCGGCCTTGCGCAACAGCCTGCCGGAAAGCCTTGCGATCATTTCATCCTGCCTGGAGCCTGCGAACGTCCGCGTTCCGAAGGGCGCCGACCCCCCTGGTTTGACGAAGCGATGCCGGAGACTTGAGGATCTCTCTGAGCCGCGAGGAGTGGATATGACAGATCGCGGCGGCCAGGGCGTCGGCCGCATCGGCGGGATGAGGAATTTTCGGCATGTCAAGAATGGCCTTGACCATCAACTGCACCTGCTTTTTTTCCGCCTTGCCGTGCCCGACGACCGCCTGTTTGACCTCCAGGGGGGCGTATTCAAACACGGGAAGATCGGCGTTCATGGCTGCAAGGATGGCAACCCCCCGCGCATGCCCCAGTTTCAATGCCGACTTGATGTTCTTCGAAACGAAAAGATCCTCGATCACCACGACGTGAGGCCGGTGCTTGCTGATGATTTTTTCAAGTTCCTCATAGATTTTCTTAAGCCGCTTGGGAAAAGGCTGGTTTGCGGACGGACTGATGCCGCCCGATACGACATGGAACAACTTGTGGTCTTCCTCCGCCACGATCCCGTACCCGCTCGTCAGTGTTCCCGGATCAATTCCCAGAACTCGCATACCGCCCCCCGCATGATCCCGCTCAATGAGCATAATGGGCGATGCCGGAAAGCCTCCCTCCGGCACCGCCTGAACCCAGTTGAACCGATTCGATTTTATTCGGCGTTCATCAATTCTTCAGGAATGTCAAAGTTCGCGTACACGTTCTGCACGTCGTCATTGTCTTCCAGGTTTTCCACGAGGCGCAGCATCTGCTGCGCTTCCTTGCCCTGAAGCTGCACATAGGTTTGCGGAATCATGGTGACTTCCGCGACTTCGGGCTGCACTTCGCCGTCTTCGAGGGCTTTTTTCACCTTCTCAAACTCGTTCGGCGGCGTTGTAATCGCAAAATTGTCGTCCTCGGTCTGCATGTCCTCGGCGCCGGCGTCGAGCGCGAGCGTCATGAGCTTGTCCTCATCGACCTTGGCGCGGTTGACCACCAGATACCCTTTTTTATTGAACATCCAGGCGACGCAGCCCGCCTCGCCCATGTTGCCTCCGCCCTTGCTGAAGATGTTCCGGATTTCGGATACCGTCCTGTTCCGGTTATCGGTCAGGACTTCGATGATGACCGCCACGCCGCCGGGTCCGTATCCTTCGTAGGTGATCTCCTCGTAGGAGACTCCCGGCAGTTCACCGGTGCCCTTCTGGATCGCCCGCTTGATGTTTTCCGCCGGCATGCTGACGCCTTTCGCCTTGGCGACCGCGGTCCTGAGCCGGGGGTTCCCGTTGGGATCGCCGCCTCCGAGTTTGGCGGCCACGGTGATTTCCTTCGTGATCTTGGTGAAGATCTTGCCGCGTTTTGCGTCAGTGGCGGCCTTTTTGTGCTTCGTAGTTGCCCACTTCGAATGACCTGACATGAAGCCTCCCTGTAATTCAAATTCCAATTTCCAAATCGCAAATCCCAGGTACTATTCAAATTCGAAATTTTAATTTTCAAACCGTTTGGAATTCGGTGTTTGAAATTTGGAGCGTATTTGTAATTTGTCGCTTGTTATTTGATGCTTGATCTACCGCTCCGCAGTCTGCAGGTCGTGCTCCATCTCTTCCTTGAGCTTGGTGAAGATCATCCTGCCTGCCGCGGTCTGAAGTACGCTGGTGACGGAAACGTCGATGTTCTTGTTGATGTACTTTCTCCCGTTTTCCACGACGATCATCGTCCCGTCGTCGAGGTAGGCCACCCCTTGGCCCGGCTCCTTTCCTTCTTTGAGCACGAACACCCGCATGCTTTCTCCGGGCAGCGCGACCGGCTTGACCGCGTTCGAGAGATCGTTGATGTTGAGCACTTTGACGCCCTGGAGTTCGGCGACCTTGTTGAGGTTAAAATCGTTCGTGATCACTTTAGCGCCCAGCTTTTTGGCGAGGGCAATCAGTTTGCTGTCGACATCGCGGATTTTGGGGAAATCCTCATCAACGATCCGGACCTCCATGTGGCTCATCTTCTGGATGCGGTGAAGAATATCGAGCCCGCGGCGGCCCCGCGCCCGCTTGAGGGAGTCCGAAGAATCGGCAATATGCTGAAGTTCGTGCAGGATGAACTGGGGAATGATGATCGTGCCGTCGAGGAACTCCGTTTCGCACACGTCGGCGATTCTGCCGTCGATGATGACGCTCGTATCCATGATCTTGATGTTCTCTTCAGCGCCGCTCTTGAAGAGTTTCTTGATGTTGGCAGGATTGAACCGTTCACCCTCTCTGACGCCGATCATGATGCCGATGTAGCCGAAGAAACCATTCATCAGCAGCAGGATGAAATTGACGATGCTCCGCTCGAGAGGGACGAGCTTGAGCGGCGCCGCGATAATGCTCGCGGACGTGAGTCCGAGGATAAAGCCGAGGATGCCGCCGATAATGACCTTTAATGAGACCCGTCTGAACAGATATTCGGTAAGAATGATTAGAACCGTGACGCTGAAACCGACGATCATGCCTTCCAGTTTGCCGACCTGGTCATAGAGCTGGGTGGAAACATAATAGCCCAGCAAAGTGCCCAGACAGACAAAAACCAACCGTATAAGAATAAGACCCATTGTTTTCACCTCCTTTTCGTGAGAATTTCGAAATAACGACTTGAAGCGCTCCGTTGCCGTCATGAGGAGCGCACGGCCCCGTTTGCGCGAAGTCTATTCCGGCTTTACCGTGACGAACAGATCCTGTCCCTTCCTGCGGATGAGCAGCAGAATCCGGTCCTTGGGCTTGATCTTCGAGGCGGCCTTCCGGTAATCCGCCAGTGTCGCAATATCATTCTGGTTGATCTGGAGAATAATATCGCCGGGCCTGATGCCGGCGTCGTAGATCCTGCTCTCGGTGTCTATCTTCATCACCACGACGCCTTTTTCTCCCTCGTCGAGGCCATAGCGCTGTGCGAGGGCCGGATTGAGTTCACGGACGACCAGCCCGTTCAGGACGGTACTCTCTTCTTCGCCGGATCCGCCGGAGTCTTCTTCCTCGGGCACGGCATCAGCCATTTTCTTCGTCAGTTCAGCAATGACCACGTCCATGGCGAGTTCTTTCTTATGGCGAAGGACCTTGACTTCGACCTTCGAGCCGATCGGCGTCTGGGAAACCATGTTCCTCAGGTGGCCGGTGTCCTCGACGATTTTGCCGTTGTACTGAAGAATCACGTCGCCCTGCTTGATCCCTGCCTTTTCCGCAGGGCTTCCTTTCATCACACCGCTCACCAGCGCTCCTTTCAGGTCTTTGACGCCGAACTCCTCGGCGAGATCGGAGGTGACCTCCTGGATGCTGACGCCGAGCCAGCCGCGGACCACTTTCTTATACTTGACCAGGCTGTCCATCACCTGCCGTGCCATGCTGCTCGGCACCGCGAAACCGATCCCCTGGTAGCCGCCGGTCCGCGACAGGATGGCGGTATTGATGCCGATGAGCTCCCCGCGGGCGTTGATGAGCGCGCCGCCCGAATTGCCGGGGTTGATGGCCGCATCGGTCTGGATAAAATCCTCATAGTCAGCGATGCCCACATTGGCCCGTGCCCACGGCGCTGATCACGCCCATGGTCACGGTCTGGTTCAGGCCGAAGGGGTTGCCGATCGCGAAGACGATCTCGCCGACCTTCAGTTTATTGGAATCACCCCAGGGCAGGGCGGACAATCCCTTTGCCTCGATCTTGATGACCGCGATGTCGGTTTTCGGATCTGCGCCGATCAGTTTTGCCTTGAAATCCTTCTTGTTCAAGAGCAGGACCTTGATCTCCTGCGCCTTTTCGATCACATGATTGTTCGTGACGATGTACCCGTCCTCGGAAACGATGACGCCCGAACCCAGGCTCTGTTCCTTGTGTTCCTTCGGAACATTCGGGTGCGGGAACTGGTCTCCGAAAAACTTCCGGAAAAAAGGGTCGTCGAACAGATCGAAGGGCGTCTCGTCCCGCGACTTGATCACCCGTGTGGTCGAGATATTCACGACCGACGGCGTTGCAACCGCTGCGACCTCGGACTGGGCCTCGCTCAGCTGTGTCAGGATGTCGACTGACTTTGACGATATCTGGCTTTTCGCAGGGAGCGGCGACATGATGCCGAGATGCGATGACAGGATCAGGCCGACGAAGACGCCGAGAGCGAGGACGAGTGCTGAACAAATAAATCTTTTCTTCTTATCGATCATGATTGCTGCAGTCCTCCGGGATGGGACGAGATCAACGGTGCGGACGCGCATTCTGCTAATTCGGCTATTCTACCAGAAAGAAGCAAGTCTTTTCAAGCCCTTTTTATTATTGACAAAAACGGCGTGAACATATAATAACGCCGATATCGGTAAGCACGAAGGAGACCTATGGTGACCACTCGACGCCCGGGAAAAGGGCTGGCCGCGCGTCACCTCGAAAAACTGGACAAACAGTACGTCTGGCATCCCTTTACCCAGATGCAGGATTGGGTAAAAGAGCCCCAGCTGATCATCGAAAGCGGAAAAGGGTGCACTCTCACCGACGTCCACGGCAAGACCTTTCTGGACGGGGTATCTTCGCTCTGGGTGACGGTCCACGGCCACCGGAAAAAAGAGATCGACGCTGCGGTTTCGGCGCAGCTCAAGAAAATCGCCCACTCCACCCTGCTCGGCCTGTCCAATGTCCCTGCCGTGCTGTTGGCCGAGAAACTGGTCACGATCGCCCCGAAGGGGCTTTCCAAAGTATTCTATTCCGACAGCGGGTCAACGGCAGTGGAGATCGCGCTCAAGATCGCCTTCCAGTACTGGCAGCAGAAAGGGCCGGAGTATCAGCGCAAAACCGGGTTTATTTCCCTCACCGAGGCGTATCACGGCGACACCATCGGATCGGTGAGCGTCGGCGGGATCGACCTCTTCCATTCGCTTTACAAGCCGCTCCTGTTCCAGACCCGCAAAATAGAATCCCCCTATTGCTATCGCTGCAAGTACGGCCTGACCTTTCCGGAATGCCAAAAGACCTGCTTCGTCCATGCCGAGAGGACCATCCAGAAATACGCTTCCGTAACCGCGGCCCTGGTCATTGAACCGCTGGTCCAGGGAGCGGCCGGCATGCTGATGCAGCCGGCAGGATATCTTAAGCGGATCCGCGAACTCTGCACGGAGCACAACATCCTGATGATCGCCGATGAAGTGGCGACGGGTTTCGGCAGGACAGGCAAGATGTTCGCCTGCGAGCATGAAGGCGTGACGCCGGACATCCTCTGCACGGCCAAAGGAATCACGGGCGGATACCTCCCCCTGGCCGCCACGCTTACCTCGGAAGAAATCTATCAGGCGTTCCTCGGAGCCTACCAGGAGTTCAGGGCGTTCTTTCACGGCCATACCTACACGGGAAATCCGCTTGCCTGTGCGGCGGCCATCGCCAACATCGACCTGTTCAGGAAAGAGAAGACGCTGACAAAGCTCCAGCCGAAGATACGGCTGCTCGCCAAGGAATTGAAGCGATTTTACGGGCTGGACCATGTCGGTGAAATAAGACAGCAAGGGTTCATGGTAGGCATCGAACTGGTGAAAAACAGGTTGACGAGAATACCCTACCCTCCCGAGGACAAGATCGGCATCCGGGTGATCCGTGAATGCAGGAAACAGGGTCTCATTCTCCGGCCGCTCGGGAATGTCATCGTTCTTATGCCGCCGCTCACGATGTCTCCGGCGGAGCTGACGCGCATGCTGCAGATCACCTATACATCCATAAAAACAGTCACGGAAAACCCTTGAGACAACTGCCGGTAGGACTGATCGGCTGCGTCGAGAGCGAATCGCTAGTCCCTCATCCCCCCCCCCGTGCAGCCAACCTCTGAAACAGCGAAAGTATGACGGTCAAAACGGGTCTTGCCGGCAGACCTCAGCCTCTCCCAGCCTCCCGCTCGCCAAAATTCCGGTTCTTATCGTAAAAATCTACGACCCTATTGTATTCTTCCCTGTGAATAACATGCGGGAACGTTTGAATTGCTCGGAAGCCTGCTCGCGGAATAAGATGCTGAACAGAAATGCGAAGAGTACCTTTCAAAATTTGACAGGACCATTCCGAAGCAGCACCGTCGATCTGCGGGCACTCAAGGCTTCTGCTCCTGATCTGCGTCCGGCTGGCCCGTAGATCCCTCGTTGCCCACCTGTTCTACAAATGCGTTGAACTCCCTGATTTTTTGAGCCGTCTTTTTTCCCTTTTCCTCTCTTTCTCGCTGCGCCTCCGACGCGCTTTTCCCCACCCGGTCAAAGAGGTGAACGACATCCATAGTATGGGCATAGAGCAGAAAGACGGACACCCCCCACAAAATGACGAGGCGGACGATCTTGACGGCTTTTTCGTAGTCACTGCTCAGAATGCCGAGGATGGAAAATGCGAACAGAGCGCTTACCACGACGATGAGCGAGATCAAGATTCTGCGGCTGAAAGGATTTCTTTCGGCGGTCACGGAAGTGGCTGCTGCCATAGGAGCCGGCGTCTCGATTGACGACGATCCCGTCGGAGACTGGTCCTGGGGCCTGCTTTGCGGTTGAGAACTTTTCTCTTTCTCCGGTTCTCCGCCGACAATTTTTGCCGAAGATCTGAATTGCACAGGAATGGTCTGGAGGTCGTCGGCAAAATTGATCAGCCCGTCATTGTCGACATACTTGAATATCGCGGCCGACCCTTCCTGCACCAGTACCAAACCGAGAACGCAGGCAATGCCTATCAGCATAAATACGAGCGTTGATCGCATCACGATCCTCCCTGAGCTTTGAGATGCAGAACTATAGATAAATCGTCGTTGAATGTCAATATGTTCAAAGGGGTATTTTTAGGGTATGCCGCATCATTCAGAACCGTTACTCATTTACACGATCCGGGAGGAATTTTTCTTAAGCACAGCGCTTTTTCAGCAGTTACTATCGTAACGAACGGACGCAATTGATCATACGAAAACGCGTTCTGCACCGACTTGCAGGCGTCAGGCGCGAGCGGACACTTCTATATTCATCCTGAAACGGACAAGGAGTTCCGAGCAGCAGGAGAATAACCTGCTGACAATGACCCGACCTTTAGCGTATACTGTCGCCAGGCTGCAAGGGACCTATCCGACGGCTGCATGATGCTTATCGCATCATCTCTTTCTGAAAAACACGATACTCTCATTTGGAGAAAACTGTGGTGAACAGAAAACAAATTGCAAGCTGGTGTCTGTTCGATTTTGCCAACTCAAGCTACTCTGCCGTGATCGCCGCCGTCATCTTCCCGGTCTATTACACCTCAATCATCGTCGGTAACCGTTCCGGGGAAGGAGATCTCTGGTGGGGACGGGCCATATCCTCGAGCATGCTTTTTATCGCCCTCTCTTCCCCCTTTCTCGGAGGAATTGCGGATTATGCAGGCTCTCGGAAAAAACTCCTGGCATTATACACCGCAGTGTGCGTCTCCGCCGTAGCGGGGCTTTCCATCCTTGTACCCGGTGCCGTTGTTCCGGGTTTTATCCTGATCGTCCTGGCAAACATCGGCATGGAAGGCGGGTTGGTATTCTACAATTCGTTCCTGCCCACGATCGCTCCCCCGGAATACCAGGGACGCGTATCGAGTTGGGGCTTTTCCATCGGCTATGCAGGTTCGATCGCGTCCCTTCTCATGGCGCTTCCGCTCGTAAAGAATACACACTATGGCCCGGCCTGGATCGCCACGGCGGCATTCTTCGCGATCTTTTCCCTGCCTGCATTCCTGTTCCTGCCGGAAGACAGGCGCGAAGGAACTTCTCTGAAAGAAGCGGGATCGAAGGGTGTCCGACAGGCGTTGAGGACGCTGAAAGAGCTCTGGCAAAGGCCGGAACCGAGAAAATTCCTGATCGCCTATCTTTTTTATGAGGACGGCGTTAATACGGTCATCGTTTTTTCAAGCATCTATGCGGCAACAACCCTTCACTTCGCCGCCACCGAGCTTGTAGGCCTCTATATAACCGTCCAGGTGACTGCACTACTCGGCGCCTTCGCCCTTGCCAGGCCCACGGACACCTGGGGCCCCAAGAAGATCGTCGTGCTTTCCCTTTTTCTCTGGACAGTCGTTGCGGTCTCAGCCTTTTTCGTGGAGACTGGGATGCAGTTCTGGGCGGTGGCCTGCACGGCCGGGCTCGGCCTGGGCACCGTGCAGGCCGGGACCCGCGCCTTCTATGCGCAATTCATCCCGCCGGGGAGGGAAGCGGAATATTTCGGCGTCTATTCCCTTGTGGGGAAATCATCAGCGATCATGGGGCCTTTGGTGTTCGGCTTCGTGTCTTCCTCTTTCGGCAGCCAGCGGCCGGCAATTCTTTCAATAGCGCTGTTCTTCATTGTCGGCCTGATTCTTCTGAACGAAGTGAAAGGCGGCGGACCGAACGTACAGTCAGGACCGCAGAAATCATAGGGCAGGATTGAATAATGATCGATAACGCTTCTGGAATCCCGATTCTTACGGCAGCAGTTTCCGGCCGACTCGAACGAACTGCCGGCTTCATTAGGGAAATGCATCGACCCGAGTTTGTAACAGCATTTCATGGTTTTCGATTCGATTCCCTTCCTTCGGACGGGCTCTCTGCACCGCCGAAGAAAGCCGGGATACTCCTGTTCGGTCACTCCTTACAAAAACACTCCCCTTCTTCCCGGAGGGTAAGGTTCCGGTAATGTGTCATAGAGTCAACAATACTTTTCAAAATTCGCATAGGTGCCATTTCCGTCCTGTCAATTGTTCCCGGTATTTTTTCTTGACAAATCGGGAGCTTCTCTATATAATTCGTCACTTGCAGCCCCTGGAGTAAAAGCAATGGGCATCAAAATCAAAGACATACCGCCTGAGGGGCTGTCACTGAAATTGGAGCAGCAGCTCGATCTTTTCGATCAGGGCAGCGCGTCGACCACGTTCACCGCGGTCCTGAATATCGCCCCGGGCGGAAACGGCGTCATCCATATCTCGGGGCGCGTCAAGGCGGTTCCTGTCCTGGAATGCAGCCGCTGCCTCGAACGCTTCGGTTTCAGCATAGACTCGGAAGTGAATATCGATCTTGCTCCGGTGAGTTCGCTCAGCGGCGGTGCAGAGCATGAGCTCGGCGGCGCGGAACTCGACATGGAGTTTTACGACGGTGAGGAAGTCGAGCCTGTTGACATTATAAAAGAGCAGATGCTCATTTCCCTGCCCATGGTCCCGCTTCACAGTCCCGGCTGCAAGGGTCTTTGCACCGTCTGCGGGGCGGACCTGAATAAAACAGATTGCGGTCATCAGCGGAATGCACCGGGAGACTTCGGTGCATTTTCAGCGTTGAAGGATTTCCTGAAAAAACAATAAAAGGAGCTTATTACCACCATGGCAAACCCAAAACACAGACATTCCAAGTCCCGCAGGGACAAGCGACGCACGGAAAAACAAAAACTCATGGCCCCGAACCTTGCCGTATGCCCGCAATGTCAGGAGGTCAAGAAGCCCCATCATGCCTGCCTGTCATGCGGAACCTATAACGGCCGCGAGGTCGTGACTGTTCAGCAGATCTAATCAAGGCTTGCTCAAAGGCAAAGGGATGATACTGGACGGAGTACCGGTATGTCCCTTTGCCTTTTATATTGTAGGGAGTCGTCATGAAGATTGCCGTTGATGCGATGGGGGGGGACAACGCGCCGCAAGCCATCGTCGCCGGAGCGGTGCAGGCGGCGAAGGAATTCGGCGTCGGCATCATCCTGGTGGGCATCGAGCAGGTTGTTCTCGAAGAACTGGCCAGACACCAGCAGGCAAAAACGCTTCCGATCGAAGTCAGGAACGCCACGGAAGTGGTGGATATGCTCGACTCCCCTGCCACGGTCTTCCGCCGGAAAAAGAACTCCTCCATCCGGGTGGCCAATGATCTCGTTAAAAGCGGCGAGGCGGTTGCCGTCATCAGCGCGGGGCATACCGGGGCTGCAATGGCCACCTCCCTGTTCGTGCTCGGTCCGGTGGAAGGAGTGGAGCGCCCTGCGATTGCGACGTTCATGCCTTCGCTTCGGGGTACGTCCCTCATCCTGGATATGGGTGCAAACGTGGACTGCAAGCCGAACCATCTGCTGCAGTTCGCTATCATGGGTGATGTCTACGCCAAATATCTGCTGAAGATCGCGAATCCCCGCGTGGGCCTGCTGTCCATCGGAGAGGAAGAGACGAAGGGAAATGAGCTGACGAAGGAAGCTTTCAAGCTCCTGACGGAGACCTCTCTCAACTTCATCGGAAATGTCGAGGGACGGGACGTCATGTCGGGCAAAGCGGACGTTATCGTCTGCGATGGTTTCATCGGCAATGTCGTGTTGAAGGTCTCGGAAGCCGTCGCTGAAACCGTGGGGCTCTTCCTGAAGGAGGACATCGAGAAAAGCCTCATCAGGAAACTCGGCTATCTGCTCGTGCGGCCGGCCTTCCGTAATCTGAAGCGCCGCGTCGACTACGCGGAATACGGCGGCGCGCCGCTTGTCGGCATCAACGGCATCAGCATCATCAGCCACGGACGGTCCTCGGACCGGGCCATCAAGAATGCCGTACGGGTAGCCGCCGATCTCGCAAAGAGCGAGGTCAACAAACACATACACGAGGACATTCAAAAGAATATGGAGCTTGCCAAAACCAAATGATCCATGCGCGAATTACAGGAACAGGTTCCTATGTACCGAAAAAGATCATCACGAATCAGGACCTGGAAAAACTCGTTGACACGAGCGATCAATGGATCATCGAGCGGACCGGCATCAAGGAACGCAGGATAGCGGAAAAAGGGCAGACCACCTCGGACCTGGCCTTCGAGGCAAGCAAAAAGGCCCTCAAGGCAGCCGGTCTCGGACCGGAGGAACTGGACCTCATCCTGGTCGCGACGATGACTCCGGACATGATTCTGCCGAGCGTAAGCTGCGTGCTCCAGGAAAAACTAGGAGCCCGAAAGGCGGCTTCCTTCGATCTCTATGCCGCCTGTTCCGGCTTTATCTACGGAATGTCCGTAGCGAACGCTTTCATCAAGGCCGACCTGTATAAAAACATCCTGCTGGTCGGCGCCGAAGTCCTGTCCCGGTTCACGGACTGGGAAGACCGGACCACCTGCATACTCTTCGGGGACGGAGCGGGCGCTGCAGTGATCCAGCGCCAGTCCGGCAAACGGGGCATTCTTTCGACGCACCTGCATTCCGACGGATCGCTCGGCGATCTGATCCACGTTCCCGCCGGCGGAGCCCAGCACCCGGCATCGCACGACACCATCCGCAAACGGATGCACTTCATCAAGATGAAGGGCAATGAGACCTTCAAGGCGGCTGTGCGGGCTCTTGAGGACGTGGTTGAGGAAGCGTTGGAGCACAACAAGGTAAAACCGGAGGAGATCGATTTCATGGTCCCGCACCAGGCCAATCTGCGGATCATCCAGGCCATGGCGCAGCGCCTGAACATGCCCATGGAAAAGGTCGTGCTCACGCTGCCCAAGTACGGCAATACCTCTGCGGCCTCGATCCCCATGGCCCTGGATGAAGCGGTCCGGGACGGCAGGATCAAGGACAATCACCTCCTCCTGTTCGAGGCCTTCGGCGGCGGCCTGACCTGGGCATCGGCGCTGGTAAGATGGTGAAACAGGACAAACACCACGTGGCAAGCATCAAATTTCAAACAAACTCCAGATACGAAATGTAAAACGTTTCAGAGAGTGAAATTCCGTATTTAGAATTTATTTGTGATTTGTTATTTGGAATTTGAAATTTTCTGTAATCGGAGGATGTCATGGACTATTTGCTGACAGAGGATCAGATCATGATACGCGATCTCGCACGGCAGATCGCGGTCGAGAAGATCGTGCCGGTGCGCGCAGAACTGGACGAACAGAACAAGTTTCCGACGGACATCATGAAGGCCATGGCCCAGGCGGACCTCTTCGGCATCTACATTCCCGAAGAATACGGCGGCCTCGGCAAAAAGAGCCTCGATCTTTATATCGCCATCGAAGAAATATCGAAGGCCTGCGTCGGAGTTTCCACCAGCTACGCAGCCAATGCCCTCGGCACCTACCCCATCCTGCTCCACGGTTCCGATGCCCAGAAAAAGAAGTATCTGCCCGACATCGCGTCGGGAAAAAACCTCGCGGCATTCGGACTGACCGAAGCGAACGCCGGCAGCGACGCCAGCGGCGTACAGACCACGGCCAAGCTCGACGGAAACGAGTATGTTGCTGAACGGCACGAAGCAATGGATCACGAACGGCGGCGAGGCGGAGATATACACCGTCATCGCCATCACGGACAAGTCAAAGGGCGCCCGCGGCGCCTCTGCTTTATCGTGGAAAAAGGTACGCCCGGCTTCACCTTCGGGAAGAAAGAAAACAAGATGGGCATCCGCGCATCGTCCACGACCGAACTCATCTTCAACAACTGCCGCATTCCCAAGGAAAACCTGATCGCCAAGGAAGGCCTGGGATTCATCGTGGCCATGAAGACCCTCGACTGCTCCCGTGCAGGAGTGGGCGCCCAGGGCGTCGGCGTGGCCCAGGGCGCCATCGACGAGGCATCAAGTTCGCCAAGGGCAGGGTCCAGTTCGGCCAGCCCATCACCTCATTCCAGGCCATTCAGCACATGCTTGCGGACATGCAGACCCAGACCGAGGCGGCCCGCGCCCTGGTCTATTCCGTGGCCCGCATGATGGACAGCGGAGCCAAGGACTTCTCCCGTGCTTCTGCCATGGCAAAGCTCTTCGCCACCGACACCGCCATGAAGGTGACCACCGACGCCGTCCAGATCATGGGCGGTTCGGGCTATATGAAAGAGTACCCCGTCGAAAAAATGATGCGCGACGCCAAGATCCTCCAGATCTATGAGGGAACGAACCAGATCCAGCGCAACGTCATCGCCCTCGACATGATCAAGGAAGCAACGAGACAGAAATAGCAGATACCGAAGCGGTGAGGCGTAAGGAGTAAGGTGAACAAAAGCCTTCGATCGTTTCCGTCTCCCGGTCCTAATGATTCGGAGAAACCCATGAACATCATCGTTCTTGTCAAACAGGTTCCGGACACATCGGAAGTAAAGATCAACCGGGAGACGAACACGCTCATCCGCGACGGCGTCCCGAGCATCATCAACCCCTTCGATATGTACGCCATCGAAGAAGCGCTCCGTCTGCGCGAACAACACGGCGGCAAGGTGACGGCCGTGACCATGGGGCCGCCCCAGGCGGCCGAAGCGCTGAAAGAGGCCGTGGCCATGGGCGTGGACGACGTCGTGCTGCTGTCCGACCGGCGCTTTTGCCGGCGCCGATACCTGGGCCACCTCCTATACCCTTTCGCAGGGCATCAAGAAGATCGGCGAGTTACGACCTCATTATTGCGGGCAAGCAGGCCATCGACGGCGACACGGCGCAGGTCGGCCCGGAGACCGCGGACATGCTCGGCATTCCCTTCGTCGCCTATATAAGGAAGATCGAGCAGGTCGAACGGGAAGAAGATGGTCGTGGAACGCATGATGGACGAAGGATACGATGTGGTGGAGTCCTCCCTCCCGGCGCTGATAACCGTGGTCAAAGAGATCAACCAGCCGCGGCTGCCCTCGCTGAAGGGCAAAATGAAGGCCAAAAACCTCAAGGTCACGACCTGGAACGCAAAGATATCGACGCTGACGAGAACATGCTCGGCCTCAAGGGTTCTCCCACGAAGGTCGTCAGGATATTCCCGCCGGCTCCGCGCGGCCAGCGGGAGATTCTGTCCGGCACGATCGAAGAGCAGGTCGAGCAGGTCGTGAAGAAGTTGAAAGAGCAATCGTTTATTCTAATGCAGGATTCAAGTGAAGCAGGATGTGATCATGTCGTCCTTCCCGGCACGGCTTCTGGATTCGGTTGCATCTTTTCAAGGAGCTTCCCGTGAGCGTTCAAGTCATTTCCGACACCTGCACCGGCTGCGAGACCTGTGTCTCCGCCTGCCCCTTCGGCGCCATCGAGATGCGCGACGGCAAGGCCTTCATCACGGAAGGCTGCACCCTGTGCGGTGCCTGCATCGAGGCCTGCGAATTCAAGGCCATCGAGCGGACCGGCGAAGAAGCCGTGCCGCGGCAAAGGACCTTTCGGCGTTCAAAGGCGTCTGGGTCTTTGCAGAACAGCACAAGGGAGAGCATCTCCAGCGTCGCGCTTGAGCTCCTCGGAGAAGGAAGAAAACTGGCCGACAAGCGCAAAACAAAGCTTTCAGCCGTCTTCATCGGCCACGGCATCAAGGACAAGGCAAAGGACCTCATCGCCTACGGGGCTGACATCGTCTATCTCGCCGATGACCCGGCGCTCAAGGATTTTAACGACGATTCCTACGCCGCCGTCCTGACCACGCTTGCAACGCAGCACAAACCCGAGATCATCCTCGCCGGCGCAACGGCGATCGGCCGTTCGTTCTTTCCCAAGGTCGCCGCTAAGCTCTATACCGGACTTACGGCCGACTGCACCGTGCTCGATATCGACGCCGAGACCGGCCACCTGCACCAGACCCGTCCGGCTTTCGGCGGCAATATCATGGCCACCATCGTCACGCCGAACCACCGGCCCCAGATGGCGACGGTCAGGCACAAGGTCATGAAACCGTCCGTCCGCGACGATTCCCGGACCGGCGATATCATCACGATCTCATACAATCAGTCGGGCAGCCTGCGCACGAAGGTCCTCAAGACCGTAGAAGAACTGGGCGAGACCGTGAATATCTGCGAAGCCGACATCATCGTCGCCGGAGGCCGCGGCCTCGGCAGCGCCAAGAACTTCCAGCTGATCGAAGAGCTCGCCAAGGTCCTCGGCGGCGCTGTCGCGGCAACGCGCGGCGCAGTTGATGAAGGATGGATCCCCTATCCTCACCAGGTGGGACAGACCGGCAAGACCGTCTGCCCCAAGCTCTACATCGCCTGCGGCATCTCCGGCGCAATCCAGCATGTAGCCGGCATGCAGTCCTCTGAAGTGATCGTCGCCATCAACAAAGACCCCGACGCGCCCATCTTCAACGTCGCCACTTACGGCATCGTCGGCGACGTCCACGAGGTCCTTCCCATCATGATCAAGAAGATCAAGGAAATGCGGGGATAACATGAAAATCGCCTTCCTTTTCCCGGCCAGGGCTCTCAGTACGCGGGCATGGCCAAGGAGTTCATCGAACACTTCCACGGAATCCAAGGAGGTCTTCGACAGTGCCAGCCGACGCACTCGGCTATCGACCTTGCGGACTGTGCATGCACGGCCCTGTCGAGAAGCTGAACCTCACGGAGAACACCCAGCCTGCGATCCTCGCTGCGAGCATCGCCATCCTGATGCCCCTCGAGCGGAGGGGGCTTTCGGCATCGGCGGCAGCCGGCCACAGCCTCGGCGAGTATACGGCAATAACGGCGGTGGGCGGTTTCGACTTCAAGGACGCGGTTTCACTGGTCCGGAAGCGCGGCAGTACATGCAGGAGGCCGTTCCCGAGGGAACCGGCCTCATGGCGGCCATCCTCGGCATGGACCGCCAGGACGTAGAAAAAACTTGCCTTGAAGCGTCCAAAAATGGTATAGTTGCCCCTGCAAATTACAACACCCCGGGCCAGATCGTCATCGCAGGCGAGAAAAAAGCTGTTGAAAAGGCCATGGAACTCGCCAAAGTCCGGGGGAGCAAAAAAAGTCGTCCCGCTTGCGGTCAGCGTGCCATCACACTGCTCCTTGATGACAACAGGCCGGAGAGCGGCTTGTCGCGGGAACTCGAGAACGTCACCATCAGCGACCTCCGCGTCCCGATCGTAAACAACGCCGACGCAAAGTTTCTGAGCAAAGCCTCGGAGCTGAGACCGTCGCTCATCAGGCAGATCAGCTCTCCGCTCTTCTGGGAAGATTCCATCACGGCAATGGTCGCAGGACGGCTTCGACACCTTCATCGAGATCGGCCCGGGCAAGGTGCTCTCGGGCCTGGTGAAGCGGATCGCCAAGGACGCCCAGGTGCTGAACGTGGAAGATCAAAAGAGCATGAACGATACGCTCAGCGCTCTCGGATTATAACAACGGGATCAGGAGCTTGAAATGAGCTTGAACGGAAAGATCGCACTCGTGACCGGCGCAGCACAGGGCATCGGCAGGGACATCGCGCTTGCACTCGCAACCGACGGCGCCGACGTCGCCATCTGCGACGTGAACCTTGAGGCCGCGCAGAAGACCGCCGGTGATCTGGAAGCCAAAGGCAGGAAATCACTGGCCCTGAAGGCCAATGTCGCCTCTTCCGCCGAGGTAACGGCCATGATCGACCAGGTCGTTGAGAAGTTCGGCAGGATCGACATCCTCGTGAACAACGCCGGCATCACCCGGGACGGACTCATTCTTCGGATGAAGGATGAGGACTGGGACCTGGTGCTCAGCATCAACTTGAAAGGCTCGTTTCTCTGTACGAAAACGGCCCTCAAGTACATGACCAAGCAGCGGGCCGGCACGATCATCAACATCGCATCGATCGTCGGCGCCATGGGAAACGCCGGCCAGGCAAACTATGTGGCCTCCAAAGGCCGGCCTCATCGGCCTGACCAAGACCATCGCCCGGGAATACGCCAACCGCGGAATCACGGCCAATGCCGTCGCTCCCGGTTTTATCGATACCGCCATGACGCAGGCCCTGTCGGAGACCGTGCGCGCAGAACTGGCCAAACAGATCCCGATGGGAAAGCTCGGCACGCCTGAAGATGTGGCCAATGCGGTCCGGTTTCTTGCCTCGCCGTGGGCATCCTACATCACCGGCCAGGTGATCCACGTGAACGGCGGAATGTACATGTAGAGCGGAACGGGGTGCAGTCTTCAGACTGCGACGCTCAGAACCAAAAAAGCAAAGAACATACTCAGAGGAGGATGACAATGGCAGATGTAGAGGCAAAAGTAAAAAAGATCATTTCCGAGCAGCTCGGCGTACCGGAAGCGGATGTAAAACCCGAGGCATCGTTCGTAAACGATCTCGGCGCGGATTCACTCGACACCGTGGAGCTCGTCATGGCGCTCGAAGAGGAATTCGGCGTTGAGATCCCCGATGAAGATGCTGAAAAGATCGCTACCGTGCAGAATGCCATCGACTATATCAAGGCAAAAGCGAAATAAGCATCAGATAATCAAGAATACGGACGGCGGGAGAGGGTTCGAAGCATAAGCAACGGCCTTTCATCAGCGCTCCCTCCTCTGTGTTCTGCACCACTTCCAAAAGCCAGAAGACCTCTCCCGCATGCACAGGGACCGGTTTTTTGGCTTTTCGGATTTTTTCTCCGTAAAAAAGTGAGGCCCCGATTTTTGTCGGCCGGCCGGCGCTGTTCGTATATATTTTTCATCCGTCAGGCTTCCCTGAACGGAACCCAGGCAGGAGGTATCCTCTTTTGAAGAAAAGAGTTGTTGTCACCGGCGTCGGGATGATCACTCCCGTCGGTCTCGATACGGAAACAAGCTGGGACAGGCCTCGATCAACGGCAAATCCGGCATCGGCCCGATCACCCAGTTCGATGATAAGACCATCCCGACCCAGATCGCGGGCGAGATCCACGGATTCGAGCCGGAAAAGTACATCGAGCCCAAAGAGATAAAAAAGATGGACCGGTTCATCCATCTGGCCATCGCGGCAAGCCAGATGGCCATGGACATGTCCGGTCTCAAGATCACACCGGAGAACGCCGACCGCGTCGGCGTCATCGTCAGCGCGGGCATCGGCGGCCTGCCGGCCATCGAGAAATACCACAAGGTCTATCTCGAACGGGGCATCCGCAAGATAACGCCCTTCTTCATCCCCATGCTGATCATCAACGAATCGGCGGGCATGATATCGATCCGCTACGGCGCCAAAGGCCCCAACATCTGCGTCGTCACGGCCTGCGCCACGGGGACCCATTCGATCGGCGACGCCTTCAAGTGGATCCAGCGCGGCGACGCTGATGCCATGATCGCCGGCGGCACGGAATCCTGCATCTGCCCGACCGGCGTAGGCGGTTTCAACGCCATGAAGGCGCTTTCAACACGAAACGACGAGCCGGAGCGCGCGAGCCGTCCCTTCGATGCGGAACGCGACGGATTCATCATGGGTGAGGGCTCCGGCGTCGTCATCCTCGAGGAAATGGAGTTCGCGCTGAAACGCGGCGCGCGCATCTATGCCGAGGTTGTCGGCTACGGGGCCACGGGCGACGCCTATCACATTACGTCGCCGGCGCCGAACGGCGAAGGAGCCGCGCGGTGCATGAAGATGGCGATCAAGGACGCGGGAATCGCTCCGACGGAGATGGGCTACATCAACGCCCACGGCACATCCACCAAGTTCGGCGACGAGCTCGAAACAACGGCCATCAAGACCGTGTTCGGCGACTTCGCTTACAAGATACCGGTCAGTTCCACGAAATCCATGACCGGCCATCTGCTCGGCGCGGCCGGCGGCGTGGAAGCGGTCATCACGGTCCTCGCGCTTGACCGCGGGATGCTGCCTCCGACGATCAATCTCGACAACCCTGATCCGGAGTGCGACCTTGATTATATCCCGAATAAAGCGCGGCACACGCAGGTGGACGTTGCCATGTCGAACTCCTTCGGCTTCGGCGGTACGAATGCCTGCCTGGTCTTCAAAAGATTCCGGAGCTAAGATGCCGCTCCTATCGGACATTCAACTGCGGATCAGCCACCGTTTCCGCGACCAGGAGCTGCTCGAACGCGCCCTGACGCACAAGTCCTATGCTAATGAGAACCGGGTCCCTGCTCACAACGAACGGCTCGAGTTCCTGGGCGACGCCGTTCTCAGCCTCATCGTCAGCGAACACCTGATGAAAAACTGTCCGGACTCGACCGAGGGGGACCTCTCCCGCCTCCGGGCTGCCGTCGTGAGCGAGCCGGCGCTTGCCGCTGTTGCGCGCGACATCGGCCTCGGCAGTTATCTCCTGCTCGGCAAAGGAGAGGAACAGACCGGCGGCAGAGACAAGGATTCCCTGCTCGCGAACTGCCTTGAAGCGCTCATCGCATCCGTCTACCTCGATGGGGGCCTGCCTGTCGCCGAAGCCCTGGTCATCCGCCTTTTCGAAAAAACGGTCCAAAGGACCTGCACCTCCCGGGGCACCCTCGACTACAAAACGGAGCTCCAGGAGCTGAGTCAGGAGCGCATGAAACAGCTCCCTGAATACCGGATCGTGTCCGAAACCGGTCCTGACCATCAGAAGCAGTTCACCGTAGAGCTCTCCATCAACAGTGAAATCTGCGGCCGCGGCACAGGCAGGAGTAAAAAGGATGCGGAGCAGAAAGCGGCCAGGGAAGCGCTGAAAAAACTGACTGGCCGGGAAGCGTGATTGCGGATTGTGCATCTCAACAACGTGCGGATCATGCCGTGCAATCAGCGAATTTCCCCCATTTCTAAATCCGCATTTTCGACATAAAGCAACGTGACATGATCATCCCATTCTTCATCACCCACGCCGGATGTCCGCACCAATGTGTGTTCTGCAACCAGAAGAATATCGTCGGCCAATATGAACCGGAAACGCCTGCAGCCGTATCCCATAAAATAGACGCTTATCTGGGACAACACAGCTCGCCGGAGTCCGTTTACGTTGCCTTCTACGGTGGAACGTTTACGGCCCTTCCGCTGGAGATGCAAAACTCCTACCTCGAATCCGTCATGCCGTTCATCCGCGACGGCCGCGTCCGGAGCACCAGGGTTTCCACCCGTCCTGATTGCCTGAGCCGTGAAAAAATTCAGTTTCTCAAGGCCGGTCATGTGGCCGTCGTGGAGCTGGGCATCCAGTCCATGGACGATCGTGTCCTTGAGCTTTCCGGCCGCGGCCACACCGCAGAGGATGCGCGGAATGCCGTGGCCTTGTTAAAGGAATTCGGCATGGGCGTCGGCTTGCAGCTCATGCCCGGACTGCCCGGTGATTCTGAAGTTCTGTTCTCGGAAACCGTTGACAAAGTCCTTCAGCTCAAGCCTGATGCTGTCCGTCTTTATCCCGCGGTCGTTATCAAAGGCACCCCGCTCGAGGAGCTGTACCTCGCGCGGCGATACATTCCGCTGACGCTGGAACAGGCCGTTGCCGTCTGCCGGGATGCCCTGGCGAAATTCAGGCGAGCCGGCATCCCGGTCATCCGCATGGGACTGCAGCCGTGCGTTGAGCTGGAAACGCCGGGTACGGTCCTTGACGGTCCGTTCCATCCTGCCTTTGGCCAGCTTGTGGAATCTGCTCTCTTCCTGGAGAACATGCGGATTGAAGTGCGCAGCCGGGAAAAATACGTTGGCAACACCGCTGTTTTTCTGGTGCACCCCAGGGATATCTCTACAGCAACAGGGCAGCGGCGTTCAAATATCGATGCGTTGAGGAAAGAGTTCGGATTTCAGGCTGTGCGTATCAGGGGAGACTGTGTCGTTCCGGCCGGGGGGACGCCTATCCTTCTTTCAGTTTCTTGAGAAGGAACAGGCTGAGTTGAAATTTTTTGCCTTCTTCTTCCAGCACGAGCTTGTAAAAATCGCACTTCTCGCAATGCTCGTATTTTTTCGCAAAGGTACCCTGGATTTCGCCCGCGCACATCGTTCCCGCAACAACCCAGCATGCCCTCCCGGCGTTCCTGCCGTCATGGGTTCCCTGCAGCTTTTTCTCCGTTGCCGAAGGGCAAATACCGAGGTCTTCATGGTTGCCGCCGGGCTCACGGCCGCATTTCTTTACTTCCCAGCAATTCTTCTTCATCGTAGCTCTCGTTTCTTGCAGGTTTGAGCCCATTCCGGCATCCGGATTTTAACGACAGGCAAGACCGGCCACGCTTCAGGATCGATACGCCAGGAGAATAGAAATCAGGAAAACGGGAAAGAGTGTGGGGAACCGACGAAATCCCTTCAGGGACTTCGCTCACACCGGTTCTACAACAATGCGGTTTTTGACGAGCGAGACCTCGCGCACTTCGCCTTGCACCTTCTTTTCCTCACCGAACAGATTTCGAAAAACGACCTGGCCTTTTTCAGCGCTGACCTGGTTTACTGATTCGAGAACGAGTTCTTCTTTTCCATTCTTTCTGATATACGCCTTGAGATCGCACATGCGCTCCAGCTCCTGCCCGCTCACCTGAAAAAAAAACGCCGCAATCACGACTCGGCGGAGTATCTTCTGGAAGTCTTGCTGCTCTCCGGAGGCGGTTGGCCGCGAAGAGCTGCTGTTCTTTGTATCATACCGCGGCACTCCGCCATATAGGCCAGCGTCCCGCAGGGAGATTTCTGTATTCGTCCGCCCCGGGACGACTGCATGTCCCTGTTCTTTTCCACCGACCGCTTCATAACCACTCCGCTGAAAAATCATCCGTCCTTGTTCTTCTATAACATAAGCTCCGGGAGAAATCAAGGGAAATTACCTAACAGCGTTTTCGCAGTCCCTTATTCCCTGATGAACACCGCCGGAAATACATGCCCCGTGAAACATCATCGCTTTTCAACGTTACAAATCTGCACCCGTTCGGTCGGTGGAGCCCCCTCCGGCATCCCGACTTGCCGGGACTAAAATTGACGCGACTTCCCACCTGCACCCGGCGTTTACGAGTGCGGGTGCACGGAGTGCCAGGTGGAACTGCGAACTCGCGGGATTGCAAAAACATCATCCGGCCGGCAACAAATCGATGCGACGTTCTCACCGTTTTCATCGCAATAGCCTGACACCGTGCGATGTTCCCGGAATCCTGGCAATACAGAAACGTAACCGGTCTAATCCATGAAGACATAGTCCGTGTCGTGGTCCGTAACCATTCCCGGTCCGGTCTGATCGGGAATGAGAGGAAGAAGCTACCTTGTACGGATAGCGGGACAGGCCTGCAAGCTGTTCGGGAATGCCCCTTTTCCAGGCGTGCCCGATGCCGGCCAGCACGACCATGGTTCTTCCCGGATTTTTTTCCAGATACTCCATGATATGCCACGCCATGGTTTTGTCCCACACCATCTGTGCTTCGCAGAAGTTCAGGAATGTTTTGTCGCTCTTCGGCGAATGGCCAGCATAGGCTTTTCTGATGAACTCCATGTAGGTGGGATCGACGTTGCAGCTGATGCCTTGCGGGAGCTGACTTTTCTGGCGCGCATTCAGGGACGCGAATCCCCTCCTCGCAATGGCGTCCGCAATATCGTCAGGTATATTCAAACCTATCACCGGAATCCTGTATTGCCGAAGGTACTCGAATATATCGCGATAGAGCGGCCATGGTTCACTCCAGTTGTCGTAATAGGCAGGAAGAAAATCATGGGTCTTCAGCGAGCCGTCGATCCATTGGGCCAGGACTTTATTATTCTCCGAACGGAACATCTCAATCCCCACAGCCAGCGGCGTGCCCGCCTTATGAAGAGCCCGGATGACGGCGAGCTCGTCGCGGTGGTGATCCGCGATGTCATGCACCTCGCCGACGAAAACGATCTTTGCCAGTTCGCACATCGCTGATCATGTTATCGAAAGGGATCTTCTTCCCGTCGCTTGCGCGAAACACCCTCTCATCGGGGACCAGCCAGGCGGCAAGGGCAAAACAGACGAATACGGACAGAATAATGAACGCTTTTATCTTCATACTGTAATTGTTACGCCTCTTTGCAGCAATGTCAAGGATGAGATATGATGAATGCATGATCACCATCACGCGCTCACCAAAGAGACATCATTGAACATCCTCATGGAGTGAGCTAGAATCTAGAGAAGGGAAAAAACCGAGTCGATCGTGCGGCGTCGGACAGCGTGCCGCACGGACAAGGGAGGATATATGAAAATAGGTTTCGTCGGACTTGGCATCATGGGCAGCCGCATGGCCGCCAATCTGCAAAAGAAAGGACATGAGCTGGTAGTCTATAACCGGACCCGGCAGAAGGCCGATGCGCTCGTGGCCAACGGAGCCCTCTGGGCCCCGACGCCGGCGGACCTGGCTAAACAGGTTACGGTCCTCATTACCATGCTTTCCAAACCCGATGCCGTGGCTGAAGCGGCCCTTCTCGGCAAGTACGGATTCCTGAACCATCTTGGAGACAACGCCCTCTGGATCGATTGCAGCACCGTGAATCCCTCATTCTCCCGGCTCATGGCCGCCGAAGCCAGGCAACGCAAGGTCAGGTTCATCGACGCGCCGGTAGGGGGTTCGAAGGGACCTGCCGAACAGGGACAGCTGCTCTTTTTCGTGGGTGGGGAAAAAAAAGACGTTGACGAGGTCCGGCCGCTGTTCGAAGCAATGGGGAAGGCGGTTTTTCACCTGGGCGGCAACGGCATGGGAACGGCTATGAAAATGGTGAACAACATCGTTCTTGCACAGGCAATGGCCGCCTTTTCCGAGGCGCTGGTCCTCGGGGAATCGCTCGGACTGACCAGAGAAACGCTGTTCAACACGCTCCTGAACTCTCCTGTTACGGCACCGTTCCTCGCTTTCAAGAGGACAAAACTTGAACAGGGAAACTTCGACGCCGAGTTCCCGCTCCTGTGGATGCATAAGGACCTGCAGCTTGCAGCCGATACCGCCTATGAAACCGGCGCGGTCCTGCCCCTGGCAAGCGCGACGAAGGAAATCTACGGGATGGCGGTCAAAAACGGACTCGGAGAACAGGATTTTTCAGCGGTGTTCAAAGTATTGAGCAAATAGGCCTTCTTCCGAAGCCCGGCTGTCAGCCCCACACATCGACAGGGGGCACTGCCTTTTCCTGTTTCTCGATTGTCTTCAGCCAGAACTGGCGTTCGCTCTGGACCAGTTTCCGTTGCTGTCGATTTGCCGATCTTTTTTACGTGGACGGAGAAGTCGTCCTGGAGAAAATGAATGACGCGGGCCTGATCGCCTCCCAGGTCCTCGGCTATGAGCGGGATTCCGTCGTTCTTCAGAAACTCACGGATAAAACGGCTGTTGACGTCGCCGACGCAGAAAAAATTGTCCCTCGACTCGGTGCCCAGATTGATCGAACCGCCGCCGAAGGCCTTTGCCTTGAGATTGGCCCGCCGTGCTCCGAGCTTCAGCATCTCGTTGATGATGAGCTCCATGGCGTGAATGCCGTACCTGCCCGCTTCGCTCATGCAGGTCGGAAGGTTCTTGGCATACCGCCGGTTGCTCAGCATGAAATGGTTCATACCGATGACCCTGTTGACAGGATCGTAGAGACAGGCGGCGACGCAGGAGCCGAGCAGTGTCCGGACCGTAACGGGCTTGTTCGTTGCGTAAAACTCTCCAGGCATGATATTGATGTGCAACCTCGATCCTCGTTCCTGTACCATCATGGGTAATCGTCCCCGACTCACGGCTCATCAGAAGTAACTTTAGAATTATTATAACCTATTTTTGCACTAAATTGCAGCAAAACTTCCGCATAAAACGCGCTTATCACGACCTCTGCCATGCGAGCCACCGGAAAAAAAGCTTCCTGATGAGAGGAGTGAGCCTCGTCCGGTTGTAGGCGTCGGCAAGCTTCCTGATCGCCTCTGCCTGCGTGGGATAGGGATGAATGGTCTTGCCGATGGCGGACAAACCGATGCCCGCGGTGATCGCGAGCGTCAGTTCACTGATCATCTCGCCAGCGTGCCGGGCCACGATCGTGGCGCCGTGGATCCTGTCGCTTCCCTTACGGAGATGTACCCGGGCAAATCCTTCCGTCTCGCCGTCGAGAAGCGCCCGGTCGACCTCGGACAGAGGCACGGTCAGGGTCAGGACGTCGATGCCCTCCTTTCCGGCATCGTGCTCGTTCATTCCTACATGGGCGACTTCCGGATCGGTATAGGTGCACCAGGGGACCACGAGCGAAGAAACGGTTTGCCGCGCTTTGAACAGAGCATTGGCGATGACGATGCGAGCCATGGCGTCGGCGGCGTGGGTGAATTTGTAGGGGGAGCAGACGTCTCCCGCAGCATACACACGGGGATTCGAGGTCTGCAGCCGGTCATTTACGAGGATGCCCTGCCGGCTGTCGTACTCGATCCCGCCTGACTCGAGACCCAACCCGTCCACGTTGGGCTTTCTGCCCGTTGCGGCGAGAATTTCATCGACCGTGAGCTCCATGGTGCTCCTGTCGTCCTGAACAATGATGATCCTCTCCGCTCCCCGCTGTTCGATCCTTTTGATCTGCGTTTTGAGCCGAAGCTCCACACCGTCCCGAAGCAGAGAACGTTCGATTACGGCCGCAGCATCGGCGTCCTCCCTCGGGAGGACCTGCGCACCTCGCTGAAGCATGGTGACCCGGCTTCCCATCCGGGCAAAGGACTGGGCAAGCTCGACTCCCACGGGGCCGCCGCCGATAACGGCAAGCCGTTTCGGAAGCGCGGTGAGCCGGAAGATGGTTTCATTGGTCAGGCAGCCCTTCCCGTCGATGCCGGGAATTGGCGGGAGCGCGGCTCTCGCACCCGTGCAGATCGCCGCCTTCTTGAAACGGAGACGTTTGCCGTCGACCCCGATGGTGTCGGGACCAAGGAACCTGCCGCTGCCGATAAAGACATCGACGCCGAGGTCCCTGCTGAACCGCTCTGCTGAATCATGGGAGCTGATGCCGGCCCTGATGCGGCGCATGCGCTCCATAGCCTTGCTGAAATCGACCTTTACGTCCCTTCCCGGTTCGACACCGAATTCTTCGGACGCTCTGACATCATAAGCCGCCCGCGCCGCTCTGATGATGCCCTTGGAGGGAACGCAGCCGACATTGAGGCAGTCTCCGCCGAGCAGATGCCGTTCGATGAGAGCGACCTTTGCTCCCAGGGCGGAAGCGCCTGCAGCCGTCACCAATCCCGCAGTGCCACCCCCCAGAACGACAAGGTTGTAGTGATCGGCGGGTTCGGGGTTGGTCCATGCAGAAGGATGAACATTGGCGACCAGCTTCCGGTTGTACTCATCATCCGGCAGGATAAGATCGGCATCATCCATGGGAGGGAATCCTTTCGAAGCATGAAGGACCCGATTTCACGCATCAGGAAAAAATTTAAAAAATCAGTACCGCATCGGGCGGACGCAGCGCGATCCGGCGCACAGCCGTGAGAATGAAAAATTGTATGCACTCAACGTGGTGGCCGAAATAGACCGAATGGGCGATCTCAAGAATGGCCGTCGACAATTCGGTGTTGTTGACGGCGATCTTTGTCCCCAGTTCCTGGATCGTCCGCTTGCTGGCATTCACGTTATCGAGAACGTTGAGCCCGGCGAGGTCGAAGCCGAGATCGATACTGGCCAGGACCTTCTGCAGTACGCCTTCGATAAGGTCCTTTTCTTCCCTTGTTAAAACATCAGGTGCCATATCGTTGTCCTGCTCTTTCCTGATGCTGCATGCCTGCTTCGGTTAAGCGGGCGACCGCCCGCTACGCAATGGCCCCTATTCATGACGATCCCTGCCCTGCCGTGCAGCCGAAACAGTGCTCGCCCGCCGCTATAACCCGATCCGAAAGCGCATCGTAGTCGAAGGCTTCGATGCGGTGAGCCGGGGACTGCGCCGGAAGATCCAGAACCTGGTTGAAATCACAGTCGTACAACGTTCCGTTCCATCCTACGCTCAGAATATGCCTGCACATGACTTTATCGAGTGCGGCGGGATTGAAGGCCCCGGCAAGCTTGTCCAGATATCTATCGAGGTTCCCGGTGCGTTCGAGAAAATTGCGGAACCTCCCGATCGGCATGTTGGCGAAGGCATAGAGCCGCGTGAACGACAGGCCGAAGCGGTCTTTGAGCGACCGCCGGTATTCCGTTTCCAGAGCTTCCTGCGCAGGCGGGAGGAACATTCCCTGGGGATTGTACACGAGATTCAAAGGGAGGTCGTTGGATTCGCCCGCGCCGCACCCATATCCAAGGCTGTTCAACATTTTGAGGGCATTGATGCTTTTCAGGAAGGTTCCGCTCCCCCTCACCCGGTCAACGCCGTCTTCAAGATAAAAGGGCAGCGATGCGATCAGTTCAACCTGATGGCCGCAATAGAACTCCGCCAACCCCTCCATCCCCGGTTCAAAAAGGACGGTCAGGTTCGTCCGGACGATGACGCGGCGTCCGGCTTTTCTTGCCTCTGCAACCAGCATGCGGAACGAAGGATTGAGTTCCGGAGAACCTCCCGTCAGATCGAGAGTTTCGAACGGATGATTGGCAACAACATGCAGGACCTCACGTGCGGTTTTCTCATCCATGACCTCCGTACGGTCCGGTCCACCCTGAACGTGGCAGTGTTTGCACGCCATATTGCATCGGTAGCCCAGGTTGGCCTGGAGAATCTTGAGCTCCCGTGCCTTGAGAGGTCCTCCCTGCGCGGCCTGGAGCCGTTGTTCAAACTTCGTCTGCGTCATTCTATCCTGCCCTTGAATCCGAAGAAGAGTACGCCGAACCCGGAAAACTACAGTGAATTTCGATCAACGGCATTATGCGCCTGGATGGTATGGATGAGTGATGCCCCGCCCCGGATGGCCGATGCCACGTGCACTGCCTCGGTGATGTGCTCCAGGCCCATTCCTTCTTCGAGACAGGACCGGGAATAGGCGTCGATGCAGTAAGGACACTGGAGCGCATGGGCCACGGCCACGGCGATCAGGACCTTCTCGCGCTTCGTAAGCGATCCCGGCTCGAGCGATGCATTGTACCATTCCATAAATTTTTTGAACAACGTCGTATTGTGCTTCCCGACTTCCCCGAACCGGTCGAGGTCTTCCGCCTTGTAGTATTCCGTCATGCCCTGTCTCCCTGCCCTGAAATTGTTGTCACGAAAGAATTTTATGCTAAATTATACCACACGAGGGGATTGCTATCGAACGTATCATAAGGAATTGCGACGTCCCGCCTTTATCTGCCGTCAGGCGCCCCTGTTCCGCGCCGGCCGGATGAAAAGAAAATATACCATCGTCCAGTTGCCCAGAAAGATGAAGGCATTCGCCACCCAGCTCGATACCGCAAGCGTCGACACACCGGTGAGACCGTGGCCGATATTGCACCCTCCCCCGATCTCGGCGCCTATCCCCATAAGGAATCCGCCGAAAAGCCCTTTCAGCAGTTCTTTCGGCGGCGGTACCTTGAGCCCGAACTCGTGCAGCAGTCTGGCGCTGATGAAGGAACCCACGGGAACGGCAAGAACGTAGAGCGCGCTCCACGAAAAGGTCACGCCCAGTATGGTCCGCGATTCTGCGGGCACAACGGCAGAAAGGTTGTTTTGGTAATTGCCGAAAACCACTGCAAAGAAGAATTCCCGCACCGGCCCGGTGAACGAAAGACCCCGCGCCCGGCCGCCGAAATCTTCAGACGCCCACCAGGCCGCCACGGCCACAAGACCGACCAGCAATCCGGTGAAGGACCACGAGTACCCTCTTTTCGCCCTGCGGAACGGTTTCCCCTGGAATATGAACATCAGGAAAACCGCTGATATCGCGGTTATTACGATCCACTTGTTCACCCCGAGCACGCTGTAGAGCGTCGGCGCCGGTCCTATTGCGGGAATCTCGACCGAGAGGAGACGTTTGTACGCCGGCCGCAGAATCCCGAATTTCGTTGTCGCTATTCCGAAGAAGAAGCCGAAAACGGCCAGCAGGTAGGCGAGGTTGCCCTCTCCGACACGATACAGGATGCCGCTGCCGCATCCTCCGGCCAGCACGATCCCCAAACCGAAAATATACCCGCCGATCACATTGGCCCAAGGTACAAAACCCTGGCGCTCGAGCTCGCCGGCAACCACTCCGCCGGCGGCATTGCCATGATGCAGCCTCCCCAGGTCTTCGAGCAGGTTTGCACCGATCATCGTGACCACCACGGCAAGCAGGTAGGCGCGCAGAAGCGTATAATCCCCGAACAGCACCTCGCGGTATGCGGAGTTCATGCAGAAACGGCCGCGCTGGAGCACGAAGCCGAAGGACAGGCCGATGACGAGGCCCGATATGACAAATGCCGTGGCCGATACCATGCTTCGCCTCCCTGAAAGAACACCCGCCGGAGTTCTTCACATGGTTCTCTGACCGTGAACTGCTGCGAAAAGCGCTCCCTTCAGGAAACTGGTGGGCATTTCTCTGCAGCATTCTTCTTTATTAAATTATATCACTCACTCTGCGATCCGGTATCGAGGATGCTGCAGACCGGGGGGAATCATGTCTTCATCTCTTTGATGCGACGGATCACTTCGCTGACAGCCTGCTGGGCGTTCCCATAGAGCATGTGGGTATTGTCAGCGGTAAAAAGCGCGTTCTCGATTCCCGAATAGCCCGCGCCCTTGCCGCGCTTGATCACGATCACGTTGCGCGCCTTGTCCGCATTCAGGATCGGCATGCCGTAGAGAGGGCTTGTGCGGTCGCTGCGCGCCGCGGGATTGACCACGTCATTGGCGCCGATCACGAGGGCAACGTCGGTCTGCTCGAACTCCTCGTTGATCTCCTCGAGATCGAAGATCCGGTCGTAGGACACGCCCGCTTCAGCGAGCAGCACGTTCATATGGCCCGGCATTCTCCCGGCCACCGGGTGGATGGCGTACTTGACCGTCACGCCGGCCTCTTCCAGGAGAAGCGACATTTCCTTTACCTTGTGCTGGGCCTGGCCCACGGCCATACCGTATCCCGGCACGATGATCACCTTCTGCGCATAGAGCAAGAGTGAGGCAACATCGAGCGCCGACAGTTCCTTGAGTGAACCGGCTGCGGAAGCGCCTGACGTCTGCGACTCGCCCGAGATCGGACGGAAGAGGATGGCCCCGATCTTTCGGTTCATTGCTTTTGCCATGAGCTGGGTCAGGAGCGTACCTGCAGCGCCGACCACGATGCCGGCCACGATGAGCGCAGGATTATTCAGAACATATCCTTCGAAGCCCACGGCCAGGCCTGTCATGGCGTTAAACAGGGAAATCACCACCGGCATGTCTGCGCCGCCGATGGGCAGCGTGACCACCGTTCCCAGAACAAGCGACAGGACAAAGAACCAGATAATGGGATAGACCGTCATCCCCCCCGACCGGAGAAGCCCGATTCCCGACACGACGACGGCGACGGCCAGGACCAGGTTGATCGCGTTCTGGGCGGGCATGGTGAAGGACTTTCGCATGATCCCCTGCAGTTTCGCGAACGCCACGACGGACCCGGCAAAGGACACTGCTCCGATCAAGCCGCCCGCGATCGCCAGGGACGAGACAATGAGGCCGCGAGTTCCGCCGCGGGCCATTTCGATGGCGGCTATGGAAGCGGCAGCGCCGCCGCCCATGCCGTTGAACAGCGCCACCATCTGCGGCATGTCGGTCACCTTGACGGTCCTGCCGAACCACCAGGACAGACCGCCGCCCGAGGCCGCAGCGATGATCATGAGCAGATAATTGTTCATGCCCGGCCAGCCGAAGGTGACCAGGGCGGCCAGCGCCATGCCCAAACCGGCCCATGTCATGCCGCGCCGGGCAGTGACGGGCGATGACATCCCTTTCAGGCCGAGTATGAAAAGAACTGCAGCGATGATGTAGCTTGTGTTGATGAGGATCTTCATGGTCGGGAATCGTCTCTATAAGTCTTCATTATTCGATGAAATAGCAATACGTCTTGTTTAACCGCTGAGTCGCAGAGGGCGCGGAGAAACTTCAGTGTAAACCCTCTCGGCGTCTCAGCGTCTCCGCGTTGACGAGTTCTTCACTTCTTTTCGTTCTTGAACATCCCGAGCATGCGGTCCGTAACAATGTAGCCGCCTGCAGCGTTCGCGGCCCCCAGGAACACGGCGATGAACCCGATGATCTCTTCGAGCGGCGTCTGCGCTTCTCCCAGGGCGACCATTGCGCCGACGAGCACGACGCCGTGTATGAAGTTCGATCCCGACATGAGCGGCGTGTGCAGGATCACCGGCACGCGGGATATCACCTCGTAGCCGGTGAACGCAGCGAGCATGAATATATAGAGCGCAGCAAAGCCTTCCATCAGGAACCTCCTTCGAGGACCTTTCTCACCCCTTCGTGCATGATCCGCCCCTGGCGGGTAAAAAGACTTCCCGCCACGATCTCGTCGTTCCAGTCCAGCGCCAGCTCTCCCTTTTTAATGAAAGGCGAGAGAAAATTGAACAGGTTTCTCGCGTACATTTCCGAGGCGTGGACCGGCATGCGTGAAGCGAGATTGATCGTTCCCACGATCGTGACCCCGTCCTTGACCACGGTTTCTCCCGGCCGGGACCCGTCCACATTGCCCCCGCTGTCGGCTGCCATGTCAACGATGATCGCGCCTGTCTTCATTCGGCCAACCATGTCGGCGGTGACGATAAGAGGGCTCTTCCTGCCCGGGATCGCCGCCGTGGTGATCAGGACATCGACCTGGGAGATCGCCTTCGACAGTTTCTCCTGCTGCGCCAGCCGCTCGTCCTGCGTCAATTCCCGGGCATAACCGCCGCTGCCCACGGCGGACACGCCCGTATCCACGAACCGCGCCCCGAGGGATTCGACCTGCTCCCGCGTCTCGGGCCGCACGTCATATGCCTCAACCACGGCGCCCAACCGGTGCGCGGTGGCGATGGCCTGCAGGCCCGCGACCCCCGCGCCGATCACGAGCACCCTGGCGGGGCGGAGCGTGCCGGCCGCATAGGTGATCATGGGGAAAAATTTGGGGGAGATGACGCCCGCGATAAGGGCGCACTGATAGCCGGCCACCGTGGCCTGGGAAGAGAGCGCATCCATACTCTGCGCCCGCGAGATGCGCGGGATGAGTTCGACTGCAAAGCTCGTGATATTCCGATCGCACAGCAGGCGCGCCCGCTGCCGGTCCTCGTAGGGATGAAGGAAACCGATCAGAACGGTATCGGGCCGCATGAGCGCGATCTCCTCCAAGGACGGGGGTTGGACCTTCAAAACGACGTCCGATCGGGTGTATACTTCTGCTCCCGAGATCACGCACGTAGCGCCGAATTCCTCGTCGCTGAAAAAGCTGGCCGCGCCCGCGCCCCGCTCCAGGCACACTTCCGCACCCAGGGAGACGAATTTCTTCGCCACGTCGGGAACAATAGCAACCCGCTTCTCTCCCAGCGCTTTCTCTTTCATTACACCGATAGTAAGAGGCATGAACTCCCCCTCCCCGCCTGCCGACAAGACGAGTTTGCTCCGGCTGCCGGGGGCAAGAACGACCATCTCTCTATCTTGTTTAATTATACCTTCTTTTTCCTGCAGCTCGCTCAGCAGCAGAATCAGCAGTGCCCGGTTCCGGACTGCGGAGTTTGGACAGGATTGTCCTTCTGATTCCTTGACCGGATACTGCCATCGATTATAATAGAAGGATATGGAAAACGATCCCGATCATTTTGTCCGAAACCGTCTTGGCTGGCTCGTCCTGTTCGGCATTGCCATGGGACTGCTGGAAGCGATCGTCGTAGTGTATCTGCGGGAGCTCTACTTCCCCCATGGCTTCCGCTTTCCCCTGCAATCCATGCCGCAGCGGATGGTCACGCTTGAGCTGCTGCGCGAGGCTTGCACGATAATCATGCTGGCGGCAGTTGCGGCTGTAAGCGTCAGGACCCTTCTGCAGCGATCCTCGGTGTTTCTCATCGCCTTCGGAGTGTGGGACATATTTTATTATGTATTCCTGAAGTTGCTCCTGGGCTGGCCGGACTCGCTTTTAACCTGGGACGTACTGTTCCTCATCCCCGTGACGTGGCTCGGACCGGTTCTTGCGCCGCTTGTCTGTTCGGTTATCATGATCGCGTACGGCCTGCTCTGCATAAACCTGCGCTGGATTCACGGAACCGTGGAGAGCGGCCTGACAGGGTGGTTGCTCCTTGCTTCGGGCGCCGTCCTGTTTTGCTCACCTTTATTGCGGATTCTCTGTCAATCCTCGCCCGTCAGGAGCGATGGGGAGATTCAGCCGCCTTTCAGACAGCTATGGCAGCTCATGTACCGGGGAACTATCACTGGACGATCTTTCTAGCGGGAGAACTGTTGATAGCGGCGTCTGCGGTGATGATTTACCGAAAAACCATTCGCAAGGCTCGTGCCGGATACAGGCGAAACGTGCAGGAGAGAAAAAATAGCTGAGGCAGGCGTATGGTCAGACGATAATTCTTCTTCTCATCAGTTTGAAGGGGAACGGCGAAAGGACCGCCGCGGCTGTAATGAGCCAGACGATGCTCCCGAGCGCGTCACCGACAGCCCCGGAGGAGCATGCCCGGCAGACGACGACAAGGTGGTACAGCGGGGTGAACCAGGCGAGGTCCGCGACCACGCGCGGCATGGCGTCGAGGGGGAAGAAGATACCCGAGAACAGGAACAGGGGGGTCATGAAGAGCGTGTAAAAATAACTGAAGGAATCTATCCCGGGAACGATGGCCCCGAACATGACTGAAAGCCCCGCAAAGATCAGTCCGCCTAGAAAAATGAAGGGGATCGCGAGCAGGATGAGCGGGGAATCGACCAGCCCGAACAGGGCGACCACGATGGTTATCGTGATCCCGAAGATCACGCTCTTGGTCGCGCCCCAGAGCAGCTCGCCCGCGATAAGGTCGTCGAGGCCGACGGGCGTGGCGAGGATCGCGTCGAAGGTCTTCTGGAAGGTCATCCTGATATACGTGCCGTAGGTGCACTCGTACACCGCGGCAAACACCGACGATGAAGCGACGATGCCCGGCGCGATGTACCGGATGTACGGCTGGCCGTGAATGTCCTTTACGAACGAACCGAGGCCGAGCCCCATGGCGACGAGGTACAGGGCCGGCTCCGCGAAGTTGAGCGCAAAACTCGTCTTGTACAGTTTGGTATAGACCAGCCAGTGCCGCTGCCATACCCTGAAGGCGCGTTTAATCCGCAAGGCTCCTCCCCGTCAGCTTGAGATAGACGTCCTCCAGATTCCCGCCGTGAACGGACATGAGATGGACGGGCGAATCGATGGTCACGATCCTGCCCGAATCCATGATGGCCACGCGGTCGCAGAGCTTTTCCGCCTCTTCCATATAATGGGTCGTGAGCAAAAGGGTCGTGTTCTTCTTCTTGAGATGATTCAGCTTGTCCCAGACCGCCCGCCTGCTGTGGGGGTCAAGGCCCGTCGTGGGCTCGTCGAGGATCAGGATCTCGGGGTTGTTCAAGAGGGACCGGGCGAGCAGGAGCCGGTGCTTCATGCCGCCGGACAGCTGATCGATCTTCGCATCGGCCTTGTCCTGGAGCTCCACGAATTCAAGGAGCGTGCGGCCCAGGCGCAGCGAATTGTTCTTGCTGATGTCGAAGTACCGTCCGTAGACGATGAGGTTCTCGATGACCGAGAGGTCGGGGTCCAGGTTGTTGTCCTGGGGCATGACGCCGAGGCGCGACTTGATCTCGCCGGGGTTCACCGTCACGTCCATGCCCAGGACCGAGACCGACCCCGCCGTGGGCGGCATGAAGCATGACAGGATGCGCATCACCGTGGTCTTGCCTGCGCCGTTCGGGCCGAGAAAACCGAAAAACTCCCCCTGCCTGATCGAAAAGGACACGCCGTCAAGCGCGCGGAGGCCATTGTAGTTTTTAATGAGTGACGTTGCGGTGATGATGTCCATAGATCCTGAAAACGCAGGGAACCACAGATGAACACGGATGGACACTGATGAAAGGAAAAAACGGACGCGCAGGAAATAAAAATCCGCCTCCTGGCAATTCCGTTCGCGTCCTCAAACTTCTTATCCGTGTTTATCCGTGTTAATCCGTGGTTACGATGACCTGTTTTATGAGTCCAAAGTCACCCGGTTCCTGCCCTCCTGCTTGCTGCGATACATCAGTCCGTCTGCACGCTTTATGATCGAGTCGACCGTATCGCCGGCCCTGGCCAGCGTTGCTCCCAGGGAAATGGTCACGCGAAGCTCAGGCTCCAGGGGCAGACTCGACTGCTCGACGAGCGACCGGCACCGGTTGGCCGTGGATACGAGCTCGTCGCCCTCGACATTGGCGATGATGATGAGGTACTCCTCCCCGCCCCAGCGGCCGACGACATCGAAGGACCGCACGCAGTTCTGGAGCGTCCTCGCCACGGTCTTCAGCACCTCGTCCCCCTGGTCGTGGCCATACCGGTCGTTTACATTCTTGAAGCGGTCGATATCGATGAAGAGGACCCCGAATTTCCAGCCGTAGCGCTCGAGTTCCTCGATGCGGGAGCGCAGGGTGATCTCCGCATAGCGCCGGTTCGCGAGCCCCGTCAGTGCGTCCACGTACGCCATGCGCTCGAGTTCCGCGAGCCGTTCAAGGGCCACTGCCTGCGGCGTCGTGTTCGTAAAGACTTCCACGCCGCCGATGATAGCGCCGCTCTCGTCACGGATCGGCGCCACCCGGATGGTTACCGGCACGCGGTGCCCGTTTTTGTGGTGCAGATAGAGGTCGCTGGTCCTGACGCCGCCGTCGCAGATCGTATCTGCCAGGGGGCAGATGCCGGTGCAGAGGCTGCGCCCTTCCTCGTCCACATGAACGAGGATGTTGTCTGAACAGAGCCTGCCGACGACTTCGTCGGCCGTATACCCGGTGATGCGCTCCGCTCCCTTGTTCCAGTAGGTGAGCCTGCGGTCCTGGTCCACAAAATAGACGCCGTCATACAGATTGTCCAGGAGTGTCTTGTAAAAAGCATTGTTGATCATCAGGTCCTTACCAGCGGACAGGCTATTCCGGCGCATCGAGTCGTTTCTTTTCCGTGAGCGACTCCAGGCTTTTCAGGATTCCCCCGATCTTTTCCCGGAGGCGCAGCTTTACCGCCTGCAGCTGTTCAAGCTCCCCTGATGCGTCCCCTTTGCGGGCGAGCTCCTGCTCGAGCTCGACGATACGGGCCTCGAGCGTCTTGTTCCGGTCCAGGAGAGCCTGGATGCGCCGTTCGATTACGGCGAAGCGCTCCTCAAAGCCGGTCACACTGCTGTCATCATCCGTTCTGGTCTGCACCATGCTCTCCCGAGGCATCAGGGGTTCTTCGCCTGCCGGTCGCTGTTCCCGGTCGTTGATGCGGCTCCGGGCCGCTGCGGGAACGGCTGCAGGTCGCCGGCGCCGCCGTAGATCCTTTTGTACTCTGCATAGTTCCGGAGCACCTTTTTTACGTACCCCCGGGTCTCCG
Organism: Nitrospirota bacterium; assembly: GCA_963749655.1. Classification (GTDB taxonomy): domain Bacteria; phylum Nitrospirota; class UBA9217; order UBA9217; family UBA9217; genus JAJYKN01. The sequence goes on from CAVVOB010000024.1 coordinate 183,626, forward strand.
CAAAGGGGATCCCTTCGACAAACACATCACGTTCGCTACCGTATCCGTATTTTTCGATCCAGAGCGATACAGCGTCCGGCCCGGCGTTGTACGCCGCGGCAACGAGCAGCGGATCGCCCTTGAAACGCTTCATGAGGTGGCTGATGTACCAGGTCCCGATGTTGATGCCCGTCTCGGAATCATACAATTTCCCGCGGTCGAAGCCCGCAAGCTTGATAAGCTGCGCAGCCCACTCTCCCGTGGCGGGCATGACCTGCATGAGCCCCCGCGCACCGGCAGGCGACTGGGCTGAAGCCGAAAACTGGCTCTCCTCGCGGATGATCGCGGCGATAAAGTACGGGTCCTGGCCGTATTTCCTTGAATAGAGCAGGATCGAGTCCCAGTACCCCTGGGGGTAAGCCAGGAGCCACAGATCCCCGGAGGCGCCCGATGCGGAACCTTCGAGATATCGTTCGTAATTCCTGAGCACCAGCTGAAGCGAGCGGTAGTAATCGCCGAGTTCGAAGAACGCTTTGGAGAGTCCGATAAGCATGCCGCGTTTTTTCGGCAGACGGTCCTGCAAGGCCCATAGCTCACGGGCGGCCTCTTTCTTCATGTCAAGGTGCATGAGCTCCAGGGTTTTCGCAAAAGAAGGCACGGCAGACAGGACCTGCCTGGTCTCGTCGGTCCATACAGGCGGACCGATGTCGGTCTCGAAAGAAGCCAGGGGATCTTCCGGGCATGGCGTCTCCGTGCATGTCGACACGACCTCCGCATCGATTTCGACAGGGGCAACAGCGTCCTTTGACTCGATGCGGGCCAGGCGCTCCGAAGCGCGATACCCGTAGTAGGTGTAAGGACTTTTCTTCCGTACCCTGCTGTAATACGAAACCGCCCGCCCGGCGGCTCCCCGTTTTTCGGCCGACCTTCCCTGCCAGTAGCGGGCCTGGGCCACGAGAAACGAACGGGGATAACGGTTGATGAGCTCCTGGAGGCCCTGTTCCGCCTTTGCATACTCTCCAGCCGTATAGAAGGACCACGCCTTCCACCAGAGGGCGCTGTCGGCATACTTGCTGTCCGGGTACTCCCTGACGAGGCGGCCGTAGGACTTGAGCGCCTTCTCCATGTCGCCTGTTTCGCGGTAGATGTTGCCCGTAAGGAAGAGCGCATCGTCTGCCCAATCGGACTCGGGAAAACGGTCGAGGAGTTTCTGGAAGGTTGATGTCCCGCGCTCCCAGTCCGCAAGCTTGCTGTAGGATTTGCCGGCCCAGTACAGGGCTTCGGGCGTGCGCTGGTCCACCGGATAATCGCGCACCATCTTTTCCAGGATGACCGCCGCGTCTCCCCGTTTCCCCAGGAAAAAGCAGGCTACTCCCGCCCGCAGCATAACTTCGGGCCGGATCTGCGGCGATGGATTCTTTTGAAGGACCTTCGTGAAGACGTCGAGCGCCATGTCGTACTGACTCGACCGGAAAAGGTTCACACCGCGCTCGTACAGATCGTCGATCGTGAGCTCGGGGATTTCTGCGCCTCCGCCCTTCAAGTCCGCCAAACCCTGCTCGATCTCGCGGTCCGTGAAACGGTCGGGATACCGGACCCATACCGTACGGTAGGCGCGAACCGCGTCCGCTAGCCGCGCCTCGGCGGTGTAAGCGCGGGCGAGGCCGAGGCCGGCTGCCGGTGCAAACTCGCTCCGGGGATTGTCCTGGAAGAATTTTTCCAGGACGTCGACGGCCGGGCCGTAGGCATAGGAGTTGAGAAGGGCAAGTCCCGTGCGAAAGGACGATTCCGGGACGAGAAAGCTGTTCGGGTAGTGATCCGTCACCTGCTGATAGAGCGCCGCGGCCTGGCTGAACCGGCCGCCCGCGGCATGGTGATCCGCAAGCAGGAACAGGGCATAGTCCGCCACTTCCGGGTACGCTTCCCGAACCCGAAGCATGGCTGCTTCAGCCTCGGAAGACCGCGCCTGAAGGATCAGAGCTTCCTCCGTAACGAAAAGCGCCCGCTTGTACCAGACCGTATCAGGGAACTGTTCGATCACCTGGCGGGCGGCCGTGAGAGCGGCCTCGCCGTCGCTGCTCTTGAGAGCGTCCAGGGCGGATCTGAGCGCCTGATCAGGGTCTCCTGCAGCAGTGACAGCGACCCTGGCCTTAACGGCCGGTTTTGCAGAACGTGGGGGGACGACATCGGAAAGGTCGGGGCGATGGGACTGTCCGGAAGCACAGGCCGTTAACAGCAACAGCGCACAGGGCGGTATGATCCTCTTCAGAAAGGGCATAGAGCTGATGTGCAGACGATCCTCGCAAAAAGTATGATGACGCGCATGTTGGTCTATAATATAGTCCCCTGCAGTGCAAGTCAATAGAAGTTATGCGCGGCGAAAACGAGGGCTGAGGCGGGAAATCAGGTGTTCCGGAGGAACCGCGGCAGCTGGTCCCTGGCGGTCTCGAGGCGAAGGAGGAACCGCTCCTCGGGCGCAGTGATGGAGTCGGCGTTCTCGGACCGGGGAACAGGAGGCGTATCAGGGCTGTAAACAAGCATATGAAAGGCGACCGAGGTGACGGGCTTGTCCGGAAGAGGCGGAGTCTCGAACTCGTTCACAAAATCGATCCACTGATCGGCCATCGCGATGTGCTTTGCCGTGATCCTGCTCCCGGAGATAGTCTGCGACCGTCTTCGCCGGTGAAGCGGATACGCCCGAACACACGTTCAGTTCGGGGAGCACGATGTGAGACCTGCCCTGATCATAGATCCTGCCCAGGGGAAAAAGACGGCAGGCAAGCGGCCGGCCTTCGTAGATGCGGCATCCCTTCCCGGTCCAAAAATGGCAGGCAGGATCGCGCGGCAGCATCACCAGCGGAAATCCCCTGTCCCGGCCGGTGTCGACGATATCAAGCAGGTCTTCGTAGCTCATTCTCGCGGCCCGGCAGATCAAGGGCGATCTCATAGGGGTTGAGGACCACGGGCGCGCTTTTCGTGCAGCAGTTGGACGTGCAGCCGTTGATGCCGCAGGAGAGCTGGACGGGATCGGTATCCGATGAGTACCTGCGCGGAAGCTCCGGCGACGTAAAGTATATTCGGGGATTTACCTGACGACATGATCACCATTATAAAACAAAGGGGACACGGATTCTATGCCAAAATCCGTGTCCCCGTGACTTGTTTTCAGATTCAGAAGAGCTCCGCTGCGGGATTACGAACCGCCGCGGAAGTTCCATTTACTTCCCGATCAGCTTGCCGCCCGATCTCACATGCCAGACCACGAGAAGCGGGCTGGCCACGAAAATCGACGAGTACGTCCCTACGATCACGCCCATGAGAAGGGCCAGCGAAAAGTCGTGGAGCACGTCGCCGCCGAACAGGACGAGCGGGACGAGCACCAGGACCACGGTGAGCGAGGTGATGATCGTCCGGGACAGCACTTCGTTGATGCTGTTGTTCACGACGCCGAAGAGCGGATCCTTTCTGTTGCGTCTTGAGGTTCTCGCGGATCCGGTCGAAGACGACGACCGTGTCGGTCAGCGAGTAGCCGGCAAGGGTCAGGAGCGCGGTGACGATGAGGAGGTTAATCTCCTTGTTCATGACGTAAAAGATACCGAGCACGGCGAGGATATCGTGGACCGTCGCGATCGCCGCCGACACGCCGAACTTGAACTGAAAACGGAATGCGATGTAGACGATGATCGCGGCGATCGAAATCGTTATGGCCCAGAGCGCCTGGCCCTTGATGGCCTGTCCGATGACCGGTCCGATCTCGGTGATGCTCTCGACTTCAAAGGGATCTGCTGCGAACTCCTGCTTGAATACGGCCTGCACCTTGTCCGAAGTGCCCTCCGATTCCCGGAGCCGGATCAGGATGCTGTTTCCGTCCCCCACTTCCTGGATCGTCGATCCCTGAAAGCCGCTTTTTTCGAGCGCGGTCCTGGCCTGGTCGATGGGGATCTTGTTCTTGAACTTGAGCTGCACCGTCGTGCCGCCCACGAAATCGATGCCCAGGTTCGCCTTGCCGCGTCCGATCTGGACCAGGCTGACGATGCCGAGAACGATGAGCAGCCCCGAGACCGCAAAGGAGACGGTTTTCCATCCCATGAAGTCGATGTTGGTTTTATGCAGAATTTGAAGCATTGCTTTCCTCCCGTGCAAACAGTAAGTGAAGAGTCAGGAGTCAGGAGTCGGGAGTTTTTCGTATTTTCTCCCTTACTCCTCCCGCCTCACTCCTTACGGATCTAAATGCTCAATTTCTCCAGCTTCCACTTCGTGTTGATGATGTCGAAGATCACCTTGGTACCGACCAGGGCGGAATAGAGGTTGATCATGATGCCGAGGCTGAGCGACACGGCAAATCCCTTGATGGGGCCCGTACCGAACATGAACAGCGCAGCGGCCGTAATGAGCGTCGTCACATGGGAGTCGAGGATCGTCAGGAACGCCTTGTCGTATCCCGAGTCGACGGCCGGCCGGGGAAGCTTGCCGGCGCGCACTTCTTCCCGGATGCGCTCGAACATGAGCACGTTGGAGTCCACGCCCATGCCGATCGTCAGGATGATGCCGGCGATGCCGGGCAGGGTAAGCGTGGCGTTCAGCAGGGCCATGGCCCCGAGGAGCAGGACGAGGTTCAGCACGATGGCGTAGTCTGCAATGACGCCCGACATCCGGTAGTAGACGACCATGAATACGATGACGAAAAGACCGCCGACGAGCGCCGCATGGACGCCCTTGTCGATGGAATCCTGGCCGAGCGACGGGCCGACGGTGATGTTCTGGATGATCTTCATGGGAGCGGGAAGCGATTCGCGCAGCACGATCGCCAGTTTGGCAGCCTCGTCATGGGTGAAGTTGCCGGTGATCTGGGCGTTGCCGCCGCTGATCCGGTCCTGGATCCGGGGGGCGGAATAGACGAGGCCGTCGAGCACGATCGCGAGCTGCTTGCCCACGTTGTCTCCCGTGATGCGGTCGAAGATCCGGGCGCCCTCGTTGTCGAAAGAGATGGACACGGCGGGCTTGTTGTACTGGTCGATCCCTACCTTGGCTTCCTTCAGGCGGTCGCCGGTCAGGAGCGTCTGCTTATACAGCAGGTACGGCCGCTTCACGATCTTGCCGGTCTCGTCCGTGTCCTCTCCGTAGAGTACCTCGCTGTCGGCGGGAACGTCGCCCGCCAGGGCCTTCTGAAGGTCGCCCACCGTGTTCAGCATCTTGAACTCGAGCCGTCCCGCGGTCTTGATGAACGTGATCGCTTCCTGCGGGTTCTTGATACCGGGCAGCTGCAGGGAGATCTGGTCGTTCTGCTGCTTATAGATCTGCGGCTCGGCCACGCCGTACTTGTCGATCCTCCGGCGCGTACGCTCAAGGGCCTGGGTCACCGCCCACTCCTTGAGCCGCTTCACTTCGGCCGGCTTCATCGCGTACACGATTTCGCCCTTGGCCCTGTTCTTGATGTCGACGATCGCGTAGCTGTCCTTCACGAGCTTTTCGACCTTCTCGCTTTCGGCGTCGGAAGACTTCGCAACGATGTCCTGGCCCGTCCTGCTGAACGCAACCGGGATCTTCTGCTGCGAGGCGTTCGTCTGAAGATCGGCGACGATGTTGTCGATGGACGACTCCACCGCCTTGTCCGTGTCCACCTGCATCACCAGGTGGCTGCCTCCCCTGAGGTCGAGGCCGAGCGATATTTTCGGCACGCTCCTGTGCCACCACCCGGGCAGGCTTTCCGAAATCGGTGTGGACGGCAACGAAAGGAACAGCGCTATCACGACCGAAAGGGCGATGAGCGCCACCCGCCACTGAATACTCTTTTTCATAACACATGCCTCCTGCTGGGATTCTAAATCTTCACAGTTGAACTGAGAGTAAGGATGTGAGGAGTCGGAGTCGAAGGATTGATTTCTCCGGAACCTTCGTCTTCTGCGGAAAACTCTTTACTTTTTACTCTTTCGGCTTGTCTTTCTGTTCCGTGATGACGTGGCCCACGGAGCCTCGGGTGATCTTGATCTTGACGCCCTCGGCGATCTTGACGGTCAGCGTCTCGGGCGTGGTGTTCTCCACCGTGCCGTAAATGCCGCCGCCGGTGACGATCTCGTCGCCCTTCTTGAGATCTTCCACCATCTTTTTGTGCTCCTTCATCTTCTTCTGCTGGGGACGGATCAGGATGAAGTAGAAGATGGCGAAAATAGCCACCATCATGATGAGGCTTGAGTATCCGCCTCCTCCCTGTGTAGCCGCGTCGCCGCCGGGCGCCCCCATTGCATATGCTGTTGCGATGAACATGGTTCCCTCCTGAGAGATTATTTTCAAATATCAAAATGCAACTTCTGCTATGCTTCCGCGTTCCTCTTCGAGAGAAACTCTTTCTTGAACTCCCTGAACCGTCCCTCCTTGATGCTCGTCCGGATGTTCCGCATCAGCTCCAGGTAGAAGAACAGGTTGTGGATCGTGCCGAGCCGCAGAGCAAGGACCTCGTTGGCGTTGAACAGGTGCCGGAGATACGCCCGCGAGAAGTTCCTGCACGTCGAGCAGCCGCAGGCCGGATCGATGGGCTGCCGGTCCTTTTCGTACTGGGCGTTCCGGATCACGACCTTGCCGAAAGACGTGAAGAAGGTGCCGTTCCGCGCGTTTCGCGTCGGCATTACGCAGTCGAACATATCGATGCCGCGGTCGACTCCTTCCACCAGGTCCTCAGGCGTGCCCACGCCCATGAGATACCGGGGCTGGTCTTCCGGCAGCGAGGGGACCGTGGACTCGATCATTTCATACATCACGTGCTTGGTCTCGCCCACGGACAGACCGCCGATGGCGTAGCCGTCGAACCCGATGTCGACCAGCGCGCCGGCCGATTGTTTTCTCAAGTCATCGTGCATCCCGCCCTGCACTATGCCGAACAGGGCCTGGCCGGTGTCCTTCTTCGCCGCGCGGCAGCGCTTTGCCCAGCGGACCGTCCGCTCATGGGATTCCTGCGCATAATCGCGGGTCGCTGGATAGGGCGTGCACTCGTCGAAGGCCATGATGATGTCCGCGCCGAGCGCTTCTTGGATTTCCACGGCATACTCGGGCGTGATCAGGTGCTTGGCCCCGCCGTCGATGGGCGACTGGAACGTCACACCCTCTTCCGTTATCTTCCTGAGCTCCGCCAGGCTGAAGACCTGGAACCCGCCGCTGTCGGTCAGGACCGGACGGTCCCAGCCCATGAACCTCTGGACCCCTCCGAAATCGCTGATGAGCTCGTGCCCCGGCCTCAGGAACAGGTGATAGGTGTTCGAGAGGATGATCTCGGCTCCGATCTCCAGGAGGTCGGAAGGCGAAAGCGTCTTCACCGTTGCCTGCGTTCCCACGGGCATGAACACCGGCGTATTGACCTCGCCGTGGGAAGTCGTAAATCTTCCCAGCCGCGCCGGGGAAACAGGGTCCTTTTTTATAAGCTCAAAACGAAATGCCATTTAGCCACGAATTGACACGAATTTTCACGAATTAAAATCTAAAAGAATTTATTAACGGTAAAACTCAAATCCGCAAGAACCAAGTAATTGCACTTATCTTCGGGCCCGTCTTTTCAATTCGTGTCAATTCGTGAAAATTCGTGGCCAAAAACATTTTTTCACATCCGGTCCGGCGCATTCACCCCGAGGATCCTGAGCGCGCTCACGATCACCGTCTTGACCTGCTTCATGAGAAAAAGCTTCGCACCGGTCCTGGCAATGTCCTCGGTGATGACGCGGTGCTTGAAATAGTAGTTATGCAGCAGGCCGGCGAGGTCCTGGAGGTAAAAGGTCAGCCGGTGCGGTTCGTATGCCAGCGCCGCTTCTTCGACGACCTCGGGATACTTTGCCAGCGCCTTGATGATGTTCTGCTCTTCCTCGAGGTCGAGCAGGGCCGGATCCATGGTTTCGCGGGTCGGCACGGGTATCGCTCTCGACTCAGCTTCCCGGAACAGGCTGGCCAGCCGGGCGTGTGCGTACTGGACATAGTAGACCGGGTTTTCCCGGGACTGCTCCTTGGCCACATCGAGATCGAAGTCGAGATGGCTGTCCGAACGGCGGGTCAGGAAAATATACCGCGCCGCGTCCGCGCCCACGTCCTGGACCACGTCCCGGAGCGTCACAAAGGTGCCCGCCCGCTTGGACATGGGCACCGGCTTCCCGTGCCGCAGGATCGCCACGAGCTGCACCAGAACGACATGAAGCGAATCTTTGGGATGTCCGAAGGCCTGGATCACCGCCTGAACGCGCGGGATATAGCCATGGTGGTCGGCGCCCCAGATATTGACGAGCGTTTTGAAGCCCCGGCCGAGCTTGTTCCGGTGATAGGCGATGTCCGTGGCAAGATAGGTGTAGCTCCCGTCCTTTTTCACCACCACCCGGTCCTTGTCGTCGCCGTAGGTCGTGGAGCGAAGCCAGAAAGCGCCTTCGCCCTCGTACAGGTTGCCGTTGCCCTTCAGTTCGTCGAGCGATTTCTGGACCGATCCGTCCGTGAGCAGCGATGCTTCACTGAACCACGTATCGAACCGGACGCCGAAGGCATCGAGGTCCGTCCGGATGTCGGCGAGCATGGCATCCTTGCTGTATGCGCCGAACGCCGCCTCGCAGGACTCAAAGGGGACCTTCAGGAACTCAGTGCCGTGCTTCGCCCGGAACCCCTGGCTGATCTCCTCGATGTAGCTCCCGTGGTAGCCGTCTTCAGGGAAAGGAAAGTCATTACCCAGGGACTGCTGGTACCGTGCGTAGACGGAAAGCGCCAGAAGGCGTATCTGTCTGCCGGCGTCGTTGATGTAGAACTCCCGGCTCACGTCGAAGCCCACCGCGGCAAGAAGATTGGCCAGGGCATCGCCTATTGCGGCGCCTCTGCCGTGGCCCACGTGAAGGGGACCCGTGGGATTTGCGCTCACGAACTCGACGAGCACCTTCTCTCCCCTGCCGATGTTCCGCAGGCCGTACTGCGCGCCGTCGGAATCGATTTCAAAGAGCGTCTGCTTCCAGCGGTCCTGCTTCAGGAAAAAATTGATGAACCCCGGGCCCGCGATCTCCGTCTTCTCGATGAGCCCATCGTGGTCCTCGATGTTGCCGAGGATGATCTCGGCGATCTTCCGGGGCGGCTTGGACTCGGGCTTGGCGAGCGTAAGAGCCAGCGTCGTCGCCAGATCTCCGTGATTTTTTTCCCGCGGGGTGTCGAGCGTAATAGACGGCAGTGTTTCGAGCTTCAGGTCGCCTTTCTGTTTTGCCCGTTCGAGGGCCTGGAGCAGGATTTCAGTTACGGTTTGTTTCATTGATGAAAGGATTGTCCTTGTCTTTACAGGATGGAAAGTATATCGTATTGTTCAAAAAAGTCAATAAAATAATCCCTTTACTTAGTGTTTATGCTGTGGTATTTTAAGCCAGAAAATAGGAGCCGGCTCATGTGGGTCCAGATGACCGTAAATACCGTCCTTTTCGACAGCAGGAACAGCAGCTATATCGTCGTGCTGAAGGATGAGACGGGAAACAAGATACTTCCCATCTGGATCGGAGCAGCCGAAGGCAATTCGATTGCCATGGCCATGAGCAATGTGAAGACCGCCCGCCCCCTCACCCATGACCTGATGGTCAACGTGTTCGACCGCCTTGAGATCGAGATCGCCCGGGTGGTCATCAGCGATCTGATCGACAATACCTTCTACGCCTCGCTCTACCTTCTCCACAATAACAAGGAGTTTCACATCGATTCACGACCCAGCGATGCCATAGCCATCGCCATCCGCATCGGCGCGCCCGTGTTCGTGGAAGAGGACGTCATTGCAAAGCAGGATTCCTCGATGATCGACACGTGGATGAAGAACCTCGGGGAAGGCGGCGGTGGTGAAGGCGGGCCGGAGTATAATGCCTAAGCAAATGCGGAATGCGGAATTCGGAATGCGGAATAAGAACAAGCCGCAAAAACAAAACCACTAATTTGCGGGTTTGCTAGCTCACCGGCAAATCTCCAGCGATTCACTTCCCGAAATAACACTTCTGATCCGCCATACCGCTTATGAATTACCATTCTGATCAAATCCTTCGGCTGTTTATCCGCGATTAAAACCAACAATCCCAATGATGACTTGTTCTGGGACATCCATTCCTTAGGTCCTAATTCCGAATTCCGCATTCCGCACTTCTTATATTCCCCATCTCGGCGAAAGGTCGTTCTCGACCCCCAGCGCATCCAGCACCCTGCCCACAACAAAATCAACCATGTCGGCGATCTTTTTGGGATGATGGTAGAAGGCCGGCATCGCCGGAATGATGTGGCAGCCCAGCTCGGCCAGGGTGAGCATATTCCTGAGATGGACGGCCGACAGCGGCATCTCGCGGGGAACGATGACCAGTTTTCTTTTTTCCTTGAGCGTGACGTCCGCGGCCCGCTCGATCAGGTTCGACGCGAAGCCGTGCGCGATCGAGGCCAGGGTCTTCATGGAACAAGGTATCACGACCATGCCATCGACCTTGACCGAACCGCTCGCGATGGGGACGTACATGTTGTCCTCGTCGAAATAATTGATCTGTCCCTCCTTCGCACCGAGGTGTTTTTCAAGGGCGAACTGGATGTCCGTTTCCGAGCCCTTGAGAAGGAGCCCTGCCTCGTCGTTCAGGATCGACAGACCGTCCCCGGAAATGGAAAGGTAAACCGAATGCCCTCCCTTGACAAGGACCTCGAGCAGCCGGTGGGCATAGGGAGCGCCGCTCGCTCCGCTGATCGCAACAGTATAAGTCGACACGGGTCACCTCGTTTAAAACTGATTTTCCGAATCAAAACCACACGCTTTACACCGCGAAGGCGCAAAGGTCGCCAGAGAGGCGAATGCCCTCCGGTCTTATTCCGGATTTACGCTTTCCTCGCGCTCCTCGCGCCTTTGCGGTAATCTTTTTCCGTCATCATGCCTCTTCCGGCTTTTTAATCTTCAGCATCGCCAGCATGATGCATGCCAGCAGCGCGAATCCCGCTCCCATGCCGAATGCCGCTGTGGAGCCCGCCTTCTGCCAGATAAGACCGAAGAGAAGCGACGCGGGAAAAGCGCCTGCCCCCACGATCAGATGATAGAGCCCGAAGGCGGAACCGCGAAGGTGAGCGGGCGCAAAGTCGGCCACCAGTGCTTTTTCCACACCCTCGGTCAGACCAAAGTAGATGCCGTACACTGCGAAGAGCGCCCAGGCGTGCCAATACTGGTTCGCCAGACCGAATCCGGCATATACCAGAGCGTACACCAGCCATCCCGTGACAATGACTTTCTTCCTCCCGATGCGGTCTGAGATGATGCCGCCGGGCACGGAAAAACCCATCTTCACCAGATGCAGCACGACCCAGATCGTCGGCAGCAGCGCTACGGACACGCCGAGCTGCTGGGCGCGCAGGAGCAGGAAGGCGTCCGTGGAGTTGCCGAGCGTAAAAATCAGGATGATGGCGAGATATTTGCGGAACCCAACCGGCATCTCGGCCAGGGAAGACCTGAAGTTGAAGAATGACGAAGGAGCGGCACGGCGGCTTTCCGATGCCTTTTCCTGAAGCCCGAACAAAAGCATGAGAACGGCGAGCAGGCCGGGGATGAACGACAGCAGGAAGATCGTTTTGATGTCATCGTGGAACAGGAGCAGCAGGGCGGTCGCGGCAAGGGGCCCGACCACGGCGCCGCTGTGGTCCATGGCCCGGTGAAAGCCATAGGCTTTGCCCCGGAATTCCACCGGCGTTGAATCGGCGATGATCGCATCGCGGGGCGACGTACGGAGCCCTTTGCCGACGCGGTCGGAAAACCGGAGCGTCAGAACATGCAGCCACGAGGTGGAGAAGGCTATGAGAGGCCGGATGACGTTCGAGATGGTGTAACCGGCCACGATCCAGCCCTTGCGTTTCCGCACCCGGTCCGACACGTATCCGGAATAGAGCTTGAGCAGCGAGGCGGTCGCCTCGGCAATGCCCTCGATAATGCCGAGGGCAGCCGGTCCCGCGCCGAGAACCGTGGTCAGAAAAACCGGCAGCAGCGGATAGATCATCTCGGAGGCGCCGTCGTTCAGGAGGCTGACGAAGCCGAGAACCACGACGTTTCGGGTCAGCCCCTTGCGCCAGCCGGAGGTTGTGGGTTGTCTTTCCGCCATAGGTAATCGGGACTTTACCCGATTTAAGGACAATTTTCAAGTGAATGCTTGCGTGATTGTCCCCGCCCGGGCGGAGCAGGAAACCCCCTCGGATTTCCAAGATTCGGATCTTCGCAGCAGCGCTTCACTGCCTCTGCGGTTGACGCCGCCTCAGGCAGCGAGGGACTCTCCCATTGCCGGCGCAGCGAGCATGGCCGACCTGCCGGCTGCAACCGGGACTGCCGGTAAAGCAGTCTCTTCGATCTGCCCGTCAGCTCCGATGGTGAAGAAAGCAATGGCATGCTGGAGCTGTTCCGACTGGGCAGCCAGCTCCTCGGACGCAACGGCCATGGTGCCTGATGCTCCGGTAAACTGCTGGATCAGCCGGTCCAGCTGTATTGTGGCCTTGCTGATCTGATCCACGGCGGTGCGCTGCTCCGCGCTTGCAGCGGAGATCTCCTGAACGAGCTCCGCAGTCCTCCGGATGTCGGGCACGATCTGCGACAGTACTGCGCCCGCCGACTCGGCGACCTCGACGCTCGATGCAGAAACCTCCCGGATGTCGAGGGCCGCGGCCTGGCTTTTTTCCGCCAGCTTTCTGACCTCCGACGCGACGACTGCGAACCCCTTGCCGTGCGTGCCTGCCCGCGCCGCCTCGATCGCCGCGTTGAGCGCCAGCATGTTCGTCTGGCGGGCGATCTCCTCGACGATCGATATCTTGCCTGCGATTTCCTTCATGGCCTTGACGGTCAGCGAAACCGCCGTACCCCCTTCCTGCGCGGCGCCGGCTGTTTTCAAGGCGATCTTCTCTGTTTCCCCTGCATTTTCGGCGTTCTGCCTGATATTGGAGGCCATCTGGTGCACCGAGGCCGCAACCTGCACTGCCGCTGCCGCCTGCTCCTGGGCCCCGCGAGACATCATGGCCGAATCGGAATGCACCTTCCGGCTTTCCGCCGTCACGGTGTCGGTCGTGGACTTGACGCTGGTGACCACGGACCTGAGCCTGGCCACCATCGTACTCATGACATGCAGCAGATACCCCAGCTCGTCGTTCTTCCCGACATCGATGGAAACCGTCAAGTCTCCCGATGCCAGACGGTCGGCAACAGCCACGGCCTGCCTGAGCGGCCGTTCGATGAGCCTGCGGATGAGATAGCGCACGCCGATTGCCACGGACATCAGCGCCAGGAGCGTGCTGAACGCAGTGATCATCAGCGATCTTCGCGCGCTTTCAGCCAAAGCCCGCCTGCTGTACCCCAGGGACAGGTGGCCGAGAAGGTTGTCTGCCTCGTCCTTGACCGCTGATTCATAGACCAGGAGATCCGCTGCATCCTTCGGAACGATTGAGGATATGGTCACAGGATTGCGCTTCTCGTCGAAATAGACTGCATACACTACGTCAGGCGTCTTAATGATTTCCTTCACGAAACCGTCGAGAGCTCCGAGGTCGAAATTACGATAATAGTAGATGCCGGTTTTGGCCATATAACGCACCATTGCGTTACCGCGCGCATCCATTTGCTGCCGGATCTGCGCGACATTCGTTCTATAGCCGATGAAGGCGAGCAGAACGATGAGCGCCACGACAAAGGCCAGACTCGACAGGAGGAACGTCCTGCCGATGGAATGGGTCTGGACAAAATCGTCCGAGGATACTGCAGGCTGCATGCGCTGTACGGTAGATCCCGTGAACGTGTCCATGTTCTCTCTCCTCACTCCTTGACGGGAACGACCCGCCCCCCCGATATTTTCGTGAGATAGATTTTCGAGAGTGCCTGGTGATCCTGTGGTGAAAAGGAAACCTCCAGGCCGCCCAGGTTCGTCTTCAGACTTTCGGCCGCTGATATAAATGAGTCCCGCGTGAGAGGACCTTCCACTTTTGTCAGCGCCTCGGCGAATACAACCGCGTCGATGTATCCTTCGAGGTCGGTATAATCCAGGTCGCCGTGGCCGGCGGCCTTCATGTCCTTCTCGTACTGCCGGACGACGTGCAGCGACGGGTCCCGGGGAGAGGGCATGACCTGGGTAATCAGCACACCGTCTCCTGCACCGCCGAGCTCCCGGGCCAGGGCCGCCGGTCCGACAAAGGACACGTTGAGAAAGACGGGGTTGAACCCCTGGCTCTTAGCTTTCTTGATAAAGGCGGCCATGGCCTTGTACGTGCCCACCATGATTACCGCTTCGGGGTTGTACGCTTTCAGAGCGGCCAGGCCGGCATCGATGTTTTCGGTGTTCCGCTCGTATGTGCCCTCGCCCGCGATTTCCAGACTGCGTTTTTTTAGCGCTTTTACGACGCCGCCCTTGACCGACAGCCCGTACGCATCGTTCTGGATGAATACGCCGATCTTTTTCTTTCCCATTTTCTCCGTCAGGTATCTGACCTGCGTTTCCGCTTCATCGAAATAGCTTCCGCGCACATTGAAAATATTTTTCGCCACCGGCGTTCGCAGAAACTCGGCGCCGGTAAAAGGCCCCCAGTACACCATCTTCTCCTTGTTGATGATCGGGAGAATGGCCGTGGAGGTGGGCGTTCCCACGTAGCCGAACAGGGCGAAGACCCTGTCCTGGGCGATGAGCTTGTTCGTGTTCTCGACCGTGCGCTTGGGCTCGTATCCGTCGTCATAGCTGATCACTCGGATCTTCCTTCCCTTCACGCCGCCGGCCTTGTTGATCCTGCTGAAATATGCCATCGCCCCTGACTTGACTCCGGTCCCAAGCGCCGACGCCGGCCCGGACAGGGCATTCGACATGCCGATCACGATCTCATGGTCGGTCACCCCCTGTTCTTCTGCTCCTGATGGAGCAGGGCTGGCCGCCAGAAAAAGGAGACCCGCGATATACAATGCGAAGATCCTGAGCCAAATTCTTTGCTGTTTTACCTCGGCATCACGCATGATGCACCTCCTGACAGGTTGATGACCGGATGGCTGAGACGGTGCAAACATTTCTGTCCGGCAAGAAGAGCGCCGTTAAAAAGCAAAGCCTATGCGCTTGCGCAGACTGCACCACCATGCAACTACGTATACAAATACGAATATATAATACCTGACGGAATGATCAATATAAGAGCAAGTTATATGCCATCCACCTCAGCACTCATAAAAACAAACATTTAACATGGCTTGTATTACTTACGAAGAGTCCGTTTAAAGACATGCTGTCGCTTTTCCGACGCTAAACGCGCTTCGCATCTCTTACTCTGAACAACAAAACACAGGGTGCAAAATGGTTGCAGAGACACTAAATTGCTGTTTTCCAACTTTTCACCCGACATACCGAGCGAATTACAACTCTGCCTGAAAAACAAAAATCTTGCAGAGGCACGCAACTTAGTATAATATTCTGATGCTGTGATGGAAATCCAACGGTCCCGCGAGGAGGATTCTGGAATATGCCGGAACTTGTGATGGTCTCGAGCATCGAAAAGAAAGAGCAGCTCAAAACCTATTTGGAGGAGCTTTTCAAGAAGGAACGCTGGTCTGAGATAACGCAGGCAATAGGCATGCACTCGATCCTGATCGATCCGCAGCACACGATGGCCGATCAGGCGGACCTGTACCGCTTTGTCCTGAACATGATCAAAAGCCGTATCAACAAAGCCAAGGGGAAAAACTACGGTGCGTGGTATGGGGATTTTCCGAAGGTGATGGACCGGATTGTGTCTGCAAAACAGGTCGTGACCGATGCCGCTGCTGCCGACGCGCTGGCCTCGCACCAGGCCGCTTACGGCCCTTTCAAGTCTGTTGACGATTTCTTTTTCTGGGCACTTGACGACCGGCGGCTGCCCATGAAGCAGATCATGGCGTATATCCTGAAGACGGCGAATGAGTAGCCTCTTCCCCCTCGTCGAGGAAGAGTCATCTGAAGATATCAGCACTGATAAGGGAGAGAATCGAACATTCTCTCCCTTATTTTTTTACAGGGGCACCGCCCTCAACACTTCCTCGACCGTGATTCCGGTCATGCACAGGACATTCCGTTCACATCGTTTCCGCTGAAAACAGGGAGAGCATTCGCTGCCTGCGCGCACTACGCTGTGGGACGGCCCGTAGGGGCCTGTCCTCCAGGGCGCCGTGGGCCCGAAGAGAGCGACAACCCGCGCTCCTGCCGCGGCAGCCAGGTGCATGGGCCCGGTATCGGTGGTTATAAAGACATCAGCAAGGGACGAGAGGGCCGCCAGTTCCTTGAGCGTGGTCTCTCCTGCCCAGTTGAACGCCCCCTTTTCCTTCATCAGGGAAAGGATCCGGTCGACCGTGTCGCGGTCCGCCCCGCTCCCCGTAAAGACAACAACAGCTTTCCTTTCCCGGATCAGACGGTCCGCGAGCCTTGCAAAATTCCGCTCCGGCCAGAGCTTCGTCATCCACCTCGCCACAGGATTCAGGATCACCAGCGGCCTGCCCGGCGCGGTATTCTTCAGCCGCTGCTCCATTGCAGCGCGCTCCCGATCGATCGGCAGTGTGCACGCAGGCAATGGGTCAACGGCCCCCAGGTACCGGGCGACGTCGAGATAGCGCTCGAGCGCATGTTTTTCAACATCGTATGCGGGAAGCCGTTCGTTCAGGAAAAGAGAGGAGTACTCCCGCGTCCGGTCGAACCCGATTTTCCGAAAGGCCCGTGCGAGGCCGATGAGGACCCCGCTCTTCAGCAGCCCCTGAAAATCTATGGCAATATCGTACCGGGTGCGCCGCAGTTCGCGGATGAACGCGATGATGCCCTTCATGCCCGAAACGAAGGTCAAAGGATTCGCGAGGCGGTTGAACCACGTTTTCCGCTGCGAGATCAGCAGGCGATCGATGAGCGGGTGGCCTTCGAGAATGCCGGCAGCTGCCTCTTCCACCACCCAGGTGATCCGGCTGTCGGGAAAACGTTGTTTCAACGCCTCGAGGGCAGGCAGCGTCTGGACCACGTCGCCGATGGCCGACAATTTGATGATAAGAATATTCATGGCAAAATAGCGCCTTCAATCATAAGCCATCCCGGCCGGGCAGTCAACACAGAAGCGGCCTTGATCGTCGAATGCGGACCATACGACGCCGGCTTGTACGTCTGCCTTGCTTCGCACTGTCTTGGCTGTACTTCTTCGGCTTATCCTTCTAAGCAAAATGCGCTCTTTTATCTGGTTCATGCCGGTTTGGCAATCCTTCTTCAGCCTGCTTCATTGCTGCAGCGTATTTTCCGGCCTCGTTGACAAACGTTCGAGAATGACCGTGCGCCGGTAATCCAGAAGCGCTAGCAGTTTTTCCTCTTCTGCGGTCCGCTGGTTCTTGGCCTCAAGCCGGGCCCGTTCGCGGTCGATGCTCACCGGACGTGAAATCAGCGTTTTTCCGGCCTTCTCCCGGACGTTCCAAAGAGGAAGGTACTCAACGTTTGCAAGGGAAATCGTTCCGTGCTTTTTTCGTATGGTGATCATAAGGATGATGCCGTCTCCCCGAAGCGCTTTGGCTTGAGACCGGTTTTTCACGGTGACTCCCACGTTCTGACTGGAGATGAAATTTCCGAGGCTGTACGCGATCAGGCCGAGCCTCCCGTCGCGCGCTTCATAGGATTCGATCGATTGAAGCACATGGGGATGGTGCCCCAGGATGATGTCGGCTCCCGCTTCGATCAATGCCGTCGCCGCCTTTCGCTGCCAGGACGAAGGTTCGGTCCGGTATTCGTCGCTCCAGTGGAGAGACACGAGCACCAGGTCTGCTGCCTGCCTGGCTTTCCGGACGTCCGACGCCGCCAGAGCAAGGTCTTCCCCGGAGCCCTCCCTCAGAATGTTGATAGAGGGCATGCCTTTCTTTTTTCGCGGCATGCCGCTGTTCGTACCGTAGGTGTATGCCAATGCATTTAAAAATATAAAAATCGGTCAGATTGGTACAAGACCAAGACCTTTTTGGAGTGTAATTGCAAATGAAGGGGAGCTTCTGGAAAAATTCAACATACAAATTGTTCCTTATAATTTAATAGATGTAGTTCTTTTGGCAAAAGAGGTAAAAGAAGAAAAGGATGAAAATTATAAAACTACATTATCTCATATCAGGGAAAATATTGAAGTCTTTATTGAGGAAGAAAAGCTTGAAAATATAGTATCTTTAAAGGAAGCAATAAAAAGGTTAAAAACAAATGACAACATTTCTGCTTTCAGTATCCAGTGCTGGACTACTCTTAATGAGATATATGGAATAGTACCATGTCTTGCAAATTCATTGTTGTTTGATGAAGGTATTCCTGTTGCATGTGAGAATGATATATGCGGCTCAGTGTCGGCCCTTATAGCTCAATCTGCAAGCTTTGGGAAAATAAAGTCATATTTGCAGATATCACAAACAGGCATCCGGTTAATAATAATGGAGAGCTTCTCTGGCATTGTGGTCCATTCCCAATTTCGCTGAAGAAAAAGAGGTATAAAAGGCAAGCTTTTACGTCATGGTATTTTGAATAATGCCCCGGCAGGTATTTGCAGTTTTGAGGTAGAAGGTGGAGATATAACAATAGTGAGATTTGACGGGTCGGGAGGAAATTATAGGCTGCTGGCAGGTCACGCTCAAGGTATTGAAGGGCCGTGACTATCGGCACTTATTTATGGATTGAAGTAAAAGACTGGACAAAATGGGAAGAAAAGTTAATTTATGGTCCCTACATTCATCATGTTGCGGCAGTGCATGGAAAGATTTCACCAATACTGTATGAAGCTGAAAGGTACATTAAAGGACTTACTTTGGATGCAGTAGAACCTGATGAAAATGAAATAAGGAGTTATCTTATAGGCAGACTATATAAGTTATGAATTAATTTATAACCTGGTCATATAATGTCTTTAAATTATAAATAAAATCAATCATTTTATTGTAATATTTGAATTATTTTGTAATGAGTAAATAAATTAAATAATGATAATTTCTGTAAAAGTATTATAATTACTTTATATTTATAATGTATAATATAGTTTTATAAAATAACTGAATAAAATATTTTTATTTAGCGGATTTTTTATATGAAATTAAAAGTTTATTTTGAATCAAGTGTGGATGGTGGCTGTGTAGTGTATGTCGGATTACACTTAAGAATTCCTTAGTTCCAATATCTCCCTGTCAGAAGAAGAAATGCTTCCAAATAAAGAAAAGATTATAAATGAAATAATAAACTTTTTATTACTTTAAGCTAAAAGGGTATAATAAAATCAAATAAAAAATAAAATAAAGTATAAATAATTAAAATTATTATAAATTAATATCAATAATAATTTATAAAAGAGGGAGGGTAATAAAAATGAGTAAAAAAATAAAGGTGTTATTTGCAGGTGAAGCGATTTACATGCTAACAACAATTTTTAAAGGCTGGAATTGTTTCAAATGGGTAAATTCTGGGAGCATGGAGGCCACTTTATTAATGCTCTAAAAGAAAATGGTATAGATGTGACTTATATACAAACCAATAGGGTTGCAGAAGAATTCCCATGGTCTCTGGAAGAGCTTAAAGATTTTGATGTTATTGCATTTAGTGATGTGGGCAGTAATACTTTTTTAATTTCAGAAAGAACAATGGCTGGAGAAAAAACGCCAAATAGATTAAAGCTTATTGAACAGTATGTAAGTGATGGAGGGGGTTTTCTTATGTGGGGAGGATATCTTTCCTTTACAGGTTTAGCTGGTAAAGCATTTTATAAGAAAACTCCTATTGAAAAAATATTACCTGTAAATTTAATGGAAATGTCCCCGGTTTCTTCGCCCCGGGGATTGCAGCCCGAGCGGAGGCAGTCGCCGATATCGTAATGGACCAGGCCGGGCTTGACGGTGTCCAGGTCCACCATGGCGACGGCCTGGCCGGTGGCGGTGTCCAGCATGACGTTGTTGACCTTGGGGTCGCCGTGGATCGGGCGGAGACCGAGCTTGCCTTGGGCCAAGGCATGCGCCAGGACGGGCGCGAAGGCCCGGCGCTCGGCCACAAACCGTAGGCCATAATTCACTTCGGGGGATGGGCGGGCGCCCCGGCGCCCCAGGACCTCGTCATAGTGCGCCAGGTAGCCCGGGGTGATATGAAAACCCGGCAGGGTGTCGGCCAACCGGTCGGGGGCCAGATCGCTCAGCAGGCTATGGAACCTGCCCAGGGCATAGCCGACTTCGTGCGCGTGCCCGGTATCTTTGACGGTGTCAAAGGTCTCGGCCGCGTCAATAAAGCTCAAGGCGCGCCAGAACGACCCGCCGGGGTCAATGACGTGGTCCCGGCCCTCCCGGGTCAAGAGCACGCGGGGCACCTCCCAGCGGCGGCCGCCCCCGAGGGGCGCGAGGGCCAGACGCCGGCGCACGTGGTCGCCCACGGTGCCGAGGTTCCCCATGACCAGTTCCGGCTGGCGGAACACGTTGAAGGTTGAGGCGTTGCAGGATAAAATACGGTTCTGCCGCGCCCGCCACCGTCACCAGGAAGGTGTCATTGACATTGCCGTTGCCGTATTCCCGGAGGTCCAGGACCCGGCCCTGGGGGGTGAATTGCTCGGCCACGGCAAGCAGATGGTCCAAGGATTGGCCTTTGCTCTGAGAAATTAGGTTATCATAGTGTTTACCGTAATGGCTCACGCTCGGAAGTTCAAAATCCCCCTAAATCCCTTTGCCATAGTGGGACTTTCCAAGCAATTTCTTGAGTCCCCCTTTTAAAGGGGGACTGGGGGGATTATAAGGTTTTCCATAAGGAAATAATGATGGCAATTGCTCAGGTGGCGCCGGCGTCCCGCCTGGGCTGGGCGCCGGGTGCGCCCGGCGCCGCCTAAAGGGCGGGGAATGCCTGCCCGACATTACTTTTCCCGGTTCTCGGGCAGATCATCGCCAACCATGCGGTCAGCGGCCGGATTCTTCACGCCATATCCTATTTGTCCTGCTCGGAGTCGGTCTCCGGATTTTGATGCCACATCCCCGTCTCCCGATAAGTGGGAGGGCTTTCCGCGTAAGCCGGTCTGTCTGGCATAGTCACCCGAGGCGCAGCCGACCATAAGCGTGCCAACGGTCAAGAGTAACCCAAACCAGGTTTTCATGGTTGTCCTCCCAGAATAAATTTAAGTAAGCGTAGGGTGGCCCGGCGGACCATATATGGCGGGAATGCCCGCCCTACATGACTTCTCTCTTATGCCCTCCATCACCCCTGGCCCGGCTTCGCCGCCCGTATCCTGAGGGCGACCTGCTCTTCAAAATCCCGGGTGAGGCTTTCCAGATTACGGCTGGCCTGGATGGGACCGGAATCGCCCCAGCCTTTCCGCAGGGCCTCCTGCTTCTTCAGTCGGAATTCATCGACACTGGCAGCCATATCTTTCCAGATAAACAACTTCTGGAGGACGTGGCGTTCCGGCGAGGAAAAATCTTTCTCCAGGTCGAAGGATTGGCCTCTTTGGGTGGTATAGATCATCGGCGGATTTTAAGGGTTCGGCATTTTACCTCAGTCCCCAAGTTCTTGCTGAAGAACGAGAAAATACCGGTAAGGTGGGCGCGCCCACCCCAGACTTACTCCATGGGGCGGAGGCGCACCTCGATCTCCGGGTGGTCTTTCAGCAGGGCCACCAGCCTGGCGGTATCCGTCTTGCCGAAGTGATAGGGGTAGAGGATTTTGGGTTTGAAGGCTCGGGCCGCGTCGGCCACCATCTCCGGGGTCATGGTGTAGGGGAGATTCATGGGCAAAAAAGCGATATCGATGTTTTGCAGGGCCTTCATCTCCGGGGTGTTTTCCGTGTCCCCGGCCACATAGACCCGCTTGTCCCCGAAGGTGATGACATAGCCGTTGCCCTGGCCCTTGGGGTGGAAGGGTTCGCCGCTTTCCCGCTTGTGCACCAGGTTGTAGGCCGGCACCGCTTCGATGGTCAGGCCCGCCACGGTCTTCACCTCGCCATTGGCCATGACCAGGCCCCCGGGCACCTGGCCGGCGGCGGCCTGGGTCAGCACGATCTGGGTGCCGGGCTGGCGCAGCATCTCAATCACCTTGGGGTCCAGGTGGTCCCGGTGTTCGTGGGTGATGAGGATCAGGTCCGCCTTGGGGAGCTTGCCGTAATCGGCGTACTGCCCCACCGGGTCCACGTGGATGACCTTGCCCCCGAAGGTGAACATCAAGGTGCCGTGGCCGATAAAGGTGATCTTGAGATCCCCCGCCCCGGTCTTGATGACATCCTGCTCAAATTTTCCTTGGGCGTTCACCACGCCGGCCCCCACCATCAGCAAAATACCCATCATCAGGCCTAACCGCTTCATAGAGCACCTCCGGCATCCCCTGCACCTGCCGTTACCGGTTGATGAGACTGTCCTTTTTTCGCGTCGCAAGCCACTTAGAGCTCTGAGCCAATTATAAGAGGCAAACCGGCGGTCGGAATAGGCCAAAAGAGAAAAATCACTTTAACGGTCTCGGTGCCCCGGTCGATGGCCGCCGCGGTAATATCGCACAGGGTGCCCAGCTCTTCCGGGGTGATGCAGAGCGGCGGCAGCAGCACGATGACATCCCCCAGGGGGCGCAGGATGGCCCCCAGCTGCCGGGCCGCCAGGATCACCCGGTGGCCGGTGCGCCGTTTCAGCGGGAAGGGCTCCCGGGTGCCCTTATCGGCCACCAGTTCGAGGCCCACCATCAGGCCCCGCTGCCGGATATCGCCGACGTGGGGATGCTCGGCCATGGTCGCCAGCCGCCCGGCCAGCAGCTCGATCTTGGCCGGCAGCCCCTCGATGACCCGGTCTTGGGCGAAGATATCCAGGCTGGCCAGGCCCACTGCGGCCCCCAGGGGATTGCCGGTATAGGTGTGCCCGTGGAAAAACGCCTTGAACTCCTCGAATTCCCCCAGGAAGGCCTGATAGACGTCGTCCGTGGCCAGGGTGGCGGCCAGGGGCAGGTAGCCCCCGGTGATGCCCTTGGCCAGACACAAGAGATCGGGGCTCACCCCCTCGTGCTCGCAGGCGAACATCTTGCCGGTGCGGCCGAAGCCCACGGCCACCTCATCGGCGATGAGGAGCACGTCGTGGCGCCGGGTCACCTCCCGGACTCGCGCCAGATAGCCGGGCGGCTGGGCAATCATGCCCGCGGCGCCCTGCATCACCGGCTCCACGATCACCGCGGCCAGTTCCTGGTGGTGCGCCGCCACCAGCTCTTCCAGCCTGGCGAGACACTGCTCCCGGCAATCTTCCCGTAGGTCGCACCGGTAGCAGTAGGGGGCCGGGGCCTCCAGGGTGTCGAACAGCAGCGGCTGATAAATTTCGTGGAATAAGGGGATGCCGCCCACCGACACCGCCCCCAGGGTGTCCCCGTGGTAGGCGCCGCTGAGCTTGAGGAAACGCTGTTTCCGGACCTGGCCCCGGTTCCGCCAGAATTGGAACGCCATCTTCAGGGCCGCCTCCACCGCAGTGGAGCCGTTGTCCGAGAAGAACACCTTGTTCAGGCCCGGGGGCGCAAGCTCCACCAGGCGGCGGGCCAGGAGGATGGCCGGGGGATGGGCGATCCCCAACAGGGTGCTGTGGGCCAATTGCGCCAAGCTGCGCGGCGAGGGCCTGGTCCAGTTCCCGGCGCCGGTGCCCGTGGAGGTTGGCCCACAGGGAAGAGACCCCATCCAGGTAACGGTTGCCCTGGAGGTCATAGAGGTAAATCCCTTCCCCCCGGCTGATAATCAGGGGGGCTTCTTCCCGGAAGCCCTGCATCTGGGTGAAAGGATGCCAGACATGCTCCCGGTCCCACTGCCTAAGAGTCTCGGGGTCGTAACCCATAGTGTCCCTCGCTCACGTGACGGCGACCGGGGCCGCAATCTTACGGCGGCCTCCCGCCCCACCGCTACTATATGCAAAAAGACGCCGGGAAGGAAGACCATCCGGCCGACATTTAGTCGGGACCATGGAGGAAAGGCGGTTATCCGCGGGCACTGCGCGGCTATAGGACGGTCCGCCGGCGCCATCCCGGCCGACTCGGGACTGGAAGGTGGATTCGGTAAGGCTCTCGGGCGATGAACGCCGGGGATCGACCAGTTGCAACCGCCGCATCTT
Source organism: Nitrospirota bacterium (assembly GCA_963749655.1). Lineage (GTDB taxonomy): Bacteria > Nitrospirota > UBA9217 > UBA9217 > UBA9217 > JAJYKN01. The sequence continues at coordinate 207,651 of CAVVOB010000024.1, forward strand.
GTTGAACAGGGTGGTGCGGCTGACCCCCAGGGTGCGGGCGCTGAGCTGGCGGTTCCAGCTAAAAGATTCCAGGGTTTCCAGGATGATCTGCTTCTCGGCCCGCTCCATGGCCTCTTCCAGCGTCAGATGCTTGAAGCTTTCCCCGGAGGTTGCCGGCCGGATTTCTCTGATATTGGCCGGCAGAGATTCGGGGACGATGAACTCCCCGGGGCTCAAGATGACCGCTCGTTCGATGACATTCTCCAACTCCCGGACATTGCCCGGCCACGGGTATTGGAGACAGATTTGCAGGGCGCTCTTGGAGATGGCCTTGATCTCCCGGTGGTGAACCCGGTTGAATTGATTGATGAAATGGTTCGCCAGCGGCTCAATGTCGCTCAAACGGTCTCGTAAGGGCGGAATGGTGAAAGAGACCACGTTGATGCGGTAGTAGAGGTCTTCCCGGAAGTTCTGCTTGGCTACCTCGTCTTGCAGGGAAGTATTGGTGGCCGTGATGATCCTCACATCCGTCTGGATGGGGACATTTCCCCCCACGGGTTCAATGATCTTTTCCTGGAGGACGCGCAGGAATTTGATCTGTAAATTGGGGGAGGCCGAGTTGATGTCGTCCAGGAAGATGGTGCCCCCGTTGGCCTCTTCAAATTTGCCCTTCTTATCCCGGATGGCGCCGGTAAAGGAGCCGCGCACATGACCGAAAAGCTCGCTCTCCAGCAGGGTCTCGGACAGCGAACCGCAGCTGATCTTGACAAAGGGCCCTTCCCGGCGGTGCGAGTGCGTGTGAATATAGTGGGCCAGCATGGACTTGCCGGTACCGGATTCACCGGTGATCAGCACCGTCGCCATGGTGTCGGCAATGGTGTGTACCATGTCCCAGGAGCTGGTCCATCTTCCGGTCCCCGAACACCAGGTTCTCATCCAGGTTCCAGGGCTTGATCCGCTTTTTCAAGGAGTCGTAAGAAGCCTGCAGCTTCTTCTGCTCCAGGGCGTGGCTGATGGTGAGTTTGAGACGCAGATCGTCGATGGGCTTGACAATGTAGTCGTAGGCCCCCAGTTTGATGGCCTCCACGGCCCCGGCAATGTGGCCGTGGCCGGTAATGAAAATGACCGTCGTATCGGGAGAGCGGCCTTTCAACTCTTTCAATAATTCGATGCCGTTGAGCCCGGGCATCTGAATATCCGAGAGGACCACCTGATAATGATCGTCCTTGATTTTGGCCAGGGCGGCCTGGCCATCCAGCACCGCATCGACGCTGAAGCCCTCCAGAATGAACATCTCCTTAAGAGACTCGCATACCAGGACATCGTCATCCACGACCAGAACGTCTTTATTTGCCATGCAATTCTCCCGATTCGGCATAGGGCAGAAGCACCCGGACGGTGGTGCCCTGCCCGCGCTGGCTTTCCACCACTAACCGGCCATCGTAGCGCGCCAGGATTTTTTGGCAAATGGGTAAACCCAGGCCCAATCCCTGGGCCCCCTCTTTGGTGGAATAAAACGGCTGAAAGATCTGGTCCATCTCCTCAGGCGTGAGACCGGCACCGGTGTCCTGAAAGGAAATCTCCAACTGGCGGTCATGCAGGGAGCAGTTCACCTCCAGGCGGCCTCCTTGGGGCATGGCCTGGAGGGCATTCTTGATGATATTGATGAACACGTAATAAAGGTCCGCCTCGGTGACGATCTTTTCGAACTCCGGGGGGGCCGAGAAATCGATCTGCACCCGCTGGTCGCTGGCCTGAAACATCATGATCTTGATGGCGTCCTGGAGCAGGTTGAACACCGTGTCGCTGGCTCGGGGCGGCCCCTTAAAAGGATTGGCCGAGAACATCAGGCTCTTGATGCTCAGGGACATCTTCTGGAGACCCTTCTGCGCCTCGGTGAGGTAGCGTTCCACACTCGCGGGGTCCTCTTTCTTGATGATGGCCAGGGACAGGTAACGCCGGATGCCGTCCAGAGGGTTATTCAACTCGTGGGCCACGCAGAGGGTGAGCTTGCCCATGATGGCCAGATGTTCGTAAAGTTCCAGACGCTGTTTGAGCTGTTCCGCCTCGGTCACATCCTCCACCAGAAGCAATCCCCGGAGGGAGTTGCGTTCATCCGGCACCGGCAGCATTTTGATCGCCAGGTAGCGGACCGCGTTATCCTGGGCAGAGGACTTCAGGGAAGAGAATTCCCGGGGCTCCTGGCTGGCCAGGACTTGTTGAAAGGCCTGTTCCAGACTTTCCCGGTCCGTGGCGCTTAATCCCAGGTAGGACCAGGAGGTTTTGTCCCACCAGTTTCGCCTTGGCTAAATTGACCATCCGCTCCAGGGCCGGGTTGGACTGGACCACCTTGAGGTCCTGGTCCAGGAACGCCATGCCCACCGAGATCTCCTTGGTGATCCAGGAGGTCAACGACGGGATGAACACCTCCTCGGGCGCTTCCCTGGCCTCCAAGATCTCCACCAGCAGCCGGCCCATCAGCCAGCCCAGGAAGAGATCCCGGGAGCCAAAGGGGTTTTTGTCCTCCTGGTCGGCGAGGTTGATCACTCCCCAAAATTTATATCCCGTGAGCGGGATGACCATGAAGCTGTTGGTCTGGTAGGTGGTGCGCCGGGGCATGAGGGCTAATTGCGAGTCCCGGCTCAAATCGGGGACCAGCAGAGGGCGCCGGTGGGTGGCCACGTAACCCATGACCCCTTCGGCGGTGATCATGGCCCCGGTCTTGGCCTCCGAATCGGGTCCCAGGGCCGCCAGCCCGGAAAACTGGCCCCGGACGGCATCATAGAGGAAGATGGAACTGTTGGTCACCTGCAGCAATTTCTGGGCAGCTTCCAGGAAAATCCGGCCCACCTCTTTGAGGTCTTTCTGCTGCCAGGCCTGCTCCCGCAACTCTCCCAGGACCGCGGCCTCGGGAGTGGTGGAGACTAAATCCAGGGCCTGCCAACCCAGGGACTCGGCTCCCTGGAACACCGTCTCCAAATCCCGTTGAGACCTTAACAGGCGCTGGTATCCCAGGGCCCGCTCGATGGCATGACGCAGGATTTCGGGCTGTACGGGCTTGGGGAGGTAATCGAACGCCCCGAGCTTCACGGCATCCACGGCGTCCTGATAACGAGGCAAAACCGGTGAACACAATCACCAGGGTCTCAGGGTGGTGGAGACGCAGGTATTGCACTAATTCCATGCCCCCCATCTGGGGCATGATCATATCGGTGAGGACCAGATCGTAGGGATGCGCCTGGATCGCCGCCAGGGCCTCCTTGCCGTTGGTGGCGGTGTTCACCAGGTAGCCGGTCGGGAATAAAATATCCTTTACCAACTCCAGGATAGCCGGGTCATCGTCCACTACGAGAATAATCGGTTGCTTTTTCATAACTATTGCCGACTCCAAGGCTGTCGGAGCGGACTGGCAACTCCCCCCATAGTCCTGTTCGGGCTTTCTCAGGAAAAACTTAACTTTATTTCTCTGGAAGATCGGCATGGCGTTGCGTCCTTGCAATCCCTGAACCAATCGAGCCGGGCATTTCCCTCCCCTTGGCGGGAGAGGGTTCCGGGGAAGGTGGCGAGTGACTGAACCCCTAAGGGGTTGGCGTTTCCAGGGGCCCACCCGGCCCCACCACCCCGGTCCCATATTGCTGCTTCAGGAAAGAGCGGTAAGCCTGAGACCGCACCCGGTCCAACCAGTCCTCATGGCCGAGATACCAGGCGATGGTGCGCCTCAGCCCCTCCTCCAGACCCACCTGGGGACGCCAGCCGAGCTGGCTCTCAATTTTGCCGATGTTCAGGGCATACCGCCAGTCGTGGCCGGGACGATCCGGAACAAAGGTGATCAGCCGGGTAAGGTCGCCCAAATCCGGCCGCATCTCCCCCAGCAAGCGCAGCAACCGCCGCACCAGTTCCAGGTTGGGGACCTCCTGCCGGCCGCCGATATTATAGGTCTCCCCCACCCGGCCCTGCTCCAACACCTGGAGCAGCCCCTGGCAATGGTCCTCCACAAAGATCCAGTCCCGGATGTTGGTCCCCTGGCCATAGATGGGAATGGGCTTACCTTCCAGGGCCTGGCTGAGGCTGAAGGGGATCAGCTTTTCCGGGAACTGGTACGGGCCGTAATTGTTGGAACAGTTGGTGATGAGCACCGGCAACTGATACGTGTGAAAATAGGCGCGCACCAGAAAGTCGGCGCTGGCCTTGGACGCGGCATAGGGACTCCGGGGGGCGTACGGCGCCGCCTCGGTGACCGGCGGATCGTCGGGCCCCAAAGAGCCGTACACTTCATCCGTGCTGACGTGCAAAAACCGCGGGGCCTCCGGCCCGGCGAAGTTTTCCCAGGCCCGGCGGGCCGCTTCCAGCAGGGTGAAGGTCCCCACCACGTTGGTGCGCACAAAGACTCCCGGGTCCAGGATCGACCGGTCCACGTGGGATTCGGCCGCAAAGTGCACCACCTTGGTGATGGGATACCGGGAAAACAGGTCCTGGACCAGTTCCCGGTCGGCCACGTCCCCCTGGACCAGGGTATAACGGGAATCGCCGTGAAAACCGGTGAGGTTCTCGGGGTTGCCGGCGTAGGTCAGCAGGTCCAGGTTGATGATGTGCGCCTCGGGCTGCTGCCGCCGCAAACAATAGAGAAAATTGGCGCCGATGAAGCCCGCCCCGCCGGTTACCAGAACCCAACTCATAGTCGGTCCCCATATGCTTCCCAGAACTGCTGGTAGGCTGCCTGCCAGGCGGGCATGCGGTCCAGCCCGGCCACCTGCAGCAGCCGGTTTTCCAGTACCGAGTTGGCCGGCCGGGGGGCGGGACGGGGAAATTCCGCCGTGGTGCAAGGGGTTACCCGCACCGTGATGCCGGCCGTCTGCCAGGATCAGGCAGGCAAATTCATACCAGGTGGTCTCCCCCTGGCAGGTCGCATGATACGTGCCGAAGGCCTCGGTCGCGGCCAGGGCCAGGAGCTGCGGCGCCAGGGCCAGGGCGCTGGTGGGGGTGCCCCGCTGATCGTGCACCACTTTCAGCTCCCCGTCCGGGGCGAGATGGCGGCCCCGGGCCAGAATGGCGGTGACGAAATTGGGGCCGGGAACGCCATAGAGCCAGGCCGTGCGCACGATGAAGTGGTCGGGGCACTGCTGCCGCACCCACTCTTCTCCCAGGAGCTTGCTCCGGCCATAGACCGACAGGGGCGCCGTGACGTCCCACTCCACATAGGGCCCCGGCTTGGTCCCGTCGAAGACATAGTCAGTGGACAGGTGAATCAATTTTATTCCCAGGCGCCGGCAGGCCACCGCCAGGTTCCGGGGCCCCAGGGCGTTGACCCGGAGCGCCCCATCCGGGTCCGACTCCAGGTCGTCCACCCGGGTGGCCGCGGCGGCGTTGATCACCACCTCCGGGCGCTGCCGGGACAGTTCTCCCCACACCGCCTGGGGGTCGGTGATGTCCAGCTCATGGCAGGTCGGTGGCCGCCACCTCCCAGCCCTGCCGGGCGGCCTGCCTGGACCAGGGCCTGGCCCAACTGCCCGGCGGCCCCGGTAATCAAGAGCTTACCGGCCACGGCGCCCTCCCTTTCCTCGCCCCCATCTCATTCCAGCCGGAAGGGGGAATCAGGGTCGTCCTCAAACCGGATCTCATCCACCGCCTCGAGGCGCCCGGGGCCGCGGTAAAGACGGTTGGCGAAATTGCAGACAAAGCCGGGAATCTCACCCACATTCTGATAGGCGTGCACCACCCCCGGGGGCACGATCAGCACCGCCGGGCAGGATGCTCCCAGGTGAAAATCCTGGCGGATCCCGAACGTGGGGCTGTCGGCCCGGTTATCCCACAGGACCACGCGAAAGTCGCCCGGCCCGGCGAAGCAGAAGAGATCGGTCTGGTCCCGGTGGGCGTGGGGGCCCCGCCCCACCCCCGGTTGGGTCACCGACAGATAGGCCATCACCGGGATATGTTCCGGCGCAGTTTCATCCTGGCGGAAAATTTCCGCCAGCCAGCCGCGCTGATCCGTATAAACCGTCAGGGGTCGGCAAATCACCCCGGAAATCTTGACTTCCAAATTAACTCCTTCCCGTGCATGACCAGGCAATAGGTCAATTCTCCGGCATCTGAGCCTGGCGCAGTGAACCGGATACGCGCCAGCCTGCTTTCTCAGTACACCAAGTTTAACATATGCCCTTTCCGGTCTGAAATCAACAAAGAAATGTTCCGATCTTTGAACTTCCCGCCCCTTTGAGTAAGGCGGCGCCACCTTCAAACCAGGGACCGGCCTCTTCGCTGCAGGCGGCACCCGAAGCACATCTATCCGGCTGGTGAAAAACGTTCCAACACCCTGAACGTTGATCCTGAGAGGAGCGCTGGCGCTGGTCCCCAGGCCGGTCCCTGGTCTGACCGAAGGGGACCTTGGGTCGCCAATGCCCCAAAGCGGCAGGCGGACCCGCAAATCCGGACATGGCGCCTTGAGCCCCGGATATCAGCTGCCGACGATGTAGGTGTAAATCGCCCGGATGATGGGATCAAAATAAGGGCTGAAAATAGCCTGGTGGGTGAGGCGCTCTGCCAGCGCCAGGGCCAGGACCAGATAGGGTCCGACCAGGAATAGCAGCGTCCTGGTCCGCTCTTCCATCTGGGGCATCAATTCAGAGACCAGATATCCCATGGCCATCGGCGGCACCGGGATCAGATTATAGATGGCCGTGGTGAGGTTAACCCCGACGACCATCATAAAGACCCGGGGATTATATTCAAAGACATTAAAAATCATCACGATGCTGCCCGCGATGCTGGCCAGGAGCAGATTCGCCAACGGCCCCGCCGCCCGGGTCAACACCATGTAGAGCCGGGGATGCTCGAATTTACTGCGATCGATATCAAAAATCCGGGGCCAGCCGAAGCCCCCGATCAGAAAGCAGATCGACCCCAGGACCCCCAGGTGCAGGAAGGCGTTAAAATGGAGGCGATCCCTGGCCCCCGGACGGCTGTCCCCCAAAAAATTGGACATAAAGGCCTGGGCCTCGGCATTGAGGGTGACGGTCACCAGCACCGACACGGCAAAAGGCCACCGCCGAATCAATGGTGAGGGTAGAGGGGTCGAGCAAAAAAGGCACCGGCCAGGCACTTTCAGTGGACATCAGGGTTACCTTGATCCTTTACTCAGAAAATGGTTTAACGCCGCCCTTGATATAATAAACATTTTCCTGGTTTGCGGGTGACACTTTCTTACGGAGAGAGAAAAATTCCTTAACAATAGAGAGAAGGCAGGGGGTTTTGCCACCCTGCCTTCTCGAGATAGCTTAGTTTTTCCGTCCCTCACGTAACCGCCTGAACCCTTAAGGTTAAGCGGGGTGAGGCCGTGGAGATTTATTCGGTGGCGTGCATGGGCCGCTTGGTCACCCGGGAGATCACCACCGCGATGATCAGCACGATGGCCGACAGGATGAAGGCCCAGGTCAGGGAGCCGGTGATGTCCTTGATGGTGCCGGCCAGCCGGGTCATGAAGAAGCCCAGACCCCAGCCGATGAACACCAGGCCGTAGTTCATGCCCAGGTTCTTGGGGCCGAAGAAGTCCGCAGTGTAGGCGGGCATCAGGGCCAGACCGCCGCCGTACTGCCAGTAGGCGATGCCCACGGCCAGGAACAGCATGAAGATGTTGCCGCTGGCAATAATGGTCGCCAACAGGAACAGCGCCACGGCCGATACCAGGCAGTTGATGGTGTAGGCGTTGTCCCGGCCGATCTTATCCGAATACATACCGGTGCCCACCCGGCCCAGGGCGTTGATCAAGCCGCCCCAAGACACCAGGATCCAGGTGTTGGCCATGAGGAAGGGGCTGCCCTTGGCCGCGGTGGCCAGAATGGGGGCGGCGTTGGCGATGACCAACAACCCCGACTGGGTGGTGCCGATGAACATGATGACCAGGGCGAAGAACTGCCAGGTCTTGAAGATTTCCGACGGGGCCCAGTCGATGATGGTGCCCGCCGCCTTGGCCGGGGCCACGCCCGCCTTTACCGGGGCCGCCGGGGCCACATAGCCCGGAGGCGCCTTGGCCAGCTGGGAGCCGGCGATGATGACCACCGCCGCAAAGAAGATGCCCAGGAAGATCCAGCTGTAAGTCACGCCGCCGGTGGCAATCAGATAGGAAGCCAGAGGACCGATGTACAGGGCCGCGCCGCCGTAGCCGCCTACCACCAGGCCGGCAATCAAGCCACGCTTATGCGGGCCGAACCAGGAGAGAGCCGCCGGCGTAGGCGCCGCATAACCGATCCCCATGCCGATGCCGCCGAAGATCCCGAACCCGATTACCAGGCCGGCGTAGCTTTTCATCAGACCGGCGATGATACAGCCCACCGCCAGGAAGAGGCCGCCGGTGATGGCCCCCACCTTGGGGCCCGCCTTATCCTGGATGCGGCCGCCGGGGATCATCAATAATGCAAAGATAATGACGCACAACGAAAATGGCGTAGCAGCTTCCGCATTGGTCAGGTAAGTCCAGCCGATCGCCGGACCCTCGGTAATGAGCTGGCCCGCTTTTTTGACGTCAATCAACGCCTTGGACCAAACGCTCCAGGCGTACAGGATGCCCAAACACAGGTTGACCGCGGTACCGCAAAATACCACTGCCCATGCTTTTCCTGGTACTTTGTCTGCCATGAGATCCCTCCTTAAAGATAAAAAATGAAATAAGACTTGCGGGTAATGTGGTTAATGATTGCCGATGCCTTTTCCCTGATCCTCGAACCCCACCTCCTTGCCGGGAAAAATTTTTATATCGAAGTAATTAGTGCAAGGTGCCTGCCAAAGCTATAATAGGCATGAATAAATTCGAGAGTCAATGAAAATAGCTAAAATCATTAGCGATTATGAAAACTTTCACAAGCTTTCCGCTCCCCTTTCAGACTGCCGATATTCCCGCGCCTCGGGTCATTCTTCCCACTTGGTGGGGTGCTTCACCCCATCTGCTTGGGGCCAGGGCGTGGCGCGGCGCGCCCCTGGCGAAAGCCGTCTACGTCCCGTCCTCACGCGGCGCCGAGACCGGTGGGACGGTGCGCCAACCGCCTCGCCGATACGCACTGGTATACCAAGCTCAGCTCGGGTCTCCAGGCTGCCGTGCAGGCCAGGATTTCTGAGTGGGAAAGGATTATCGGGAAGCAGAGGACTATCCTGATAATTTGAGGATTCTGACGCTGCGTGGCTGGGAGGCGGCAAAAAAGCTTGCACCCGGCCGGAGTTTTTCCTATATTATATTATTCATATGACTACCATCGTCGTGATCATTCATGTCATCGTGTCCCTGGCCCTGATTTCCATCGTGCTCTTGCAGCACGGCAAGGGAGCCGGGATCGGCGCAGCTTTCGGCGGCTCCAGCCAGACGGTCTTCGGCTCCACCGGGGCCGCCCCGTTTCTGGCCAAGCTCACCGCCATCGTCGCCATTATCTTTATGTGCACCTCCCTCGGCTTGACTTTTATGGGCCGGCAGCAAGCGCCCTCGGTGATGCAGGGGGCGGGGAAACCGGCGGCTACCCAACCGGCGCCGGCCACTCCGCCGGCCGCCCCGGCCCAACCAGCCCCGCCGGGTCCGGCCGCACCCCCAAGCAAATGATCACCCATGTGCCGAAGTGGTGGAACCTGGTAGACACGCCATCTTGAGGGGGTGGTGGGGAATACCCGTGCGGGTTCAAATCCCGCCTTCGGCACCATATTATTAATTTAGGCGTAATCTCAATAGGTTACGCCTTTTGTTTTGGCCTTCTGGCCGAATTCTGCACCGAACATTTGGCCGAACCAAACTATGAGATAGAACCGATTTTCCTCAATGATTTCAACTCGGTGCCATTCGGTGCAACCTTGGCCCAACTCATTCCTGCCCCTGCTGACCAGCGTAAATGGATTCGCCTGGTTTTGCCTTCGGTCCCCGCAGAGTTCTGGTCAAATCCATCTTCCCTTCCCCCGGAATCCAATGGCCGTAAATATCCACCGTGATGGAGATGGAACTATGCCCCAACTGCTTTTGCACATAGGCGGGGGAGTAGTGGTCCATCAAGAGCATGGTGGCATAAGTGTGCCGCAGATCGTGGGGGTTGCGAACCCGGAGCCGGGCGGCCTTACAAGCCCGCTGCATGGCCCGCTGGATCATGCGCTGCGTGATCCCCGGGAAGAGGTACCGGCCAGGTAACTTACCCTCAGCCATGCCTTCTTTCCGCATTTTCTTAATGTGGACTTCCAGCTTGCCCACCAGGGCTTCGTCCAGGTCAATCAGCCTCTTGCCACTCTTCGGCGGCCCAAACCGGCCCGCTCTGGTCGTCTCGGTGACGTTGTATTGACAGTTCCGGGAGTCCAGGTTATCCCCGCTCATCGCCAGGGCTTCCCCCAGGCGCAAGCCCGCCATGGCCATGACCTCCAGGATCAAGGGATAAGGGCCGGGAAGCTTTGCCCAGGCGGCTAAGAGAAATGCTTCCAGGTCTTGCCGATTGAAGGGGTCCGGCTCGCTGCGAACCCTCTTTTTCTTGGAAGGGAGAATACGCTTGAGCAGCCCATGGGCCGGATTAACCTCAGTGTACTGTTCACTTAGAAAAGCATGGGAACAAACCAAGAGACGTCGACCATTACCTTAAAACCAGAAGACATGATGTTCAGCGTCTCTTTTTTATGATCGGTTTTCCGTCCAAGTCATCCAGGATCTCTATCAAACAGCGTTTGCGGGCGTGCGTTGCCTTCAGACTACTCAGGTATTGATCCCATTGCACCTGTTTATTCTGTCGGGCCATTACCTCTCCTGCTTTACGAAGGTATTTTGCCGCTTCCTGGTAGGCCTTGGGCTTGACCTGAGCGATCAGTCGTTCCGCCTTGTTCTTCCAAACGGCCACCGCCCGATCCGGCGCATGGGCTTGAACGGCGTTGGCGATGGCGTCTTCATCAACCCCGAGCCACCCGAAATGGCCTTTGGGACGCTGGTTCGTACCATTTCAGCACTTGGTCGGGCTTTTTCTCAAGAATAGCGATGTTAATCAGATCACCGATCAGAGGAAATCGATTACGCTTATCTGCCTCGGGCCGCTCCAGGCCGGATTCCGGCAGGGGCCAGCCCTTCTGCTTCCAGGGCAGCTCACCGTTTTCCAGGTAGAGCAAAAGAAATTCGCGTACTTGGGGCCAGGCCTCGTTTTCGTCGCAGGCTTTTTGGCATTCCGTGAAGGCCTGTCGAGAAGGATGACGTACGAATTCTTCGACCTGCAGCGCCGCCACCACCGGCCAGTTCTGTTCGAACGTGCGAATCTCCCGCATTTTATCTCGCAGGCCGGCGGATAGGCCGGGCCATTTGTTGCCGATATCTCGAAGGCCTTCCTTTATCCATTTTTCGGCGTCTTCATAGCGCCGCACTCTAATCAGCTGTTTGACCAGACGGTCATAGCTTCTACTCCATTTCGCCTCAGCGATGCACAGGGGGATGATCTCAGCCTCCCGGCCGGCTCGCTCCAGGGCATGGATGGCCCAATCGCTGAGCCGGTCTCGTTCGTAGTTGCGACTGAAATCATCAGCGCCCTTAGTACTTTTTAACCCGTGCAATCGCGCCAGCAGCAGGTCTGCCAGTGTGTGCCAGACTGTTTGGGGATGTTGCCGGTGCAGGTATTCCACAAAGGCCTCGCACACCTCAAACTGATCCTCCAGCAAGGCATCCAGCGCCCAGGTCAGTTTATCGGCAGGATCAAGGGACGACCGGTCAAGGGCCTCGACGATCACCGGCATGCATTCGGCAATTTCTATGGCGGTTTCGCCTTCGTCGTCGCTCTCCTCCACCTGGTGAATGCCAGTCGTCACCAGCTCCCGGCCCAAGCTTAGCACTTCGTCGGTGTGCCCCGCCTTGAGCAGCGTCTCGAGCTTTTTGCGAATCATGGAATAGTCCGGCGTATAGCCCTCACTATTCCAGTAGTTCTGCCAGCCGGGCTCACTGCCGAGGTTGGGCGATTCTCTTACGCAGGCGCGTCACCAGGGCTTCGGTATTGCCGGGAATCACCTGTTTTCGGTCGGACAAATCCCTGGCCATTTCCGGGTACTGCCTGGCGAGCCATCATGAATCAGGTCGATGAGCTGGGCTTTAGTTTTGCTCTGGAGAAAATCGTCGATATCCTGTCGTATTATCCTGTCGGACATGACGGATTACCTGAAGTTTTCATCATCATCCCGACCTTCATCTGCCAACAGTATCAGGCGGTCGTCATCCTGCTTGGCTTTGGGAACGAGGCGGTTATTTTTCGACCTGCTTCAGGTATTCGATCACCACGGCCACCCCGTGCTTACAGTCGCGTTCGTAAGGACAGGGTGCAGATCGAATCCGGCAGGCCACCTTCATCCATGGCCACCCTGGTGGCATAGCGCTCCGAACCACTCCACCCAGGCAATCAGGCTGCCGTCTTCCGTTACGGCCAGATCGGCAACCCGTCCCTGCCGCTGATAATTTTTGCCCCGGGATCCAATGGTCCCGCCGGCCCATGCTTCGATATCATCCCAGGTCAGATCGGGAAACCGGTCCAGTTCTGTCTTCTTTTTCGGCATTGGCTTACCTTTCTTGGCGTTCTCGTTTCGGAAACCGAATGTCGCAAATTGTAGTATGAGCTTGCCCTAAATTATGCCGTGCTTCAGGTAGACTTTGGAAGGAGGGTTATCCATCCAGATAATCTTCGAGCATTTCATTGAATAATACGGCGGCCCCACTGCTGTCCGGCTTGCTTATTGAGTAGCAAGGTTGTGGTGTATCAGGTGAAATATCTTTCCGAAAAGGGATTGCGGATGGGCTTCTTGGGCAGACGAGCCAGGATGGATTGATAAACTTCACCAGCCATGGCCCGGAATTGTCTGGCCTCCTCCAGGGAAGGGACCTCAGCCTCTCCAGGGTAGCGAAACTCCCAGGCAAATACGGTCAGATCTCTGGCGGGATTCGAACTTCTTTCAGAGTAGGGTCAACGGCTTCGCAGGCGGCGGCCAGTTCATCGAGGTCGTGGGTCTTGCGGAATATCCGGTCATGGGCGGTTAGGAATCCCTTCAGGGTTTTCTCAGCGGCCTGCTGGCAATGAAACAGCATATCTTCAATAAACGGTGGGGATGTACCACAGTCGATGTCGGCTCCACGCAAGTCGCTGGCCGCTTTTTTCAGCCAGGACCGCACCTCGGCCAGCTTCTCAGGCTGCATAAAGGAGCCTCCCCTCCCGTAGCACCGTGGCTGCGGGAGTCAACAGATCACCTTTCTACCCACCTCAAACTCTGCCTAGTGAGAACAATAACCTCCTTGGGCACGCCCAGGCCACAGAGCGCCCGAAAGGCTTGCTG
>CAVVOB010000025.1:0-19096 GCA_963749655.1 Nitrospirota bacterium
CAGGAGCTCCTGGTCCTGGTCGACCAGCTGCCCTCCAGCTTCGCCAGGAGTTTATGCGCGTCGCTGGGGTGCCTATTTTCTTGTATATCTCCATCATCTCCTGCATATCCATCTTCTTTTCCTTTGCCATGGCGATTCTCCTTTACATCATCGATGAATTGCGCTCTTAATTCGTAAGCAAAGCGCGTCCGGTCGTCGTAGTCAATACGATGAATGTATTACAAAAAAAAGGCGGACCCGCGCAGCGCGTGCACGCTGCTTTACGCTGAAACGGGACGAGAATGACCTGACTTGATGTTTAAGCGAGTTGAATGCGGCGAATTTTGAAATACAACTTCCGGGAAAACCGGGAATTGAGTGAATCAGCGGCCTCAATTGTTACGGTAACGAGATGTTCGGCTATGGAGTGTCTCTATTATGATTATCAGGCTTAAGATTGGAATCGCGAAATGTTGGATCATTTCCGTGGTATGGTAAGGCACGATTTTTCAGGTACGCCTTTCTCCTTGCAAGCAGTGCGTTCAAGAGTTAAAATAATAGTCGTCCAGTTTATCGGGAGGCATCTCAGACATGAGCGACGCGATCACTTCCGTACTCAGCCAGGTCACCCAGGTGCAGGCGAACATGTCCAGCTGATTTCGACAGCCATCGTGAAGTCCAGGGCCGAGGCGGAAGCAGCGGTCGCTGACATGCTGGCACAGGATGCCGCCCGGCTGAAGGCGCTGGAGTCCCGGAGCTCCGCAGGGACGGTTGTGGATCTGTATGTCTGAAACAACGGACGTGCAGGGTTCTGTGATTCCCCTTTTTGTTCACCCTTGCCGTTCACGCCTTCCATAATCCCGAAACAATGCTCGTACCTGTTATTCATTTCACAGAACTCTGAACAATTCCCCCTCCTTGCTTCTTTTCCGCTGCTTCCTTGAAGCGCAACGGCAGATAGGGCTGTAAGCGCCACTCCCGCGCCTTTTTGATTGAAACTTCCCTCGATTTATTCCATAATGCGGCTCTGGCATTCATGAAAGGGAGCGAGGCACGAGGCCATGACGAAAGAATTATTTATAGACAATCTAAAGAAGCACCAGCTTATGGTCGCGGTGCGCACGGAGACCGCGGAGGATGCGCACCTGGCTGCTGCTGCCTGCGTGGAAGGCGGCATCAAGTTCATCGAGATTACCTTCTCCGTGCCGGGCGCTGAAGAGGTCATCAGAAAATTAAGCAAGGACGGCCGCGTGTCAGTCGGAGCAGGCACGGTGCTGACCGTTGCGGAAGGGAAGAAGGCCCTGGCCGCAGGAGCGACCTATCTCGTTGCCCCGAATTTTGACGAAGAGGTCGTTGCCTTTGCCAAAAAAGAGGGCGTGGTGTCCATCCCCGGCGCGTGCACGCCTACGGAGATCTACCGTGCCTATAAGGCAGGCGGGGATATCATCAAGCTGTTCCCCTTTGTCGAGATCGGCGGACTGGGGTTTCTCAAGGCAATCAGAGGGCCGATGCCTTTTGTGAATTATCTCCTCTGCGGCGGGGCGAACCTCGAGAACATCTCACAGTATTGCGCTGCGAAAGCAGCTGGCATCCTGATCGGCGCGGCGATCGTGAAGCGCGACCTCGTGGCGAAAAAGGACTGGGCCGGCATCACCGGGCTGGCGAAAGAGTTTGTCGGGAAGATAACGAGCAGTTTTGAGTTTTGAGTTATCAGGCTCGATTTTCGGGTTGCGAGTCCCGAGTTTCAAGTTACTGCAGAAAGAACACCTTTAACTTCCCCTGAATGGGGAAATCGTGTATTATTGCCCATCCTGTTCCGAATGAAACGAACGGGAACATTCAATTTTCGGAGGTAGCACGGCATGTTTCGTCCCCAGATAAAAGTCCTCGATTGCACGGTCCGCGACGGCGGCCTGATAAACCAGTGGCAGTTCAGCGACGAGTTCGTGCGCAAGGTTTTCATCGCGCTCACGCAGGCGGGCGTGGATTACATGGAGATCGGGTACAAGTCGTCGGAGAAATATTTTTCGCGCACCGACAACGGTGCGTGGAAGTTCTGCTGCGAGGACGACCTGAAGCGGATCGTGGGCGGCGTGGACACGACGATGAAGCTCTCCGCCATGGCCGACATCGGCCGCATCGACCATCACGATATCCCGCAGAAGAGCGAGAGCGCCCTCGACATGATCAGGGTCGCGTGCTATGCCAAGGAAGTGGACAAGGCGATCGACCTGGCGCACCACTGCATGGACAAGGGCTTCGAGACCACGATCAACCTGATGGCGGTCTCGAAGGTGCTCGAAAAGGAGCTCGACGAGGCGCTCGTCGACCTCTCGAAGAGCAATGTTCCGGTCATCTACCTCGTGGACAGCTTCGGGGCCATGTATTCCGAGCAGGTGCAGTTCTTCGCGAAAAAATACATGGATGCGCTGCCGGGCAAGGAGCTCGGCATCCACACCCACAACAACCAGCAGCTCGCGTTCTCGAACACGATCGACGGGATCATCGCGGGTATCAACCGCCTGGACGCCACGATCTACGGCATGGGCCGGGGCGCGGGCAACTGCCCCCTGGAGCTGTTGCTGTCGTTCCTCAAGAACCCCAAGTTCGACATACGGCCGGTCATCGAGATCATCCAGGACACATTCATTCCCATGAAAGCGAAAGTCGAATGGGGCTATCACATTCCTTACATGATCACGGGCATTCTGAACGAGCATCCCCGCAGCGGCATGAAAGCAATGGGAATGAAGAAGCTGCCGGATCTGAAGAAGTTCTACGAGGACTTGAGGGACGGGACGCCGCTCGATTAGAAGTTTCGAGTTTTGAGTTTCGAGTTTTGGGTTTTAAGTCTCAGGTCTTCGCGGCTGTGAGTTTCTGCGCGGTAATGGATGGCTTTAGCGGGCAAAGCGAAAAGCTTCTCAGCCACAAAGGGCACTGAGAGCACAAATGAAATCATAACAATCGCTGTTGCAATCCCGCGCCTTGGCATCCCCCGGCTCCTGCCGGGGGTGGAAAGCGCTCACTCGCGCGTGACACGAACGTGTCACGCATGCGCGAGTTCGCAGTTCCGGGAGGTCGCGTTGTTCGAGGGAGCCTCCGGCTCCTGCCGGAGGGGGCTCCACTAACTGTAAGCTTTTTCTTTCTCTGTGCCCTCTGTGATTTCTGGCAAAGAAATTTAATCTTACAGGCTAAAATCAATCTTACTCCGTCTCGCACGGCGGAACCACTTCCTTCAGCTTCTTGAGCCTCTCCGGGGTGAGCTCTGTCTTCACTTCATAGGCGCCCGTTGCGTGGGCGTCCTTTTTTTTCATCAACAGCCATTCCTTGCCCGTTGATTTCGGAAGACCTTTCATCTGTGCAAGGGCAAAGGCGCCCTTCAGCTTCTCCCCTTTGAGCTCAAAGCTCAACTTGCCGCTCCTTAACGCGTCTTCCGGATCAGCATCAAGAGCAATAAATTCTCCGGAGTCCCATACAACCACCGGCCCGGCGCCGTAGCGGCCTTCCGGAATGAGCGCCTCGAAATCGATATATTCCAGGGGATGGTCCGGCACCATGACCGCCAGGCGTTTGTCCGCAGGATTCATCGACGGGCCCTTGGGGATTGCCCAGGACTTGAGCACGCCGCCGATCTCGAGCCGGAAATCGTAATGAAGCCGCTTGGCTTTATGCTCGTGAACGACGAAGCGAAGATGTTCGGGTGACATGGCGCTGCCTCACTTTTTTAGACACGAAGAATTGCGTTAATCCGTGGTCAAGCGGGGACATCTTTTTAGCCACGAATTTCACGAATTGACACGAATTGAAAAGCAAGACTAAAAATTTATGCTTGGTTTAAAAGCCGTTCATTCGTGAGAATTCGTGGCTAACCCTTTTTTCGACCCTTCAATGTTTTTGTCCTGCTGCCCTGCAGAAGGGCAGAATCCGGCACCGCACTCGTTCCCGGTACCGATCATACTCCGCCCCAAACCTGCTGCGGAGCTCCCGCTCCTCGAGCGGGATGATCGCTGCGTTTACCAGGAGCGCGTCGAGCACGGCTGCAATACCTACGGCAATCACGCCGCTCCAGAGAAACAGGCCGACGAGCATCAGAGTGTGCGACAGGTAGGTCGGGTGGCGCATGATCGCGAAGGGCCCCCGGTCCACGATCCGTCCGGCCACGTTCGTGACCTCGGGCATGCCCGTGATCACCGGACCGGTAAGAAGCCGCAGCGTCCAGATCTGGAGTCCGAGGCCGAGGAGAAGGATGACCATGCCTGCATCATTCACAAAAGAGGGCAGAGCGGCTTTGTAGCGCAGGAGAAAATCGCGAAGCGTAAAGAGGACGACGGCAAGCGGCATCCAGGTGACCACCGGGAGGACATAGGTCAGAAAGCCGAGGCGGCGGAAAAAAGCAGGGAGCGCATGGACCGGAACCCAGAACAGGGGGATGACCGGCCAGATGACGAGGGCGGCCAGGGCGATAGATCTGCGAAGGAATGCTCCATACATCTATTATACGACCGCAGTGACCATCGTTCAACTGCCTCTTCGCATCATCCGTCCCGCAGCCCTGCTATCTGCGTTTTCAGGGGGAGAGGGATCTCGAGGACCAGCTGCGTGCCTGTACCGAACGTGACCGCAACTCCCCCTCCGAGTTCAGTCGCGCGTCTCCGGATGTTCGCCAGTCCCCGCCCGCTGCAGTCGCTCTGGCTGCAGCCGATGCCGTTGTCATTGACCGAGAGCCGCAGTCCGTTTCCGTCGATCGTGAAGCTGACGGTAACCGCCGTTGCCCGGGCATGCTTGATGATGTTCGTAAGCGATTCCTTGTAGATCTTGAAGAGGTTGACGCAGAGCAGGCTGCCCGGTTCACCGGCTTGTTCGTCGTCAATCGAGGTTTCGAGGCTGAACCTGATGCTGTGGGGCTCCAGCAGGGTGTTTCCCTGGCTCCTGATCTCCGTCGCCAGCGTGCGCCAGCTCAGCCCGTTCGTATCGATGCTCCGCATGAAGCTCCTGATCTCCGTGACGCCCTCCCGGGCAAGCTGGGAGATGGTCGCAAGCCTGCTGCGCACTTCGTCGATGTCGCCCGACTTCTGCGCCACCTCGGCGATGATGCTGATGTTCGTCGTTATCCCGCCGACGCCGTCATGGAGCTCCATGATGATGTTTTCCTTTTCCCGGACATGCCGCTCCTCTTCCTGGATCCGCTCCTCGTAGAGCCGGACCTTTTCCTCCTCCGCCCGCTTCCTGTCCGTGATATCGAACAGCGTCGCAATGACCGCCGGCTTTCCTTCGTACACGACGATCCCGGCCGTGGCAGTGGCCCAGCGCTCGTCGCCGCCCTTGGTCAGGATCTTGAACTCGTATTCCGCGGGTACGCCCTTGTCCCGAGAGCCGCGTCGTGCCCCGCTGCCGCACCATCTCGCGGTGGTCGGGGTGCACGATCTCCCAGAAGGTCCATCTGCGACAGCTCCTCGCGGCTGTACCCGGTGATCCGCTGGACCGTGGGATTGGCGTACAGCAGCGTGCTGCCCCGGTGAATGATGATCGAGGCGGCCGTGGTCTCGGCAAGGGTGCGGAACCGGGACTCGCTTTCCTTGAGCGAGCGAACGGCCCGGTCCACGGCTTCGTTCAGCTGGTTCTTTTCCACGGCATGCTTCTGCTGCTCGAGCTCCTGCATCCGCCTCGTCTGCATGAATTCGCGGCGGTTGTACAGCTCGCGCTGATAATTCGTGAACATGCCCATCAGGTTCGCCGAAACGTAGAAGAAGTTGTCGGTCAGGAAGACCGAAAGCGCGGGAGGATGGAGCAGCACCGCGGAGATCTCGTACATGCCGATGATGGTCCAGCCCACCATCGTGGCGGCGAGGAACCCCAGCTTGAAGGCCGTATAGGCGGTCATGAACACGAGCAGCAATCCGGCAAAGTGAAGATAGGGCGCCTGCACATGGGTAAGATCGATCAGAACCACGATACCCGCGCCCCCCACCAGCGCCAGGAACGCGACGGCGTGTTGCTGGTATTTTCTGAAAAGCGGCGAGAAGGAGAAGGCGACTACGGCGCAGGTAACCGGAAGGACGACGGCATACCGTATGATCCAGGCTTCGACCCTGACATTCGGCGTGACCAGGAAGTCGACGATGCCGAAGAGCGCGTAGATCACGCCCACGACGATGATGTTGATCCGGAGCTGCTTCAGGGTGTTGTGAAAGGTCTCGTCCTGGTAAATACGTTCGAGTTCTCGCGGGAATTTGAGGCGATATTTATCGATCGGGAATTCGTTCATGGGATGCCCTTATTCCTCGGCTGGATTACAGGCCGTTTTTCAGTCCCGTGCACCGGCTGTCGATCGAGCTGGCAGATGGTCCAGTATAGGGGAGCCGGTGTTTGCAGTCAAGCATAATCCTGGCTCGGGGAGCGCCTTTTCGCGACGGGCACTACCGCATTCTCTGTATATATGGTATGATCCTTTTAAAGACCGATTCTTTTTTCAGGCGGGGGTGCCCCATGCCCATTACCGTGAAGATCTTTTCAGACTACATCTGACCGTTTTGTTTCATCGGCGAGGGCATCGTCGAAAAGCTCAAACAGGAATTCGATCTCGAGGTCGATTGGCAGGGCGTGGAGATCCACCCCGAAACGCCAGCCAAGGGCAGGCCGCTCGCAGACCTGTTCCGCGCAGAAGACATCAGCCGCATGATGGACCACCTCCGGACCATGGGCGCAGCCTTCGGCATCACCTTTGCCGAGCGTCCCTTCCTGTCCAACTCACGACCGGCGCTCCAGGCAGCGGAGTTCGCCCGCGAGCAGGGAGCGTTCGACGCCCTTCATCCCGTCCTGTTCAGCGCTTATTTTTCCCAGGGCCTGGACATCGGAGACCTCGACATCCTCTCGCAGATAGCCCGCGACGCGGGTCTCGATGCCGGCGCCGTGATCGACGCCGTCAAAAGCGGGAGATACCTTCCCCGCCTCGAGGCGGCGAAGGAGGAGGCGACCCGCCTCGGCGTGACCGGCGTGCCGATGTTCTTCATCAACGAAAAAAAATCCATCGTCGGCGCACAGCCCCTCGACGTGTTTCGCAAAGCCTTCAAGTCGCGCTGACCGCGGCGCATCCTCAGTTCGAATCAAAGAAACACACATGTCACCGCGAAGGCGCGAGGGCCGCGAGGAAAGCGGAACTCGGAGTCTGGATTTGACCGCAGAATAGACAGAATACGCAGAAATAAGAACGAAGCAAAATGGTTTTTTTCTCTCCTTCTGCGTTGTTCTGCGAGTTCTGCGGTTACCTTATACTACGCAAAAGGAAGGTTTGCCTTCCCGGCGACCTTCGCGCCTTCGCGGTAAATGCCGTTGGTTTCGTCCGTACCGCCGGGTCATTGTGCAAAAAGAAGCTCACTCCCGATATTTTTCAGGTACAATAAAATACATTGCTTCTCCGTCCGGAGGTCCCATGGCCAACAACCACAATAAACTTGTCGGCTTTCAGTATGACAAGCTCGGCAATGACCGGGAGTCCTTCAAGCATTCGCTCTCCAACCGCCTGATCTATTCCCTGGGCAAGGACCCCATTACCGCGACCCACCGCGACTGGTTTCTGACCACGGCCTACACGGTGCGCGAGCGCTTGATCGAGCGCTGGATGGAGACCATGCGGAGCTACTACGAGACCGACGCGAAGCGGGTCTACTATCTTTCCATGGAGTTTCTGATCGGCCGTCTCCTCTCGAACAGTCTCCTGAACATGGGCGTCTTCGAGGAGTGCCGGGAGGCGTTGTGCGACCTCGAGCTGGACCTCGACCGCATCCGCGAGCTGGAGTCGGACGCGGGGCTGGGCAACGGGGGGCTCGGCAGGCTCGCCGCGTGCTTTCTCGATTCCATGGCGACCCTGCGACTGCCCGGCTACGGCTACGGCATCCGCTATGAATACGGCATGTTTGCCCAGCGCATCGAGCAGGGGTACCAGATCGAGCACCCCGACAGCTGGCTGCGGTACGGCAATCCCTGGGAGTTTCCGCGGCCCGAAGTGCTCTTCCCCGTCAAGTTCGGACGGACGGGTCGTGACCTTCCGCGACGAGGACGGCCATACCCACTTCCACTGGATCGACGCGGAGGAAGTGATGGCCATGGCCTTCGACACGCCCGTGCCCGGGTACGATACGAACACGGTGAACAACATGCGGCTCTGGTCGGCCAAGGCAACCCGCGATTTCAACCTCAAGTACTTCAACGAAGGGAACTACATCAAGGCGGTCGCGGAGAAGAACGAGTCGGAGAACCTCTCCAAGGTTCTCTATCCCGACGACACCACGCAGATGGGAAGAGAGCTGCGGCTCAAGCAGCAGTACTTCTTCGTCTGCGCCTCGCTCCAGGACATCCTGCGCCGCTTTACCAAGTACCATCCGCGGCTGGACGATCTGCCGGACAAGGTCGCGATCCAGCTGAACGACACCCATCCGTCCATCGCGATCCCCGAGCTCATGCGCGTGCTGCTGGACGTGCACCACATGGAGTGGGACCGCGCCTGGAACATCACGCGCCGCACCTTCTCCTATACCAACCATACCCTCATGCCCGAGGCGCTCGAGACCTGGCCGGTCAGGCTCTTCGAGGAGATCCTGCCCCGGCACCTGCAGATCATCTACGAGATCAATTTCCGGTATCTCGAGGAGGTCCGCCACCGCTATCCCGGCGACGTCGAGCGGCTCCGTCGCATGTCCATCATGGACGAGGCCGGCGGACGGAGGCTGCGCATGTCCCACCTGGCGATCGCCGGGAGCCACAAGGTGAACGGCGTTTCCCAGATCCACACGGACCTCATGAAAAAAACGATCTTCGCGGACTTCGAGGCGATGCATCCCGACAGGATCATCAACATCACCAACGGGGTCACGCCGCGGCGCTGGCTGCACAAGGCAAATCCCAAACTGTCCGAGCTTATCACGAAGAGCATCGGGACAGGCTGGGTGTGCGATCTGTCGGAGCTCAGGAGGCTTGCCCCCCTGACGGCCGACGCCGGCTTCCGGAAAGCCTTCCGCGACGTGAAGCGCGCCAACAAGGTGAGGCTCGCCGAGATTATCGCCATGAGGCTCAGGCTGAAAGTGGACCCCGATACGCTGTTCGATGTGCAGACCAAGCGCATCCATGAGTACAAGCGGCAGCTCCTGAACGTGATTCACGTGATCACGCGGTACAACCGCATCCGGCAAGGCAGGGCGGGCGGCCTCGTTCCGCGCACCGTCATCTTCGCGGGCAAGGCCGCGCCCGGATACGCCATGGCTAAACTCATCATCAAACTCATCCACAGCGTGGCGGACGTGGTGAACAACGATCCGACCGTCGGCGGCCTGCTCAAGGTCGTCTTCATCCCCGACTACAATGTGTCGAACGCCGAGAAGATCATTCCGGCCTGCGACCTCTCGGAGCAGATTTCCACGGCAGGCACCGAAGCCTCGGGCACCGGCAACATGAAGTTCGCGCTGAACGGAGCCCTCACCATCGGGACCCTCGACGGCGCGAACATCGAGATGCGCGACGAGGTCGGGGCCGACAATTTCTTCATCTTCGGTATGACCGCGGCCGAGGTCGACGCGCTCCGGGCGGGCAGGTACAACCCCTGGGACGCATACAACGCAAATGCCGAGCTGCGGCAGGCCCTGGACATGATCAACAACGGCTACTTCTCGCCCGATGCGCCGACGCTCTTCCGGCCCGTCTTCGACGCCCTCACCGGGTACGGGGACCGTTTCCTGCTGCTCGCGGACTACGATTCCTACATCGCCTGCCAGGAGCGGGTCGACGCGCTCTACCGCGATCCCGAGGAATGGTCCCGCCGCGCCGTCCTGAACGTTGCGGGCATGGGAAAGTTTTCGAGCGATCGCACCATCCGGGAGTACGCGGAAAAGATCTGGGGGGCCCGATTCATGGAGGAGCGGAAGTAGCTTCCTTGCGACAGCATCGAAGAAGACAGGAAGGAATTCTATCCGCAGATTACGCAGGTTTCGCAGAAGATGCAAAAGGTCCGCTTTGCTTTTTTCGCGCACGACTTTCGAGAACCCGCTGTGTGCTCTGTGCCCTCTGTGGCAAAAGGCTTTGATTGCTTCTCTTAAAAGGGGGGGGTCCGTGAAAAGCGTTGGTACGATCTGCGGCATCAGCGAAATCCGCGGATAGAGATGTCGGTTTTTATCGGTTTCACGATTTCACGTGAATGACCAATTCCTCAGGAGGAGCCATGCAGCATGCAATGACAACGACAACGTTCACCATCGACGGGTACCGCATCTCGAAGACCCTGGGCGTGGTCCGGGGCATCACGGTCCGGTCCCGCTCGATCTTCGGAACCCTGGGTGCCGGTCTCCAGACCATCTTCGGCGGCAACATTTCGCTCCTTACGAACCTCTGCGAAAAAGCCCGGTCCGAGGCCTTCGAAATGATGATCCGCCACGCCGAGGAGCTGGGGGCGAACGCCGTGGTCGGCGTGCGGTACGATGCAACGGAGCTGATGAACGGCGTATCGGAAGTGCTGTGCTACGGGACCGCGGTGGCGGTGGAGCCGGAGACGTAGCACCTGGCGAAGTTCGAAGCCTGCCATCTGCCGGCACGACAATATGGTGAAGCCATGAAGCGAGAAGGCCAGGGGGGGCGAGCGGTTTCCTCGAAGTTCGGTTAACGAACGGAACCATTCTTTTTTACGACCAGAAGCACGCAGATACCCGCAGGAACCTTCCCCTGCGGGGAGGTGCAATTGTTCTACGAGATTTTTTGACCCGCAATTCATTGTCACCTACCCCAAAATACCCCAGGGGGCTTGCAATCCGCCAAGACTTGTAGTAGCCTCTGAAGTCATACGTCAGCGGCTTCGACCGCAAAATGGGGGGGGCGATGATAAAAAGAATGACAGCGCTTATGTTTTGTCTTATTGCCGCGGCGGGGCTGGCCGCATGCGGAGGCGGTGGATCCTCGAACACTGCAAGTCCGGATACATCGGCACCGTCGGTTCCATCAGGATTGGTGGTATCGGCATTATCGTCTACGCAGGTCAGTCTTGCCTGGACCGTGTCCACTGATAATGTTTCCGTCGGGGGGTACAAGGTATATCAAAGCGGAAGTCAGGTCGCCAGTTCAACGACCTCTTCTTATCTGGCCAGCGATTTGACGGCATCTACCCAATACTGCTTCTCTGTCTCAGCATACGATTCGGCTGCCAATGAATCAGCACAAAGCAGCCAATCCTGTGCTACAACCGGCGATACTGTCTATTCCAACATCAGCACAACGTTCGGTTTCTCCGCGCACTATTTAACGGGAAAGTCATTCTATTTGCCGGCAAGGATCTCCGGCTCGACTCACATTATGGAGGTACATCAATTTACAGATGCGATTTCATCCTGGAGCGATGATTACTACAATCTGAACGGAAAATCCGCACCCTACAGCATTATCAGCGCAAACGGTATTGACGGGGTCCTCACGTACAATGACGGAACTTACGATCAATATTTCAATGTGCAAGCGGTTATGGGCGACCACATCATGGTCTGCGGCACATACACCGGCATCGGGTCAGTGAGCATGTGCAGTGATCTGCAGGCTAAGCCATGGTACTTTGAAAGAGCCATTGCCGAAGCGAATTATCCCTGACGCAGATCAATCAGCGGTTGCAGGCCGGGAGGGTGGCCGGAAACGCCGGGACTTCAGGTGAGCTGCGCCGAATTTCGCTTCGTTTGACACATACTCAATCATCATGAAAGGAGCCGACGAATGTCTTCCACTCGAACCTCGACAATTACTTTATTCCTGATTGCGGTTTTCTCCGCCCACGCCATCCTCACCACATCAGGAGGGGCTTTCGCCCAGGTCCCTCTGCGGTCGTACGATACGACGCTTAAGAACATGTTCGACGCGATCCAGTCGAAATCGTACGACAAGTTCATGGTTGATGCCGATGAGCGGTTCAAGTCCGGTTTCACCCCCAAGATGTTCGAAGAACTGGCCCGGCAGCTCGGGCCGAAGCTGGAAAAGGGCTATTCCGTGGCGTTCCTGACGACCTTGTACCAGCAGGAATATATCGTCTACGTCTGGAAGCTTACCTTCAAGGACGTCAAAGATGATCTGCTCGTCACCCTGTTTATCAAGGACGGAAACGTCAGCGGCCTGGTGACCCGCTGATTCCATTGCTCGGGACGAGGGAGGCGCTCATGGCTGCTCTGATCCGCATCTTCAAGGCATTGCTGTTCCTTGCGGTCCTGTTAGTCGTCGTGGCCGGGTTCATGATTGCCTTTTCCTGGGCGCCGGACAAAGCAGCTGAAGAGCTCATCGGCCGGTGGGCGCCGCCGCCCTCGACCTTTGTGGACGTGAAGGGCCTGAAGGTACATATGCGGGACGAGGGGCCCCGCAACGATCCGGCGCCGCTTGTTCTGATCCACGGGACTTCGGCCAGCCTGCATACCTGGGAAGGGTGGGTCAATGCGCTGAAAACAAGGAGGCGGGTAATCACCATGGACCTGCCGGGCTTCGGTCTGACCGGTCCGAATGCCCGGAACGACTACAGCAGCGATGCCTACAGGCAGTTCATTCTTGACCTGCTCGACACCCTGAGCGTGCAGCGCTGCGTTTTGGGAGGAAATTCGCTCGGCGGAGACATCGCCTGGCACGTTGCCGTCGCATCGCCGTCGCGGGTGGAGAGGCTGATCCTCGTTGATTCCGCCGGCTATCCCCTGACCTCTCAGTCTATGCCGATCGTTTTTACGATTGCGAACACGCCGGTGCTGAATCAATTGATCCTCTATACACAGCCCCGCGGCATGGTCGCGTCGAGCCTGCGTTCGGTGTACGGTGATCCCGCCCGCGTGACGCCGCAGCTCGTGGACCGGTACGACCAGTTGACGCTTCGCCAGGGCAATCGGCGGGCGCTGCTGCGCCGGTTCCAGCAAATGGACTTCGGCGCCCAGGCCGGTCTCATCAAAACGATCAGGCAGCCGACGCTCATTCTCTGGGGCGGCCGGGACAAGCTGATCCCCCCCGACGACGCCCGCAGGTTTCAAAGCGACATTGCGAACAGCCGTCTGGTGATATTCGACGGCCTGGGACACGTGCCCCAGGAGGAAGATCCGGACCGGACCGCGGCCGAAGTGATCTCATTTTTAGGGCAGTAAGAGCGTGAAATTCGCAAAGGCAGGACAGGAACCGACCGCTCGGCGGGGATGCAGGATAACCTCACGGTAAAATTTGCAGGTCGGCCCTGTGGACCCTGTTGTCTTGACAATATGTTCCCGTCTTCCGCGCAGGACTCCGGCATGATCATGGTATGAAAAGGTGATGCACTCTGTGTGTACCTCCCGCAGCGTTCAAGCGATTCTGGTTTGTTTCCTGCTCGCCGTCGCCCCGGTTGTCCAGGGCTGTGCCGCACTTCTTCGGACAGGAATGCTCTCCTGCACATCGCCACCCGGTGCATCGATCTTCTTCCCGGACTACTGCGTGCTCTGCCGGTATCCCCGGGCCGACAGCGTCTGCGGCAAGGGCCTCGGCTGCAAAGAAACGACCAGGGTCTGGGCGGAGACGGCGAAATTCGCGGTGATCAGCGACATCAAGACCTGCGGGTGCCCTCCTGACTTCGTCCACGGCCTCGTCCTTCCGCGCACACCGGTCACGGGCGTGGAAGATCCGCGGAAGCCGGACGAGATCTGGAGCGTTGCCTGGGAAGCGGCGCGCAAGCGCATCAGCGACGAGAACGCCATCGCGCTCGTCGTCAATCCGGCAACAGTGCGGACCCAGGCCAGCTCCATGTCCATATCGTGAGACTGGACCGGGAGGCAACGAAACGCCTGCAGGACGACAGGCGGACACGCGTGTCCTCGCTCGACGGCATATGGAAGGCGGCCGGGGGAAAAGCCCGCGCCCTGAACATGAGCGACTACGGCGTGCTGGTCGTCAGGGACCGGGAGGGGGAGTTACTTGTCTTCGTCGAAGAGCAGAGCCCCGAGAAGATGTATACGCAGTGGGAGTGCCGGTGAAGGGCAGCATCAGGACGTGTGGATTCACCGCCCATGAAATGCTTTAACAGGAATTTACTTCACTGGAAATCGACCGTGCCGTTGTTTACCTGCTCAATTCGACCATCTTCTTCTGAAAGGCGCGAACGTCCTTCAGCAAGGGGAACACGAGCAGGTACAGGGGCCAGACCGACGGCATCAGCAGCCAGGTCCAGAAGGGAAGAGGAGCGGTAGACGAGGAAATGCTGCACGATCTCGATAGCGATCCCGTAGGCGAGGAGCGCGAGAAGCTTCGGCGCGCGGAATCCTGTCGTCGGCCACGAAAAGTCGACAAGAAGGGCCAGCGTGAAAAACGCAGAGATATGTTCGATCTTGTCGTTCACACTCCGGACACCGGGAATGGAGCTGCTGGTTAGGGCGGATAGGATATGGCGACCAGGGCTGCTGCCAGCAGCAGGCGATACCTGCGGGTGTCGCGTTCGTTCTGCATGCACTGCTCCTTGACCCGGACGAGCCGGGATCCCAATACAGCATTATTTACAAATGCCTGCGTATAAACAGCTTGCCGCAGGAGTTTTTCCCA
This sequence comes from Nitrospirota bacterium, assembly GCA_963749655.1. Lineage (GTDB taxonomy): Bacteria > Nitrospirota > UBA9217 > UBA9217 > UBA9217 > JAJYKN01. The sequence goes on from CAVVOB010000025.1 coordinate 14,530, forward strand.
TGCCGCTCCTGCTGGCCCATGATAAGCGAAGGGCGTTGCCGCAGTCAAGGGGTTCCTTGTCTGCGCCGGATTTTCCGGCTTCTCAGTTCCGGACATTTATGATAAGATAGGACCGCTGGGAGGACCCATTAATGAACGCCATTGCCGTAATCGCCGCGAAAAGCGGACTCAGGCTCGGAGTGATCGCCGGCCTGGCCCTTGTTTTGTTCGCCCCCGTGACCCGCGCCCAGACCGTGCAGGACGTGGTCACGGGCATCGAAAACCATTACAAGAACGTATCGGACCTGACCGCCAAGGTGGATCAGAAAAACGTCCTCAAGGCCATCGGGAAGACGCAGACTTTCGCCGGCACGCTGTCCATCAAAAAACCGGGAAAGCTGCGGCTGGACTATACGAACGGCCAGATCATCCTCATCGACGGAAAGTCGGCGCTGTTCTACTCAAAGAAAAGCCGCCAGGTGGTGAAAAAGACTTTTACCGATTTTGAACACATGAACATCCCCGTGCTGTTCCTGTTCGGCGCCGCCCATATCCGCGATGATTTCGACGTGCTCCAGGCCGATCCCAAGGCGCCCCGCTCCCTTGAGCTGCTTCCCTTGAAATCAGGGGCCGCCATGAAAAAGCTGTTTCTTCGGTCCGATGAAGCGGGGCGGATCACGGCACTCGAGATCTTCCGACCGTTCGGGGAACACGTCCGAGGTGCTCTTCTCGGACATCAGCGAGAACACCGGCCTTGACGACAAGGTTTTTCTCTTTACGCCCCCCAAGGGGACGGAGATCATAGAATAACTGTCCCGGTTATGCCTGTCCCCGCGGGGCGGGCATTTTTCGTGATTCGATACTTGCAGCTTGAGTTTTTCTTCAGGGAGGATTTCCATGGCCGCAGAAAATTCATTCGATATCGTTTCAAAAATCAACATGTCGGAAGTCACGAACGCCGTGACGCAGGCGCTGAAGGAGATCGGCCAGCGCTTCTTCTTCGATTTCAAGGGCAGCAAGTCGGGCATCACCGAGGAAAAGGACGGGCTCGTCACCGTCTCCGACGATGAGTACAAGCTGAAAAGCGTTATCGACATTCTCCAGGGCAAGCTCGTGAAACGCGGTGTGCCGGTCAAGAATTTATCCTACGGCAAGATGGAAGCGGCCCTGGCCGGCACAGTCCGCCAGCGCCTGACGCTTCAGCAGGGGATCCCCACGGAGAAGGCCAAGGAGATCGTAAAGGCGATCAAGGATTCCAAGATCAAGGTCCAGGCGTCGATCCAGGCGGACCAGGTGCGCGTATCGGGAAAGAACCGGGACGACCTCCAGACCGTGATCCAGCTGCTCAAGGGGAAGGACTTCGGCATCGAACTTCAATTCGACAATTACCGGAGCAATTGAGCGAATCGCGGCAGCGGCCGGTCTTATGGATCGTGCTGCCATTCCCGCACTGTCAGTCCCCGCTCTCTTGCGGGAGCCCCCTTCGCTAACCTCCGATGCCCCCGTTCGCCTAACCAATGAATTAACCTTGCATTTATCCAAATTGATATAATTTCGTCGATTATGCTCAGTAGGGAGATTGCATGAGTCTTGTCGGCAGACTGGAAGATCTCGCGCTACCCGATATCTTCCAGATCATCAGTTTGAGTAAAAAAACAGGCACTCTCGTGGTGCGAAGCCGTAAAGGCACGGGCATGGTCGTTTTCAAGAACGGCCAGGTGATCCAGGCCGCGAGCGACAACATCCGCGACTCCCTCGGCAATATCCTCGTATCTTAGGGCGCTGCTGACGAAGCAGTTCTGTCGCGCGCGCTGGCGCTCCAAAAGAGGCAGCCCGACACGCCGCTCGGCATGATCCTGGTCGAGATGGGCTCGGTATCAACCCAGACCATCGAAACCGTCATCCGCAAACAGATCGAGGAGATCATTTACGATCTCCTGGCCTGGGAGGAGGGCTTCTTCAACTTCGAGCTCGGCGAGATCGTTCCCAAGGACAAGATCGAGATCGACACGCGGAGGAGTCCCTCCTGAAGTCGGGTATCAGCGCCGAATACCTGCTCATGGAGGGGACCAGGATCCTCGATGAAAAACGCAGCAAGGACGGCAAGCGTGCGCCTGCGCCGCCCCGGCACGCCCCGGCCCCGCCCGCGGCGGCCCCCGCGCCCCCGTCGAAACCGCCGGCCGCCCAGCATGTCAGCTATGAGCCGGCCAAGGAAGAGTTCCGCACCCGCATCGAGAAGGAGGAGCCGCGGCGCGAGATCACGGCACTCAAATCGATGTTCGACGAGCTTCGCTTCCCGACCGCCACGGCGGAGGTGACGCTGCTCATCCTGCGGTATGCCAGCGAAGTCGTGAACCGCGCCGTGCTGTTCATGGTGAAAAAAACGACGAAGTGGCGGGTTGGGGCAGTTCGGCATCGAGCTGAAGGGAAAATCGGCGGACCAGGTGGTGAGAAACATCAAGCTCCCGCTGGACAAGCCGTCGGTGTTCCTCACGGTGGTCGAGACCCGCCGCACCTATATCGGGCCGCTCGAAACGAATGAATGCAACACCTATCTTGCGACCGAGCTCTGCGGCGCGTGCCGGACAGGTGATGGCGATCCCGCTCATCGTCGACGCGGCGCCTTCGCGCTCGTGGTATACGGCGACAACCTCCCCGAGCAGAAATCGATTACCGGCATCGATACCCTAGAGATCTTCATGAACCAGGCAGGCATGGCACTGGAAAAGGCCCTCCTTGAAAAACGCATCGCCGAACTGCAGAAGGAAGAGAAAATGAAAAATGTCCTTGTCGTCGAGGATTCCAAGGCCATCCGGTCCATGATCAGGGTGCCGCTCGAGGAGATCGGCGGGTTTTTCGTAGTGGAGGCCGGCAACGGGTTCGAGGCCCTCAAGACGCTGCCGAGCAGGCCCTTTGAACTCATCATCACCGACATCGATGCCCGACATCAACGGCCTGGAGCTCATCGGGTACGTCAAGTCCAATCCCACCTATCGCGGCACGCCGCTCATCATCGTCAGCACGGAAAAATCGGAGGAAGACAAGAAGCGCGGGCTGGCGCTCGGGTCGCGGGTACATCATCAAACCCTTTAAGAAGGAAGACCTCGTGGCCATGGTCATGCAGGTCGTGGGGGGGAAATAGCAATGCAGAACGCGGAATGGGGAATGCGGAATGAAATGCGCAGGCGGAAATTCGCCGGCCTGTCCTTTGCCGTGGCCCGCATCCGAATTTCGCATTCCGAATTTGAGTATGGCTAAATCCGACCGATCCATAAAAGAATTCTCGCAGAGGCCGAGGACATCCTGGAAGCCGCGAACCAGTCGCTGCTTGCGCTCGACGCGGCCGAGGCCGAGGGCAGGAGCGACCCGGACCAGGTGAATACCCTGTTCCGCGCCGTACATTCCTTCAAGGGCCTGGCGGGCATGTTCGACCTGAAGGAGCCCCAGGAGCTTTCCCACAAGCTTGAATTTCTGCTCGACGAACTCCGCTTGGGCAAAGTGGCCCTGGGCCGCGAACGTCCTCGACGTTCTCGGAGAAACGGTGGACCAGCTGGGCCAGCAGCAGGCGGGCAAGGGCCGGCCTTTCGACGACTGTCGGCGGCCGTCGTGCGCATCGAGAACGTGCTCAAGGCGGCGCCCGCTGCGGCGTCGGGCAGGGACCTCGCCGAACAGATCAATCTCGATCGAGGCATCCTGCAGGTCCTGACGGAATACGAGGAGCACCGGCTCCGCGAGTGCGTCCGTCGCGGAAGAACCTTTTCCTCCTCAAGGTCGAGTTCGACCTCGCATCGTTCGAGCCGGGCATCAAGGAACTCAACGCGGCGCTGAAGAAGATCGGCGAGATCATCTGTACCCTGCCGACCGCCGGCGGCGGGGCGGGGATCAGTTTCTCAATCGTCCTCGGCACGACCGAGGGCCGGGAAGCGGTTGCGTCAACGGTCACGACTCCTCACGCGGCGATCGAGCCTGTCGAATACGCCGACGGTCGGCGGTCGGAGGAGTCGAGAGCGGAGGCCGGCGCACTCAAATCCGTGAGCAACACGGTGCGGGTGGACGTCTTCGCCCTTCGACAGCCTCATGAACATCGTGGGCGAAATGCACATGATCAAAAACGTCGTAGGAAGGATCGTGGAGCTGCGGTCCATCGAGGGGGTCGGCGCTCTGTCCTCGGACCTGCACAAGGCTCAGCGTGCCATGGAGAGAAGGCTCAATGATCTTCAGGAAGGCATTCTCAAGGTGAGGATGGTACCCGTGGGCCAGATCTTCACCCGTCTTTCCCAGGTCGTCCGGAGATACGTCCGGGAGGCGGGCAAGGAAATCGACCTTGATCTGCGGGGCGAAGAGACGGAGCTCGACAAGCTGATGATCGAAGACCTTGCGGACCCGCTCATGCACCTCATCAGGAACGCAATCGACCACGGGATTGAACCTCCCGAAATCCGCAAGGAGCGCGGCAAGCCCGAGCAGGGGCGAGTGGTCCTGAGCGCCTTTCCCAAGGGCAACCATGTGGTCATCACCATCAGAAGACGACGGCGCGGGCATCGATGCCGCAGACGTCCTTGTCAAGGCAGTCGAGAAGGGGCTGGTC
>CAVVOB010000026.1:0-71082 GCA_963749655.1 Nitrospirota bacterium
GGTGCTTGACTTAAACCAGAACGTGGAGAGCATGCTCAAGATGCTCCGGCGACTCATTGGCGGCATTAATATAGCCTGGCTGCCTGAGGCGGGCCTCGGTCTGGTCAAAATGGATCCCGTCCAGGTCAGCCAAATCCTGGCCAATCTTTGTGTGACGCCAGGGACGCCATTACCGACGTCGGCAAGGTCACTGCAACGGGAAACACGATCTTGACGAAACCTACTGCGCTCAGCATGCCGGGTTTTTAGTGGGAAAGTATGTGCTGCTGGCCGTCAGCGACGATGGATGCGGCATGGACAAGGAGACTCTCGACCAAATTTTCGAACCGTATTTCACGAGCAAGAGGGTGGGCCAGGGAAGCGGCTTGGGGCTATCTACGGTGTATGGCATCGTCAAGCAGAACAACGGATTCATCAACGTCTACAGCGAACCAGGGAAAGGAACAACCTTTAGAATCTACCTGCCCCGGTACGCGGGCCAAGCCGTCGATACCCACCAGGAAAAGGATGCGGAAATCCCTCTCAGCCGCGGCGAGACAGTGCTGGTGGTGGAGGATGAGCCTGCGCTCTTGACGATGGCTAAAATAATGCTGGAAGAATTAGAGTATCAGGTGCTGGTTGCAGGCACGCCGGCCGAGGCCATTGGGCTGGCCGAGAAACACGCGCGCGAGATACACCTTCTCATCACCGACATCGTCATGCCGGAAATGAACGGCGGGGACCTGGCGAAACAGTTGCAATCCCGTTATCCCAGCATGAAAATTCTGTTCATGTCCGGCTATACAGCCGACGTGATCGCCCACCGGGGTGTGCTGGACGAGGGCGTGAATTTCATCCAAAAGCCATTCTCTATGAAGGAACTGGCCGTCAAAGTGCGGGATGCGGTAAGCGATACGTGAGGACGCTGCGAAGTCGATCATGGTAAGCGGCTAAAAACCGCATTGACTGGGGCTGGCAATCCCGCATTATTAGTCTATAAAAAAAGATAGAAATAGCATGGATACTACGGCATCAATAATGTGGGGAATATTGTTTGGCTCAATCGGTATGGGATACTTGATATACGGAAGAAAACAACGGCAAGGCATTGCTCTCCTATCTGGTGTTGTATTATGTGTTTTTCCTTATTTTGTCTCCAACGTGTTTCTTATGATTCTGATTGCCATTATTTTAATGGCTCTCCCCTATTTCTTAAGATATTAGGCGACTTCTGGACTTCGGCCTACCAGGAGATCGACGACTGAGGCGCTCTGGCAGGCGCGGGTGATATCGGCTCCGCGAAGGAATATTAAATGCCATGACCGTAACAGAAATTCGTGCCCGTTTGCAGAAACTTGGGAACAAGGAGAAAGCACTGTTCCTAAAGAGATTCTTCAAGACTGGGCCCGGAGAGTACGCCGAAGGGGACATCCTGCTCGGCATTCGCGTCCCTGATATCAGGAAGCTGGTAAAGGAATATCAGGCATTGACGGTTCAGGATGTTCTGCCGCTCCTCCGCTCTCCCTTTCACGAGGAAAGATTGTTTGCGCTTCTCCTGCTTGTGAACGCCTATGCAAAAGGAGAAGGCCCCGACCGAAAGCAAATCTACGAGATGTATTTGAATAACACTCACTCCATTAATAACTGGGACCTCGTGGATTGCTCCGCATCTCAGATCGTGGGGGCATTCCTGATGGACAAAAACAGGAAACCTCTCTACCGACTGGCTAAATCGGACAGCCTATGGGAGCGCCGAATCTCGGTGATGGCGACGTTTCATTTTATTAAATGCCATCAGATGTCGGATACGCTGAAGATTGCACGGTTGCTGCTTTCGGATAAAGAGGACCTGATCCACAAAGCAGTGGGATGGATGCTGCGCGAGGTTGGAAAACGAGACTTGCGATGCGAGGAAGACTTCCTGAAAGAGCACTGCAGGCAGATGCCGAGGACCATGCTAAGATACGCGATAGAAAAGTTTCCCCAGCCCAGGAGGCAGATGTACCTGGATGGGACGATAGAACGCTCATCCTCTGGTTTATCTGCGTGCTTGTTGTGAGCGTGTTTGCGGCCTACATCGACGGCCGCGCGCTGCCCGCCGGTGCAGATTATCTGAAGGTTTTCCGGATTGGCGGCTGCACGGCCTTTGCCGCTTATTCGCTTGTTCTTCTCCAGAATTCCATCTGGTACCTGCGCAACTGGGGCGCGACTGCCAGATCCATGTTCGATGACCTCGCTGCCGTATTCAATGCGGCACGGGCGGGAAAATCATGCACATATTCAAATCATTTTGGCTGGAGTGGTGGCAGGCGAGTTTGTTTAAGATTTCCATGGCGTCATTCGGCATTGCTTTGGGCGCTACCTGGCCGGACGTTTTCACCGGTTGGATTGCCGTGCTCTGGTTGGTGTTTCTGTTTACGGGGAGTTATGTCACTTACGTCTGGTGGCGACAGGTACGTTCTTAAACGGGCGCAGAGAATCTCTCCGCAGGGGAATCGGCCTGACACGGTGCCCGGTCCGGGATTGAGCAAAGGAGGTAACATCGTTGAAGATCATAGCTGTTAATGGAAGTCCGAGGAAGGGATGGAACACGGCAACGCTGCTGGGGAAGGCTCTCGACGGCTCAGCGGCGCGAGGGGCGGATACGGAACTTGTTCATCTTTACGATCTCACCTACAAAGGGTGCGTGAGCTGTTTTGCCTGCAAAATAAAAGGCGGCAGCAGTTATGGGAAGTGCGCGGTCAAGGATGACCTGGCGCCAATCCTGGAAAAGGCCGGGGAAGCCGATGCCCTCATCCTGGGTTCCCCGATCTATTTCGGGTCCGTTACGGGAGAGATGAGATCGTTTATGGAACGTTTGCTGTTCCCCTATCTGACCTATACCGATCCCTACGGGTCGCTTTTCCCCCGGAAGATCAATGCGGGGTTTATCTATACCATGAATGTTACCGAGAAGCAGATGCAAGAACGCGGCTTCGATCGACACACCGTTCTCAATGAAATGGTCCTGCAGATGGTATTCGGGGCTTCAGAGTCTCTCTTTTGTTTCGATACGTATCAGTTTGAGGATTATTCAAAAGTGGTTGCGGATCTGTTCGATCCGGAAAAGAAGGCACAGAGACGCAGGGAGGTGTTTCCGGAAGATTGCGAAAAGGCCTTTGCCATGGGTTCTCGATTCGCAAATTATCTGCGATAATAGCTCCGGCAGTTTTATGTCCTCCACGGCATTGAAGAACTAAGGATCTGGATATTGGCCCGCTATTCCCATCAGCACGTGCAGAAGATTCAGGCGGCCGTTCTGCGCACGAAGGGCGGTCCCTTGAAGATCGAATCCCTCGAACTGGAAGGTCCGCGAGACGACGAAGTCCTGGTGCGCATCGTCGCCACGGGCATCTGCCATACCGATATCGACTTCTGCGACGACTGGGACGGGGCAGCCAGACCCGGTGGTGCTGGGTCATGAGGGCGCGGGCGTCGTGGAGCGGGTCGGCAAGAACGTGTAAAGGTGTCAGACGCCGGCGATCATGTCGTGCTCTCCTACCAGTCCTGCGGCCGCTGCCGTCCGTGCCGGCAGCGGACACCCTGCGGATTGCGAGCACTTTTACGAGGCGAACTTCGGTTTCCAACGCCTGGATGGCAGCAATGCGCTGGCATCGAGCGGCGTCAGCGGGCACTTCTTCGGTCAGTCCTCGTTTGCCACCCACGCCCTGGCGACCGAGCGCAACCTCGTCAAGGTTCCCAAAGACCTGCCTCTGGAGATTCTGGCTCCGCTGGGCTGCGGCATGCAGACCGGAGCCGGCACCGTGATGAACTCGCTTAAGGTCCCGGCCGGGGCAAGCATCGCCGTCTTCGGCACGGGGGCGGTCGGCCTGGCGGCGGTCATGGCGGCGCGCATCGTCGGCGCCGACCCGATCATCGGCGTCGACATCATCCCCCAGCGGCTCAAACTCGCCCTGGAATTGGGCGCCACCCATGCCATCGATAATCGCCAGGATGAGCTCGCCTCCCGCATCACGGATATCACCGGCAGCGGCGTTGATTATGTGCTGGAGATTACCGGCGATCCGGAGATGCACCAACTCGCTATCGACGTGTTGAATCCCCATGGAACGGTGGCGCTTCTCACCGGCGCGAGTGGCTCCCGGCTCTCTGCCGGAAGGGCGGAAAACCCTCAGCATCATCCAGGGCGATGCCGTGCCGCAGCGCTTTATCCCGAAGCTGATCGCGCTCTACCGGGCGGGCGGTTTCCCTTTTGACCGCCTCGTGAAGTTCTACGACTTCAGCGAGATCAACCGGGCCATCGCCGATGCCAGAGCGGGCAAAACCATCAAGCCCGTGCTGCGAATCAGCGAGGCGTGAGGTAGCAGGAGTAGGGGAAGTTCAGATGGTGAGAAGTGAAACGAACGAACCGAACACGATTGCATACTATCCCCTCGGAGATTAATTCATTTATACGGTCAGGGGATGCGTCGATGACTCGGAGGCTGGCCAAAAGGTGTTGAATGCTACCTTCGTGTCCTGTAAGAAAAGATGAGATTGTTTCTTTCTTAAAGAATTGCGCCAGCAATATGCCCGGAATCATCTGCACAACATGATGAAAATCAGAAACGTGCAGAATTCCGATTTGAAACGTGGCGTGAAATACGGTACATCCGTTGTTATTGAGGTAAGCAAGAGGAGGGGGAATGGATAAGGTCAATTGCTGGGAGTACAAAAAATGTGGGCGTGAACCCGGGGGAAAAAATCAAAATGAACTGGGGGTCTGCCGGGCGGTGCTTAACTTCACCCACAATGGGGAGAACGGTGGCCGGAGTGCGGGGCGCATTTGCTGGCAGGTTGTGGGAACGTTTTGCTGTGGCGAGATCCAGGGAACGTTTGCCGAAAAGACGATGAACTGTTCTCAATGCGACTTCTTTCTGCTGGTTAAGTCTGAAGAAGGTGCAGCCTTCGTCGCTTAGGAGAGGGTCCCCCGGATATCTGCACGGTCATTTCCGAACGTGATCCTTGCGTGCGTCATGCGGAATTGACCGGGGGAGAGCTTCATGTTCACGTTCAACCCGATACATGTTTTCATCCCCGCCGGTTCCTTGATGTCTTGCTCCGGCACGTAAACATATCAAACATGTCATGCCGGACTTGATCCGGCATCCAGTCTTTTCAATAGATTCCGGCTTCCACCGGAATGACAAATTAAATATCTGGTCGCCCAAGGATACCCTCAATGCAGTTTGCCACTCTTCGCCTGATCGTTATCATCCTTGCGGTAGCCGCCCAAGTATATCTCTATGCCCGTGCCCGGCAAGCCACTCAATTATCACGCCGTTCCGCCGTCTTCAAGTTCCGGGCCATCCGCATCATAGGTGCAACCATTGCCCTGCTCTTTGTCGGCAACGTATACATTATGATCAGACCTATCCCGTGGGTGGACCCGCCGACGGCGGCGCAGGTCGTGCTCTTCTATCCGCCGGCAGTGTGGGGCTTTGGGTCGATCTTTTCCGCGGTGCTCCTCTTTTTGACGAGTATTGGCGCTCGGACGGGGCGGATGCTCGTTCGATTCTATCGTGGATTTCCTGGTCGGACGCTTTTTCTTCCCCCGAATCCGGGGCGTCGTAGCTTTCTGAAAGCGGGGGTGGGGGGAATCGCCGCCGCCCCCTGATCTTGTCCGGATACTGTGCAGCCTCTGCCCGTAATGACTACGAGGTGCGGGCGCTCACCTTACCGTTCGGACACCCGTTGCGAGTCGCCCAGCTCTCTGATATCCATGCAGGTATTTACATGAACCGGGAAGAGATTCGGCGTTACTCCGACGAAGTCAGTGCCCTCCAGCCGATGCAAGGCAACTGTGATGAGATCGGAGTCTGCAACGTTTCCTGCAGTGCTGCGCTGCAGGCGGCTGAGGAGTCCTGAAAGCGTACCGTTGGATGTGCAGGTCCGGGTTGCGCAGCCTGAGCCCGCTGCATTACTGAGTACAGAGAGAAGTAATGTCTTATCGAAGCGGTGATCGGGATCGTGATGATCATTGCGGCATTGATGATGTGACTGCAGGAAGAAGAATATCTGAACTGTTGTTGCCCGGTCCTGCCCCCCCCGTTCCCCCCGTTGTCGTACGCTGCGCGAAAACTCACCGGAAGTTCTGCCACAGCAGTTTAACACTGACAGCGAGGACTACTGCGATGAACACCGGCCGGATGAAGCGGCTCCCCTTTTTGATGACCAGGCGGGAGCCGATGCGGGCGCCTGCGAACTGTCCCAGTCCCATGATGATGCCCTCGGGCAGCGAGACGAATCCTCCCGCGAAAAAGAAGGCAAGGGCTACAAGGTTGCTCGTAAAGTTCATCACCTTGGTGTAGGCAGTGGCGCGGGTCAGGTTGAAACCGAGGAAGAGGACGAAAACCATGGCCCAGAAGGTGCCGGTTGCGGGACCGAAAAAACCGTCATAGAATCCGATCGCCAGGCCGAAGAGGAGGAAGAAGGGGTTTCTGCCCATTCGCTCACGCACATCCGCCATACCAAGACGGGGCGAGAAAAGCATGGTCAGGGCTATGACGATGAGCAGAACAGGAATCGCCCTGCGGAGAAAGGAAGGGTCGAGCGTCTGCACGGAGAGAGAACCGAGCGCGGCGCCCACGGCGGTCCATACAATGCCTGCGGCACAGTCCCGGAGGTTCACGGTGCCGGCGCGGGCAAAGTGGAGCATGGCGCTGCCCGAGCCGAAGGTGCCCTGGAGCTTGTTGGTGCCGAGCGCAGTCTGGGGCGGCATGCCCATGCCGAGAAGAACGGGAATGGTAATGAGTCCGCCGCCTCCGGCCATGGAATCAATGAGCCCCGCAACAAGACCGGCAGCGAACAGGAGCGGGAACTTCAGAAGAGGAATCATTATGCCTTCAACCTGAGGATCCGGAGATTTGATCGGCGTTCTTTCCGTCGATTACGAAGCGCCATCGTCCAGCATTATACCATAACCTTATGGCGGATCAGCTTTTTCCCGGTGCAATCCCGCGCCTTGGCATCCCCCGGCTTCTGCCGGGGGTGGAAAGCGCTCACTCGCGCGTGACACGAACGTGTCACGCATGCGCGAGTTTCGCAGTTCCGGGAGGTCGCGTTGTTCGAGGGAGCCTCCGGCTCCTGCCGGAGGGGGCTCCACTGACGCAGATGGTGGTCATTGAAAATTCCATTCCTGTGTGTGTTCTGTGACATCTGCGGAGAGAACGGTTTTACAGCGAGGGTTCCGCCGCAAATCGGCACTCATCTGTTCGTTTCTGGTACCGGATGGTTGGTCCCTTGCTTGAAAGCAATAAATGTGTTACCTTACTAAAGACCGGCCGGATGAAAAGTCGTACAATGAAGTACTGAACCATCAAGATCCTTGAAGAATGAGCGCGGTTCCGTGTTGAAACACATAACTCGGCTGAGCAGGGCACCGAAAGAAAAGACCTGCCCCTTCGGGTCTGCAGAGAGAGTGAACCTTGAAAAAGATACTGATCGACCGGGAAATCAGCAAGCTGTTGCTCGAGAAAAAGAGCTACTTGAACCGTGCTGAAATGCGCCTTTATACTGCCGCGTCCCATGATGAAGCGCTCGAGATCCATCGCCGGGAACATGTCGACCTCATCATTACCGATCTCGATACGCCAGGCATCGGCACCGAACAGTTTTGCTCCTTTATCAGGAAAGATCCGGCCCTGCTCCATGTCTCGATCATCCTGGTCTGCGCATGCAGCCCCGAACAAATGGTGCGCAGCAGACGCTTCGGGGTCGATGCCGTAATCCTCAAGCCGATCAAGCCGACTTTTCTTCTGGCAAAAGCGAGTCAGCTCTTGCACCTGTCCTGGCGCCAAACCTACCGGGTGCTCCTCGACGTGACCGTGGACGGAAAGGTGAGCGATGGGACTTTTTCCTGCCGTTCGCTCGATATCAGCGCCGAGGGGCTTCTCATGGAGACGACACGGGAATTCACCATCGGCGAACGGGTGGTCTGTTCGTTCCTCCTCCCTGACGCTACACGCATCCAGGCGAAGGGGGAGGTAATCCGGGATCTGCCGACTGAAGAAGCAACCCAGGCCAGACGGTACGGCGTCCAGTTCCGCGACCTTACCCCCGATGAATCCAGGGCCATTGAAGCGTTTCTCGAGTCGCCTGCGCTTAAGAAGCGGCCTGCCATTTACTGAAAGCCGCGAACGTCACGGACGGCCGCTTCTGACGCCCCCTTTGAGAACCCGCCCCGCTTGCAGCATCGCGCCCTACACTTACCTTTCCATATTCTTTCCGGGCTCCGAAAAAAGTAATTTCCATCCTGAAGCGATGACAACTCAAGGACGGCCGTACGCCCGGACTCCGCCTTAACTGAAACTGGATCATGTCTACCGGTATGCTGTCCTGCTTTTTCGAACCGTCAAGAGAGTGTTAAATGTCCGTTGCATTTGTCATCAGAAAAGTTGACAGATCAGGAATTTACTACTATGATAGTCTCGATGCATCATATTGTTTCCGCACCAATCCGTTGCGTTTTTCGCGGACCTTCGGGCGTGCCGCGAAAATCATATAGGGAAATCAAATAAACAGGAGGGTATATGCCGGAGATTTGTCCCGTAGTCAACACGGAAAGATTGCTGCTTGCCACAGACGGTTCTGATTACAGCGAGGGCGCGATTCGGGAGGCCATCAGTCTTGCGAAGCAGTGTTCCAGCAAGCTTTCAGCAATATCGGTGATCGAAACGAATCCTGAATATGAGACGATCGCCCCGCAGCTGCTCGAACGATCGGAGAAGGCAGCCCGCGAGCACCTCGAGGCAGTGAAGGCCCGGGCGAAGAACGAGGGGGTCAACTGCGAGACCAGCATCCTGGAAGGCCAGGACTCCTATAATTATATTACCGACGAGGCTAAGAAATTCAAGGCATCGATGATCATCATGGGCAGGCGGGGAAGGACCGGCCTTAAGCGGCTGGCCATGGGGAGCACCACAGCGCGGGTCATCGGCCACGCGGCCTGCAACGTGCTGGTGGTCCCACGGTCGGCGCAGGTCGGCTTCAAGAACATCGTAGTTGCGACAGACGGCTCGCGGTATTCCGCAGCAGCCGCGTCGGAGGCTATCGGTGTAGCCAAGCGGAACAACAGCAAGCTCACGGTCGTCGCCGTGGTGCCTGCGGAGCTCGCAACGCCCACGGACATCGAATTCGCCATGCCGCAGCGGGAGATGCTCGCGGAAAAGGAGATGCACACGGCCGAGAAGAACGCCAAAGAGGTGAAGGAAGCCGCGCAGAAGGAAGGGGTGGTAGTACAAGCCTTTGTCATGACCGGAAAGCCGGCAGACGCCGTGGTCGAGATCGCCAGGGAAAAGAAGGCCGACTTCATCGTCCTCGGCAGCCACGGAAGAACGGGCCTCGAAAAGCTCCTCATGGGCAGCGTGGCGGAGCGGGTCATCGTCCTTGCGGACTGCGCAGTGCTGGTCGTAAAAAAATAGAGCAAGCGTTAATCAAGCTCCAAATGGCAAATAAGCATCAAGAACCGAGCAACAAATTCTAAACGTGTCTGTTGCACTTTGGGGATTGATGGTATTTGCGATTTGCTATTTGTTACTTGGAGCTTGTCACGGCTTTCTGTGATTGCATGCTGAACATCCTCATCATATCCGACGAAGCAAAGTCCCTCGCTTCCCTCTTCAAGTCGACAGGCTTCGCCCCCGACATGGAGCGGCCGGGCGCAGCTCCGGAGCAGGCGCGGTCGGCCCTCGACCGGTACGACATCGCGTTCCTCGACCTCGATTCGGAAAACTGGCAGCAGCGGCTGCTCGAGGTGCGGCACAGCATGCCTGTCATCGCCTTCTCCCGCCCGGATCTGAAGACCGTGGTGGAGGCCATGAAGCTCGGCGCCGGCGATTATCTGGAAAAACCCCTCACCGCGGAAGTCCTGAGCCAGGTGATCGAGAAGCATAAGAAGCAGATCTTGACCCATAAGTACGGGTTCGACGAGATCATCGGGATGAGCAAGCCCATGCAGGACGTGTTCGGGCTCATCAAAAAGGCCGCGGCCAGCGAGAGCAATGTGCTGATCACCGGCGAGAGCGGCACCGGCAAGGAGCTCATCGCACGCGCCATCCATCGCTGGAGCCCCCGGAGCGAGCAGTCGTTCATGACCATCAACTGCAGCGCGATCCCGGATACGCTCCTTGAATCGGAGCTTTTCGGGTTCGAGAAGGGTTCCTTCACCGGCGCCCAGTACCTGAAGAAGGGCCTTCTGGAACAGGCGGACGGCGGCACGGTCTTCTTCGACGAGATCGGCGACGTTTCGCCGCTTTTTCAGACCAAGGTTCTGCGGGTCCTGCAGGAAGGCGAGATCATGCGGATCGGCGGCATGCGTCACCTCAAAGTGGACGTGCGCTATATTGCCGCCACGAACCGGGACCTCAAAGTCGCCTGCCAGCGGGGGTCGTTCCGGGAGGATCTTTTTTACCGGCTGAATGTCATCAATATCCATCTGCCGCCGCTCCGGGACCGTATCGACGACGTGCCCTATCTTGCCGAGCACCTTATCAAGGAGCACGCAGCCAAGCGCAAGGACATCATGATCAGGGGCATTTCCAATGAAGCCCTGGACATTCTCCGGGGCCATACCTACGCCGGCAACGTTCGTGAACTCGAGAACATCATTGAACGGGCAATATCTTTTGCCAATACCGCGGACATCCTGCCGTCCGACCTTCCTCCTTATCTTCTCCAGACTGCACCCGTAAAACCCCGGGCCGCGGCCCAGCGGCTACGGGACGCCATGGTAACAACCGAGAAAGAAACCATTATCGCCGCCCTTCTTGAGTCCCAGGGCAATATCTCCCGCGCTGCAGCGGCTTTGGGTATTTATCGGCAGCAGCTGCAAAGAAAAATCAAGCAGTACCACATCGCAACATAACCATTCATAGCGCAACTTTAAATTGCACCAATAGCGGTCTGTTAGCCCCCATGTCCCCGTTGCCACGCCACATTTTGATGCACCATATTTTCCCATAGAATAAAATACAAAATAAAAACAAGTAATTAAATAATGGCACGCCTATTGTAATAACAAGGATTAAAATCCTGGAGGCTGCCAATGGAAAAACTTATGAAAATGATCGAAGACGTCATGGTAGCAGTTACTTTTGCCGAAGCAGGAGAGTTTGACGAGGCTAACAAGATCGCCGGGAACGATGCGCCGCAGGACGAGAAGAGAACGGTTCCGGCTGCTGCGGGCAGGTAAACCGAGGAGAACCATTCTTTAGATAGGCCTGCCATTTTACCATCGACACCATGACAGTGGCGGCACATTCGGGATTTTCACAGGGAAAGCCCCGAATTTTTTTGTCCTTTAAAACTCATTATAACGACCTGAAGAAATAAACTTATGTTGATAAACCATAAAACAGTTGATCGCGAAAGCCAGCAAAAGCTCTATGTGCAGATGTTCTCGATCATCAAGGACAAGATCGAGACGCACGAGTGGCCCGTGGGTTCTCAAATCCCGACGGAAGACGAGTTGTGCAGAACCTACGACATAAGCAAGGCGACGGTGCGCATGGCCATCGCCGATCTCGTGAGAAACGGCTATCTCAAAAAGCTGCAGGGCAAGGGCACGTTCGTCATGCATGCCATGCCGGACCTCGGCATCACCATGAAGACGCGCCTGACCGAGGACATGTTCGGGGAGGGGGTGAGCGCACGCAAGGAGATACTGGTGAAAGGGTTTAAGGCTCCGCCGGAGGACGTGAGGACCTATTTGCAGAGCGACGGTAACGTATTCTATATTCTCTGCAAACGCGTCGTCAACGGCGAGCCGGCGTACCTTGAGGAATCGTTTATACCGCCGGAGACCGTGTCGGATATCGAAGAGATGGAGTTCTGCCAGTCCTCTTTTTACGAGTTAATACAGCAAAAGGCAGCAAGAAAGATCTTCAAGGTCGTCCAGATGATCGAGATCGTCGAGATGAACGGCGACACGGCCTCGATCCTTAAGATCGGGAACGGCACGCCGATGCTGCTGCTGCACCGGCTGCTCGTGGCCGCCGACGGCAGTCCCATCGCCTATACCCGGCTGATGGGAGGCGGCAGAAAGTACAAGCTGCGAACGGAATTGGTCCAGATCGCATAGCAGGTCGCATGAAATCATAAATAAAAGGAGGTAGTGCAATGAGTATCTTGAGAAACACCTATGAATATCTCAAGGCGGCGTCCGTCGCGCACGCCAAATGGGACTATGAGGTCTCCATGAGCATTATTCATAACAGGAAGCGGATGTGGGTTCTTTTATTGTTGCTGTTGCCGATCGTGGCCGTATCGCTGGCGGACGCGGGCAACATGCTGGGCGGCAAGACGGCTTACGCCCCGGCGTTCTATTCCAATACGATTTTCGCCGTGTCGATCGCCATCGGCCTCGCAGCCGGGCTTATCACCGGATGCATCGGGGCGGGCGGCGGCTTCATCATCACCCCGGCGCTCATGGCCGCCGGCGTGAAGGGCATCCTGGCGGTCGGCACCGACGTGTTCCATATTTTCGCCAAGGCCATCATGGGCACCACGGTCCACAAGAAGCTCGGCAACGTATCGACGAAACTGGCAATCGCCTTCCTCGTCGGGTCCGGTGGAGGGACGTTCATCGGCGGCTCCATCAACAGGTTCCTCTATGACAAGGACCCGATCCTGTCCGAGGCCTTCATCAGCCTGGTTTATGCCATTCTCCTCGGCTTCCTCGGCGTTTACGCGCTGATGGATTTCTTGAAGTCCCGCAAGGGTGCGAGCGGCAGCGACGCGCACGGCGGGCCATCCAGCACCACAGAGTTCGCGCTCAAGCTCCAGAAGATGAACATCCCGCCCATGATCACCTTTGATGAGGACTATGTTGCAGGCGGCAAGAAGATCTCGGGCGTGTTCGTGGCAATGGGCGGCATGATCGTCGGCATCCTCGCAGCCATCATGGGCGTGGGCGGCGGCTTCGTCACCTTCCCCATGTTCGTGTACACCTTCGGCGTTTCCACGGCCACGACCGTCGGCACCGACATTCTCCAGATCATCTTTACCGCAGGTCTCGCTTCCATCGCCCAGTACGCCATCTACGGCTACGTGTTCTACACCCTGGCCATGGGCATGCTGATCGGCTCGCTCATCGGCATCCAGGTCGGCGCGCTCACGACGAAAGTGGTGAAAGGCATTCACATTCGCGGATTCTACGCCGTGTCCATCATCGCCGGATTCATCAACCGCGCTGCGACGCTGCCCAAGAAGATGGTGGAGCTCGAGATGATCAACATGTCCAAGGCCAGCATCAATGCCATTGAAATCGTCGGCAACTTCGTTTTCTGGATCGTGGTCGCCGTTTTCGGCATCTGGATCTTCAGCAAGTTCTTCGCCAATATAAAAACGCTCAGAGAGGAGGCATAGCCATGATCGTAAAGAATAAACAACCATTTTCCATCGGAGTTATTCTGGCGCTGACGTTCTTCTGCGTTCTTGCACTGATCTTCTCTCCCATTTTCGGAGACGGCAGGAACGGGCTCACGTTCTCCGACGACATGTTCAACAAGCTTTCCAAGGGATCGTCCTACTTCATTCCCAAGGTGGCCAAAAACAATGAAAAATTCAAGGGCACGGAGGTTGCGCTCGTGATCAAACTCGACAAACCGGAGCAGATGAACCCCCTGGCACTGAAGCTGCTTGCAACCGCGGGAGCATCGGCGCAGACAGCCAGCCCGGAGATCAAGATCACGGGCAACCTCGGGAACGTTATGAATCAGGTGCTGATCGATGCCGACGACATGTTCAAGAATGACGGCAAGCGGTCGCGGACCGGTACGGCATCGATGAGAAGGAAGTCATGGCGTCCTGGTGGAACATGCTCAAGGTCATGGACAAGGAGCTCAAGAAGCAGGGCAAGATCGGCGAAGCGAAGATCGTCTCGGACGTCATGAAGAAGGCCGTCGAGCCGGCATACAATTATTACAAGGTCGAGGCCCAACAGGTCGCGGAGAAGGCGGGCCTGATGAGCGGTCTCCTCGTGTTCTACGTTGTTTACACCATGTGGTGGGGCTTCGCCATCTTCTACATGTTCGACGGAATCGGCCTCACCATGAAGAAGGCCAAAGTGAAAAAAGAGGTCTAGGAGGGCAGATGAAAGTCCTGGTGCCGGTGGACGGATCAAAGCATTCGGCAGAGAGCATCAAGGTGGCATCGTACTACGCTCAGGAAGAAGAATGCGTCCAGCTCTACCTCATGACGGTCATCCCGTCAGTGTCGGACATCGACCTCGAATTGTCCGCCTCGGAGCGGGACCGGATTCTGGAAAGCATGAAAAAAAGGGGCGAGGAGCTGCTCGCGCGGTCGTCGGACCTGATGAAGTCCTGCGGCGTGGAGCACGTGAACACCGTGCTTGCCACCGCGCCCTCGCCGGCGCAGGAGATCGTCTTCTTTGCCGAGAAGGAAAAAATCAACCTCATTGTCATCGGCAGCAGGGGGCGGCACGCAAACCACCGGTTCCAGATCGGGAGCGTTGCCGCCAACGTTGTCGGCCACAGCCCCTGCTGCGTCTATGTCGTAAAAGAACCGTGCTGGGCATAGCCGCTCCCGCACACGGGGGTCCGGCGGAAACGTCGGGCCCCTATTTCTTTTTCACTCCTCTTACGCTATAATAACGCAGCCATGAAGATACGGGATAAATTGTTCCTCAGCTTCGGCCTGTATATCCTCCTGGCCGTGATCCTCGGTTTTTTTTCCTACAAGGAACTCCGGACCATCGGCACCCGGCTGGTCCTCGTGGAGACGGCCGATGATATCACCAACACGATCCTCGAGGTCCGGCGGTACGAAAAGAACTTTCTCCTCTTCAGGGACCGCGCGAGCTTCGACGAACTGCAGAAATATCTGAACACGCTCAAGAAGCACATCGACGATATCCGGTCGGAGATCATCAGCGAGATCGGCGAGGACAACGCCGTCATGATGAAGACGGCGATCGCGGAGTATGAGGGCCTGATCCGCATCATCGCCGACAACTTCGAGTCACAGCAGGAGCTGGAGAGCCAGATCAGGACAAAGGGACGCGCAGCGGAGCGCTCGCGCGCACGGAGCTCCAGGCCTTTCTCGTCCTGAGGCGGTACGAGAAGAACATGATGCTGTACCGGTCTTCCGCGTCCTTGCAGTCTTTAAGCGCACCTTTGACGGATCAGGCCTTGCCGCCCATCCTGATGTCCGCGGATACCAGTGCTTGTCGCCAAGCTGTACGCGCTCTTCGACGCGGAAAAGAGCTCGATCGAGAAGATGCGCTTGACGGCGCGTAATATCCAGTCCTTTACCCAGAACCTCTCGAAGAAGGAGCGGTCGAACGTCGCCACGACGATCAAGATGTCCATCAACCTGCAGGTGATCACCCTGGTGATCGTGGTAATCGTCGGAACGATCATCAATTTCGAGCTCTCGTCGAGCATTGCAGCGCCGATCCGGGACCTTGAGCGGATCACCAAGAAGATCACGCGGGGGGATTTCTCGGAGAGCATCACGGTCACGGGGCATGACGAAATCTCGTCCCTGGCCGGGTCCTTCAATCAGATGGAGGAGAAGCTGGACCACGCCATGACCTCCCTTGAGGAGATCATCAAGAAGCTTCAGGAAAAACAGGAGCAGCTCGTGGAGGCCGAGAAGCTGGCGGCCGTTGGAAAACTCGCTGCGGGCATCGCCCACGAGATCAACAATCCGCTCACGTCGGTGCTGACGTTTTCGAACCTGATGCTGGAGCAGTGTCCCGCCAGCGATCCCCGGCATGAGAAGCTGAAGCTCATGGCGAGGGAGACCGAGCGGGCGCGGAACATCGTGCGCCAGCTCCTGAACTTCGGCCGCGAGACCGTGATCAAGCCGGTCCGGATCAACATCAACCAGCCGGTCACCGAGATTGTCGAGTCCCTGTCCGCCCAGGAGGCGTTCAAGGGAATCGACGTTTCCGTGCGGCTTGCCGAGGGACTGCCCGACGTGTCCGCAGATCCGGCGCAGATCGGCCAGGTCGTCCTCAATATGATGCTGAACGCCATCCATGCCATCACGCCCCCGGGCAGGATCGAAGTCCTTACCCGCATGGGCGGAAATGACGTCGAAATCGTGTTCAGCGACACGGGCAGGGGCATTCCGGAGAACCATCTGCACAAGATCTTCGACCCCTTCTTCACGACCAAGGACGCCTTCAAGGGGACGGGGCTGGGGCTGGCCGTCAGCTACGGCATCATCAGGAAGCACGGCGGAACCATCGAGGTGGCGAGCGCCGAAGGCAAGGGGACGACATTTACCGTGAGGTTGCCGATCAATGGATAAATTCAGAGCAATCGTTGTCGATGATGAACCGAGCGTCTGCGAGGCCGTGAAAGCCATCCTCGAAACCGAGGGCATCGAGGTGACCGCCTTCACGGACAGCGAGAGCGCCGTTGACCCTATCAGGCAGAACGGCTATGACCTGATCATCTCGGACCTCAAGATGCCGAAGATGTCGGGCTTCGAGCTTTACGACGCCGTAAAGGACGGAGCGCCAGACAGCATTTTCATGATCATTACCGCCTTCGGCACCATCCCCTCGGCCGTGGACGCGATCAAGAAGGGGATCTACGACTACATTCCCAAGCCCTTCACCCCGGACGAGGTGAGGATCCCCGTCCGGCGCGCGCTGGAGAAGCGGAGGCTCGAGCGGGAGAACGTCATGCTGCGCTCCCAGATCGAGACGCGGTACTCCTTCCGGAACATCATCGGCAACAGCCCGGAGATCATCGAGACCTTCCGCGTCATGCGCCACGCCGCGTCGAGCGAATCGAACGTGCTCGTGACCGGTGAGAGCGGAACGGGCAAGGAGCTTGTGGCCCGGGCGATCCACTCCAACAGCGTCCGGGTGCGCCGCCGGTTCGTGACGGTGAACTGCGGCGCGATCCCCGACGGGCTGATCGAATCCGAGCTTTTCGGCCACGTCAAGGGGTCGTTCACCGGAGCCGTGGCGGACAAGAAGGGGCTGGTGGAGGAGGCGGACAAGGGGACGCTCTTCCTGGACGAGATCGGCGAGCTGTCGCCGCCGCTCCAGGTCAAGCTCCTGCGGGTGCTGCAGGAGGGGGAGTTCACGCGCATCGGCGATACGCTGCCGCGCCATGTGAACGTCCGCGTGGTCGCCGCCACGAACAAGGACCTGAAGAAGGCCATCGCGGACAAGATGTTCCGCGAAGATCTCTTCTACCGGCTGAACGTGATCCCCATCGAGCTGCCTCCGCTCCGTAAACGGCAGGAGGACATCCCGCTGCTCGTGAACCATTTCATCGAAAAACACAAGGACAAGGCCGCGGACAAGAAGATCACGGGCATTGCCAAGGACGCCCTCCAGGCGCTGCTCAATTACCATTTCCCGGGCAATGTGCGCGAGCTCGAGAATTCCATCGAGTACGCCATCGCTTTTACCGCGGGCCCTGTGGTCCAGAAGGACGACCTTCCCAAGTACATTCTCGAAGACCGGAAGCTGGGGCAGGAGGCGCAGAAGATCCCCCTCATGCCGCTCAAGGACGCGAAGGGGCAGTTCGAAAAGAGCCTCATCATCGCCGCCCTCGTCGAGTCGGGCGGAAACATCTCCGAGGCGGCGAGGCTCCTGAACGTCCACCGCCAGAACCTGCAGCAGAAGATCCGCCTCCTCGGCATCGACCTGGCCTCGATCTCGCCGGTGCGGTGAGGGGACGTCTCCTTTCGCATGCGCTCTTTCAGGTTTGTCCGCTTCCGGCAGGAGGACAGCGGAACCGGCCTGATCTCCCGTTCCGGCAAAATCAATGCTCTTTGTACTACGGGCATACGTGCCCAGGGCGTCCGAACTAACCGGCGACATTTTTCTTGCTCGCCAGGCCTTCTTTATTGTATTCTCGCTCGTCAGCAGTACCGTACGCTGTCTGCAGGCGAGTGATCCGGCAGGGACAAGGATCATTATTCCAGGCAGGGATTCCATGGTGCTGTCAAAAGTTCCATGAAAAAACGAAAGGTATTTTACCGCAGAGGGCGCAGAGAAATGCAGATCTTGAAATAAAAGCAGAGTAAAAGAAAGCTGGCCAAATTCGGAACATATTCAGGTTAAACGAACTTCAACGGACATCAGGCAAATAATATAGATTCAAAGAAGAGGATTTTTAGAGGTCGCAGAGGGGGAGGGAGCTGAGAAAGAATTAAACGTACTGTAATTCAAGAAGTTCTCTGCGTTCTCGGCGGTGAAAATTGTTGACCTTAAGGATTCTATGACAGGGAGGAAAGAAATGAAGCGGATCATGAGGGGGGTAGTTGCCGTACTGCTGCTTGCGGCCGTGAGTGGAGTTGCCCGCGCCGAGGAATCAACCGTTGAGGTCAAGGCAGGGATCAAGGCCTGGATGAACAAATGGAAGCGCGACATCCCGGCTGCGGACAGCAAAAAATCGAAGGACTCCTTTCTTGTCGGCGCGTTCATAGAAGGCGTCGAGAACAATGTGTTCATGGAGGCAGCCTACATGGTTTCGATGCCGGACTATAAATTCTCCGAAGCAGGCGGAGACACCACGATCAGCCGGGCTGACCTCGATCTGACCGTCGGCTACGAGCTCGGCAAGTATTTCGGTCTTTTTGTCGGGTACCGGAATTCCGAATTCAAGGAAAAGGACACGAGCGCGAAAGAAACCTCTTCCGGACCGCTCGCAGGCCTCCGGGCCAACGTGCCCATCGCCGCATCATTTTATGTATCCGGCCAGGCGTCGTACCTGTTCACGCGGCTGAAAACGGACGCAGGCACCGAGTCGGCACCCGGGTGGCTTGGCGAATTGGGGCTCACCTATGATTTTTCCAAGCAGCTTGCAGGAAACGTCGGGTATAAGTATGAAACCACAAAAGGCAAGAACACCGCTATAAAGGACACCTTTAGCGGCTTTACGGCAGGCCTGACATACCTCTTTGAGTGATCCCTGAAATTGCTCGGCCACAGGCAGCCTTCTGGCTGCCTTTTTTTATTGGAACGAAGGTGCCTGCGCGGCCCTACTCCCTCATTTTTCCGGCGGAAGACGAATCGCCCTCGTCTGCGCCCGCGCCTCTAAAAAGGGCTTTGTTTCTTGACGTTGAAGGCCTAATTTGTTATTGTGTCCTGAAGTATTTCGTCTTTTTGCCCGGGACAGGGCGTTCGTTCGGGTCTGCCCGGGCAGGCAATTTTGGAGCTGCAGGGACGTTGGTCCGGACCGAAACCACCACCCCGCCTTCCCTGCCAGAACGTCCGGGAGCAGGGAACATCCGCCGATAAAGGATGAAATCAAAGGCAGAAATCCGGAAAGAGCGCCATTCGAAATACTATTGCTGATCTCGTAAAAGGACTTTACAGCCGCAGAAGTCACAAAAGTCTAAAAAATATTATCGCTTTTTCAAGGTTTCTCTTTGCGCTTTTGGACGGTAAAGCCTGACGTCTTACGACTACATTAATGGTAACAGGTTGCTGAAAAAGTATTTTGAATGGTTCGACAAGCTCACCACGAACGGCAAGCCGACGTTTTTGATGAATCTCTCCGTTCGCCCTAAGCCTGTCGAAGGGGTAGACATGACGGTGAAGGAATATTTCCAGAACATAGACGGTACGGGCGTGCTCTCTACGGCTGACGGCGCGGGTGCTGTGAATGCGGCGGTCTTTTCGAAACCCCATGTCCTCGGCGACGGAACGATTGGCTTCGTCATGCGGGAGCGGCTGACCCACCACAACCTGCAGTCAAACCCCCGGGCAGCCTATCTTTTTCTCGAGAACGGGCCGGGTTACCGGGGTGTAAGGTTCCATCTGAAAAAGGTTCAGGAAACAGCCGACCCGTCGATCATCGAACCGCTGATGAACCGGCACCTGTCCCCGGAAGAGGACCGGAAAAAGGGCCCCAAATATTTCGTCACCTTCATGATCGAGAAGATCCTTCCGCTTTCCGGGAGCGGAAAACCGAAGGTCACGGACGACAACGACGGAACAGCGGAGAAGGGAGCACCGGAGCGATGAGCGGAGACAACAACTCGAATTTGTACTGGCACGCGCCGTCCGTCACCGTGCACGACCGGAGGCGCCAATCGGCCTGCAGAAGCTGCGTCCTGTGGTTCACCGGGTTGTCGGCATCGGGGAAATCCACCTTGGCGAACGCCTTGTCAAAGGAGTTCCACGCCCTGGGCGTGAAAAGCTATGTACTCGACGGCGACAATGTCCGCCACGGCCTGAACAAGGACCTGGGCTTCAGCCATGATGACCGGAAGGAAAACATCCGCCGCATCGGGGAGGTGGCCAAGCTTTTTGTCGACGCCGGCCTCATCATCATGACGGCTTTTATTTCGCCTTACCGCGAGGACCGCGACAACGTCCGGAGCCTGCTTCACGACGGCGAGTTCGTCGAGGTCTACCTGAAATGCTCGCTCGAAACGTGCGAACAACGGGACCCGAAGGGGATCTACCGGAAGGCAAAGGCCGGCGAGATCAAGGAGTTCACCGGCATCTCAGCGCCATACGAGGAGCCGGTGAGGCCGGAGCTCACCATCGAAACGGACAAGATGGCCACGGGGGAGTGCGTCAAGGCCGTCATCGATTTCCTCGTGGGCAAAGGATACCTCGGAGCTGAGCTCTTCAGCAGGGAAGTTCGGCCATGAAAACACGCGGGAACGGCAATCAGGGCATCGAGACATCATTGGAAGGCCTGCTTCTCGCCGGGCTTCTGTCAGCAAAGAAGGCCGGCGATGCGATCATGGAAGTATACCACTCCGCATTTGCGGTGGAGATGAAAGAGGACCGGTCCCCCCTCACCCTTGCGGACAAGCGGTCCCACGAGATCATCGCACGGGAGATGGGAAAAGCGCAGGTGAACGGCCTCACGCTCCCGGTCTTGAGCGAGGAGGGGAGAAGCATCCCCTACGAAGAGCGAAAGAACTGGGAACCCTTCTGGCTCATCGACCCCCTCGACGGCACAAAAGAATTCGTCAAACGCAACGGAGAGTTCACCGTCAACATTGCCCTGGTCAGCCGGAACAGACCCGTCCTGGGGATCATCTACGCTCCTGTCCGCGATATCTTTTATTTCGCCGCGCGGGGCATGGGTTCCTTCAGGCGGGGCGAGGGTATGTCCGGGACCGGGCAGTCATGGGAGTCCGTCGTTGCTGACAGCACGAGGCTGCGGTCCGGCAGCACGGGCAGGCAGCCGTCGGAGATAACCGTGGCCGGCAGCCGCTCTCACGGCGGCAAGGAAATGGATGAATTCCTTGAGAAGCTTCGGCAGCAATACGAGAAAGTGAACTTTCTTTCAGCAGGCAGCTCCCTTAAATTCTGCATCGTGGCCGAGGGGGGCGCCGACCTCTATGTGCGCCACGGCCCGACCATGGAGTGGGACACCGCTGCAGGTCAGATCATCGTGGAAGAGGCGGGGGGAGCGGTCGTGAACCTGGCGAGCGGGCAGCCCTTGGAATACAATAAAGAGAATCTTCTGAACCCGGCGTTCCTGGTGCAGCGGGCGGGCCTGCAGGCCATGCGGGATCTCCTGAGGTAGAGCGGCTTCGTGCGGGACGGATTTGTAAACAAAGAATGAGGCGGGATATGCAGGACGTGATAACTATCGTATCGGGGCTGCCCCGGTCGGGAACATCGATGATGATGAAAATGCTGGAGGCGGGCGGGATGCCCGTGCTGGTCGATAATGTTCGCGAGGCGGATGAGGACAACCCCCGGGGCTATTACGAGTTCGAGCAGGTGAAGCAGGTTCAGGCGGACGCCTCGTGGCTGGACAATGCCGCGGGCAAGGCCGTGAAGATGGTTTCCCTTCTCCTGTACAGTCTTCCTTCCGACCGGAAGTACAAAGTGCTCTTTATGCGCAGGAATATGACGGAGATCCTCGTCTCCCAGCGGGCGATGCTGGAAAGGACCGGACAGGGCAAGGACTTCAACGATGCGGAAATGGCCGCACTGTTCTCCAGGCACCTCAGGGAGATCGAAGCGTGGCTCGGCGGGCAAAAGAATTTCGAAGTGCTCACCGTGCCCTATAACAGCGTCATAGCCGACCCCCGGCAGTATGCGCGCCACATCAACCTGTTCCTATACGGCAGGCTGGACGAAGAGAAGATGGCACAGACTGTTGATGCTTCATTGTACCGGAACCGGAGCGACCAGGAGCAGCCCGGAGACGGAGCAGCCGCGGGATCAGCCAGCGATGCAGAAGATCGGGAGAAGATCGAGGACCAGCTGAAGTCCCTCGGTTATCTATGATGATCCCGTAAAAAGAGCCGGTTGCAGTTCCGGACGTCATCCCCCTTCCCATACCCAACCCGGACAAGCCGAAACAAAAAAGAAATGCCACATTCAACTTTGAAGTGCAACAAATGAGCTAGCAACTTCTACTGGTGTTTTAAATCCCAGACATTTTCTGGGTCGATTGTTAATTAGCTTCTCGATCTTTTTGATCTGATCTTTGTCAATCTTACTGAAGTCGGTTCCCTTTGGCAAGTAGCGGCGGATGAGGCCATTTACCTGCTCATTCGAACCACGTTGCCATGCAGCATAGGGATATGCGAAGTAGCACTTGATGCCAAGTGTTTCTGTCAGCACTTCGTGACTGGCGTTCTCCGTGCCATTGTCCATGGTGAGCGTTCTTTTCGCCTTAGGCGGAAGCTTCTTGAGTACTTTTGTGACCGCCTTATTCGTTTCGGCGGCTGACTTACTTTTTATCTTCGTCAGCCGAAGTAGCCGGGTTACACGTTCGGTCATGCTGTGAAGCGCTACCTTGCTTTTGCGAGAGATTATTGTATCGCTCTCCCAATGACCGACTTGCTTACGCTGGTCAACGGCCTTTGGCCTAGCAGCAATCGGAACCCTATTGGGAATCTTGGTTTTTCGTACTTTTCTCCCTTTTCCCTTAATGCGCCGTTTCCGATGGGCGCGACAGAGTTGGGAGATAAGTTGATTACCATCGGGAGTGTCCCGATGGTAAATAAACTGATAGATCGCTTCATGGCTTATCGACTGACCGTTTTTCTTTAAGCGACCGGCGATGATCTCCGGGGACCAGCCTAGTTTCAGCTTTTGCCTGACGTAGCGCTGGATCTTCTTGCTCTTAAGCAACGGCCGGCTATGACGTGCTGTCAGTTTTCTCTGAACCGATCGTTTTTGCGCCTGACAGGGGGTGTAACAGCTATATCCCTGAGAGGCGTTACGTCTAAGCTCGCGGGAGATCGTTCCCTTGTCGCGGCCGATCGTCCGGGCAATTTCGGAGGGGCCTTTGCCCTCCCAGTGCATACTTGCTATGATCTCACGCTCAGCTTCGGTAAGATGAACATAGGTTTTTGACATAGTCACCTAGGATAGCAGATTCCTTGTTGCTATCCCAGGTGTTGCACTTCACAATTGAACTTGCGAATGCAATTTTACCACGGATGAACACAGATAAACACGGATGAATAATGCCATATTGGCATGATCCGTAGCCTTCAGTCAATTCGTGGTGATAAATGCCTTAGATTTTTTACCGTTTTGAGAAGAATTTGATTCTTTAGTTAACGATGCAGTGCCTCAGACCAAAATCAAAGCAAAGGCGTCTCGCGCCAAGTCGCTAAGACGCAAAGGAAAGCAATCCCTTAATTTTTCTTCACGTCTTTTTTTGCGACTTTGCGGCTTTGCGCGAAAATGTCGTGGTTTTAGCTTCAAAGAATTTGACTCAAATTTCAAGATGTGTCGAAGTAAAGTACCTTTAATGCAGAACTTCCCGCGTAGAAGCGATGGCAAAGATAACCACACCCCTCGAAGTCTACAAGCTGCTGCCGAAGACCAATTGCGGGCAATGCGGCATTGCAACGTGCATGGCCTTTGCCGCCGCAATCATCAAGAAGGAAAAGCGGCCGGTTGACTGTCCCTTCCTGGGCCGGGAAGCTGCCGAACGCATGGACAGCTCGGTTGAAACACCGGTCTCCCTTGAGAGCGTCCAGGAGGCGTCTCTCAAAGACCTTCAGTCAAGGATCTCCCGGATCGACCTTTCCGTGCGCGCAGCGGCGCTGGGGGGCCGCGTTCACGGCGGACGGCTCATAGTACCCTGCCTCGGCAAGGACTTCGAAATCGATGAAGCGGGCAATGTGGTGTCCCAATGCCATACGCATGCCTGGTTTGCAGTTCCGCTGCTGGATTACGTGCTCTCCTGCCGGGCCGAGCCGGTCCCGGAGAGGTGGGTGCCCTTCAGGGAGCTGGACTGCGGAAAAACCTGGGGCCCGCTTTTCGAGCGACGCTGCGAAAGTCCGTTCAAGGAGATCGCAGACGCTCACAGCGAGCTTTTCGCCGATCTCATAAGCATGTTCAGCGGCGTGTCATCCCATCGTCCTTTTGCGTCCGACATTGCCGTGGTCCTCTACCCCCTTCCGAAGGTTCCCCTTCTGGTCTGCTACTGGAAGCCGGACGGCGATCTCGAATCCCGGCTGCATCTGTTCTTCGATGATACGGCCGAACAGCGGCTGCGGATCGAGTCTCTCTTCACTCTCGGAACGGGACTTGTCCGCATGCTGGAGAAGATCATGTCCCGGCATACTGACAAGGGCATTACTCTTTCGCGATGGCCTGCTGCAGAAAGTTACATTTCCCAAAAAAAAGGTCGAACGGGGGGCTGATGAACGGGTCCGCGGACAGGTAATCCCGTTGACAACCATTTATCCTGTGTGATATGCTCATCTTCAGGTTTGTTAATTCCTGCATGGCTCCCCTCAGAGTAAGTTCCACTTCCGGGCGGGCAGTTCCGTACGAAAAAAAATACAGGATGGTATCAACCGTGATCATGGCGTTGAAAAAAAAGCTGATTATCGTGGCAATCGCCGGCAGCGTCTTTGCCGGAGCCGGCTGCGCAAACTGGTTCAAGGCTCCCCCCGCCGCCACCGCCGCCACCAAAGCCGACAGTGCGGCAGCACGTCGATCCCAAAGCACAGCAGCAGCATTATGATCAGGGGCTCCAGTACTATTCCCAGGAGCACTATCGGCAGGCCAAGGAGTCCTTTCAACAGGTTGTCGAGCTCGGTCCGAACACGCCGCTGGGAGTGAAAGCTCAGGAGAACCTGAGGAAGATAGATCGCATCCTGAAGACCCTCGAGGAAATCGAATCAAAATGACGGAAGATACCGGAAAGAATACCACAGAAAGCCAGCCGGAGGCCTGTTTGCCGCCGGACGATCCGCGGCCCGCGCCTGAAGAAAAAAGCGCTGCAGCGCCTCCCGCCACCGGGAAACAGGAGTCCGGGAAACCGGCCCTGCTGCTCCGCCTTGTCCATGTCCTCAACTCGATAAGCGTCCGCTACAAGATCGCAGGGACCCTCATCGTGGTCCTGAGCCTTGCCGTCCTTTCTCTCGGCATCGTTACCTTTGCCCGTCAGAACGCCATCCTCCGCAACGAAATGAAAAGCCGCGCGGCGACGCTGGCGCAGCAGCTTGCCAGTGTAGGCAAGGAAGGCCTGCTGACGAAGCAGGAACTGCCTGTCTTCTCCGCGATTTCGGACATTCGGAAACACGAAGGGGTCGTCTATGCCGTGGTCCTCGACGACGAGGGACGGGTGTTCGCCCACAGTGACATGTCCCGGAAGGGGACGGTCCTGAACGAAGCGGCCGACCGGGTTGCGCTCAAAGCCGACGCCCTGCTTTTCCAGGAGACGTCATTCAACAATGATTCGGTTCTGGACGCAACGATGCCTATTCTCCTCTCGACCAAGAACCTGAAGCTCGGCGTCGCCAGGATCGGCCTGTCCGAAAAAGCGTTGAACGAAGCCATCGGCAGGCAAAAGACCGTCTATCTCTGGGTGGCACTGGCCTTTGTCGCCGGCGGACTCCTCGTGTCCTTCGCGCTCGCACGCATGATCACCAAGCCCCTTGACTCGCTCGCAGAAGGCATCCAGGTCGTGGCACGGGGGGACCTGCGCAGGCTGGTCCCCGTCGGTGCCGACGACGAGATCGGCAGGCTGACGGGCGTCTTTAACAACATGATCCTGAGCCTTCGCGAGAAGCTCCTGATGGAAAAATATCTGTCCCAGCCCACGGTCCAGAGCATCAAGGAGCACCGCGACGTTACGCAGCTGAAGCTCGGCGGCGAGCGGAAGTACGTTACCGCCCTCTTCTCCGACGCGCGGGGCTTCACGGCCATGTCGGAGAAACTGAGCCCTGAGGACGTGGTCAGGATCATGAACGTTTATCTGAACCTGCAGGCGAAGGTCATTCACCAGTTCGGCGGAACCATCGACAAGTTCGTCGGCGACGAGGTCATGGCGATCTTCGAAGGGCGGGGCAACGAGATCAACGCGGTCCGGGCAGCCGTCGAGATCCAGAACTACTGCCGGGCCCTGAATGCCGCAAGGGCGGCTGCCGGGGATAAGACGATTTCCATCGGCATCGGCCTGAACAGCGGCGAAGTGGTCATGGGCAACATGGGCTCCGAAGACCACATGGATTACACGGTCATCGGAGACAATATCAACGTGGCGGCGCGTATGTGCGGGATTGCGAAGCCGGGGCAGGTCCTGGTGAGCAAGGCCATTGCCGAGACGATCGGCGTCGACGGAGTCATCAAGGACATGCAGCCCGTTCTCGTAAAGGGGAAAGACCAGCCTATCGGCATAGCGGAGGTCGTGACGGTCAGGGGTGGGACCAGGCAGTACATGCGGAAGATGACGGACACGTCTGCGGTCTATACGCTCGAGGGCTTCAGCGACGAATCCTATACCGCCAGGGTCAACAACATCAGTCCCGCCGGCTGCCTCCTCGAAGTCGACGCGCCGGTCGGTATCGGCTCAAAATTGAACATCAACTTCGACCTTGCAGCACTGGAGAACGTGCCGCTTCGTGCCACGGTTTATCACGCCAGGAAACAGGACCGGGCGTACTTGATCGGTCTCTGCTTCGAGAACGTGCCGGAAGAAGCACGGCATCGCATGGTCCAGTGGATCCACCAGGTAAATTCGGAGATCGTCGAAGGCCTGCTGCTCTGAGTTCGGGAATTCTACGGACTGTTCCACACGCACATAAACCCATACCCCGTCCACCCACGGACGGGGTTTTTCATTTGCGAATTTATTCTGTTCACCCCTGTTGTGAAAAGCCGTACGCGTATTGATAATCTGTTACAAGCGAGGTCAATGGTCAGTTGGCCCCTCCCCGCTACCCTCACCATGCCGGACGTATTTCCCGAATATCGAGAGACATAAACAGGTGTAACGTCCGGCGATCCGATCCATGCCTTGCGGTCGAAATAATACAAAACGTGAATGCCAGGCATACCGTTGTGCGGAATTATATGGTTCTGTGACATGCTTGTTCTTCCATGCTAAAAATTTTCCAGGAGAAAATGAAAAAGGTTATATCGAGGTTCTCCGTATGGACTTGCGTCTCAGGGAAAACATCCGTACTCCTTTGGTTTTCAGTGACTGAGACCGAAGCAGCAGCAGAGGTATTTGACGTCGAGGCTCAAGATCGGTTTCAGCCGCCCCTGGAGAAAAGAGTAGAAATAAAATAGGTTTCGAATATGAATGTTGTGTTCCACGAGGAAAGAAAAGGAGTGTGAGAACCATGGAACAGAGGCCGATAAAAAGATTGATGACGGCAAGAATTTTCTCGATTCTCGCCGGCATGTTATACAGCTGCGGCGGCGGTGGAAGCTACGGGGGGAGCAGTGCGGCTCCTGCCGTTCCTTCTCCTTCCCCTGCAACGTCGACGGACGAGGTTGTGGCCTGTCCAGCGAGCGGCACGAGCGCTATGTCAATTGTGAGTATGGTCTCGCCCGGGTTCAGCCCCAACAGCCTCACGGTGCCTGTCAACACAACGATGAAATGGACCAACAATGATGCGATCCTTCACACGGTGACGAGCACGACGGTGCCTGCGAGCGGCACTTTCGACCAGCAGGTAAGTCCCGGCACCTCGGTCTGTCTGAAGTTTACTTCAGCCGGAACCTTTAACTATCATTGTTCGATCCACCCGGCAACTATGATAGGAGTGGTGACCATACAGTAACGTCTTTAAAGGTCCGAGAAAATCAAAAGAAGGTGCGAGGCAGGAGAGTAAATGCCTCGCACGCCCCTTTTGTGTCTCCTTACAAGAATTTGTGCAGGGAGGGCATTGCAATGAGGATAGCGAAGAATATCGCCACCTTTGTATCGCTTATGGTTGCTTTGACGGCCTTGTATTCCTGCGGCAGCAGCAGCTCCAATACGAACATGAGCACCGTTTCATCGGCAAGCGCAAAGATCGTGGCCTGTCCAGCGACGGGGTTTACGAATGTGGCAATATTCAATTTTGCGTTTCAGCCGGTCAGCGCTGCAATTTCAGCGAACGGCATTGTCAAGTGGGTCAATGCCGACTCGACAGATCATACGGTCACCAGCAACGCGCCGGGGGCACTTGACGGGAAGTTCGATTCAGGAAATTTAGCGCCGAACGCGACCGTATGCGTGCAATTCATGCAGTCGGGCACCTATCAATACTTTTGCAACATCCATGTGTTCATGACAGGGGACGGTGACCGTGCAGTAAAGGCTGCACCTGCAACCGTGATTGCCTCGGATGATGTATGCTACTTTACCGTTCTTATGAACTGCCGCGGTGCAGGACTGCAAAAAACGAAAAATGCGTTTTTCCCCGGGGGAGGCACAGATGAGGTTCTTCCCGGGCTTCTGACTGAGAGGGTCTGGCCGTCCAAATTCCTGCCTGGCCATAACGCGACTACCTGCTCCAGTAAATAAGTTTGCTAAAAAGGCAGTCCCACTATCAGACGGACTTCGCGGTCATTTGTCTTTTGATTCAGTCCGTAAACGGCACCGATGTTCGCCCAGATTCTGTTTCCCGGCCAGGCGATCGTCGGGCCGACGGCATATTCATTCTCTGTATAGCTCCCATTGCTTTCTGCCCCGACACGGAGCCAGGGAACTATCTCGTAGCTTATCCCCGCTGCATATTCGTTTTCAACAAAACCGGACCTGTACCTTCGATCGTATATCTGATTATAGACTATGTTGGTCTTTCCAAGGTCCTTGGAGAGGATCAGTTTCCCTTCGAAGGCATCGTCTCCGGCGAGATTAACCTCATGTTCGGCATACTGCAAGATATCCAAAGGCAGCGCATTGGTTTCGGCAATTCTGTACTTAAGTTCTATTTTGTAGCCTTGATAGCCCAGGGACGAGCTGTCCGCTTCTTGTCCATAGACCTCATAGAGGTTCACATTAAGGTGATCCGTAATGCCGTATTCAAGTTCAAGCTGCTGAGTCCAGTCACTTGCATTCCTCGTCTGGATGTCTTTTGTTACTGCGGTATTATACAATTCGGCTTCCGCGTCGCCTTTTCCCAGGGTCCAGTATTCCTCCGTCCAGACGTAGCTTCGCTGGCCCGCTTGAGCTCCTGTGGTCATCAGAACAAACAATATAGTCAGCAACGATCTCTTTAATAGAACAGCCATAGTCGACGTGCCCTTCAATACGATATTGATAATCATTTTCAACAAGAAGGATAATACGACTCTTTCGGCTCGATAGCAAGATTTTTTGGAAAATGAAGTGCGGGATATACGAGAAAAGAAAATTTCGAAAATGGCAGGATGTAGCCAGGTGGACGTCGAGGGATTGCAGAAGCGACGAGAGCGGTTAAAACCGCCCCCGTCGTTGGCTCTGCTCGTGCAGTTTAAGCTGAATTACGGCACATACTCGCTGAACCGTGCGAAAATGTGGCAGCGAACACCATATCGTGACGATCGGCCCGATAGGGTGCATGTTTCATGGCCCTTCGAGCGCCCTCCCGTTCTACGGTTTCGCCACAGACCACAGGTCCTTAAATCCCTGGCCGGCTGTATCACCGGCTTTAGCGTCCTTGCTGAAGTAATAAAGCGGCATTCCCTTGTAAGTCGTCTGTTTTACTCCGTCTGCACGTGTGATCGTCCCGAAGTCGCCGCCGGCCAGACCGTCCTTAGCGTCAACGCTCTCCCGATAATACAACGGCCAGATCCCAACACAAGGCCCTTCGCAAGCGCTCTTTCCCGGGGAATCCTTCTTGAAGGTATAGAGCGTCATTCCGGCGATGTCGGTAAGATAGCTCCCGAGCCCTTCCTTTTGCGCGACTTTGACTGCGTGATGTTCAGCAAACGCGGTCCCCACTCCTACTATAGCCGCAAGAATTACTATCAACGTCGATAATTTCACAAACTTCTTCATCTTCATGGTTGTTCCTCCTTGTTTGATTGAAGGCGATGATACTATAAGCATAGCAGTCCAGGTTGATCAAGTCAATGTCACGTGCGGGAAGCACGACGAATCAATCATTGAAGCGCCAGGAGCGGGGAAGAGCATTCGGTTGCTTTTATGGAGCGATCAAGGTCGGGCGACAGACAGATTCTGTTGTATAGGTAACCTGCATGCGGCCCTCTTTGTTCAAAATCAGATGCTGAACATGCTATAATTTTAAAGATAGATGACTCCCAAGTAACAGATCGATACAGCAACCCCCAAAAGGAAATATTCTCATGATGTTGTTCTTGCCTGAGCGGAGGCGCTTCCAGGAATTTATAGATCTCCCTCTTGAGAACTATAGTCTGTCCGAGTATTCCGGGAACCTTGCGGATATCAGGAAAGTCAACCGGTTTCTTGGCGGCTATTACGCAGTGCTTAAGCGTTTTTCATCGCTCCTGCAGCCTGATGCGAGGCGCCTGACAAGACCGATCAGGGTACTGGATGTTGCAACAGGCTCGGCCGATATTCCCGCAGCGATAGTAAAATGGGCGCGCGGGAAGGGACTTCCGATCGAAGTGACGGCGATTGACAGCAATCTCTTCGCGGTCCGGGAAGCGGCGGCCTTCACTACGGCATACCCGGAAATTACCGTTGCCGTCGCCGACGGGCTTTCGCTTCCCTTCGAGAATGGGAGCTTCGACATCGTATTGTGCGTCAAGACGCTGCACCACCTCAGCGATGAGGAGACGGTCAGGCTGCTGAAGGAAATATACAGGGTGGCTGCCGTCGGCTATATGGTCATGGATCTGCGGCGGAGCCGTTTGGCTTGGTCGCTCATAACCGTGCTCACGAGGTTCTTTTCGCGGAACAGGCTTACCCGGCATGACGGCCCGATGTCGGTACTCCGTTCCTACACGGTCACCGAGCTGGACGCCCTGGCTGAAAGAGCGGGCCTTGCTGGCCGCAGGGTGGTAGAGGCGCCGTTCTGGCACATGGTAGCATTCGGAAGGAAAGAATGGGATGAAAAAATTCGTCTTGTCCGTAGCGACCAATTTCGACAACGGGCTTCTTGACGCTATCTCGGCATATCCGGTTACGGAGGTTTTCGGCAAGTTGTCCTCCGATGCAGTCGGAGGAGGCAGGGCATCCTTCGCATTGCCATCGACCTCTCGGAAGCAGTTCGAGGACCATATCCGGGCGGCCCGATCAAAGGGCATCGGCTTCAATTATCTTCTGAATCCCGCCTGCATGGACAACCGCGAGTTTACCAGACAGGGGCAGCGGGAGATCGAGTCGCTCCTGGAGTACATCGAGGGAGCCGGGGTGAGCGCTGTGACGGTATCGCTCCCCTTTCTTTTGCCGATCATAAAAAAGCGCCATCCGCGGCTTAAGGTCAGGGTGGGCGTCTACGCCCGGGTCGACGGCGTCTCGAAGGCGCGGTTCTGGGAGGACGGCGGCGCGGACTGTATAACCCTTGAATCGCTGAGCGTGAACCGGGATTTCAGGCTGCTTGCGGCCCTGCGGAAGGCACTCAAGATAGAACTACAACTTATCGTGAACGCAAACTGTCGGCTTTTCTGTCCGCTCTCAGGCCAGCACATGGTGAATCTTTCCCATGCTTCGCAGAAAGGACATCCGACGAGGGGATTCATGATCGACTGGTGTGTAATGAAGTGTTCTTTCGATAAGCTGAAAGACCCGGCGCAGTACCTTCGCTCGGAATTCATCAGGCCGGAGGACCTGGGCCTTTACCGGGACCTCGGCTACGACTCTTTCAAGGTATTGGAAAGGGGAGCACCCACGCCGGTCCTGGCCAGAAGGGTAAAGGCCTACTCCGAGGGCCGGTTCGACGGGAATCTTCTTGATCTCATACAGCCCTTCGGGTACAAAGAAAAAAGCGGCGCGTCCCTGTTCGGAGGATTGTTCAACGTATGGAAGTACATGTTCAGGCCGCGTATGGCCCGGTTATCGAAGCTCCTGAAGCTCAAAGACCTCGCCAGCAGACGGGGGATGCTCGCACCCCTCGAGGGCGATCCTGTCTATATAGACAACAGCAAATTGAACGGCTTCATACCCGGCTTCAGGAACAAGGACTGCCGCTCTACCGACTGCGGCGCCTGCGGTTGGTGCGACGTCTATGCCAGGAAGGCGATCTCGATCGACGACGTATACCGTACCGAGCTTCTCAAGCTCTATGAAGATGCTTTTAGCGATATGTATTCCGGCGAGTTGTGGGGCATTTAGAAAATCATAAACATTTTTTCTAACTCTCGTATGGGGGGGGGGACAGGTGGATACCTTAGAAAGAGTCAGAAGTCTTTTTCAGAAGAATTACGATTTCCCCGTGGAGCGGCTGCAACCGGAAGCGAACATCGAGAGCATAGGCCTCGACTCTTTGGATAAGATCGAATTCCTGTTCGATCTTGAAAAGGAATTCAACGTCAAGATCCCGATCGCGAAGTTACGCTTACCACCATCCAGGATATTATCAGCGTCATTGAGAGGTTGGTTTATGAACAAAACGGACAGCGTGGCCGCCGTGATGGCCAGGATTGATAAATGAGACGGGTGGCTATAACAGGGATGGGCATTATTTCCCCATTGGGCAATTCGTGCGAAGTATTTTTTAACGGTCTCGCTGCGGGAAAATCAGCCATCAAGCGAATCACCTCGGATTTCGCCGAACGTTTGTCAGTGAAAATAGCCGCAGAGGCGAATTTTGTCTCAGAGGAACATTTCCCGAAAAAGATTGCCCGTTCACTTGACCGCGTGAGCCAGTTTGCGCTGGTCGCAGCTTCCCAGGCGTGGAAGGACTCCGGGATCGAACTGTCCGGGGAAGACAAACGACGGGCCGGCGTCTATCTCGGAACGGGCATGGGAGGAGCGAAGACCCTCGAAGACTCTTATGCGCAGCTTTTCGAACAAAAGGTAAAGCGGCTCCATCCGCTTACCGTCGTCATGGTGATGAATAACGCCGCTGCTTCCGCCATCTCCATTGAATACGGGCTGAAGGGCCCCTGTCTGACGTTTTCCACAGCCTGTTCTTCTTCCGCAGTCGCCATCGGCGAGGCCTTCCGGCTGATCAAGCACGGCTACGCCGATGTCATGCTTGCCGGCGGCACGGAATCGCTCCTTACCTGCGGCATTATGATGAGTTGGGAATCGATCGGGACCCTGGCTCTGGAAGCAGAAGTTCCGTCGACTTCCTGCAGACCCTTTGCCAGGGACCGAACCGGTTTCGTCCTGGGTGAGGGAGCCGCAATTCTAATCCTGGAATCGTGGGACCGTGCGATAGAGCGGGGCGCCGGGATCTACGGCGAGATTGTCGGTTACGGCTCAACGGCCGACGGAGAGCATATCACAAAACCCTCCGTGGAAGGCCAGGCCCTTGCCATTCAAGCCGCCTTGGATGAAGCCGGGATGGGACCGGACGACATCGATTATATCAATGCTCACGGTACGGCCACGTTGGCCAATGATGCTGCTGAGACACAGGCAATAAAGGATGTGTTCGGCCAAAAGGCCTACAAAATTCCCGTCAGCTCCACGAAGTCCATGCACGGACATCTCCTGGGCGCAGCCGGAGCCGTGGAGCTTGTTGCCGCGGTTCTCGCGATGAGGAACCGGACAATACCGCCCACAGCGACATTGACTGTGCCTGATCCGGAGTGCGATCTCGACTACGTACCCCGGAAGGCCAAAACAGGAATGGATTTGAGGGCGGTCATGTCAAATTCCTTTGCCTTCGGCGGGACAAATTCCGTTTTGATCGTGCGGAAGCATGAGCCAGGGAAAGATCAAGGTGCATGACGAATGGCTGTGTGCCGGCCTATTTTTCCTGAATGCTAGAGGAAGGAGATTGTATGAATGATGAGCAGACGACAGGGCCGGGGACGCATATTGGTTCCGTTGCAACCGCGACGCCTCCCTGCTCCCTCGACCAGGCAACGCTCGGACGGCTTGCGCGCAAGCATTACGAAAAAAGGTTGAGTTCCCGAAGCATGTCCGTCATCCACGCGCTTTTCTCCCATCCGAGCATCAAGCGGCGGAACTTCGCCATCGACGATGTGGAGAATCTTGTCGATGAGGACCTCGATGCGCGCGTCACCCGTTTTACCCACTGGTCCCGGGAACTTTCCGCCGAGGCGATCGATAAGGCGCTGGCACAGGCCGGCCTGGGCAGGGGCGACGTGGCCGGATTGGTCGTAAATACCTGCACGGGATATATATGTCCCGGCATTTCAACCTACCTCATAGAGAAGCTGGGCCTCTCGCGCAGTGTGCGCGTGTACGACTTGGTCGGGAGCGGGTGCGGTGGAGCGATTCCGAACCTCGAGAATCTCAGCGTCGCTCGTGAAACAGCAGAGCGAAGGTGTCATCGTGAGCGTGTCCGTGGAAATCTGCACGGCGACCTTTCAAATGGAAGACGATCTCAGCCTTCTTCTTTCGAACACGCTCTTCGGAGACGGCGCAGCAGCAGCCGTGCTGTGGGCCAGACCGCAGGGATACGAGCTTGTCGCCTCGGCAAGGCGGTATGTTCCGGAGCAGCGCGAGTCGATCCGCTACATCCACAAAAAGGGTCAGCTCTTTAATCAGCTTTCAATCAGGCTGCCGGACATGGTCCGAAAGGCGGCTGCACAGGTCGTCGCCGATGTGCTGGCGCCCCGATCGCTCAAAGCAGGAGACATCAAACACTGGGCGCTCCACAGCGGCGGTGAAAAAATTATCAATGCCGTCCGGGACGAGATCGGGCTGTCGGAGGAGCAGGTCCATGCGACGCGCTCGGTGCTCTCCGAATACGGGAATATGTCGTCGCCCACGGTCTGGTTCGTGCTGCGGGAAATCGAGAAACGGGGAGTAGCACCGGGAGAGTGGTGCATCATGGTCGCCTTTGGCGCGGGGCTTTCTGCCCATGCATACCTGCTCCGGAAAAGATGAAGGACAACGGGGGGAGATACATGAAGATGATGAGGGAAATCATTGGAATTTTTCTGCTCTTTATCCTGTTCGCTGCAGCTGCCTCCCATGCAGCCCAGGGCGACGATATTTTGGGAGTGTGGAACAACGAGGAAAAAGACGGCAAAATAGAAATTTTCAATTCCAGCGGAAAATACTGCGGGAAGATCGTCTGGGCCAAGGAACCGAACTATCCGGCTGGATCATCAGAGGGGATTCCAGGCACACCAAGGCTTGATAACCACAACCCGGACGCCGCGAAGAGGTCCAGGCCCATTCTTGGCCTTCAGATTGTGAACGATTTCATCTTTGCCGGCGAGGACGAGTGGAAAGGCGGGACAGTGTACGACCCGAAGAGCGGCAATACGTACCGCGGCAAACTGACGCTTGTTTCGCCCAATGAACTCGACCTGAGAGGCTTCATCGGCATCCCGCTTTTCGGCAGAACCACTATCTGGACAAGGTAAGGACAACTCAACAAAGATGCATCTGGAGTCATAACTCTTGACTTTCTGACTGTAATAAGATAAAAGAGAAACATCCCGAGGGGGAGTAGCTCCGTTGTACAGGGTCAACATACTGGCTGCCACAGCCTGGCCCTGCAGTTGGCTTAAACCAATGAGCGAGACCTTCGGCGTTGCGGTGTAGTGCCGCGCGCCGGAAGTCTCGCTTTTTTATTGCACAAAAGGAGATAGGAAAAAATGACTGCTTTTCTCACCTCGTTGATGTTCGTCGTTCTGGCGGAAATGGGCGACAAGACGCAGCTGCTGGCGATGGCCTTTGCCACCCGATTCAAGGCCTCGACGGTCCTGTGGGGCGTGTTCGTCGCTACGGCTGCAAATCATCTGTTTGCGGTGGAAGTGGGAACCTGGCTGACGAATTTCATTCCGCTTAATTATATTCAGATCGCCGCCGCTGCTTCATTCATTCTTTTCGGTTTATGGACGATCCGCGGCGATGAACTGAAGGATGAAGATAAACGATTTAGTTTCAGTCCTTTCTGGACGGTCGCCATTGCATTTTTTATTGCCGAGATGGGCGATAAAACCCAACTGGCCACGGTAGCTCTTGCGGCGAAATACCAGACAGTGCTGCCTGTTTGGGCCGGCACGACGACCGGGATGATGATAGCGGATGCATTCGGTATCGGCGTGGGGATCATGCTTGGGAAGAAAATACCGGAGAGGTTCATCAAATGGGGCGCAGCTGCAATCTTTATCCTTTTTGGGATTTACGGGTTGTACGAAAACCTGCCCGCAGGGCTGTTAACACCGATGATGGAAATTGCCGCAGCTATCCTTGTAGGTGCGGCGGCATTAGTAGTCGGTCTCAGTTCCAGACCAAGTGCAGATGAAGCCAAGGATTGAGTTCAAGTCAAGTCGCGCGCTCCGCGAGGACTTCGGAATCCGGAAGTGCTCGCTCGACAATAGAAACAGATCCACAACCGGTCGGAAACTGCCGAAAAATGCAGCATCAGAAACGTAAATGAAAGATTCCTTCAGAGGGCCGTGTATCTCAGCGGCCCTCATTTTTTAATTGACCAAAGACCGCCGTGTCCCCTCAGGTTACCGGGCAGACGGACGCGTAAAGCGGGTTTTTACAACAAAATATACCGTCTTCTATTCTCGAAAATCACCTGCAAAATGTTGAGGGAAAGCTGTTTACAATATGCTTCGAAGTATGTAAAATCTCTAACAGGCCAGGTATGGATGAGGTTTTTTTGCGTGCAAAAAGACGGTCAAAAAATAATTCTCTTTTCCCTATGTGGGGGAGTGCTGACGTGGATGATCGACGCCTGTATCGACTCCCTCGTGTTCGAAAAGGGAAGTTTTTGGAACGCCTTGACGAGCGAAGACATTCACGAGCAGTACATGCGTTCGCTGTTCGCAGTGAATTTTGTTTTTTTCGGCGTACTGATCTCCCGTTTTGTCGCAAGGCGCAGAAAGTCGGACCATGCCAGGCTCGCTGCTGAGCAGGCGTTGCTTGAAAGCGAAGAGAAGCTTCAATCCGTTATGGAGTCCATAGCGGATTCGATCTATCTGATCGATTCGGAATACCGGTATCTGTACATGAACAAAAAACATATCGAGAGGCTCGGGCTAACCGGAGTGGGCTATGTCGGGCGGGCGTACCGCGATCTTCATTCGTTCGAGGAATCGGAAGAGCTCATCGAGAACGTGGACAGGGTATTCGAAACAGGGGAAACCATCAGCAAGGAGCATTTTAGCCGAAGAGACAACAGGTATTTCCTCCGTACGTTCAGCCCGGTAAAGATTGCCGGAGAACGAATCGTCGCGGTAACTGTCGTGTCGAAGGACGTGAACGATCTTAAGCAGATGGAAGAGAAACTGCGCACCCTGTCCCTTGCCGATGAACTCACAGGGCTTTACAACCGGCGGGGGTTCTTCACCATGGCAGAACCTCTCCTGAGGCTGGCATTTCGTAAGCAAAACTACGTATTTCTGCTCTATTGCGATCTCGATAAGTTAAAGGAGATCAACGACGAACTCGGCCATCACGAAGGTGACCGGGCAATAAGGGACGCGGCGATCGTCCTGAAAGAAACGTTTCGTGAAACCGACATCATTGCCCGAATCGGCGGCGACGAGTTTGTCGTCACTTCTCTCGCGGGGAAAAAGGAAGACGCGGACAGCGCTGCGGCTCGCTTTAAAGAGCATGTTCGTTATTATGACGAGCTGAATGGACGGCCTTATAAATTGTCGATCAGTGTCGGAATGTCATGGTCCAATCCGGAAAACGCCACCTCTATGGATGACTTGCTGAAACAGGCCGAAAAGCTGATGTACGAAGAAAAAGTCCTCAAACAAAGGGTTGGTTAGACCCGCGTAGGATTATGAAGCCGAAGTACTCCGTTATTGCTCCTTTTGCTAAAAAATCACTTCTCGATTTTTGGCAGGGTGCAATTTTCACGCAGTGCCCAATAGCACGGTGAAAATCCGTCGGTCAACCAACATGACTCATCTCAAGGGAAGTCATTATCTCCACGCATTGACCGATGGTCTTAGCCACAGTACAATGTTCTTTATGGAATCCATGCACCCTTTCGGTTGTTTCCCTTCCGCCCGGTTGCCATATAACGTATGTTAAAAACTATTCCGGATAAGCCCCGACTGGTCGGGGCAGGCCGGCAGCGCCCCGCATTAATATTTTTCACAAGGTGCGGGGAATGACTGCCCTTTGAAATTTCCGACTTTTTAAGACACTATCATATTTACATTCCTGCTCATTGCCTCAATCTGCGGCAAGCCCGACTGCAGTGCCGCAGCGCCACGGAGCATGTTCCTGCTACCAGTAGAGGATCCCGAAATAGAGCGCCATCACAAAAAATCCGAAGGGCACGCCGATCACCGCCCAGGACCTGCTTGAGATTCCCAATTTGTTCGCGGCAATGATGTTCGGGATGTTCCCCGGAATGAGCATGCCGCCGGAAATGATGATGCCCATCATGATGCCCTTCACCTGAGCAACAGTCATGCCCGGTCCGAGCTCCGCTGCGGCAAGCGTGGCATTATCGAGAATCGCGGACGTGATGTTGACCCAGTAGAGAACCATCGCCGGCAGCCGGGAAATATGAAGATCGATCAGGGGTTTGAAACCCGTGCCGAGCAGAATGAGCGCCATGACGAAGATGTAGACTTTGAAAGCGCGCAGTGCGATCCGGCCAAAGGGCTCTGCATAGTCCTCGGTCAGACTATCCGAGCGCGACACCGCAGTCCCCCTGAAAAAACCGCCCGCAACAGAGATCAGGAACAACCCGGGAAGGATGTACTTTCCAAACAGGCGCAGGAGCATCAGAAAATCCCCGTCTATAACGCTGCCCCGAAGTTTTGCCACGGCAATCGTGGACAAGGGTTCGCCGATCGGCGTCAGGGCCGCGCCCATGCCGATCGAGAAGCAGGCGAAGATGACGAGCCGGGTTTCATATTTTTTATCCAGATTGATCGCGCTCACGATTTCGCAGAGGATAAGGGCGGCAATGATGGCGGTTATCACGCTCGACAGCAGTCCGAGAATAAATATGAGCAGGAACGCAAAGGCCCTCGGGCCGAGGCGGAGCTCGATGACTGAGATCCTGCGTTTGAGCGGTTCCCGAACGGCCCTGAAGACAAGTCCGAAGACCAGCGTAGCGATGGTCAGCTTTACGGGCTCCAGGAGCGCCGCTTCTATGAGGTGAAAACTGATGAGCCGTTCCGGTCCGATCCAGTGGGAGAACAGGAGCGTAGTCCCGCCGATGGCGAGGAGGAACAGCTCCAGATTGTGCTCGACCTTCTTCACGGTGATCGGCAGAATCAGGATCAGAAGAAAAATTGCGCTGAGAACAACTGTAATCATAAACAGATCAACTCCGTCCAAATTGAGGCCGGAAGGTCAATCCCTGCGCTCCTCACGGTACTATTCAGCATTATTTCGCTCAAGCAATGGTCACACGTCAGGCTACAGCGCCGCAGTCCCGCTCTCGTTCGTTCGTATCCTGATGACCTCAGTGATGTCATGGACGAATATCTTGCCGTCTCCGACGCCGCCGGTCACTGCGGCGTCGCGGATGGCTTTGACGATCGCGGCGGCGTCTTCGTCTTTTGCGACCACTTCCACCTTCGATCTGGCCAGAACGTTCTCCTTGAACGAGGCGCCGCGAACATGGTGGACCCAGCCCTGCTGGCTGCCGCGCCCCTCGACCGTGGAGATGGTCACGCCGGGATGGCCCGCGCCGTTCAGGGCAGCGCAGACGTCGGGGACCTTGGCCGGACGGATAATCGCTTCAATTCTTTTCATCGTAAAACTCCTTTCAACGGATGCTGATCCCCTTAAATAAAGGGCCGGCATGCAATGGAACATGCCGGCCCCGGGAGGATAAACGGCGACCTCTCAAATCGCCGGGTCTCCGCGTTCTCCGGTCCTGATCCTGA
This sequence comes from Nitrospirota bacterium, assembly GCA_963749655.1. Lineage (GTDB taxonomy): Bacteria > Nitrospirota > UBA9217 > UBA9217 > UBA9217 > JAJYKN01. Next base: position 40,061 of record CAVVOB010000026.1, read on the forward strand.
CGATGTCTTCGAGCTTCGAGATGAAGATCTTTCCGTCGCCGATCTTGCCGGTCTTTGCCTTTTCCTCGATGACGGATACCACCTTGTCGGCGATGCTCGTCGCCACCACCACCTCGATCTTCACCTTCGGGATGAAGGTAATGTCGTATTCCGCGCCGCGGTAGAGCTCGACGTGGCCCTTTTGCCTGCCGAAGCCCTTTACCTCGGTCACGGTCATGCCCTGGACGCCGATCGCGTTCAATGCGTCCTTCACTTCGTCGAGCTTGAACGGCTTGATGATGGCTTCTATTTTTTTCATGGTCTATCTCCTCTATCGGTGCGTTTGCGCACGTTGAAGTCAGGATAGGCGGAGACCGCCACTTCTGCCTGGTCGAGCCCTTCGATTTCCAGCTTCGCCGGGACCCTGAGGCCGATGATCTTGTCCAGGACCTTGAAGAAGACGTACGACGACGATGAACACGAAGACGATGTTGGTCAGCCGTGCCGACCACCTGCGCGACGAACTGCGAGCCGCCGCCGTAGAACAGCCCCTTCACCGTCCGCCGGCAATGCCGTTTAGGCCGTCGCCGTAGGTGCCGTCGGCAAAGAGACCCAGCGAGAGGACGCCCCAGGCGCCGTTCACGCCGTGGACCGAGATCGCGCCGACCGGATCGTCGATCTTGAGCGTGCGCTCGACGAAGAACACGCTGATGCAGACCAGGACGCCCGCGATCGCGCCGATGAGGACCGCCGAGACGCGAGTTCACGAAGGCGCAGGGCGCGGTGATCGCGACCAGCCCTGCCAGCATGCCGTTCGCGATCATGCGAGATGTCCGGCTTGCCGTACCTGAACCACATGTACAGCATGGACGAGAATGCGCCGCCCGCCGATGCCAGCATCGTGTTCGTGGCAACGACGCCGATGCGCAGATCGTCGCCTGCCAGGGAGGATCCGGCGTTGAACCCGAACCAGCCGAAGGCCAGGATGAAGCAGCCCGACGATCGCCATGGGGATGTGATGGCCCGGGATCGCCAGTCGGCGTGCCGTCCTTGAACTTGCCGATGCCGCGGCCCGAGCACCATCGCGCCGGCCAGGGCTGCCACGCCGCCGGTCATATGCACGACCGAGGAGCCCGCGAAGTCAACGTGCCCGTGGCCGAGGCCGAAGATCTTGCCCGAGCTGCGACAGCCAGCCGCCGCCCCATACCCAGTTGGCGTAGAGCGGATAGATGATGCCGCCGATAAAGAACCCGTAGATCACAAAGGACTTGAAGTTCCAGCGCTCCGCCATGGAGCCCGTCGGGATCGTCGCGGTCGTGTCCATGAACACCATCTGGAACAGGAATAGCGCGAAGATCGACGGCATCATAGGTGACGCCGGAAAGGAAGAAGCCCTTGGTCGTCCGAAGAGCCCGAAGTCCTTGCCGAACAGGTGGATCGTGAATTCGTTTGCCAGCAGCCCGGTGCCGCCGCCGAGCGTCGCCACGCCGCCGACGCCGCCCATCTGGAGCGCGAATCCGCAGATCCAGTAGCCGAGCATGCCGAGCGGATAGACCATGAAGTTCATGGCCATGGTGTGGCCCGCGTTCTTGGCCTGGGTGAAGCCCGTTTCCACCATGGCGAACCCGGCCTGCATGAACATGACCAGAAAGCCCGCGACCAGGGTCCAGACCACGTTGATCGCGATGCGGTTATGGCCCACGACGTCTGCAAGCTTCGCGGCCAGGGGTTCGCTCTTGGCCAGGTTCTTCATGTCATCGGCCGTCGGCGCGCCCGCGGACGCGCCGACCACGTCCGCCGCTCCGCCGGTATTCGCGCCTGACGGATCAGGCTGGAGCGCCGGGGCCGCGGTTGCCGCAGCCGCGGGAGCGCGGGAGCCGGCGGAGTCTGGTCGTCGGCGAAAACCAGGCCGCCGACAATTGCGACCGCCAACGCCAGGAACGATCGCCAGTATCAAGCGTTTTGTGTTCATCGTAATTCTCCTTTAATGATTTTCTACCATCTATACATCGCGCCCAGCGCGATCGTGTCCTGGGACTTCTTCGTGTCGTTGTCGAAGGACTGACTTGTCCGACGAGTCGTGCCGGTACTCGGGCCGCAGGATCAGGCCGCCGGCGAGCCGGAACTCCGGGGTCACGGTGACTTCGGTCAGCTTCTGCGCCGTGCCGGTCCGCACGCCGTCCTTGTCGTCGAACGTTTCGCCTCTGACCGCGAGGCTGTAGGTTTCCGTGAAATCGTACTTCACGATGCCTGTTGCACCTGACCAGGTTGCAGCGCCGTTGGAAAGCGATGAGCGCTCCTCCTGCCCATAGTCATAATTCAGGATGAATGAAAGCGGCTTGACCGGTTTGATGGTTGCGACCAGATCGAGAAGGGACCGGTTGTCATGATTGTTGTCGGTCTTCTCCGGCCCGATCATGTAATTGATGTATCCCGAAATTTTTTCGCTCGGCGTCAGGGCGATGCTCGCGCCGAAGGTCTTGCCCGTGTTGTTGTCCGAGCTGTTGTCCCAGCCGTCCACGATATGGAAGCTCGCGCTCACGGCATCGGTGAATGTGTAGCTCGCCTTCACCCCGGTATGGGTGAAGGGAATAGCGTAGTTGAACAGGAACGACCGCGAATAGTTCGGGTTGTCGATCGCCTCGATCACCTCCGCGCCGTGGTAGGTTACCATCTTTCCTGCATCGAACCTGATGCCTTTGCCGATCGGAGCAAGATAGCTCACATATGCTTCGGTGATGTCGAACGGATCGTCTCCGGCGCTTGAAGTCAGACCCGTTGAATGAATATACTTTGCCGTCTCCCCCGCCGAGATCTTGACCTTGAAGCCGAGGCTGGTTGCCGTCGGGTCCTTTGCAAAGGTCAGCTCCATAAGATCGAGCATGAAGCTGTCGGCCTTCTTGTCGAATACCCGCAGATCGTTCACATCGCCTGCGCCGGCATTCCCGTTATACGTATAGCCGCCCTGGAGATAGATGCTCATACCGAGCGCCTTTTTCAGATCATCGGGGCTGAGACCTGCAGGCTTTGCGTCTTCCGCGTATGCGGATGATGCACATACCGCTGCCGCGACGCCGATGATCGCCAAACAGAAATTCAAAATCCTGTGATTCCGTACCTTGTTCATACATTCCCCTCCTTGGATTGAGTCCGATCGGACTGGTATTTGCTAGTGATTCCATGTCATCTGCTTCTAACAGGGAATATAGCAAGGCATGTGCCAAGTCCGAAAACGGGGGGCCATTGCGATAAAGTGCTGAATTAACAATATTACCGCAACTAAGGCAGGGTTGACATTGCATTCATCGCATTGAAAGGCAAGATAGGCTTTTAGGCACTTGCTTAAAAAAGAGCCAGTCCGCCTGCCGCAATACGTTCACGATTGTTGATATCGTTCCTGTTTAGGAATCCCGCGCCTTGGCATCCCCCGGCTCCGGCCGGGGGTGGAAAGCGCTCACTCGCGCGTGACACGAACGTGTCACGCATGCGCGAATTCGCAGTTCCACCTGGCACTCCGTGCATCCGCACTCGTAAACGCCGGGTGCAGGCGGGAGGTCGCGTTGTTCGAGGGAGCCTCCGGCTCCTGCCGGGGGCTCCACTATAGTTTTTGCTGAAATAAAGGCTGCGGAAAGTCTTGGGGAGATTAAATTCCATCCTGGGGGCTTGCTTTGAACAAACGACTGGTCGTGTTCATGGTGGAATGGGGTCTGTCTTTAAAATTGCTATCCTTGTTGTGCCATCTGTGAACGATCTGCGCTTCACCTTTCAATTCGTAATAGATAGCAGCGCGGTTTTCTCCAAAGTCTGACTTTGTAGGTGTACCACGCAAAATTACTTCTTCCTGAAGTCATTAATGGTTGCGGCTAATATAAATTGTAGACTTCATATTGAAATCGATATGCGCAGAACATTTCATCTACGCCTTACTACATTAAGCTTCTTAAGAATGTCCCCGGAAAAGGTCCATCTTGCTTCCTTCTTTGAAATGTATCCCGAAGAACTAATAGCTCGTTGGACCCGAAAGAGCAGGGCAATAATTGACTTTACTACCTCCTGTTCTTTTTGGTATGATGATCTCGAATGATGCGTGTATACCATGTCGAAAATCAAAAAATACGATAAAGCCAAAAAGGATATCCCTCTTGTTGCCGAAGAAGAAGCCGTTTATCTGGCACGAGTAGACGGTACGTTGCAGGATGTAAAACTGCGTCCTAAACTAATCGATCTTTTTGCCGGAGCAGGTGGCATGACGCTCGGATTCACGAAGTTAACAGGGCACGATTTTGAGCCGGTTTGGGCGAATGATTTTAATGATTATGCAGCACAGACTTACAATTCTAACTTCGGCGACCATTGTACGGTAGGCGATATAGTTGATATTCTCGAAAATCCGAAGACGAAAATCCCCAAAGCCGACGTAGTGATCGGCGGCCCCCCATGTCAAGGATTCAGCCTTCTCAATAAAAACCGCGATGACGACCCCCGTAAACAGCTATGGCGTCCCTTTATGGAGATTGTTGAACGGTCCGGTGCTTCAGTATTCGTAATGGAAAATGTTCCGCAGCTTCTTGATTCATTCGAACATGGCGAAATAGTAGAAATTGCGCCAGCGCAGGGCTTTAAACTACATTGGGCAAAGTTATGCGCCGCCGATTATGGCATTCCGCAAGTCAGGTGGCGTGCTTTCATCGTAGGGTGCAAATTCGCCGACCCTCGTGAAGTGTTTCCGCCGAGGAAAACGAACTATAATATCAATAACGGACATCGAAAAGCTTTTACAGAAGAATTCGATGAATATATCACTAATCCGTCGCCATGGAGAACCGTCCGCGATGCCATAGCCGATTTGCCGCCACCGATTGAAACGGAAATCCGAAACGTCTCACCTCCGCTTGACCTTCACTTTGGGCGCACACCTACATCAATAAGTATGAGATGTCATTAAGTGTTATACATGAATAAATCGCAGGAGGTAAACGCTATGTCGAAAAAATCTGCTAAATTAACGCTGGGCTCCGGTGTATCTGTCAAAATACCTTTGATGATCGAAGGCAATCGAGAAGTGGCACGGCTTCTGATCGACAACGTTCCGTACCATTTTGAGCGACTCAAGAAGACCGATCTGGTAGGGCAATACCGCGTTGACGCTGACCCAAGTTATCAGCCGCGAAGTGATTCGAACGGATACTGCTGCATTTTGTCGCCTTACTCCGAATAATGACAGAAAGCCAATCGAAATATGGGGTTCTTTGGTCAAGAGATGAACTGGTATTATCTCTCTATCTCTATTGCCAAATCCCGTTTGCACAAACAAAAACTAATAACCCGGAAGTAATCCGACTTGCAAGATTGCTCGGGCGGACGCCGAGTTCTGTTGCACGTAAGCTTGGCAATTTTGGAGCCTTCGATCCATTGTTGGCAAAGCAAGGCATAAGTGGTTTGACTCACGCCAGCAAGCTAGACAGAGAAATTTGGAATGAATTTTATGGACGGTGGGACTCATTAGTTCAAGAGAGTCAACGGTTGCTGACGAAAGCACCGGTTTTTTCTGCAAAGATGGAAGATCAATATCCCATCATCGCACACATTCCACGACCCACGGGACCGTCTGAAAAACCGACCACGGTCATGACCCGTTTGTATCAGTCCTTTTTCAGAAGAGCTATTTTATCTAGCTATGAATCATCATGCTGTATATGCGGAAACGATCTTCCGCAGCTTTTAGTTGCAAGCCACATTGTACCTTGGGCGTCTAATGAAGAGAGCCGAACTGATCCTGAAAACGGATTATGCCTCTGTGTTTTACACGACAAAGCTTTTGACCGTGGCCTAATATCACTGAATAAATCTTACATGATAGTTTTGTCCTCCGCCCTCTATAAATCCAAGTCAAACGCAGTCCAAGTAACCTTACGAGATTATCAGGATCATAAAATAAGTATGCCGCGTCGATTTCCACCAAAGAATGCTTTTTTAAAATGGCATTTTGAGAATGTTTTTGTCAGGTAGCGGACTACGTCATTTTGAATAGTACCGAGGAAGGCATGCAGATTCGCTCCCATATCGACAGACACGACCTCAAACCAGGCGAATATATGCTCGAAAGTTTAAAGAGAATCCCGATGCTGGGACGTGGAATTTCGCCTCAGCTACGCAATGAAATTCTTGAGCGCAACGGCTTCACATGCCAATTATGTGGAGCTGGCCCTACTGACCCCGATCCTTTTAATCCTTCTCGAAAAATACGACTTCATATCGACCATATCATTCCTCTGAGTCAAAGCGGCTCAAATGACAAGAACAATCTCCGTGTTCTTTGCTCGGCGTGCAATCAAGGACGATCAAATCTTCAGCCGCTCACCGAATCTGCTCGAAATGTTTTGGCTCGTATCCGACGCCTTCCTCGTGCATCTCAGAAAGAAGTTTATGAGGCGCTGAAGAAGGCATTTGCAGAATAAAGTTCGGTCTGATATATCCCTGCCTTTACAATACGCGATGAACTTCCAAACCGGTCGAGACGCACTCCCAGCGGGGTCCGTCGCTCACCGGGGGTGTTTAAATGCAAGTTTCAAGGTGAAGTTTACATCGTGCACCATGCAGGCCGTAGAAATTATTGATTATCAGTGTAGGGTAGAAGTGATGAAGAAAAAGCATTACATCCGCTTCATCCTGGTGAAGTTCTTCTTGAGGAGTTTCTTAATCCGATCAGTTCGAGCGGAGAAATAATGCGTCATTCAAAAACATGGTTACCCTTAGTTGGAGGTTTGCTGTTCCTGGTCGCGCTTTGAAATTTATGAAAAAGCTTCTATTTGACTATTTGCTGACAAGACTCGATCTATCCACGAACACCGAATTCTCAATTCTCGACTTCGGATCCGGAATGGGAGACTTTCTCGGACTCCTTTCGACAAGAGTGAGTTCCGCATCTAAATTGCTGGGCATCGACGCATCAGCTCAATTCGTCAAAGAAGCGACTAATAGATACCGTAGTATAAATTTTGTCTGCAATAAGTTTGATGGCAAACTGGAACTACCGGATGCATCATTTGATTTAATAGTGACGATTGACGTTATTGAATGTATCCGTGATAAAAATGCTCTTGTGAATGAATTCCACCGTATATTAAAACCTGGTGGAAAACTACTTGCTGTGCACTGGGATTGGGACACGATGACATACAGTGTGGAGGAAAAAGAAACCGCGCGGAAGGCCGTCTCTGCATTTTCCGATTGGAAGCAGCCATGGATGGATCACTGCGATGGTCAAATGGGGAGAAAGCTTTGGGGACTGATTGAGGGCAGCGGGAAGTTTCGAGGAAAGCCGGATTCGTTTACCCTGATAGAGACGAAGTATGAAAGAGGAAAGTACGGCTTCGATAGAATGCAGGACATTGCGATGCTTGCCGAGAATGATGGGATCACAAAAGAAGAACAAGAAAAACTTCATAGGGAACTCTTAAAAAATTACGCAGCTGGACAATATTTTTTCAGTGTAACTTCGTTTATTTACTACGGAGAGAAAACATAGCATGCGATCTTGTGCGCCCACGAATGCTGACCTCGTTGCGATTTTACGAAAAAGAAGGCATGGATATGGAAAAAGGAGGTCATTGGGCTCACTTCTTGAATCTTGACGAACAGCAAGTTTCACACAATAATTGTTACAGCTTCACTTCTATGAAATCTGTTTAATAGTAGGTGCAATCCTCATCCTGCCTCTCTCTGCCTTTCCAGCCCTCTTTCCGTAAAGTACCTCATTATATCTTCCGCCTTAGCCAGTTCCAGCAGGTCCTCTGACTTAATTTCCCGAAGAAGAGGCACGAGATCCTCTTCAGCGTGATGAAAGCCGTGGCGTGAAAGAATCGTTCGCAGGCCTGATCTGCCTATCAGCTTGCTCAGCACGAAAATTCTTTCCGAACCGGTGCCGGCCGGCTCGAAGGGTTCATAGGTTTTCGGGTCCTTGATCGTCCCGTTCATGTGAATGCCCGACTTGTGGGCGAACCGGCGATTTTTGTAGTGGTCCTGGTTGATGCAGCTTTTTACCAGCCCGGCAGCCTCCTCGAGAAACGCTTTTGCGCGCTCTTTATCGTCTGCCCCGCGCAGGAAACAGAGAACGTTTTCAAGAGACACCAGCCCCATTCGCTCCCCGATGCCCAGGAGGCTCGTGTCGATGCAGCGCGCTCCGCTTTCCGCTGCCGCGACTGCATTGTCGAAGGCCCTGCCGAAATCGTCGTGAAAATGAAAATGCAGTATGCTGAAGGGCATCCTGCTTACGATAGTGCTGCGTATCCGTTTAACTGCCCGGGGCGTCATTATCCCGACCGTATCGGCATAGCTCAGGCGGTCCGCACCTAGGGAACGGAGATGTTCGTAAAAATCGACGACTTCATGCACGTCGGTCCGGGAAGCGTCTTCGCAGGTGAATTTGACCTTCAGGCCGATCCCCTTTGCGTACTGCACTGCTTCGCCTGTCCGTTCATAGACCGCCTGTTTCGACAAGTCGTATCGCCTGAGGCTCCATTCGCTTATGCCGCTGAAAAGCCCCACCCAGGGCAAACCCAGGTCTCTGACCAGGCGTATCTCTTTCCGGTCCAGCCGCGCGTGGCCTACAAGGCGGGACCGCAGGTTCAAACGCGCGATCTCGGACACTGCTTGTTGTATCGAAGGCGCGGCAGCGGGATGGCCGACTTCGATAAAGTCGACGCCGATTTTATCGAGCAGGATGGCCAGGCGCTTCTTGATTTCGATGGGGAAAAACACGCCGAAGCATTGCTCTCCTTCCCGAAGGGTTGTGTCCAGTATTTCGCAAGAGCGGGTCATGGGGAGATCTTTGCCATGTACAGGCCGTAGAGGAGCGACCCCCAGGCGACGAGGGTCACATAGACCGCGATCTGCCCCCTGTCCCAGTCTTTCGATCTCCCGACCAGGAACGATAGGAAAAATACAGCCAGCGCGAAAACAAGCATGCCTGCCATTATCATGATTCTGCCTCCTTGCTCACATCCTGCAGACCTCGCAGGACTCGTTCCGCGGGGCCTTGACCTTTTTGAAATCCATGTCCATGGTATTGAACACCAGCATCTCCGAAAGCAGGGGCTTCCCGTACCCGGTCAGGAGCTTTATCGTCTCGAGGGCCATGATGCAGCCGAGCATGCCCGAGACCGCTCCGAGCACCGGGAATCCCAGTTCCTGCCACGACGGGTCGTCTTCGGGATAGACGCAGTGCACGCAGGAGGCGACGCGGGGGATGACGTTGAAGATGTAGCCTTCCATTCCGTTCATGGCCGCCTCCACCATGAGGATGCCCTTTTCAATGCAGGCCCTGTTCAGGATCCTTCGTTCCTGGAAGTTCGGACGCGCGGACAGCGCGATCTGCACCGAGCTGATCAACGAGCCGGCATTGCCCTCCGTGATCCGCTCGTCGAAAACGTCGACGGCCACGTCGGGGTTCATCTCCTGGATCGTTCTTTTCGCCTGAACGACCCTGCTCTTGCCGATCCGGTTCCGCATCAGGATCTGCCTGTTCATGTTCGAGAGCGTCACCGTGCCGGCGTGCGCCAGAACGAGCCTTCCTATGCCCGCCGCGGCGAGGTACAGCGCCGCGGTCCCGCCGAGGCCCCCGATGCCGGCGACGAGCACGCTGGAATTCCCGAGCCGTTTCTGATGGCTCCGAACTGAACCCCGGCAGCATCAACTGCCTCCGGTACCGCTCCCGATCAACCTGCGTAAGCTGTTCGTCCATAACCAGTCACCCCGGTGATACGAAAAAGAATTTTGACAGGATTACTGGATGACTTCTGATAAGAAATATTCTGTCAATCCTGTTATCCTGTCGAATGCTTCTTGTGCATCACACCATCTCGATGTACTCCTCGCCGATCCTCGCCATCAGCGTTTCCAGCTCCATGTCCTTGTCCTCGCCCAGGATGCCGCAGGCGTCGGCGCGGCACTGCTTGCAGTGCGTCATCTGCTTCACATAAGGCCGGCATCGGTCGCGCATCTGTTTGAGGGCATGATGGTCCGGCCTCGTGAGATGCGCAAACCCGGCCTGCGGAATGAGCGGCAGCACGTTCATGATCTCGGCGCCCAGTCTTCCGGCGCGCTCCGCTATCAGCGGAATTTCCCGTTCGTTCACTCCCGGGATGAAGACGGTGTTGACCTTGACGATGAGCCCCGCTTCGACCGCCCCTGCGAGGCCCCTCCACTGGTTCACGAGCAGCCGCACCGCCGCTTCCAGCCCCTCGTAGCGCATCCCATCGCTGCTTATCCAGGCATAGACTTTTTCAGCCGTTTCCGGAGAGACTGCGTTGATCGTGACGGTAAGACTGCCCACTCCCGCGGCCAGCAGCCGGTCTATATTTTCCGGCAGCAGGAGGCCGTTCGTGGAGACGCACAGCGTCAGCTCCGGGTACTGCCTGCGGATCCTGTTCAGCACGGTGAAGGTGGAGGCATTGGCCAGGGGATCTCCCGGCCCCGCAATGCCGACCACCGTCAGCCGCTCGTTCCTATCAACGAGGGCCTGCACACGCTCCCCGGCCTCGTCCGGTGTCAGCACCTTGCTCGTGATGCCCGGCCGGGACTCGTTGGCGCAATCGAACTTGCGTAAACAGTATCGGCACTGGATGTTGCATGCAGGCGCGACCGGCAGATGGACCCTGCCGAATTTGTGATGGGCTTCCTCGGAAAAGCACGGGTGGGTGCTGATGAGGGATCGGGAAATCTGTTCCGTTTTTACCATGGCCGTCTCCTTCTCTTGTTCTATTCCCTTAAAAGCAATATCGCTGCCAAAAAGGGAAAGCATTACGGATCAAGAGGTTCTGATTCAGGAGCGGGCAGGGGAAAGAACAAAGGCGAGGCACATGCACATTATTAAATCACGGGAGAAGCAGTCGTCATGCGTCAGAGACGCTTTCTCAGGCAGATCAGACTGGTATTGTCCCACCCGCGGCCGGCATAGAACCCAAGGGCAGGCACATTCTCTTTGTCCGCCAGGAGCTGCACGCGGGTAATCCGTTGATCCTTGCACCACGTCAGGACATGGTTCAGGAGAGCGGTGCCGATGCTCTTTCCCCGGAGATCACGTCGGACAACGAGGTCTTCGACCAGTCCTGAGGGGCCGCCTTCGGCAGTGGAGATGACAATCTGAACCGAGCACATGCCAATGACATCGCCTTCAAAAACAGCGACGGCCAGATGGGACCTTCCCGACCGGTCTTCCAGCAGCAGAGTGAGCCCGCTAGCCTGTTTTCCGGTATCGGACGTAAAATCAGCTTCAATGCCGAACAGGTCCGCAAGCAGACCGCACATCTGCGGGATGTCGCAGGCGCGGGCGGAACGGATGGCTATGTCCATTGATCGACATGCAATCGTCAATCGCACTCCTGGCCCCTTGCTACTGGACCCTGTCTTTTCCATTCCGCAATCCCGCGCCTTGGCATCCCCCGGCTCCTGCCGGGGGTGGAAAGCGCTCACTCGCGCGTGACACGAACGTGTCACGCATGCGCGAGTTCGCAGTTCCGGGAGGTCGCGTCAATTTTAGTCCCGACAGGTCGGGATGCCGGAGGGGGCTCCACTCCGAAATCAGATGCTTAGATGGATATGGCATTTCTTGGTGCAGGTGCGCGCGCAGGCCTCGCAGCCGATGCAGTTCTCCGGACGGGCGACGGACATGACCTTGTTCCCCATGTCGTCGCCGTATTCGTCCTCGCCCTCGAAGGGCTTTTCGATCAACTCTAATACATCAAAGCCGCAGACCTTGTAGCAGCGTCCGCAGCCGATGCATTTATCGATCTCGATCGCATCAATGAATTTCGGTACCCAGGGTTTTCCGCCCCGGGTAGTTCCGGTAATAGGTGACATGGTTCCTCCTGAGAATCAGGGGCCATGGGCCTTTCTGACGAATCTGCCGGCTCCTGACTACTGGCCCCTGGACCCTGATTCTACGCTATCGCCTCTCCATTTCGCTCGCCCGTTCGAACGCGCAGGGCGCCTTCGATCGGAGACACGAAGATCTTGCCGTCGCCTGCCTTGCCGGTCCGGTTCACCCTAAGCAGGGCTTTGACCACGGTCGTAACCACATCGTCGGGGACCACGATCGTGAGCAGCCTCTTCGGAACGAACAACGCTACTTTCGGAAGTGCGTGGTCGAGCGCGTAGGAGGACGGCGTGGGCCTGAGCTTGACCGCGGTGCAGAAGCTGTCGGGCATTTCCGCATCCATCTCGGCGCACATGGCGCCCCTCTGCCTGCCCCGGCCCTCCACGCTCTGGATCGTGAGCGACGGGTAACCGAGGTCCACCAGCGCATTCTTTGTTTCCTGAATTTTATCGCGCCTGATAATTGCCGTAATTTCTTTCATGATTCGTCGTCCTTCCTGCTGTCATTCCAAGCTTGAGCCGGAATCCGGAAACCGTAAAGCACCTGGATGCCCGACGTCTCGGGAATGACGATTGAAAATATTTTTCGTATTCGAAATCACCCGGCATTCCGCATTTGCTACAGCCCTGCTTCGCCGGTCCTGACCGTGTATGCCTGTTCGACCGGGCTGATAAAGACCTTCCCGTCGCCGATGAATCCTGTGCGCGCCTTGTCGTTGATCACCTTGAGCACCTTATCCAGGTCCTTGTCATCTATGACCGTCATAATCAGCACTTTCGGAAGCTCGTCGTAGTGCACGGGCCCCACGGTCAATCCCTTCTGTTTGCCTCGCCCGAATACGGGGACCTTGGTAAGCGAGGGAAAGCCTGCGCCTTCGAGCGCCAGCACTACTTCCTGTTCCTTTTCCGGCCGAATAAATGCCCTGATCATCTTCATATTAATCTCCTCCTCGTTGGCTCGATATTTCGGTTTTATACTCCGCATTCCCCATTGCCGTTCAAGGCTTTTCTGAGCCATGGCGGCGGCGACTTCTTTATCGTTTCATCGAGCTCATTCAGCGCGCGTTCGATCGAAACCGGTTCCTTCACCTTCATGGGCATGATGCCCTTCCTGACCAGCCGCGCCGCGGACGGTCCGCCGATCTCGGTGAGATAGATGAGCTTGCAGTCGGCAAGACGCTCCACCTTGCCCTGGACCGCATCCTCATGTACCTGGCCCCGCTCCCTCGTGTCGATAATTGCCCTGTCCAGGCCGTCACTGAACATGCGCAATTCCACGAAACGATGGCCGCTCCCCGCGGTAATTTCATAAATAACAAATTTACCCGCCCGGCCGAAGTGCTCGTTGACCGTCTGTTCATCGGTTGTTGCGAACGCTACCAGCATGGTGTCTCCTCCTTGTTCCCGCTGTGACTAATGCCTCTTTGACAGCAGATTTCCCACTTCATGAACCATCGTCAGGGTCCCCCGGTACCCAATCGTGACCTTTGACGTGTACCCGAAGGTTTTGTAAACCGGAAAACCCATCTCGTAGAGTGGAACGTTGAGCCGTCTGGCCGCGCGTTCGGCATGGGAATTCGATATCAGCAGGTCTAATTCGCCCTGAATCGAGAACAGGTCCCCGATCAGAACTTCCCGCGCCCGGATATGGTCAACGGCATCGGAAAGCGTCGGAACGACGGCCAGGGCAACAGTCGCACCCATTTCCTCGAGCCAATTCGAGGTCTGGACCGCAAGGTCCGGTTCGAGGGCGAGACAGATTCTTTTGCCTCCGAACAGCGTCTGGGCATCCCGCATATTGTCCACGAGCACTGCGCGCTGGCGTTCGTACTTTGCGGGCGCAGGCGCGCCGGCAATCTTTTTCAAAGCAGCGATGAGCCGGTCGGAACCTGCGAGGCCGGCGACGGTTTCGAGGACTTCGTACCCGACGCCGCACTGCTTTTGAATCAGCTGCGCGGCCTGTGCCATGCTGCTCCCGATCGCGATCGTAAACACGGACCCGGCGATGCTTTTGAGTTCCGCCTGCGGGGTACCTCCCCGGGCAAGAGGGGAAAAATCTTGTCTGCTCCCGTCGAGGGCCGACAGGTCGGGCAACATGATCGCCTTTATTCCAAAGGACTCGACAAGTTCCCGGATTTCCGAAAAGTCCGCAGGCGTAAGGTGCGACCCGGCAAGCACATTGACTTGCATTGCCTTTGAACTCAAAACTCGAAGCGCAAAACTCGAAACTATATTTTCAACCGCCCTCGCATAACCGGCCTCGAGCCCGCCGTCATAATCCGGCGTTGAGACATTTATGATCGCCGATTGCGGATTGCGTGTTTTCAGGTCCTTCACGGTCCCTGAGACATCGTCTCCTTTTATTTCCGCAAGCCCCGAGGTCAGTACCCCGATCATCGCTGGACTGTTCTTTTCGAGAAAGCCCTCGACGGTCTTCGCGAGCTTTTCCTCACTCCCCATCACCACCTCTTCGACAAAGAGCCTTGATGAGGCCAAAGCGATGGGCTCCCGGAAATGTTTTGTCAGGAGCACCTTGCCCAGGAAGGAGCATCCCTGGGCGCCGTGAATGATCGGAAGGGCGCCGTCGATTCCCTGAAAAGCCATGGCCGCGCCGATCGAGGCCGAATGCTTCAGGGGATCGATGAGCAGGGCCGGTTTCGGATGAGATAGTACCGATTTATTCCTTCTGTCACTTGATGTAAATTCCGCATTTCGCATGGAGACCTGTCCCGATCGTATCGGAAATTCCTCATTGTAAAACCGGAGGCTGTTGCTGATCAGCTCCGCGAAATTGATGAGGCCGGCGTAGCCCGCGTATGCGACGTGCCGCTCCTGATTGACGTCCACGAAGGGATACCCCTCCTTGGCGGCAAGGTACTGGTTCCGTCCGCCGGCGATGAGCATGTCCGCGCCCCGCTCTTTGAGCAGCCGGAGCAGGTTCTCCGGCGTAACATCTTCGACGAGCGGGGCATTGCCCCCGAGCAGCTCCTTCATCTTTTCTTCGTCTTCTGCAGTGCTCTTTTTCGTCCCGACGGCAACGATCTCGATACCCAGGTCGAGGAGCGCCGAGATGAAGGACCAGCTTTTCACCCCGCCGGTGTAGAGAACGGCCTTCTTGCCGCGCAGATGCCGGTAGGGCTGCAGGGACTCCTTCAGTTTTTTCTTTTCTTTCCTGATCAGGGCATCGACAACGGACATCAGGTCCGGCTCGTCGTAGCCGGCCTTGCCCTGCAGCGCCCGGGCCATGGCCCGCAGCGCTTTTGCAATCTCGGTGCTGCCGAAAAACGAGACCTCGACGTAGGGGATGCCGAACTTCCTCTTCATCTCCCGCGCCACGTTGATGAGCGCCCGGGAGCAGACCACGACGTTCAGCTTCGCCCGGTGCGCCCAGGTGATTTCTTCGAAGGTCGCGTCGCCGGTTATTTTCGACAGGATGCGGATGCCCGCCCGTTCCAGAAGCGGCTCCAGAAGCCAGAGATCGCCGGCAATGTTGTACTCGCCGATAAGGTTGATGTCATAGTGCGTCATGACCGTCGGCTCACCCGTGCCGATCACCTGTTCGAGCAGGACTTCTCCGGCAATCCGGTTCCCCAGGTTCTTCGGCCCCACGAAGCCGGGTGCGTTCACGGCTATGACACGAATGCCCAGCTCGTTCTCGGCCTGTTTGCAGACCGCGTCGATGTCCTCGCCTGTGAGTCCGCTGACGCAGGTGGAGTAGACAAAGATCGCATTCGGCCGCACCGCTTCCTGCGTTCGCCTGACGGCGTTCAGCAGTTTTTCTTCCGATCCGTAGACAATGTCGATCTCGCCCATGTCCGTGGTAAAACCCATGGTATGCAGCATGCCCTTTGACGACAGTGTTCCACGGCCTTCCCAGGTGTTGCCGCAGCACGCGATCGGTCCGTGCACGATGTGCGCCGTATCGGCTATGGGCTGGAGCACGATCATGGCGCCGTCGAAGGCGCAGGACTCACCGCCCCGGGCGCGACACACTTTCGTCTTGTCGTCCGTTCTGCAACCGTCCTGGGTTAATCTATCGATCGTGGTGACCATGGAGCGCTCCGTTGCGATTTTCTATCTTGAACTTTGAACCTAGACTAACGCCAATTTCATCCCCGCCATGGCGAGCATGATGCCGAGCAATATTCGTAAGACCGGGCTGTTGAACTTCGTTGCCCCCAAGGTCGAGCCCAGGTATCCGCCAAGAACAACGGCAACGGACCAGAAGGCAATGTGCTCAGGGAACGCTCCGCCTTTGTGAATAAATCCCGCCAGGCCGGAGATCGAGTTCAGGAGAATGAATGCCGCGGCCACTGCCGCCGTTCTCCGAAGTCCCGCCCAATGCAGAATGATAAGGACCGGGCTCAGGAATATCCCGCCGCCGACGCCCGTGAGCCCGGACAGAAACCCGAGCCCTCCTCCAACTGCCAGCGATGCGCCGATCCCCGGAAACGTTGCCTTCTCGGGATCATCCGTGGAGACCTTGCTCCAGAGGAGAAGATGGAGCGCAGCAAACACCAGTGCTATGCCCACGAGTATTTTGTATATCGTCGTGTCCACGTGCATTCCACCGCCCAGGTACGCCATAGGGACCGCGGCCAGGGCAAAAGGCCAGAACAGTCTCCATGAAAAATATCCCGCTTTGGCAAACCGAATGGTCGTGACCAGGGCCACGACGATATTCAGCGCAAGCGCGGTAGGTTTCATCACGGCCGGCGGAAACGAAAGAAGAGCCATCGTCGCCAAATAGCCTGACGCCCCCGCGTGCCCTACCGTGGAATACAGGAGCGCGATGAAAAAGAAATATACGCCTATAATTACGATGTCATGCATAACGATCACCTACAAAGCTCCCAACTCTAAACTTCAAACTTTGAACGTTGAACCATTTTTATCTAATCACATCAAAGCTCGCCGACCCCTCGGTCTTTCTGTCCAGTTCGTCAAGCACCGTGTTCACCAACATGGTCACCAGGTTCAGCGCGCCCTTGTACCCGATGATGGGCTGTCGGTGCAGATGGTGCCGGTCGAAGAGTGGGAACCCGATACGCACAAGCGGCGTTCCCGTGTCCTGCTTCAGGAACTTCGCATACGAGTTCCCGATCAGGACGTCAACGGGGTCGGTGAAGAGGAGCGAACGAAGATGCCACATGTCCTTGCCGATGTAAACCGTGCCGTTTGCGCCGAAGGGAGAAGACGCGAGCAGTTCCTTTGCCTCTGCCTCGAAATGTTTGTCCCCGTTCGTACAGACAACATGAATCGGCTCGCCGCCCATCTCCATGATGAGGCTCATCATGCCGAGCAGAATGTCCGGGTCTCCGACCAGGGCGAACCGCTTGCCGTGAACGTACGGATGGGAGTCCACCATGGCATCCACGACCCTGCCGCGCTCCGCTTCGATCTCGGTGGGGACCGGTTTTCCCGTGAGCCTGGACAGTTCTGCAAAGAAAGCGTCGGTGTTCCTGACGCCGATGGGAGAAAGCGTAAGCGTTTTCTGGCCCCATTCCTTTTGAATATAGTCCGTCGTCTTCACCGTGGAATACTTCTGGAGCGCCACCGTGGCCTGTGCGTTCACGCCGTCCATCGCATCGGGAAGCGGCGTCCCTCCGGGATAGAGTTTGTACTCGCCCGTATTCGGTGAATCAAACGTGTCGCTCACGTCGGCAAACACCGTGGCCTCGATGCCCATCAGCGACATGAGCCGCTTGATCTCGTGATAGTTCCCGGTGTAGGTATCGAAGCCCGGGATGATATTGATCTTCTTGTTCGATTCTCCTTTTTTGCCTGCCCAGAGCGCCTTCAGAATTCCCTTCATCATGTTGTCATAGCCGACGATATGGGAACCGACAAAGCTCGGGGTATTCGCGAATGGGATAAGAAGGTCCTGGGGCACGACGCCCTTTTCTTTTGCCGTCTTGATGTAGGCGTTCAAATCGTCGCCGATAACCTCGGCCATGCAGGTTGTGGAGACCGCGATCACCTTCGGCTTGTAGAGAGCATAGGCGTTCTCCAGACCCTCAAGCATGTTGTTCAGACCGCCGAATACGGCTGCATCTTCCGTCATCGAGGTCGAGATCGCCGCAAAGGGCTCCTTGAAGTGCCGGGAAAGATGGCTCCGGAAGTAGGCCACGCAGCCTTGCGCGCCCTGCACAAAAGGCATGGAGCCCTCGAACCCCGAGGCGCAGAACACCGCGCCGAGGGGCTGGCATGCCTTTGCCGGATTGATCTTGATGTTCTCCCGCTTGAAATTGAGCTCCTTGTACTCCTCGGTCTTGGTCCACTCGGAGACTTCTTTTATCTTTTCCGCCGGCCAACAGTTCTCGAATTCTTTTTTGCGTTCGAACTGCTCCTGATAATCCTGCTGCTTGAACAGCTCGCTATGGTCTCTGATTTTCATGTATCCTCCGATAAATTCGCATGGTGCATAGCGCATAGTGCGACAAGCTTCTGTTTTCTGCTCTAGCCCTCTGCTCTATGCCCTATGCCGCCTTATCAACCCCCACGTCGGGCTGTTCACGGTCATGTCCATATCCCGCGCAAAGACCGGGAACCCGTCGAACCCATGATAAGGCCCCGAGTAGTCCCACGAATGCATCTGCCGAAACGGCACGCCCAGCTTGTGGTAGGAGTACTTCTCCTTGATGCCCGAACCGACCATATCCGGTTTCAGTCTGCGCGTGAACTCCTCCAGTTCGTAGAGCGTGGCGTCGTCCATGATCACCGCGCCTTCTTTCATCTCGGGATAGGTGCGCTTATAATCGTCGCTGTGCCCGAACTCATAGCCGGAAGCGATAACTTCCATGCCAAGGTCCTCGTATGCGCCGATGGTATGCCGCGGCCGGAGGCCGCCGACATAGAGCATCACCTTTTTGCCTTCGAGCCTGGGTCGGTACTGCTCGACGACCTTGTCCATCAGGGGCTTGTACTTTGCGATCACGGCCTCCGCATTCTTTTTGATCTTCTCGTCGAACTTTTCCGCGATTTTCCTGATGCTGTCGATGGTCTTGGTCGGCCCGAAGAAATTGAACTCCATCCACGGGATGCCGTAGTTCTCCTCCATGTGGCGGCAGATGTAATTCATCGACCGGTAGCAATGGATCAGGTTCAGTTTGGCCTTGGTCGCGATCCCGATTTCGTTGATCGTGGAGTCGCCGGTGTACTGGGCGATCACTCTGAGGCCCATCTCCTCCAATATCTTGCGCGAGGCCCAGGCGTCGCCGCCGATGTTGTAGTCGCCGATGAGGTTCACGTCGTAGGGGGTGGTCTTTTCGAGCGTGCCCTTGCCGAGCACGTAGTCGCGGATCGTATCGTTCGCGATGTGGTGTCCCAGGGACTGGGACACTCCTCGGAACCCTTCGCACCGCACCGGCACGATGGGGAGATTGATCTCCTTGGCCACGCGCTTCGATACGGCTTCAATGTCGTCGCCGATCAGTCCTACCGGACATTCAGAAAGAATGCCGATGCCGCGGCCGAGCGGGAAGAGCTGATGCAGCTCCTTGAGCGCCCCTTCGAGCCCTTTATCGCCTCCGTAGACGATGTTTTTTTCCTGGAAGTCGGTCGTGATGTGCATCGTGCCGAAGGTGTCGATTCCGGTCTGGCCGTTGTAGTAGTTCCTGCGTGACCACCACGAGTATTGGCCGCATCCGATCGGGCCGTGGCTGATCGTGATCTGGTCCTTCACCGGTCCCCAGACCACCCCCTTGGCGCCCGCGTAGGCGCAGCCGCGAACGGTCATAACGCCGGGCCGAGATTTTATGTTCGACTTCACCTGGCAGGAGCTGCACTGGCCTGATGGATCGTTTGCCGCAAGGTGCTTGGCCCGGTCCTTTTTCGATTTTTCGGGGTAAGCCTCGAGGACCTCTTCAATCATCTTTTGGGTGTCTTTAATCGTAGTGCTCATTCTGTCTCCTTACCTCGTCGCGAATTATTCGGGACGGCTGCCGCAGCGTAACTCTCGTCCCTCAGGGGAGGGGATTGGTGAGGGTGGTTGCCGTATTCGTCGCTACACGACGGCCTCTTCCTTCTCCATGATGCCGTAATCCATCAAAAGCTTCTCCAACTCGTCCATGGTAATCGGCGTGGGTATTACGAAATTCCTATTATCGGCGATCTTTTTTGCCAGTGCCCGATACTCGTCCGCCTGAGGATGGTTCGGAGCATAATCGATCACTGTTTTTCTCCGCAATTCGGCGCGCTGGACTTCGTTGTCTCGCGGCACAAAATGGATCATCTGGGTGCCGAGCTTGCCTGCCAATTCCGATATGAGTTCAAATTCCTTATCAGTCTTTCTGCTGTTGCAGATCAGGCCTCCGAGCCGCACACCGCCGCTCTGAGCGTACTTCAGAATTCCGCGCGAGATATTATTTGCCGCATACATGGCCATCATCTCGCCTGAGGTCACGATATAAATCTCCTTGGCCTTGCCTTCCCGGATCGGCATGGCGAAGCCGCCGCAGACCACGTCCCCGAGCACGTCGTAGAACACGAAGTCCGTGTCGTCGCCGTACGCGCCGTTCTCTTCCAAAAAATTGATGGCCGTGATCACGCCGCGGCCCGCGCAGCCCACGCCCGGCTCCGGTCCGCCCGACTCCGCGCACTTGATGTTCTTGAACCCTGTCAGCAGCACTTCTTCCAGATCCAAGTCCTCCACCGTACCCTTTTCCCGCGCCATGTCCATGACCGTGTTCTGCATCTTGCGATTGAGTATGAGCCGTGTCGAATCCGCCTTGGGGTCGCACCCGATGATCATGCACTTGTGGCCCGCCTCGGCGAGCGCCGCAACCAGGTTCTGAGTAGTTGTTGACTTGCCGATGCCGCCTTTGCCATAGATCGCTATCTGTCTCATTGAATTCCTCCTGTGAATAGGTTTTGCTATTACCTAAAGCAATAGACATGCCATTTTAAAAAATGCTTTTTCACTGGGCTTTCTGAAGTTGTTTGTAAATGAGAATGCGTAAGAGAAGAGCAGGTGTTGGAAAACTATGCAACAAGAATGCAACGTCAGCATCCCGGACTGATACGCAATCAGGATATCCGCTAAGAGTTCTTTGATGTGTTCCCGGTCGATTCTTTATCCTGACCAATCGCGTTGAATCGGTCTTCCCGTGCAGTTTCGGATGTTACACGCACTATTTACCATTCTCGGTCCTGCACGCTGACGGACTACATATTACAGGTGGTGTTCTTTACCCTTGCCATAACAGCGGCACTATGGACTCATGGGTGTACAGCGAATTATTTTTTCCTAAGCCTCCCTCGATTTGATGGACACTCCGAGTACTTGTATAACCGGAGAGGAGGCCGCTTATGGCGAGGAGCGAACGTCGTCAATTCACTCAAGCGTTCAAAAGAAATGCTGTTAATCTCGTCATGGAGAAAGGTGTTCCCGTGAGGAAGGTCGTGACCTTGATATCCATCCGAATCTAGTGCATCAATGGAGGCGGATGTATATGGCAGAAGGTGACAGCGCTTTTGAAAAAGCAAACTTAGCCGGGTGTCCATTTTTTCGTGGAAGATCATTTTTTACTTTCGGCAATCTTATGCTTCCAGCTCCGGCAAAGTTATGGTTAAAGTCACCCACCCCCCTCCCCGCAGTATTATTTTGCAGCCCCTTCTGCAGTAAAATCACTGCATCAAATCCGCAACCTATTGAAAAACCGCGCGCAAAATTCTGGCACGGCCCGTGCAATATACAAGGCAGAAAGCGGCAAGCACTCATTTAAAAAATCCTAAGGAGGTAGTGAAATGAAGATCATGGTTGCTTATGACGGGACGTTGCAGGCAAAGGAAGCATTGGCATACGGCATGGACAAGGCGCGGGAAAAGGGCGGCGAAGTGGTGGCCCTGCACGTTTTCAACAGCCCGATGTTTTTCGATTATGACGCCACGCCCGGTGCACGGGACGAAGCGAAGGCGGAGTCAGCGCGCTTTATAGCCGAAGCAAAAGCCATCATCGCCGAGAAGAGCAAGGGCGTGAAGGCAAGCCTCTACAGCACTGAAGGCGATCCGGCGGAAGAGGTTGTCGGCTTCGCGAAAGCCGAGAAGGTGGACGTGCTGCTCTGCCCCCCAAATTCACGGAGATCATCAACAAGTACCGGAAGGCTACAGCTGAATCGGAGCTGGCCGGCGAAGCTGCCAAACTCCAGGTTGCAGCCCTTTCAACGAAGACGATGTAGTCGGAACACGCGGACAACGGAGGTGCGGGGCTCACGAAGAGACGTTACCATGCTTTCTTCGTGATCCTCGCTCTGTTTCAGGCATTCATTTCAGTGAACGGAGTACACCATGGATTTTGAACATGCATTTCAGCAATCGAATTTCTTTCTGATGATCCAGATGATGTTCATGGGGTCGCTGCTCGTGCCGACCATGATCGACCGGACCGATATCTACGGCAAGGTCATGCGCGTCCTGGCGTCGATTGTCGTGAGCTTCGGGCCTTTTGCGATCCTGGCGTACGTGCTGTACGAGGTGTCGCGGATGAACTGATCCTCCCGGGGATCAGGGCTCGAACTTGGTCATATCGATCTCCCAGAAGCTATTCGATTTGTGATTGGTCCTTTTCTTTTTCAGCACGATGGGAGTCGTAAGGGTTTTCCAGATCCGCTGGAACTCCTCCTGGAAAAGGGGCATGTTTTCGGTCATGACTGCCGCCGCGAACAGGCTCAGGAAAAAGACGTTCTTGAGAACAAGTACGGACAGATCGGTATGCATCCTGGACCTCCTGCAGGGAATGAAATATTACCGGGCTGCCGGCTGTTCACGGAGCTCGACACAGGCAGGGGATATTTCCATTGCCTGGTATTCTCCGGACTCGGCAAAGGTTACTGCTACGAACAGGTTTTCGAGCATGGACAAAAGGTTTTTCATAATGTGCCTCCTCGGAAAGAGCTGCTGTTTGAATGGGGAATCTGACATAGTAAATAGCAAGGGCCGTGCCGATATTTAAGCTATTGAATTTGTGCGATTAATTATATATAACCATAGAATGGTGCACTTATTTGATGCATTATCTGACAGCAAAGAAGATGTAAGCTCAGGTAATTTAATTAAAACAGGCTACTGTTAGTGCACTTATATGTTGCATTTAATCCTCATGTTGCACTAGCAATGGCAAAAAAAGAACAATATTTTTTACCGCAATGGCGCAAAGGACGCGAGGAAAGCAGAAATCGAATTAGACCCATGAAGATAGTCTTGTTTTTCCTTGCGACCTTTGCGCCCTCGCGGTTCAATCGTTTTCTGTTTTGTCCGCATCGTCTGTGGTGCGGTGAGATGTTTCAGTTATTTGCGGGTACAACGGCAGGAGGCAAGCCATGAAAATTCTCTCTCTCTATGATGGAACGTTACAATCCAAGGCAGCCATGCTGTATGGCTTAAGAAAGGCAAAAGAGCAGGCCGGCGAGTTGATCGTGCTCCAGGTATTCCAGACCAGCCTGTTCCTCGATTACGACGCCGGTCCGCGCGCCGAGGAGATCGCCCGCGCTGAAGCGGCCCGCCACCGCCGCGATGCGGAGGCCCTTATCAGCGAAGCCGGACGCCATGGAATACCTGTCCGCGTCCAGTCCGAAGAGGGGGATACGGAAGTAGAGGCGCTGCGCATCGCGCAGGCTGAGCGTGTCGACCTGATCCTTGCGTCCCCGCGCTATAAGGCGATCGCAAAAAAGGCTTCCTGTCCGGTCAGGATCATACCGGGCGTCATCCTCCTTCCTGTGGACAATTCGGAAATGCTCCTTGCAGACCTGGACGAGATCGTCGGCGAGGCCAGGGCTTCCCAGTCAAAAGTCCTTTTGCTCGGCGTAGTGCCGATACATCTCTACAGCGCAGGAGAGAAGAAAGAAATTGAGGGTGTGATGAAGAGCACGAGCGCTGCAGTACGGAAACTCAAACATGCGCTGATTGAGCAGAAGATTGACACGTCCGAACTTGTCCGCTCAGGATACCCCGACGAGGAGATCCTGAAGGCGGCCGATGAGTTCGGCGTATCGCTCATCATGCTGCCGGCAGGCGGCAAGACGCCGTCCGAGCTGACCAAGGCCGCCTCGATCCTGCTGGACGAACCCGAGCGGGTGCACCGGCCCCTGCAGCTTTTTCCGGCACGCCTCTAGCTTCTTATTTCTTATGCCGGGGCGCGTGTGTGGTGCTTCGGCTTCTTCCGATTTTCCTAACCCGGACAAGCCGGAAACAACCTTTGAACCGCGAAGGCGCAAAGGACGCGAGGAAATCTTAAAGACTTTGTATTGTTGGTTGTATTTGACGTCCTCGCGCTCCTTGCGCCTTCGCGGTAAGAATATTCTTGCCGCTTTGAGAAGAAATTCACTCGTAACTGACTAAGCACCTTTTGCCGCAGCTCGCGCCCGCTCTGTCAGGCCTTCCACGACGCAAAGAGGCCCCGATGCCGCCATGTTGAAACCCACGCGCCTATTGTTCCTGCAATGAACACTTTTATATCCTGCCTCCTTGATGTATCATTCGCAGTGATCGCAAAATTCCAGCGCGGCGTGCCCGGATTGTGCAGGCATGCCTCAGCAGCGGGGAGGCCCGGTCGATGAAAACGATATCACGAACACCGCTGCTTATTGCCATGGCAGGCCTGCCCGCAACCGGCAAGAGCACCATCGCAGCAGTGCTCGCGAGACGTCTCGATGCGCTGATTCTGAACAAAGACAGCATCCGCGAGCGTATATTTTCAAGGGAGAAGATCGATTATTCCCAAGAGCAGGATGATCTCTGCATGGAAGTCATGTTTGTCATCGCCGGATACGTGCTGCAGGCGCAACGGGTGCAGAGCGTCATTGTTGACGGCAGAACGTTTTCCCGGTCTTACCAGGTCGCGCAGCTCCAGTCGCGGGCCGAATCGTTTGGCGCAAAACCGGTCATTATTGAGTGTATCTGCGACGATGCCATTGCAAAGCAAAGGCTTGAAGACGACCTGCGTACCGGCGCGCACCCGGCAGGCAACCGAACGTACGATTTATATCTGGAATTAAAAGAACAAGCAGAATCGATCACCGCCGATCGTCTCGTAATCGATACAGGCAGGGAATCCATTGAAACCTCCGTCGACCGCTGTCTTGCATACTTAGGTGGTCAGAAAAAATAGAACTATTTACCACGAGCCCACGAAGTCAAATAGACTTGACGATCTCGTAAAAAGTTTTTTAGGCACAGAAGTGACAAAAGTTTAAAAAATATCATTGATTTTTCAAAGATTCTTTTTTGTGCTTTTGTGGCAAATCTTGACTTCTTGCGACTACATCAGACTTGAATTTCATTCCCTGCCAGGACCTTCGTGGTCATAAACGTCTTCGCTCCTGCTTGCACTGCCGGAAAAATTTTCAGCGGATTCATAATCGCTGAGTGAGTTCGGTGGATGTTTTTTGCCATGGTTGCCGAAATTGTTTGACAAAACGTTGGAAATACAAATATAATCAACCAAGAAACCATCAAACTGTGGCCCGCCCTTTTTAATTAGTTTCGAAAGAGCGCATCTTTTTTTGAACCCGGCCCGCTCTATTTCGGGCAGAAAAGATATCACGGCAATACCATGTCGAAAGACCCTGTAAAGAAAATAAATGAATCTCCGGCGAGCCCTGCAGCAGACCGTAAGAGTTCCGACGACCTCCTGAAGGCCAACCAGACACTGGATGCCCTGATCCGCTATTCTCCGCTGGCCATCATTCTTACCGATGTTGTTTCGAACGTCCTGGTCTGGAACGCCGCAGCCGAGCGTATATTCGGCTGGAAGGAAACCGAAGTGCTCGGCCGCAAGAATCCGATCGTGCCTGACCACAAGCAGCAGGAATACTTCGCGCTGCGTGATGAGGTCAGAAGGGGCAATAATTACAGCTCGAAAGTGCTGCAGCGCCGGAAGAAGGATGGCTCGACAATCCACCTGAATGCGGCGTCCGCCAGCCTCCGCGACGCCGGCGGAGAGGTCATCGGCCTGGTCGGCATGTTCGAAGACATCACGGAGCGCCTGCAGCGGGACGAGGCGCTGCGGGAGAGCGAGGCGCGTTTTCGCAGCGCCTTCGAGAACGCTTCCGTCGGCGCGTCCATGATCGATCTCAAGGGCCGCTTCGTCAAAGTCAACAACCGGCTGTGCGGTATGCTCGGGTATTCCGAGGAGGAGCTGCTGTCCAGGACCTTCTCCGACGTGACCTATCCGCCTGATATCAAGATCGGCATGGATATCCTCGCCAAGCTGATCGCGGGAGAAGCGGAGCGCTATTCCATCGAGAAGCGCTATATCCGCAAGGACGGCCGGGTCATTCACGGCATCGTCAGTCCCTCGATCCTGCGCGACAAGAACGGGAAAGCGACGCACTGCGTCGGGCTGTGGCAGGACGTCACGGAACGCAAGGTGGCAGAGGAGTCGCTGCTTCTGTTCCGCAACCTGCTCAATCACACCGACGACGGGATATTCGCGGCCGACGCCGCAACGGGCCGTTTTCTGATCGCCAATGACAAGGCATGCGAAAATCTTGGCTA
This sequence comes from Nitrospirota bacterium, assembly GCA_963749655.1. GTDB lineage: Bacteria > Nitrospirota > UBA9217 > UBA9217 > UBA9217 > JAJYKN01. Next base: position 66,407 of record CAVVOB010000026.1, read on the forward strand.
CGACAGGGACACCCTGCTGACCCTGCGGACGCTGGACATCGACACCCTGTTCCCGGATTATCCTTCCTGGGAGGCCCACGTCAGGGAAGTGAAAAACAGGGGACATCTGATCGTCGAGGGAAGGCATAAGCGGAAGGACGGGACCCTTTTTCCGGTGGAAGTGAGCGTCGCCTACCAGAGCCTCGCGGGAAAAGACTACATGGTGGCCGTTGCCCGGGACATCACTGAGCGCAGGCAGTCGCTGGAGGGCCTGAAGGCGGTGGTACGGCGGGCCAAGGAAGAACGGGCCAAGTCCGAGGCAGTCATCTCCGCCATCGGCGACGAGATGGTGATTCTGGACCCGGGCTATAAAGTCGTGTATCAAAACAAGATCGCTGTCCAGAATATCGGGGACCATCTAGGGAAAATATGCTATCAGGCGTTCGAACACCGGGACGCCGTCTGTGAAGGTTGTCCCGTCACGTTGTCGTTCAAGGACGGACAGATCCACCGCGGGGAACGGGTCGCCGTGACTGACGCCGGCGTCCTCCACCTGGAGATCACCGCCTCGCCGCTGGTGGACGCTTCCGGCACCATTACCGCGGTCATCGAGATGGTCAAGAACGTTTCAGACCGCAAGCAGGCCGAAGACGAGCTGCGCAGGCACCGGGAGCGGCTGGTAGTCCTCGTCGAAGAGCGGACCGAGGAATTGAAGAGCGCGAACGAAAGCCTGAAACGGGAGATCGTCGAGCGTGAGCGGATGGAAACGGAGCTCATCAAGGCGCAGAAGCTGGAGTCGCTCGGCATCCTCGCCGGCGGCATTGCGCACGATTTCAACAACCTGCTGACGACGACCATCGGCAATATTTCCCTGGCGCTGCTCGACCTCGACCCTCAGCATCCGGCCCACCGTCAGCTCGTCGCGGCAGACCGGGCCATGATGCGCGCGCAGGACCTCACCCAGCAGCTGCTGACGTTTTCCAAGGGCGGCGCGCCGGTAAAGAAAACACTCCGGCTCGGCGAGCTTATCGAAGAGGCTGCCGGCTTCGCGCTTCGCGGATCGCGGACCCGGTACGATCTTGCCCTGCCCGACGACCTCTGGCTCATCGACGCAGATGCGGGACAGCTCAGCCAGGTGCTCCACAATCTCGTCCTGAACGCGGACCAGGCCATGCCGAACGGCGGCGTTATCTCGATTGCCTGCGAAAATGTCGCGCTTTCAGCCGGCGATACCCCCTTGCTTGCACCCGGACGGTACGTGAAGATCACCGTTCGGGACAATGGCATCGGCATTCCAAAAGAGCATCTTCAGAAAATTTTCGACCCCTATTTCACGACCAAACAGCGCGGGAGCGGACTGGGGCTCGCTACGACCTATTCGATCGTGAACAAGCACGGGGGCCACATTTCAGCGGCGTCGGAGCCGGGCAGCGGGACCACGTTTACCCTGCTGCTGCCGGCTTCGTCAAAGGCGGCGGAAGCCAAAACAAATGAGGAGGGGACCCTCAAGCAGTCCCACGGGAAGATCCTGCTGATGGACGATGAAGAAGACGTTCGCCGGACAACAGGGGACGCTCTCGCCCGGCTGGGCTATTCCATAGCGTATGCAGAAGACGGGTCAAGGGCAATCGAGCTCTACCAGGAAGCCATGCGGCAGGGCGAGCCTTTTAACGCCGTTATCGTGGACCTCACCGTACCGGGAGGCATGGGGGGCAGGGAAACGGTCGAGCAGCTTCGCAAGATCGATCCCAACGTGAAAGCGATCGTGTCGAGCGGTTACTCCAACGATCCAGTCATGGCCGATCACCGGATCTACGGTTTTGCCGGCGTCGTGAGCAAACCCTATCGCTTGAAGCAGCTGGGCGACATGGTATACCGCGTGGTCGTTGGGAACGCAGAAGAACTCTCCAACGACGAGGGAGAGTCAGTCCGCGCGGAACACTAGATTCGGCACGGCCCCGGCCACGATGAGCGACCCGCCTTTTGTCCCCTCGAAAATGCATGCGAACGCCCCGGGAATCGGTTACAATAAGACACCTGCCATGGCCAGACAATCGACGATAAAAAAGCGTTTGCCGAAAGGGCTTACGGTCCTTTATGAGGACAAGGACCTCCTGGTTGTTGACAAGCCGGAGGGCCTGTTGTCCGTGGCCACGGAGCGGGAAAAGGACCGCACCGCCCATTCCATCCTGACGGAGTACATCCGCAAGGGCTGCGGCAGGAGCCAGAAACGGCTCTTCGTCGTCCACCGTCTCGACCGTGACACGTCCGGCGTCCTCATCTTTGCGAAGAGCGAGGAGGCGAAGTTCCGTCTCCAGGACCGCTGGAAGGAGACGGAAAAGAAGTATCTTGCCGTTGTGCACGGTCAATGCGAAAAGAGTTCCGACACCATCACGTCCTATCTGGCCGAGGACAGGGCATACAACGTGTACTCGACCTCGGACAGCACCAGGGGCAAGCTGGCCCAGACCATTTACAAAGTGCTGAGGCAGACGAAGCGGTATGCGCTGCTCGAAGTGACGCTTCTCACGGGCAGGAAAAACCAGATCCGGGTCCATCTTGCCGGCATCGGGCACCCCATCGTGGGAGACATCAAGTACGGGAAGCCCGATGACGAGCAGCCGCGCATGGCCCTGCACGCACGTTCGATCGCCTTCAGACAACCCTTCAGCGGGAAGCCGCTGGCGTTCGAATCAAAGGTGCCGGAATTTTTCGCTATCCTCGTGCCGGATAAGACCACCATTACGGAATCCGAAATTCCCAATAAGCAGGTGGGCCGTCCGGCATGTTGAATGCGGCTTGAGGGCACTCGCAGACGCGCCTGCGTTTCTAATTTCATGTTCGGTATTTTTAAAGCCTGTCTCAAACGTCACCTCCCCGGCATTCTTGACTAAACTTGTACGTCCTAAGCCCATCCACCTGCCATTACCAAAAGCACTTTGCCGTGATGGCGTTCTTGTACAATTGAATGCCTGAAGAATAAGTTGCAGAAACAGTTGACAAATCGTTGCAGATGCAAATATAATCAAACTACCCTCAACGATAGCTTGCCTTGTTAATTCCTGAAGCTTCTCAAACGGACGTCTTTTCGCCCGTATCTTCGATGCAATGAGCTGTTCGAGTTTTGGAAATCCGGATTCGGCTTTGGTGGAGGTAATTTCAATGGCCAAGTGTCTCATCGTTTTCTTTTCACAGGGCGAGACCACCGGCACGATCGCCGCCTCGATCGCGCGGGGACTGGGCGCAGGGAAGCATGCAGTAGACCTTCATAATCTGAAGGATGGACCGCCGCCCGATCACGCTTCGTATGATGTTCTCGGCATCGGCACCCCGACGTATTATTTTCGTCCGCCGTTCATGGTGAGCGATTATCTGGACAGCCTGTCTGATCTCACCGGAAAGACCGTTTTTACTTTCGTCATGTACGGCACCCATTGCGGCGATGCCGGAAACGCCGTCCGGCGCGCGCTGGAACGAAAGGGAGGCAAGGAAGCAGGATACGCCCGCTATCACGGCGCGGATTTTTTTCTCGGGTACCTGAAGCGGGGATACCTTTTTTCCCCGAAGCATCCGAAATCCGACGACCTGGCACAAGCAGATCTGTTCGGACAAGAGATCGGGGCATGCCTTGCCGGCAAGGCGTACGCCAAACCCGACTACGACCCTCGTCCCGCACTGATCTATCGCCTGGAGCGTTTTCTCACCAACCGTTTTTTCATCCGCCAGACGTTCAGCAGGCTCTTCGGGGTGGATCATGAAAAATGCACTGCCTGCGGCCTGTGCCAGAAGCTCTGCCCGACCCGGAATATCGCCGAAGACGTCAAGGGCCATCCCGTCTGGGGCCGCAACTGCATTCTTTGTTTCTCCTGTGAAATGAAATGTCCGACGGACGCGATAGGCTCGCCTGTCACGTGGTTCATGTTCTGGCCGTTCATGCTTTATAACACAACGAGCGCGTCCCGCGATGCCGCTCTTGAGCATGTGCGCGTCGTTCATGATCACGGCCGAACAAGGGTTGTGCAGCCCCGCGCGGACAAAGAGATTTGAGCACCGGCAGACGCATTACTAAAATCCAACATTTTGAACAAGGAGCGCCGTCCGCATTCAAAAGCCCCGTAATTTTTCACGGGCCGTGTGAGTTGGGCTGTTTTTAAATCCCTGCGCATCGCATTCGGAGCACCCTTGTGTCTTATCACTCCCCTGATTCACTATTCCGCATTTCTTAACAGTCCTAACCAAAAAACCTATCGACTTTCTTGACAAAGCCTTGCACATACGAATATAATCAACCTGTTGTCAACGATAGCTCTCTTTTTACTCACGAGGCCTCGTCTTTGCGCATTTCTTTTCAGTATTTATAGCTCGATTTTTTTACCGAACGCTCATTCAGTACTTGTATGCCGCTATTCTGCCAGTCATGCCTGTATAAAAGAAGCCGGGCGCTCTTTTCCTTTTGAGGAGATATGAAAAAAAACGCGGTGGTTTATAGCGCACTTGCCCTGCTTCTGCTGATAGCGCTCTTTCTCTGCCTGAGATTATGGGCTGCCGACCGGGCTGTTTTTATCGTCGGGCCGACGGCGATCCATGAGGGAGAAAACGGAGTCATCTATATCCTGAGCAATAACTTCCTCTATCTGCATGACAAGGAGGGCAATCTTCTCGACAAAATACCAATGAGCAGCATCGGTAGGAGTTTA
>CAVVOB010000027.1:0-73541 GCA_963749655.1 Nitrospirota bacterium
TGCTCAGCAAGATAGCTGAGCAGCACGGCGTGGATGGCCGTTGGCGTGGAGTGGAAGTGTCAGATGTGGATGGGATGCGAGCCTTATAGACCGGAGGCGTACTAACTGTACGTCGGAGGGCATAAGGCGCAGCAGACCGCCGCAGATGAACTTCCCGAACACGCCGACGGCCAGACACTCCCCCAGCTTGCTTCTTCACTCCCACTGCTTCCATACGTCCGGCTGATAGCCGATTGTCGCCTTGCCGCCGTTTCGCACGATGGGAGTCTTGAGCAGGAGCGGATCGTTCAGCAGCTCTTCCTCAACGTCATGGGTCAGGTACTTCAGGTTCTTTCGGGCATACTCCTTGCCTTCCCTGTCTATCAGGTTGTCCATGCCCACTGCCGCTTTCAGACTGGCCATTTCACCCTTGCTCGGGCCATTTTCCGCAAGATCGATGAACTGGAACCTGATTCCCCTCTCCATGAAATACCTTTGCGCCTTCCTCGTGTCCCAACACTTGAGCGTTCCGAAGATCTGTATGTTCATGTTTGCCCCTCGCTATAATCCTGATACCTCAATCATACCATAACAACCGGGCATTAGGAAGCCTGGGCTGAACCAAACAAAACTAGTGGGAATTACATTGAAGGAAATTATTGGCCGCGGTATAATTTGCATTTGGTGGTCACAATGATTAGAGAAAAGTACAGGAAAACAGTCGGGAACGAAATCGAGAGTGTGAGCATATGCCGCGGAGTGCCGAACAGTATTGTCTGGACCTCAAAACACTGCCTCAGCCCGGTATCGGCAAAATCCTGGTAACAGGCGCTACCGGCTATATCGGCGGAAGGCTCGTGCCCGAACTCCTCGACAGGGGCTACGATGTGAGGGTCATGGTTCGGGCCTTTTCGAGGGAGTATGAGGATCGGTGGCCTGGAGTGGAGGTCGTCACCGGTGATGCTCTCGACCTGGACAGCCTCATCCCTGTCCTGGACGGGGTCCACAGTGCCTACTACCTTATCCATTCGCTGTTGCACGGCCCCAAGCGGTTTGAAGAACTCGACATCCAGGCAGCGGTAAACTTCCGAAAAGCGGCGGACCGCAACCGGGTAAGCCGTATCATATACCTCGGCGGTTTGGGCGACCGAGGATCTAAACTCTCTGACCATCTTCGGAGCAGGCAGGCGATCAGCCATGAGCTGAGGCAAGGTTCGGCAGCCCTCACGGTACTGCGGGCTGCTATCATCATAGGCTCCGGAAGCGCCTCCTTTGAGATGATCGAGCACCTCGTGAGGACTCTACCCGTCATCTTCCTGCCGCCATGGGCTGAGACCAAATGCCAGCCCATCGGCATACGTAATGTTATAATGTATCTTGTAGGAGTCCTGGAAACACCGGAAGCAGCAGGAATTTCCTACGATATTGGCGGCCCCGATATCTTAAGCTACCACGAGATGCTGAAGATATTTTCAGAGGTCCTCGTTTTGAAACGGCTCTTTATCCCCGTATTTTTCTCCAACATTCGTATCTATTCCTATCTTACAAGCCTTGTCACCCCCGTTCCCCACCCCATCGCATTCTCTCTGTTGGAAAGCACTGCAAATACCGTTGTCTGTGAGAATAATGATATAATGCGGATCGTAAGAATCAACCTGCTTTCTTATCGCGAGGCGGTAATCCGTGCTTTGTCGCGCGAGGACCAGGACCGCATACACACCAGGTGGTCCGATGCCTACCCCCCGGCGCACGAGCTGGCCATAAAGCTCACGGAAATGGACCTCGAGGCTCTGTACACGAAGACAACGTCAATTTCTACAGACAAGTCTCCCGGAGCACTCTTCAGCTCCGTTTGCCGGATAGGCGGCAAAGAAGGCTGGTTCAACATGAACTGGCTCTGGAAGGCGCGGGGTATACTCGACAGGGTGCTCACGGGCGTGGGCACTGCGAGGGGGCGGCGCAGTTCCTCTTTTCTCCGGATCAACGATGTCGTCGACTTCTGGCGCGTAGAGGATATCAGTTCTGATCAACGCGTGCTCCTGCGAGCAGAGATGAAGATTCCAGGCAGGGCGTGGATGGAGTTCTCCATCGACGCCAATCCGGACGGAAAGAGCCGACTCACCCTGAAAGCCTATTATCAGCCCTTCGGATTCTGGGGCAAAGCCTATTGGTATGCCTGCTTTCCCCTCCACATTTTCATATTCAACGACCTTATCGAGCAGATCGAACGGCGCAGCGTTCTCTCCAATTAATGTTCGTTGTTCCGTCCGAATAGGCCCGGCGGACAACAAGGCCTTTATTTTTACCGGCATAAAATGTAATATTTCCGAAACTAACAAGGAGGATATGACAGGTGGACGACGAAGCAAGAAGGAAACAGACGCAGGAGACTGCAGCAAAGCTTTTCGGAAAAGGCATCAAGATGGACCCGCCCTACCTTACATGGAAAGAATTTAACAGAGACCTTGCCAATGACCTTTCGATGTTCATAACCGGCAACCTCTATTCAAGAACCGTTTTGACTCTGCCGGAACGGCAGATGGTGGCCTGTGCCATGCTGGCAGCCCTGGGAGCAACAAAGGAACTGAAGCTCCACCTGAATGCCGCCCTGAACGTTGGCTGCGACCCCAAGAAGCTTGCCGAGGTCATCTTTCAACTCGCCACTTACGGAGGCATGCCGAAAGTCAACGACGCCCTCGACGTGTACCGGGAAGTATTGAAAGAAAGAGGAGAATGGGAAAGTTTCAGGAAGACCCCTTAAGGCCGTGACACGCCTGTCCCCGCAAGGGGGTAACGTGTGAAGCGGGTAGAACCCGTGAAGCGTTAGCCGTGAAGCGTGAAGCGACAATGAATTCAAAAAACTGGGCTGTGAGGCGTTGATGGTGAAGCATGAAGCGGCGAAAAATAATGATTCGCTGCCATCCTCCTGGACGCGGGCGCTCGAAATGAACGTCCCCGTAGGATCGGACCAGGTGCTGCTCGTCATAGGGGAGACTCTCACTTCACCGGCAGCTCGCATATGCCTTATCGAGAGAGCTAAGGGCCGGTGGAAGCCGGTCTACGGACCGATTGAGGCAATAGCAGGCAGAAACGGTTTTGCCCTGCCCGAAGAAAAGAAAGAAGGGGATGGCAGGACGCCAATCGGCCCTTATCCCCTGGAATTTGCCTTCGGCTATGCCCCGGAAGCTTCTACGAACATGCCCTATCGACAGGCATTGGACGGAGATGTCTGGGTTGACGACACTAATTCGCCGGACTACAACAGGTGGGTAAGAAGGGGAGAAACAAGCGCGGCATCATTTGAACAGATGAGGCGAAAAGACAATCTGTACAGGTACGGCATCGTGCTAGGATTCAATAGAAACCCTGTTGTGAAGGGGCACGGGAGCGCCATCTTCTTTCATATCTGGAAAGGGATGGGGGAGCCCACGGCAGGCTGTATTGCCATGGCCGAGGAGGATCTGGTCGCGATCCTGGGCAGACTCGATTGTTCGCAAAAACCGGTCGCGGTCATCGGAACTGCGCACACATCAGACCCAGATTCATCAATAGAGCTCGGTGTCGGGATCTCCTGAAGCAAACCGTCGTGAGGCGAGGAAGCTCGGTCTTCTGCGTAAGCAGAAGTTCCGAAGCCGAACGCGAGCGAAGGTCGCCGCCGGAGCGACCGAGCGTGTTTGCGTGGAGATTCCGACACCTGTGCCAATCCAATGAAAATCTGGGTTAGAAGGATTTCTCTATAAAGCGATTGCTTCGATCTGGTCGTTAATGATACAATTGTTGGCAAGAAATTTGCATACAATGAATCCGTGGGCACGAAAATAAAAAATGGGGGCTTTATTGGAAAAAGACGTTGAAATACTCCGCAAATCTCTTTCAGACCACCTCACCTACAGCATCGCAAAAGACAAGTACTCCGCCACCTCACGGGACAAATACGATTCCCTCGTCCTCTCTGTTCGAGATTTCCTCGTCGAGCGGTGGATAAAGACCCAGCAGCAGTACTATGACGTGGATACAAAAAGGGTATACTACCTGTCTCTCGAGTTTCTTCTCGGAAGGCTCCTCAACAATTATGCGCTCAACATCGGCCTGTCCGATGAGTACCGCAAGGCTGTGAGTTCCATAGGGATAGCCTACGAAGACGCCCTGGAGCATGAGTGGGATGCCGGCCTCGGCAATGGAGGCCTTGGAAGGCTCGCGGCCTGTTTTCTCGACTCTCTCGCCACCCTCCAGTATCCTGCCTACGGCTACGGCATCCGGTACGAATACGGCATATTCTATCAGAAGATACAGGACGGTTTTCAGTTAGAGTCTCCGGACAACTGGCTGAGATACGGCAACCTCTGGGAACTCCCTCGGCCCGAGCTTATCTATACAGTCAACTTCTACGGCAAGGTCGATACCATCACCGGCGTAAGCGGAAAACTGAACACGAAATGGGTAGGCGGGGACGAGGTCATGGCAATGGCCTACGACTATCCGGTTCCGGGTTTTCGGAATGATACCGTAAATACGCTGCGCTTATGGGCGGCAAAATCTACGCGGGATTTTAACCTCGAATACTTCAACAGCGGCGACTACATCAGGGCTGTGGAGGACAAGAGTCACACCGAGAGTATCTCAAAAGTCCTCTACCCGCCCGACCAGTATGATGTGGGAAAAGAGCTAAGGCTGAAACAACAGTACTTCTTCGTGAGTGCGACTCTGAAAGATATCATAAGGAGATACAAAAAGTTCCACCGCACCTACAATGAATTTTCCAGTAAAACAGCTGTACAACTCAATGACACCCACCCGTCCATCGCCATAGCTGAGTTGATGAGAATACTAGTGGATGAAGAGGGGCTTATCTGGGAAGACGCCTGGGCTATAGTCACAAAAACCTTTAGCTACACCAATCACACGGTCCTGCCAGAGGCGCTCGAGACGTGGTCCGAAGATCTCTTCGGCAACCTTCTTCCCCGCCACATCCAGATAATCAGGGAGATTGACAGGAAGTTTCTTATACAGGTGTCTGACCGCTTCACTGACGATCCCTCGTGCAAGGAGCGGATGGCCATTATCACCGGCGACGGGAAACGAAATGTAAACATGGCGCGGCTCGCGATCGTGGGCAGTCATGCAATAAACGGGGTGTCGGCACTCCACAGCGAGATCCTGAAACAGAGTGTTTTCAAGGATTTTCACAAGATTATGCCAGACAAATTCCAGAACGTGACGAACGGCATAACGCCGAGGCGCTGGCTCCTCGAAGCCAACCCCCTCCTCTCGGCCCTGATTACCGATGCCATAGGAGATGGGTGGATCAAGAACCTGGTGGAATTGGAGAAACTGGAGCCTCTGGCGGATGACAGCGAATTTCTTAAACAGTTCGCCAGGATAAAAGAAATGAATAAGAATGCCCTGTCCGAATACCTTTACAAGGCCTTCTGGCTCTCCCTGTCTTCAGAGTTCTTTCTTGACTGCCAGACGAAAAGGTTCCACGAGTATAAGCGGCAGCTCTTGAACGCGCTTCACGTCATCACGCTCTACAACAGGATACGAGAAGGAAGGATAGACAGGGCCTTTTACCCGAGGACGATTCTCTTTGCCGGGAAGGCAGCTCCGGGATATTTCATCTGCAAGCTGATCATCAAACTCATCCATGACATAGGCGCACGCATTGATGCCGATCCCGTGGTGCGGGAAAAACTGTGCGTCGTTTTTGTCCCGAATTATGAGGTGAGCCTTGCCCAGCGAATCATGCCGGCAGCCGAATTATCCGAGCAGATATCTACCGCCGGGTATGAAGCATCGGGAACGGGCAACATGAAATATACCCTGAACGGCGCCCTCACGATCGGAACCCTTGATGGGGCCAACGTCGAGATCAGGGAAGAGGTAGGCGAGGACAATTTCTTCCTCTTCGGCCTCACCACGGAAGAGCTTGCCGCGCTGAGGACGTGCTACAATCCTCGCAAGTATTATGAGGAAGGTAAGGAGCTGAAACAAGCCATAGATCAGATCCATAACGGGTACTTTTCGCCCGGGATGCCAACGTTGTATCACCCGATTACCCATCCGCTCCTGGACCACGACACCTACTTTGTTCTGGCCGATTACGCAGCCTACATCAAGTGCCAGGAAGAGGTAAACAAAGCCTATGGAGACAGGGATCGCTGGACGAAGATGGCTGTTCTGAACGTTGCCCGGTCAGGCAAGTTTTCGAGCGATAGGGCCATCCGGGAATACGCGGAAAAGATCTGGGGCATCTCACCGGTAGCGCTCTAACGCGTAGTGGTGGGGATGCCCCCTTCTGACTCAGGAATTGAGTCAGGTAGAGGGGCATCCCTATCGTCGATGCTTTTCCTGGTTAGGTCAGCTTCAATAAACGCCGTGCGTTTTTTGAAAATATTTTGGCCTTCTCTTCCTCTGTTATGTTCATCCGCTCTATGGCCTTAATCACTGCTTCAAGGTTGACATCGCCGGGATAGGGGTAATCGGTGCCGAAAACCATGTGGTCGGCGCCGAAGAAGTCGTATCCGCACATCATGGCCGACGTGTTGCTGCCCAAAACAGTGTCGCCGTAAAATCTTTTGAAATATTCCACGGGTGGTTTCGTCAGCTTCATGATATCACCCTCGCCGGAAGCTGCTATCACAGGAACCCGTGTAGAGAAGAAGGGAATCATAGCCCCGCAGTGATGGGCGACGAGCTTCAGGTTGGGGTATTTTTCCATGACGCCACTGTAAACGAGGCGGCCCATGGCCATCGTTGTTTCATAGGGCCACCCGAAGGCAACGAACAGAGGCATACTTCGCGGATTTTTCACCGGGATAGTCCGGAACCTCTATGTCTCTGGCCGGGTGTATAAAAATAGGCAGATCGTACTGGGCCATCTTCTCAAAGAGCGGCAGGAACTCCCGGACTGTCCAGCGCTTTGCCGTTCACGGAACTGAATATCTGGATGCCTTTCATTTTGAGGTCTTTGATAGCCCGGTCCGTTTCGCGGAGAGAAGCATCGACGTCGGTCATGGGCAAGGATGCTACTGCAGCGACAAAGCGATCGGGGTACTTCCTCACCAGTTCGGCCATTTCGTCGTTGGCAATCCTGGCCAGGTCCACCGCATCTTTTGGAGAAACGGCAAATTCTATTGGCGGAGCACCGAGGGTCAGTACATTTTTCAGCCCCCCAAATCTGTCCATCGTCTTAAACCGGAGGTCCAGATCGACAAGGGCGGGCCTCAGTCGGTTCGCCTCAAGGTTGTAGCAAGGCCTCGATTTTTTCAGCAGCGCCTCATTGTACTTCTTCGGGAGAATATGGGGAAAAATATCGATCTTCTCGCCCGACTCCTTCTTCTGCGCCGAGGCTATTTTTGGGGCGCCGAGTGTTGCCACTCCGAGGCTTATGGCACTGCTCATTTTGAGAAAAGTCCGACGATCCATTCCCTGAGGCTGATCCTTGTCCGTTTTCTTTTTCACTTTCGTCCTCCCTTTTTAAAATGCCGTAAATCGTAAAATCGGAAAACAAAGCAGCAGATATGCTGCGTGGTTCCCGGTCTCCTGTTTCAGATTTCCGGTTTCCGATTTTCGACAACGGATTCGAATCCATTTTCCTTTATGCTTCTCCAAAATGCAACTCTTTTCTTCTGGTAGTTACAAAAAGTTCAAGAATGATGTAGAATTGCTGGTTCAGTAGCACCTTTAGAAGGTGCGAGGAGGAGGGGTAGTGAGACTAGTTCTTATACTGTTATTGGCTACAAGCGTTGCCGTGCCTAACATGGCTGGCGCCGGTCAGGACACTCTTACCCAGATATCGACGATAGACGCCTTGATGACGGGGGTTTATGATGGGGATACGACGCTCGCGTCTTTGAAGGAGAAGGGGGATTTTGGCCTCGGCACCTTCAATACCCTCGACGGCGAAATGATACTCCTTGACGGCCGTTTTTACCGGGTCACAGCCACGGGTACGGTGGAGCAACCCGATCACGCCACAAAGACCCCATTTGCGGCCGTTACGTTCTTTGAGCCGGACCTAACGTTTCCCCTGGACAAGGGACTCAATTTTGAGCAACTCACGGCCCGGACCGACCGGCTTCTACCTACGCTCAACGTCTTTTACGCCCTTAAGATCACCGGCACTTTTCAGATCGTGACCACGAGGAGCGTACCTTCCCAGAAGAAACCTTACAAGCCGTTGAGCGAAGTCGTAAAGACTCAGCCGGTCTTCACCATGAGGAACATTGAAGGAACGATCGTGGGGTTCCGTTGTCCCTCCTATGTGAAGGGCATCAATGTTTCGGGGTACCACCTCCACTTTCTTACAGCGGACCGAAAGGCAGGTGGGCACGTGCTGGACTTCAAGGTCGAAAAGGCCACGATGGAACTTGACGAGACAAGAGAGTTCCTTCTCATCCTTCCCTCAGACAAAGCATTCTTCAGCGCAGACTTGGCAACGGACCGGGAAAAAGAACTGAAAGCGGTGGAAAAATAGCTTAACACGGATTTTTCATTTGCATACATCAGGGTGTCGGAATCTCCACGCTCTATTGACAGGTCTGGGATGAATCAACATAAAACCTTTGGTGAACGCTTCAATCGAAAGCAATATCTCCAAATTGGAGGCATTTTTTGAAGGCTGTGTAACGTTCCCGGATCTCGGAGTAGTTGAGGCCCTTAAGCCTGTTGATGCTGAAGTCCTCCACGTTAAATGATGCCATGACAGACCCCGTAATGATTGCTTGCTTAAGCGTTTCCGGTGAGGCGTCGCCGATGTTTGCTATGTAGCCCATGAAACCGCCCGCAAAGGTGTCGCCCGCCCCTGTTGGGTCAAAAACGTCCTCCAATGGGTATGCGGGGCAGAGAAAGATTTCGTCCCGGCTCATCATAAGGACGCCGTACTCACCCCTTTTTATGACGACGCACTTTGGACCATAGGTCATAATCTTACGCGCACCCTTCACGAGGCTGTGTTCTTTTGAAATCTCTCTCAGCTCAGCCTCGTTGATGACGATCATATCGACCCTCTTCATCACATCCATGAGTTCGTTGAACCTGTTCTCTATCCAAAAATTCATCGTATCGAGGACGACAACGGCGGTGGGCTTCTTTATCTGGTCAATCACGTGGGACTGGAGCACGGGGTCTATGTTCGCGAGGAAGACAAAATCTGCCTCAGCGAAATCGTCGGGGATGCGCGGTTTAAAGTTCTCGATGACGTTTAATTCCGTCTTGAGCGTGATCGCCTGATTCAGGTCGTAGCCGTATTTCCCTTCCCACCGGAACGTCTTTCCTTCATCAACTTTTATCCCGCTCATGTCAACGTTTCTGTCTTTCAGGAAGGCTATGTCGTTCAACTTGAAATCGTTTCCCACTGTTGCCACGATGCCTACATCGGTGAAAAAACTCGCGGCGTTCGTAAAATGGAGGGCTGAGCCGCCCAGAACGTTGTCTGCCTTTCCGAAAGGAGTTTCTATCGAGTCGTAGGCAACAGTTCCTACAACGAGCAGCTTTATCATGTACCCATCTCCCAGGACGCGAGGTATATTTTTTGCTCCTCCGTGAGCTCATCGATCGTTATACCGGCTGAAGCCAGCTTCAACCGAGACACGGTTTCGTCTATCTCTTTGGGAACGCTGTAGACCTTCTTTTCCAGTTTCTTCCCTTTCTTCCACATGTATTCGGAGCATAAGGCCTGGTTTGCAAAACTCATGTCCATGACATCGGACGGGTGTCCTTCGGCACAGGCCAGGTTCACCAGCCTTCCTTCGCCAAGGAGAAAGACCTTTTTGCCGCCGGCCAGGGTGTATTCCTCGATGAATTCGCGTATTCTCCGTTTCTTCTTCTTCATCGACTCTAGTGCTTCGATGTCGATTTCAACGTTAAAGTGTCCTGAATTACAGATGATAGCTCCATCCTTCATCTTCCTGAAATGCTCTGCCCGGAGGACGTGGATATCTCCCGTTGTAGTGACGAAAATATCTCCGCGGGGTGCTGCATGGGCCATGTCCATGACCTCAAAGCCGTCCATGTGCGCTTCCAGCGCCCGGAGGGGATCCACTTCCGTGACAATTACGTGTGCTCCGAGTCCCTTCGCTCTCATGGCGACGCCTTTACCGCACCAGCCATATCCTGACAGGACAAAGGTTGCGCCGGCAAGGAGGATGTTCGTGGCCCGGAGAATACCGTCGATTGTGGACTGGCCCGTGCCGTACCTGTTATCAAACATATGCTTCGTATAGGCATCGTTGACGGCAACAATCGGAAAACAGAGTACGCCTTCCTTTTCCATACTCTTAAGCCGTATCACGCCCGTTGTCGTCTCTTCCGTCCCTGCGACTACACTGCTGATCAGTTTTTTCTTCTTTTTGTCGTCGAGGGTTGTTACCCATTTCTTCACAGAACCGTGTAACCCCTCGTATCTGTTGAGAGCGATCATGTGCAGAGCGCCCACGAGGTCGGCGCCATCATCCATGGTAATATTCGGCATAAAGGCGAGGGCTGCCCTGATATGGGCGTAATACTGCTCCTCGTTTTCTCCCTTTATCGCATAGGTCGGTATCCCCATCCGCTTTACGATTGCCGCAGCCACGTCGTCCTGCGTGCTCAATGGGTTTGACGCGCAGAGGGCAACGTCGGCTCCACCCTCTTTCAATGTCCAGGCAAGATTTGCCGTTTCTGTCGTGACATGAAGGCAGCATGAAATCCTGGCGCCTTTCAAAGGTTTCTCTTTTGCGAACCGCTCCCTGATCTGCTTCAGAACAGGCATCCTTCTTCCTGCCCACTCGACCTTGTCGAAACCTTGGTCGGCTAGCTTTATATCTTTTACATCGTAATCCATCGTTCCTCCTATGTTAAAATCACCCTTCGCTATTTACGGTAAGTTGAAGCTCTCCACGTAACTATCGGCAAGAACCGGTTTACACCCCTGCTGCCTTCCTGATAGCATCCACCATGTCGAGCCGCTCCCAGGTAAAGCCTTCTTTTTCGTTTCTCCCAAAATGGCCGCCGCAGGCCGTTCTTTTATATATGGGCTTCAAGAGATCCAGCTTCTCTATGATCTTTCTGGGCCGTAAATCGAAAAGCTCCAGAACGATCTGGGAAATCCTGTCAGGGCTGATCTTCGATGTCCCCTCGGTATCGATCATAACGGAAACGGGCTGTGCAACGCCGATAGTGTATGCAACCTGTATTTCGAGCTTTTCGGCAAGGCCCGCAGCTACAAGGTTTTTCGCGATATAGCGTGCCATGTATGATGCGCTCCTGTCCACTTTTGAGGGGTCCTTGCCGGAGAATGCGCCGCCGCCGTGGCGTCCGCCGCCATAGGTATCGACAATGATCTTCCTGCCCGTCATTCCGCAGTCTCCCTTGGGACCGCCCACGACAAACCTGCCCGTAGAATTAATATATATCTTTGTGTTTGTGTCCATGAGCTCTGCGGGCATAATTTTCTTGATCACTTCTTCGGTTATGCCTTCCCTGATCTTCTCGATCGTTACATCAGGATTATGCTGTGCGGCAATAACAACCGCGTCAACCCGTACAGGCTTCTTGTCGATATATTCAATGGTTACCTGGCTCTTGCCGTCAGGCCTCAAGAAATTAAGGATACCTTTCTTGCGCACTTCGGCAAGTCGCGTCACAAGCTTATGAGCGTACATAATCGGCATAGGCATATATTCAGGAGTCTCGTTGCAGGCGTAGCCGAACATGAGGCCCTGATCTCCCGCTCCCTGTTCGTGATCGGCCGATTCATTGACGCCCATGGCGATGTCGGGCGACTGCTCATCGATGACCGTGAGGACCGCACAGGTCTCCCAATCGAAGCCCATAGAGGAATCGTTGTATCCGATCTCTTTGACGGTCTGCCTGACTATGTCGGGGATGTTTGCGTAGCTGCTCGTTGTGATTTCGCCGCCAACGAGCGCGAGTCCTGTTGTCACATATGATTCGCAGGCCACTCGGGCCTTCGGGTCCTGTTCGATGATGGCATCGAGCACTGCGTCAGATATCTGGTCGGCAACCTTGTCCGGGTGCCCTTCAGCTACCGATTCTGATGTGTAAAGAAATCTACTCATTCCCATTTTGTTATACCTCCTTAGGTTTATTCAAATTTGGTGTGCCGAGTTCTGTTCTGCTTGTTCAGCGAATGCGTTGCTTTTTACCCTTATCGCTTTAAACAGTTGGAAAACTTAACACTATATTCACTCGTCTTTGTTCATTGCAAAATCTTCCGGGAAAAGTCTTGTCATCTCCTTTCTCAACAAATATTCGCCAGCCTTAGCCGAATCCTTGCTCAGAACCTCATTCAACAAGGCCTTGCAATAACTATGTTCGAGTCCCCGTATGATCTTTTTTATCTTCGGAATGGCGTAGGCGTTCATGCTCAATTCATCGAGTTCCAAACCCAGTAATATAGGTACATAGAGCGGCTCACCAGCCATTTCTCCGCATAAGGCGACTTCAATTTTGTGTGCATGGGCAGCTTGAACCGTCTGTTTGATCATTCTCAGCACAGCGGGGTGGAGCGGCTCGTAAAGGTACGACACGTATTCATTTCCTCTGTCGATAGCGAGGGTATACTGGATGAGGTCATTCGTCCCGATGCTGAAGAAATCTACCTCCGGCGCGAGTATGTCGCTTATCATGCACGTGGAAGGTACTTCTATCATGATACCGATTTTTATGTTCCGGTTGAAGTCAACTCCATCATCGGCCAGTTCCTCCATACATTCCCGTATTATCGTCTTTGTCTTTTTTACCTCGTCTATGCCGGAGATCATCGGGATCAATATTTTTAGAGGCCCGAAAGCGCTCGCCCGCAGTATGCCCATGAGCTGGGACCTGAAAATATCCGTTTCCTTGATACAAAGTCTGATGGCCCTCAAGCCCATGGCCGGGTTCATCTCCTTCGGTATTCCCGCATCGGACACGAACTTGTCTCCGCCTATATCGAGTGTTCGTATCGTGACATATTCCAACTCCTCGCTCTCAGCAAGCTTCTTGTAGATGTGGTAGTGGTCCATCTCCGTGGGTAACACCTTTTTCGACAGGTAAATATACTCCGTCCTGTAGAGTCCAACCCCCTGAGCGCCATACTTTTCGATAATGTCCATTTCTGCGAGAAGCTCTATGTTTGCGCCGACTTTAACCTTGTACCCATCCTTGGTTTCAGATTTCAGTTTTGCGATCTTTAGGAACTCTCTCTTCTGGTTCTTCAGATGGAGATGCTTTGCAATGTAGTCTTTCTGAATCTCTTTTGTCGGGTTGATTATGACAACGCCCTGGTCGCCGTCGATGATGATGGTGTCGTTGTTCTTGACGAGACTCGTGAGGTTGCCGACCCCGACAACAGCCGGAATTTCCAGAGCCCTGGCAACGATCGAAGTATGTGACGTTCGTCCGCCCACGTCGGTGACGAACCCCGATATCTTGGTGAGGTTCAATTGAATGGTGTCCGCGGGGGACAGATCGTGGGCAACAATGATTGATTTTCCTTTTATGCCGGCGCTGTCCAGGCCCGACGTCTTTCCTTTTACCAGTATCCGGGCAAGTCTGTCGTATATATACTTTATGTCCTGGCCGCGCTCCCTCAAATAGGGGTCTTCCACCTTTTCGAAACCTGCGAGGAATTTTGACACGACAATATCGAGGGCCCATTCGGCGTTTATTCTTCTGTCCCTGATCGCTTCGATCACGCCGTTTGCAAAAAAATCGTCCTGGAGAATCAGCACGTGTGCGTCTATGATGAACGTGTGCTTCCTTATTTCATCGTCAGGTATGGTTTGCTTGACATTGTTTAATTCTTCTATGGCATCTTTCAGGGCATGCCGAAACCGAACGACCTCCCTTTCTATATGATCTTCTCTGACAGAGCGCCTGGTGATAGGTATCTTACCTCTTTCGAGTAAGTGCACCTTACCAAAGGTGACGCCCGACGAAGCGCCTACGCCTCTCAAAATCTTGTTTGCAAGCACATCTTCTTTCATGTTTCGTTGAATCCGTCTTCGATTAATCGGCCAAGCTCTTGCAGGGCCTGCTGCTCATCGCTGCCTTCAATCTTAAGGGTGATTTTGCTCCCAAGAGGACATGCAAGCATCAAAAGACCCATGATGCTTTTTCCATTAACGGTTGTGCCGTCCTTCTCCATGAAGATCGCTGAAGTAAACTCACAAGCCCTTTTCACAAAGGTAGCGGCCGGCCTCGCGTGGAGGCCCAGTTTGTTCTTAACGGTAAAGGTGCCTTCCACCACTTGGCTCTAAGCCTTCTTCCTCGTTTTCAGTATATCGGTTGCAAGGCATATATTGTTCTGCCCGTATTGCGTGATGAAATGGGCAAGCTCGTCCAACTGCTTCCCCTCTCTATACGTGATAAGTTTTATTAACATGGGCAGGTTTACCCCCGTAACCACTTCGACTTTTCCTTCTTCCAAAAAGGAAAGGCTTATATTGGAAGGGGTGCCTCCGAACATATCCGTCATGATCAATACGCCGTCGCCCGTTTCCGTTGCCTTTACTGCATCAGTAAGCCTTTTCTTGATTTTCTCCACCTCTTCGTCAGGAAAAATATCCACGGACTCAAACTGACTTTGTTTACCCAGTATCAGATCGGTAGCTGCCACCATTTCTTTTGCCAGATTAAAATGGGCAACTACGACTAAACCTACCATTATGCCTCCTTGCCATTACTTTTCTATGTCGCGGTGGAGAGTGGAGACGTTGTGACCCATAGCAAGAAGCTGCTCAGCAAGTTTGCTCACAATAAAAACAGACCTATGCTTTCCACCTGTGCAGCCGAAACACAGAGTAAGGTAACTTTTGCCTTCCTTCTCAAACAAAGGTATAAGATATAACAAAAAATCAAAAAGCAAAAGAAAATACTTGTTATAAACATCGTCTGAAAGTATGTAATCGGCAACCTCACTTGAAAGTCCTGTCTTATCTCTCAACCCCTCAACAAAATAGGGGTTCGGCAAAAATCTCACATCAAGAACCATGTCAGCCTCAAGAGGCACTCCGTAGCTATAGCCAAAGGACATGAGGTTTATTTTCATCCTGTAATCGGTCTGGCCGTAAGCTTTGAGTGCTGTGCGTCTCAGCTCATGAGGCGTAAGGTACGAAGTATCTATCACTTTATCGGAGATGTCTTTTATCCAGCCCACAAGCCTTCTTTCTTCTTGCAACGCATCCTTTACGTTGGAGGTTGTGTACAGAGGGTGAAGCCTTCTGGTTTCCTTGAACCTTTTAAGCAGGGCTTCTTCAGAGCTTTCAAGGAATACCAATTCCGCACCGAATTTTTCTTTGATGTTCTTTAAGATTACCTTGCCCACGTCGAAGAACTCTTTTTCTCGAATATCCACCACTATGGCGCATTTTTCGACCTTATCGCCTATCAACTCGGACAGTTCCGAGAATTTCTGGAGCAGAACAAGCGGAAAATGGTCTACGCAAAAATAGCCGATATCTTCAAGTGCTCTCAGGAACGTTGTCTTGCCGGAACCGGATATACCGCTCAGAATAATTAGCTTCATGGCTTTTCTTCTGTCCTCATCGATTTCAGAATCTTTTCTTCCAACTCCACAGCCGTGTTTATTCCCTGTTTCTTCAAAATGTAATTTCTGCAGGCAAGCTCTATGATAGTCGAGGCATTCCTCCCCGGGCTGATAGGGATCCTGACCAAGGGCACGTCAATGCTCAAGAGTCTGTACTTATCCTCCCGAAAGCCAATCCTGTCGTATTCTTCCTTTTCGTTCCAGTCAAGAAGCTCCACAACGAGGTCTATTCTTTTTTTCTCTCTCACCGAAGATACGCCGAACAGACGCCCGATGTCTACTATCCCTATCCCCCTTATCTCCAACAAGTTCTTGATCATCTCCGGAGATTCCCCGTAGAGATCTATCGCTCCCATCTTCTTTATGTAAGTCACGTCATCAACAATCAGCCTGTGTCCTCTCGTGATCAGCTCGAGAGCGCTCTCGCTCTTTCCTATGCCAGGCCTTCCTACTATTAAAACCCCAACCCCGATTACATCCATCAGCACCCCGTGCACCGTTGTTGAGGGCGCGAGCTTCTCCTCGAGGAGTTTGGTAATCCTTTCGATAAATACGGAGGTGATGAGCTTGGAGCGCAAGAATGGTATTCTTTTCTCCTCTGCTTCGGTAAGAAAATGGGCTGGAACTTTCAGGTTCCGCGTCACGATAAAACAGACCACATCGTTCTTGCATAGGTCCTTGATGATACCCTCCCCTTCTGCTTCCGGAAGGGATCTCAGGTATGAGATTTCCGTGTTCCCGAGAATCTGGATTCTATGCGGATGCAGGTATGCCATATGACCTGTGATTACCAGACCAAGTTTCTGAATCCTGGGATTGTATATTTTTCTGGAGAGACCCTTGAGTCCCGAGATGGCTTCGAGTTCCAGCCCGTATGATTTGTCATCGATGAGTCCCTGAACAGCTATGCCTTTCATCTTTGAGCTTCTGGGTTAGGAGATGCAGACTGCGGATAGAAAGACGCCACCGTCAAATCTTGCCGTCCTCTTCAACAATAGCGTTGTATATGTCGCGTGAGGAGGAGAGTTCAGTGAGTCTTTTCCTGAAGGAGGGGTCTCTCAATAGCTTTGAGATGCGGGATAATGTCTTGAGGTGCAGGCTTGCCGAGTCCTCAGGCGCAAGGAGCAAAAAAAAGATATGGACCGGTTTTGAGTCCACAGCGTCAAAATCTAAGCCTTCTTTTGATTTTCCGAAGGCGCAGAGTATACTGTGCAGACCCTTCATCTTACCGTGTGGAATTGCTACACCATCACCAATACCGGTGCTGCCAAGCTTTTCCCGCTCAAGGATAACGCTGACCGCTTTTTCAATATCTTCTACGAGATGCGCCTTCTTTAATGTATCGACGAGCTCAAGAAGGACTTCGTTCTTTGTCTTGCCTTTTAGGTCGGCTACGACACACGAGTCCTTGAGAATGTCTTCCATTCTCATGCCGGTTTTCCCGTGGTTTCGATCAGACCAAAATTACCGTCTTTTCTTCTGTAAGCCACGCATACATTGCCTCTTTCGGTACTGCTGAAAATGATAAAGTTGTCTCCTGATGCTTCAAGCTGCATAGTCGCTTCTTCTGGATCCATCGGTTTTGCATCTATGGCCTTCGTCACGATGATATTTGAGCCGGCGCTCTCCTTGGTCAAGACGCCTCGCTTTGGCTTGTTTTCGCGGTACTTTTTCAGCTTGTCTCTGTACCGTGTCAATCTTCGCTCCAGCTTATCAAGAATCTTATCTATCGCTGCTCGCATATCATCCATGACTTCATGAGCATTTATGACTACGCCGTTCAAAGTAAACATGACATCGATTCTGTGCCTGTATTTTCTTTCAAGAGAGAGTACCACATGGACGTCGAGAGGGGCTTCGACAAATTTTTGCAGTCGTGCTATCTTCTCCTCTGCGTATTTCTTAACGTTCTCGTCAGGCTCGAGATGTCTAAAGCTTATCGTTATGTCCATATTGCCTCCGAGTATAAAAATAAGGTTGGCAGACACCAACCCTAATTACAAGGTTAACAGATATAGTATATGGTGTCAATCCCAATTCAATTCAAGGCTTTTCTCTCTCGCGAAGAGCCTATATTGAGCATTTCTCTGTACTTTGCTATGGTCCTCCGGGCAACTTTAATGTTGCGTCCTACTTTCAGTCGCACGACAATCTCATCGTCCGTCAAAGGATTATCTTTATTTTCTTTATGGACAAATTCCAGAATCAAGTCTTTTATGATATTTGTGGAAAGTTGATCGCCTTCTTCCTGAAAAATACCCGTAGGAAAGAAGAATTTTAGCTCAAAAACTCCATATTGCGTGCTCATATATTTATTGGTCGTGATCCGACTGACCGTTGATTCATGGACTCCCACATCCTGGGCTATGTCTTTGAGTATAAGGGGCTTCAAGAATCGTATCCCTCTCTCAAAAAAGTCCTGCTGGTACTTCACGATACTTTTTGACACAAGGTAGAGAGTTTTTTGCCGCTGCTTCAGGCTCTTTATGAACCATTCAGCCTGTTTCACTTTTCTCTTTATATATCTTTTCGTTTCGCCGTCGATATTCTTGTCGGCATAAAGACCTACGTAATACTTATTAATCTTAAGCTCCGGCACGTCTTCGTCGCTCAAGTACACTTCAAAGCCCTCTTCCCCCTTCGCTACGTAAACATCGGGGACGACGTAGGAAGTCAGGTCGTCGCTAAAATTCCTTCCCGGCTTTGGGTCAAACCCTTTTATCGTATTAAGAACATCCTGGATCTTTTCCGGCGGGTACCCCGTTCTTTTTGCGATTTCCTTGACGCCTACGCTCTGGAATAGCTCAAAGGACGAGTTTACAACATCTTCAAAAATGGGGTCTTTCTCCCCCTTCGTCTCATACTGAAGCAGAATACATTCCTTCAGGTCTCTTGCGCCAATGCCCGGTGGGTCAAGCTTTTGAATCTTTTTGAGAACAACCTCGAGCATCTCCGGCGCATAGCCCGATGTCTTTGAAATCTCCTCAAGAGGATAGGCAAGGTAACCGTTATCATCGATATTCTCGATGATCCATTCCGCGGCAATTCGCTCGTTAGGGTCGAACTGGGACAGCCCGATTTGCCATCTCAGGTAATCGGTGAGGTTGCCCTCCTTCTTGACAATGTTCTCATAATCGGGATACTCTCGATCATCTCTCGGCGTGTATTCTTCGGAAGAGGTATATCTTTCGAGGAACTCGGCTGTGTCGTCCTTCTCTTGGGTTCGCTCTTCCTCAGGCTCCTTCTCCCGGGCCTGCTCCTCTTCAACCTCTTTTTCCCTCGCTTCCAAAACCGGGTTCTCGTTAAGCTCCTGCTCAATAGCCTCCACCAGCTCCAATTGCGACAATTGCAGGAGCTTTATTGCCTGCTGAAGCTGCTGCGTCAGTACGGGTAGAAGCTTCTGTGTTTGTTTAAGTTCCAACATCGATGTTAAACTCCTCACCTAAATAGACCTCTCGCACTATCTTATCGTTTGCCACATTTTCAGGCGTTCCTTCGAGGAGTACCTGGCCGTTGTTTACCACATAGGCTCTGTCGCAAAGCGGGAGAGAGTCCCTTACGTTATGGTCCGAAAGGAGTATACCTATGTCTTTCATCTTCAGACCATTTATTATCTTCTTTAAATCGGAAACCGATATGGGGTCAATGCCTGAGAAAGGCTCGTCAAGTAGCATGAAGCGTGGAGCTATCATCAGCGCCCTCGCGATCTCCAGCCTTCTTCTTTCTCCTCCCGAGAGGGAATCGGCGCTGTTTTTGGACAGGTGGTCCAGCTTGAATGATTCGAGCAGTTCCGCTACCTTATGCCCCATGAGAGTATTGTCCACATTATTAAACTCAAGAATAGATTTAAGGTTGTCTTCTACGCTCATCTTCTTGAAAATAGACGGTTCCTGCGGCAAATAGGTAATCCCCTTTCGCGCTCTCATAAACATAGGTAGATCCGTAATCTCTTCGGAGCCGAGGAGTATTTTCCCCTGGTCCGGCTTTATAAAGCCTATGATCATGTAAAAGGTGGTTGTCTTGCCAGCCCCGTTTGGGCCGAACAATCCGACGATCTCGCCCGTTTTCATGTGTAGAGAGACCTTGTTAACTACTTTCCGGCCATTATATGACTTTGTCAGATCGCGGGTATGGAGCATCACCTCATGGGGCATTACTTTTCCATCCTCATTTTGGGTTTTTTGATGGAAAACTTCCTATCGGCCAGACTGTAGACGATAGACTCACCCCCCATTTCCACTTTATCTTTTAGTATTTTAGGGTTCTCCGTTAGCACCACTCTGTCCTCCCTAAAATGATATACTGCCTTTTCGCTTTTGGCAATAGTCCCTTTTGAAATCAGTCTCACCTTGCCCTTTGCGTCTATTCTCTCCAGTTCATTGTCTTTACTGATGAGCAAGAGTTTATCGCACATCAGATTCATGTCCTCGCCCTTCATGATGACCCGGCCGTCAAGGACATACACGTTATCCTTCAAGGCGTAGGTGAATCTGTCTGACTCGAACTTATACTTCCCCTTTGCCGTTTCTATGAAACCTGTCACGTCCTTATCAATCCTTACCGTCTCTTCGTTTGTGTCCGCCGTCAAGCCGACGCCGCGCAACGTCAGTTTGGACCCCTCGATGTTTACGGGGGCATTCGTGTACGTGACGCCTTTCTTGAAATCAAAATCCATGTATTTACTTCTGAGCCTGTAATCGTTCTTGTAAAGAAAATCCACATCTTCAATCATTCCTCTTTCTTGCTCGGTGTTCATCATCCCCTTTGAACCCTTGAAGGAAACCGCCACATCCGCCTTCGGCCTGTATTTGCCCGTGATGTCCTCCATCTCGATTTCAGGCTTATCGATGTACTTCCTCGCAATCTTTGCATTTATCTCCCAGTCTACAACGCCCTTCTTTTCCCCGGAATACTTTACGTCCTTAAAAACTATTACCTTTTTCTCTTCATCCAACACCGGTATCGATATTTTGACGGGTTTCCTAACGAAGAAGTAGATTGCCAGGAAAAGGCAGGCAATGACAAAGACTGAGGCTACACAAATGATGAGCTTTCTGTCTTTCATTCAACTCCATAACTGCCTAAACTATTTTTGCCTTTAGAAGGTCGTGAATGTGGATTATTCCTAAGGGAGTTTTCCCGCCTTCTTTTTCCATTACAAAGAGCGACGTTATGGAGAACTCTTCCATCTGCCCCAGTGCATAGACCGCGAGGGAGTCTTTCAGTATCGTCTTCGGGTTCGCCGTCATCACATCGCGGGCACGTTTTTCCAAAACGTTGTCATGCTTTTCGATTGCCCTCCGCAAATCGCCATCGGTTATGATGCCCACAAGCTCTTCCTTCTTACTGTAGACCCCCGCAACACCTAATCTTTTTGAAGATATCTCAAGGATTGCCTCTTTCATGGAAGCTTCCTCGTACACTTTTGGGAGGACGTCTCCGACGTGCATCAAATCTTCGACCTTAAGGAGAAGCTTTCTGCCGATCGATCCGCCCGGATGGAGGGAGGCAAAGTCTTCGATCCTGAAGTTCCTTCGTTCTATCAGGGCTACCGCAATGGCATCGCCGATTGCAAGGGTTGCGGTAGTACTCGAAGTCGGCACCATGTTGAAGGGACAGGCCTCATCTACTCTTACGTTGAGAACCACATCTCCCTGTCGCGCTATTGTCGAGTTTGTGTTGCCTGTAATTACCAGTGTCGTTATGCCCATCCTCTTAATCCATGGAAGTATACTTATAACCTCCTCCGTCTCGCCGCTGTTGCTCACAACCACGAGCACGTCACTCCCCTGCAGCATGCCGAGGTCTCCGTGCAGAGAATCGGCCGGATGGAGGAATAAGGCAGGCGTGCCCACACTCGAAAGAGTGGAGGCAATCTTCTTGCATACGAGCCCGGATTTGCCAATACCCGTGAGAACTATCCTCCCAGAGCATTTGAATATGATATCGACTGCCTGCTCAAATGAATTGTCAAGGCCATCCATGACCTGCAGGATCGCTTCGGCTTCTTTCTTCAGAACCTCTTTGCCAATACTGAGAATGCGCGAGCGCTTAGCCATGGGCGAACCCCGCTGCTTCCTCTATCTTCTTCAGCGTCTGGAGGATATCCGGTAAATCGTCCAGGACCAGTGAGTTTTCGCCGTCGCATAGCGCTTTTGCCGGGTCCACGTGCACTTCCATGAATATCCCATCAACGCCGACTGCCACTGCTGCTTTGGCCAGCGGAAAGATAAACTCCCTTTCTCCGCTCGAACAGGCTGCCCCGGCACCAGGTTTTTGAACGCTGTGTGTTGCATCAAAAATGACAGGATATCCGAAGCTCTTCATTATCGGTATCGACCTGAAATCATTCACAAGAGTGTTGTATCCGAAGCTCGTTCCTCTCTCGGTAATGAGTATCTGTCTGTTCCCCGTAGATTCGACTTTCGCGATGGCGTGTTGCATGTCGTAAGGGGAGAGAAACTGACCCTTCTTGATATTTACCGGCTTGCCGGTCTCCCCACAGGCAACGAGGAGGTCTGTCTGTCTCGAAAGGAGGGCTGGTATCTGGAGGACGTCAACTGTCCGGGACGCGACAGCTGCCTCTTCCACGGAGTGCACATCGGTCAGTACGGGAATGTTCAGTTTTTCCCTGACTTCGGCGAGTATCTCCAGGCCTCTTTCTACACCGAGCCCCCTGTAACTCTTTACCGAAGTCCTGTTCGCTTTATCGTAAGACGACTTAAAGATGAAAGGCACATTCAAGCCGGTTGTTATTGTTTGCAGTCTCCGGGCTATCTCCAGGGTAATATCACGCCCTTCTATAACACAAGGTCCGCCGATGAAAACAAAAGGTTTTGTCCCGACAGTGATGCTTCCGATACTTACTATTCTGTGCATTCCTGCTTATCTTTCCTCTTTTTTAGAGATGCTTTGATGAAGTCCCTGAAGAGAGGGTGAGGGTTAAAGGGTTTCGATTTAAACTCAGGATGAAACTGACACCCCAAGAACCAAGGGTGCCCTTTCACTTCCACAATCTCGACTAATGTTTCGTCAGGGGATAGGCCTGTGATCGTCAGCCCACATTCCTCCAACTGGTTCCGGTAGCACATGTTAAACTCATACCGGTGCCTGTGTCTTTCATGGATAAGACCCTGTTTGTAGGCCCTGTGGGCAAGGCTGCCCTGTTTTAGCTCGCAGGGATAGGCACCGAGCCTCATGGTGCCACCTTTATCAGAATACTTGTCTCTCTTTTGGACCTTTTTTTCTCTGTCCATCCATTCTTCTATCAGGTATATAGCGGGACAGGCCGTCTGTTCGTTGAATTCCGTGCCGTTTGCATTCATGATATAGATGCCCGACTTTCCCTCGCGGGTCGAGCTGAAGACGATCTGCCGGCCCGACGGCGACCAGGACGGGTTTTCGTCGCTGCCCGGCCCGTCGGTGAGAACGCGGAAGTCGGAGCCGTCGGGGTTCACCGTTGCGATCTTGAAGAGGCCCCGGACCTGGCTTGCAAAAACGATGCGGTCGCCCCGCGGCGACCAGTTCGGAGACGCGTTGTAGCTGCCTTCGAAGGTGACCCGCCGGACATCGGCGCCGTCGGCGCTCATGATGTAGAGCTGCGGCGTGCCCGCCCTGCCCGAGGTAAAAACGATCTCCCTGCCGTTCGGCGCACAGGAAGGCGACACATTGTCGGCGAGGCCGTATGTCAGACGCTCCAGGTCGTTGCCGCCCCTGTTCATCGTGTAGATCTCCGCGCTTCCGTCCTTGCTGAGCGCCAGCGCGATGCGTTTGCCGTCGGGCGACCAGGCGGGCGAAATATTGAGGCCCTCGGCGCTCGACATCTTCCAGCGCTTGCCGGTCTCCATGTCCAGCGCGTAGAGATCGGGGTTCCTGTCGCGGTACGACACGTACAGGAGCATCTTGCCGTCGGGGCTCCAGGCCGGAGAAAGGCAGATGGACCGGTCCGCCGTGATCTTGAGGGGGTTCTTGCCGTCATAGTCCATGACGTACAATTCCTTGGAACGCGTCTTGTCCGAGACATAGGCCAGACGGGTCCTCGCAATGCCCTTCTCGCCGGTGTACCGGGAAACGATCTCGTCGGCGAAGGTATGGATCATGCGGCGGAAAGTCTCCTCGTTGCCGAAGTATTCCTTGCTCGCGAGGCGCAAAGCCGTGGGCGCGTCGTAGAGCCGTCCGGACAGCACGAGGTCCTTGCCCTTGTTCTGAATCCTGAGCCAGACGGCGCCGGACAGGCCGAAGGTTCCGCCGCGCTTGAGGACGTCCTCCGACGGCTCCATATTTCCCGAAACCGCAAGGTCGAGCTTCTTCGGATCCACGACATCGAAGATCTGCGAACGCCGCAGGTCGGCCTGCAGCACATCGAGCGCCGTGGCGCCCAGTGTCGGTGAAAACGTTTCGTTGTGGACGTCCAGCACGGCGATGGGGATCTTCTTGGTCTCGCCGCGGACCACGCCGAGATAGTACTGGGCCGCCGCCGGAACGGCGATGAGCATGCAAAGCGTTATGAAAAGTACGGTGCGTTTTATCATAGATGAATGTAAAGCGTGAACCAGCGGGGATGTCTCCCGTGCGGCAAAGGCAGTCCCACTCCTCATATCCTAATCCCTACAAGCCGGAACCTAATGCCCCTGGAACCGCGAAGACGCGAAGGTCGCAAGGGAAATCCTGCAGATCATGTCTCAACGCAAATGTTCCTTTGTTGTTGACGTCCTTCGCGCTCCTCGCGCCTTCCCGGTAAAGATTCCGTCATTGTGAGGAGAAGTCGAGTCCTTGGTTTTTAATCTACCGGCGTCAGATCAACGGTAAATTCTGCGGTCGGGCGGTACGACTCCTCCGGCATGGGAGGAAAGGGGCTCGACTGTTGTATCGCGCGTATCGCGGCCTGATCAAAGTAGAAATTGCCGCTCTGCTCCACCAGTGCCGGATGGTCAAGGATGACCCCTGAACGGTTGATCGTAAACTTGACCTTGGCCTTCAATCCCGCCGCGCCGGGCGGCGGATTCCAGTTGCGCGCGATTTTATTTCGAACAGCCCCCAGGTAGGTCGCAAGGGCGGGGTCCGATGAGCCTGCGCTGACGGCCACTCCCTCGCTCGTGCCCTGCGCTTTTCCCGGCGTACCGGTTTCCTTCGCAGCAGGAGTCGGGGCGGGCTCAGTCTGTTCCTGCATCCCGGGGGCCGGCTTCGCCTGTTTGGGAGCAAGCTCGGGAATGGCGCCCTTGTGCGCAGCGGGCTTCGCCGGCCTGGACTCCGCTTTTTTTACTTTCGGCAGGGGCAATTTCGCCCCCGGTTTTTCGGACTGCGCGGGCGCCTCGGCGGCCGGCTGGGCCAGGTCCTGGGGCAGTCCCACGAGCTTGACGCTGTAGGACGGCGGAACATTCACCCGGGTCGTGGTCGCCATGCGGATGATAAGCGCAAGGGCGATCACGGCCAGGTGCAGAAAAAGAGAAAAAAAGACGGAAATCGCGAGCTCATACCGCGACTGCCCGATCTTCCTTCCCGAAGCCAACCTCATTTGCCGCGCTCACCGGACGACGCGGCTTCGGTCACCATGCCGAGCCGGTCGATGCCTGCGCGCTTCACGATGTCCATGACCTGCACGACGGCGCCGTAGGGAGCGTCGCGGTCCGCCCGGAGATAGACATTGATGAGCGGCTTGGACTTGCGGATGGAATCAAGAACATCTTTCAGGCGGGCCACGTCGACGCGCTCTTTTTCTATGAACACTTCCTGGTTGTGCGTCACCGTGAGCACGATGCGGTCCTCGGGCTTGATGGTATTTGCCTCGGACTTGGGCAGGTTGACGTCGAGCCCGCGGCTCATCATGGGCGAGACGATCATGTAGAAGAACAGGATCGTCAGCAGCACATCGATGAGCGGCACCAGGTTCAGCTCACGGATGACATGCCGTTCCCGCCGTTCGAAGCTCATGACTTCCTCCGAAGCAGATGCCGTTCGAGATAGCTCAGGAACTCCATGGAAAAGGAGTCGCACCGGATGGCGATGTCCCGGATCTTGTCGGCGAAATAGTTGTAGGCGATCACGGCGGGGATCGCCACGAACAGGCCGGAGATGGTGTTGATGAGCGCCGCCGCGAGGCCCGGCGCCAGGGCGCCGATGTCCCCCGCGCCCTTGAGCCCGATCCCGTAGAAAGCCTCCATGATGCCCCAGACCGTTCCGAACAGCCCGAGGAGCGGACCCACGGTGCCCGTCGTGCCGAGAAAGGCGAGGTAGCGCTCCATGTACACGACCTCGTCCTGCGTCGTGATCTTGAGCGACCGTTCGATCTCCTGGGAGATGAGCGGCCGCTCCTCATCGGTGACCTTTCCCTCGGGAAGGGTCTTGATGATGCTCTCGGCGCCGCGGTAGCCGTCGACGAAGAGCGTCGCCAGGGGGCTGAACTTCCTGGATTCGGCGTACTTCAGCAGTTCCTCGACGTTCTTGGTCTTTCGGAAGGCCTGCAGGAAGGAGTGCGATTCCTTCTCTGCCCTCCTCAGGAACTGGTACTTGAGAAGGATCATGGCCCAGGACACGATGGAAAACCCCATGAGGATGAACACGATCACCCGGGCGACCCATCCTGTTTCTGCAAACAGGCCAAGCACTCCCGTGTTCAGCCCGGGCACTGCACTGATAGCGAGCATTTATGATACCTCCGATGATAGTTTTTCCAGGACAGGGGAAAACAACAGAAGCATGCCGGACGCAGATGAACGTTGAGAATACGGATACGCTTCAAACAACATTCAAGAAGGTTTCAATCTGTGCCGATCTTTAATCTGCGTCCAGAAGTATTTCCGGTCTGTTCCCGCGTGGTGAATTGCTCAGCCGTTGCGCCTAAATCCGGACACGACGGAACCACTAACTTTGGAACCGCGAAGGCGCGAAGGTCGCGAAGGGAATCTTGGAATCAAGTCTTAAAGCAAGGCTCCCTTGTATTTGACGTCCTTCGCGCTCCTCGCGCCTTCGCGGTAAATTTTCTTCCGTTTTGAGTCGAATTCTATTCCGTGGCTGCTAAAGCGTCGCCATGACCTTTCCCATCTCACTCACGTCGTATCCGCCCATGGCAACGATCTGGTCCCGGAATTCCCGGTCCTCGCGGATGATGCTGAAGAGCGCCTGCATCATGGGAGTCTCGAAGAACTCTTGCGGCACGGCAAGATCGTACCGCTCCTGCGCAACGGGAACAAAATCGAGCTCCAGCGCCTGGGCCGCCGAGAGCACGGCGAGGCCCGTGTCCGCGGCTCCCGACACGACCGCTGCGGCCACTGCCATGTGGGTGAATTCTTCGTGATCATACCCTTTTACGGTTTTCGGGTCAATCTTCAATTTCTTGAGATAGAGGTCCGTCAATAAACGCGTTCCCGCGCCTGCCTGGCGGTTCACGAACACCACATCCGGCCTCGCCAGGTCTTCGAATCCCTTGATGCCTTTGGGATTGCCCTTGGGAACGATGAAGCCCTGAGTCCGGTACACGAGGTTCACGAGGACGGTCCTGCGGGCGGCGAGATGTTTTCTGATATAGCTTACGTTGTACTCGCCCGTCTCCTCGTCGAGCAGATGGGTGCCGGCCATGTGCGCTTCCCCGCGCTTCAGCGCCAGAAGGCCCCCCATGCTGCCCACGTGGGCCGAGGACATGGAGTATTCGGGGATGTTTTTTCTTGAGATAGTTTGCGAGCACGTCCAGGGCGTTGTCGTGGGAGCCGATGCAGACGATGGTGTTCTCGATTTCGCGGCCGGACCGCAGCAGTTCCACGGTCACTTCCTGGCCCGCGGCGATGCCCTCGCTCTGCGCCGGGACGCGGATGATGCCGTCGGCCCGCACGAGCGACATGAGCGCCCCGGCGCCGCGCGTGACCGGCGTGGCGATGAGATTGCCCGACACACTGCCGAGCTTCACGCGGATGAACTCCTCCGAACCGAGGCCCGAGGCGACCTGGCGGCTGAGCCGCGCCGGGATCGTTTCGGGGCCGGCGGACCTGATCCCCAAAAGCGAAAAGACAAGGGGCTTGACGAAGAGGTTGAACGTGAGGGCCGCCGACACGGGGTATCCGGGGATGCCGATCACGGGCTTGCCCTCCACGATCGCGAGGATCACGGGCTTGCCGGGCTTGATTGCGACACCGTGCACGATGACCTGTCCGATCCCGGCGATCACGTCGGACGTGAAGTCCTCCCTGCCTGCCGAGGAGCCTGCGTTGATCACCACGCAGTCCGAGTCCACGAGCGCCTCGAGGATTGTCCTTCGCAGCAAAGCTGCGTCGTCCTTGACGATGGACTTGCGGACGCCGTGGGCGCCGTATTCCACAGCCATGGCGCAGAGCATGGTGGAGTTGAAATCGATGATGTCGCCCTTCCGGAGGACGCTGCCCGGCTCGATCAGCTCCGTTCCCGTGGGGATGACGGACACCACGGGCCTCTGCCGGACCTTGACCTCGGAATGACCGCTGGCGATCATGGCGGCCATGTCCACGGGACGGATGACGTGGTTCTCGGAGATGATGAGCTCCGTGGCCACGATGTCCTCGCCCACAAGCCGTACGTGCTGCCACGGCGTCGCCGGCTTCAGGATCTCGATCTCGGACTCCGAGATTTTTTCCACGTCCTCGATCATGATCACGGCGTCGAAGCCGTCGGGCATGGGATCGCCGGTGTCGACTGCTACCGCCTGTGAGGGAGATGCAAGGCGCTTCGGCCGTGTCTCTGCCGCGCCGAAGGTCTCGATGAACCTGACGGCATAGCCGTCCATGGCCGCTGAGTGATAGAAGGGGGACGAGATCTTCGCGATCACCGCCTCTGACGTGACCCGTCCGAGGGCGTCGCCGACGGGAATGCGCTCTCCCCCAAGGGGCCCGCCGATGCCTGCTGCTTTCAGGGCGTCGCTGTATTTCGCGATTGCATCGGCAAGAGGAAGGTTGTCGAGATATTTTTTCTGTTTGAATGCCATCGTGTCCCTCTCCTACGTTCGTCACTCCCGAAAAATCGGGAATCCAGGGTAATGTTAAAGTACTTTACGAACCAACATCTTGAATTTTGAGTCAAGTTTTGCAACCACAGGTCCGGCTTCGCCGGACACACAGATGAACACAGGTGAAAAGCTTTAAACAAGTTTAAGAAACTTGCTTCTATCCGTGTTCATCTGTGGTTACAAATTTCATTGGTCTGAGGCTTGCCTCGTTAATTTCGCATTTTTTTCTGCATCTCTTTCCCTGACGGGGCAAAGCCGGGGAAGCGCTATGCTTTGAGACTGATAAGTTTATTTACTTCCGCGATTACCTGTTCAATCTCCGGACGAACGGCACTGATAACAGACGTTCCCGCGTGCTTATGCTCCGGGTGAGTTTTTACTTCGGGATGATGAGGTGTATTATCGTAGCGGAAGATAATGCTTGTATCGGACTGTTGGTAATGATAGCGATAGCTCAACCAGGTTAATGTTCCTGCATTGATATGCAGGGCCTCGCTTATTTCAAGCAAGGAATTATCGAAAAATCGAAGACGAATACGCAAATTCCCCCGCTCGTTGGACAACACCTGCTCTTCGTACCGTTCTACTTCCAACCTGGATGAGCCCGAAATGAGTCTCTGTACTCTTTCGAAATGATCCAGGATCTTGTTCATGCAACAACCTTCAGCTTCTGCTCCAATTCCTGTTTAAGCGCCATATAGTGCTGGTAATCTCCGGCCCATTCAACATTATCGCTGGAATCCTCCAGTGCCCCCGCCAGATACTGTTTGTAGAACTCGGCAGAGGTCGTATTATATTTCCGTTCAAAAGCCGCCAATGACCGGAGGAGCGAATCCAGCGCATCTACGATTGATCCGTGTGTGACTCTCGTTACACCCATTTCCCCCTCCTTATATGATATGCAATATCACAATGCCGCTAATATGACGGTACTATAAACCAGATAGAAAATCAATAATTATACAATGTCCTGGCCGCACAATCCGCAAATTGAGCGGTTCTCTTCGCAGGAGCCCTAGAACAAGCGCACTTCCACTTCCTCCCCCGACTCGATCCCGATCTTGTTCACCGGCACCACCACCGTTCCCACGGCTTTTACGAGCGTGCTGATGAGACCCGATGCGCCGAACACGGGCCGCGCCCACAAGCCGTCGTCCCTCTTTTCGAGCATCACGCGGACGTGGTCCTCCCTGCCCGGACTCGACGCGATGCTGCGCGCGAGCTTCGCCTTCACGGAACGATAGGGCGGCGTGCCTTCGAGCGCGGGGTCCGGCCTCTCCCCGGTCAAGCGCAGGAGCGCGGGCTTGACGAAGATCTCGAAGCAGATATTGACGGCAACGGGATGGCCGGGGAGGCCGAAGACCGGCACCTGTCCGCGTCCGGCGCCGACAATGCCGATGATCAGGGGCTTGCCCGGCCTGATCGAAACGCCGTGCACCATGACCCCCGGCGCGCCGGCGTCGTTGATCACCTTTGCCGTCAAGTCCGCCGTGCCCACGGAGCTGCCGCCGGTCATGAGGACGAGCGAACAGTCCGCGACCGAGGAATCGAGCGCCTCGCGGAGGCGGTCGTACTCGTCGCGGATGATGCCTTTCTTGACGGGCATGCCGCCGGACTGCGCGATCAGACCTTCCAGATTATAGGAATTGGTATCGCGGATCCTGCCCGGACCGGGGTTGCTGTCGGCGGGTACGATCTCGTTCCCTGTTGAAATAATGGCGACCCTTGGCCGCTCGAAAACCGGGATGCGGGTGATCCCCATACCTGCCAGGGCGGCCATGTCCTGGGGCCGCATGCGGTGGCCGCGGGAAAGAACGGGCTCCCCTATGCGGATATCGTCGCCGCGTTGGATCACATTTTCAAGAGGCGCGACGGCCTTCACCGCCTCGATGGTCGCTGCATCGACTGCCTGGGTCTGCTCGAACATCACCACCGCGTCGGCGCCGGAGGGAAGCGCTCCGCCCGTGGCGATCTTCATGACTTCGCCTTTGCCTATGCCGCGACCGGGCATGGCCCCCATGGGGATATCTCCCACGACTGCGAGGAGCGCGGGCCGGGACTCGGCTGCGCCGAAAGTGTCGGCGCTCCGCACGGCATAGCCGTCCATGGTGGAGCGGTCGAAATCGGGCAGATCAACGGGTGAGATTATGTCGGAGGCGAGAATACGGCCGAGGGAGGAGCTGATGGAAAGCTCCTCGGAAGGAATGGCGGGCACGGTGAAGTGCTCGTCAAGGACCTTGAGCGCTTCCTCTCGGGACACGACGCCGCGCCTGCCGAGCATGTCTTTGAGGGCCATGAACTCTCCCGAAAAAAATTTACCGCGAAGGCGCAAAGGAAATCAGACTTCTTAAGTAAAATCTATTCGCGTTCCTTGCGCCCTGGCGGTTCGATTTTGAGATCAAGATCCGGAAACGCCAGCTGCGGCCCGTATTACTTCCCTTCCGTCTTTGGTTTCATCTTCCGGACGTAGGATGCGGCGCGCATGCCCGCGACCGCGCCTTCGCCTGCAGCTGACACGATCTGCATCCCGCCGCAGGTGCAGTCGCCGGCGGCGAACACGCCCTCGAGGTTCATGCGCTGGTGCTTGTCCACGATGAGGCAGCCGCGGTCGTCGGTGAGCCCTCCCGCTTTCAGGATGAGCTGCGATATCGGCGTCGAGCCCATGGCGATGAACACGCCCTCGAGCGGAATCACCTGCTCGTCTCCGTTCCTGCTGATCTTGAGCCCCGTGACGAGCTCGTCGCCCACGACCGCGTGGATCTTCGCGACCGGATGGATCTCCACGTTCGGCTTGGACCTGAGCCGGTTCATGACCGCTGTCACGATGTCGAGCTCCTTGTGCGGGACCACGGTCACCTTCTCGGCGAGTTCGGCCAGGTGCAGCGCCTCTTCCGCTGCTTCGTCGTCCGCGCCGACGACGGCCACCTTTCTTCCTTTGAAAAAATTGCCGTCGCAGGTTGCGCAGTACGAAACGCCCTTGCCGAGGAACTCCTTGGCGCCGGGCACTTCGAGCTTCTTCCGGGCCACGCCGATGGCGATGATCACCGCGGTCCCCTCGTACATTTCGTCGCGGGTGCGCACGCGCTTGACGGCGCCGTTCAGCTCCATGTCCACTACTTCCACGGGATAGACGATGGTGGCGCCGAACTTTTCAGCCTGCTTTGCCATGATCTGCGTGAGGTCCATTCCGTTGATGGTCTCGTAGCCGGGGTAGTTCTCGATATGGGCTATCTTCGCGGTGTAGCCGCCGACGAAATCCTTTTCGAGCAACACGCATTTCTGGCCCGCCCTGCCTAGATAGATCGCCGCAGTCAGGCCCGCCGGACCCGATCCGATGATTATTGTGTCGAAAACTTGCGCCATGGGTATTCCCTCCTCGATGATTGTGCTCCGCTCCGGAACATGCATGCTTTGGTTTTAGAATCGGCTTATCCGACGGTCCTTGCAGAAAGGGCAGGATGTCCAGAAACGGAACAATGAGTTCATTTTATCGAAGAGACCGGAACAAGTCAATAAAGGAAACCGGAGACCTGAGGGTCAAGGGTCAAGTAACATGGAGCAAGAAACGCCTTAGGGTCGAGGGTCCGGTTGCAAGGGGGCCGGGATACCAGCACTTCCAGCTTCCGGTCCCCGGTTCCCCGAACCCTGCCCCCGCTGTATGAAATTTCCTGCAACTGCACATATTCAGCTTTTTCAGTGGCATGAACCGGATCGTGTCTGCGATTTCTGAGATGAATGAAGGAGAAACCATTCAGGTGATGCTCGAACACTGCGAGAGCTTTCATGAACTTGTCCCATCAAATCAACATCTTAATCTGTGCTTCTATTTTGGCATCTCAATTGTAATAAATAGTAAGTAGGGAACTGACTCGGAACACCATCATGAGAGGGGACGGTAACTTATGCCGGGCATGCGTCTGCTTGTTCTGTCGGTGATCGCGATCGTGATCCTTGTTTTGGTTCCGGCCTGCAGCATGGAACACCTGCTGAGACGGGACAGCATGGTGCACTCGGGCAAAAGCGCCTGCGTCACCTGCCACCGTACAACGACTCCCTCTTCCTCGGACAGCGGCAGTTCTTTTGCTGGCGGCATCGATCCTTCCGCAGCATGCCTCGATTGCCATCACTACAATGTGAACCACCATCCGGTGAATGTCGCGCCCGACGGCGAGTATGCGCGCAAAGCGACAGGAGCGCTTCCTCTCTACGACGGCCAGGTGCGGTGCCTGACCTGTCATCAGGCGCACACTGATGCCGGCTGCGGAAACCTCAAAGGGACGCCGGCTCTGCTCCGGGGAGGCCCCTATGCGGACAAGCGGACATTGTGCTTCATGTGTCATTATGCAGAAAAATATGCGGAGATAAACCCGCACAAGATGCTCGATGAGAACGGCAACATCCGGACCGTAAACGGATCCGTCGTATGCCTGCTGTGCCACACCGAAAAGCCCGATCCCTCGGGCGATCCCGGGAATGTTGAATTCAAGGCCGATGTGGCGTTCCTGTGCCAGCGGTGTCATACTCCCATGAAAGGCACCTTCCTCGACAGTCACCTCCATATAACGCCGTCGCGGTCGGTCAGATCGCTGATGAAAAAGAACGAAAAGGCCTCGGACATTGCCATGCCCCTGGCCCTGGACGGGATGATCACCTGTTCAACGTGCCACAATCCTCACCAGTCCGGCGTCATCCTGCGCAAAGCTGCGAGCGCAGGGGCGGACGCACCCGGCAGGCTTCGCATTGCCAAAGAGGAAATGTGCACCGCATGCCACTTGATGTAAAATGATTTCTCAGGGCACGGAGCCCCTGTATCCGCAGCGACAATACTCCGCGCAGAGGAGCGAACCTGAACGGGAGAATGCATGGGTTTTACAGGCATTCACGCATCCTGAATCTGCGTAAACAGGAGATGATCAATCATATGAACAGAATAAACAAACTATTTATTCCCGTGCTGCTTCTCGGCCTCTCGACAATCGTCGTTCTCGAATTGATGGCTCTTGCAGTGCAGGCTGCGGAAAAAGACCTGCAATTTGTCCGCGGTGAGCGCGACAGGATCTGGTACCTGAAGACCGATACGCTGATCAGCACCGCTCCGGGCACCTTCAGCTTCTGGAACAAGGTCGTTCCGGCGAAAGGGAGCCCCTATTTTTCACGGATGGGGGAAGTCCTGCATCATGGGGGAAAAAGGACCGACCGGCTGGAGTTTATCCAGGCCCTGCAGGAGGTCGACTGCACAGCAGGCACCTCCAGGATCTTGAGCATTGTTTACTTCGACAAGAAGGAGCGCATCATACTCACGCAATATGATGCGAACAGCTCTCCCGCTCTTGCCGATTTTACCGGGGACGCAAAGCTGGTCGCAGAGACGGTCTGTGCCGAAGCATGGAGTGACAGCGGTGAGCAGTATGCTGTTGCGAGATTCGCTCCCGCTCCCGCGCCAGGCAAGTAAGATCCGGGCTGTGGAGAGCGCGGGAAAGAACAAAAAAGGACGGCGCTTTGCAGGTTGTTCTACAGGCTGATGTTTTCCACCATGCTCCTGAAATACCGGCAGTTCGCCATGAGGTCCGGTCCGTGGGTGAACAGCCCGCCGCCGATCAGGAAGATCAGGTCCCGTCCGTAAGTTTCGATCATCTCCGGCACCCGTTCAATGCTCATGCCTCCTCCCGGCGCGGGGAAGATGGATTTGAGCGTCCCCATCGGTTCGGAGGCTGCGTCCGCAATCTCCCTGCATTCCCTGCGGCTGAAGGAGAATCGCCCCCCGAAGTTCGGGAAGATGGTAGCGTCCGCGCCGCCGAGCCGGGCAAGCTGTCCGAAGACGACTCCGTGGGACATGCCGCTGTTGCCCGTGACAAAACTCCCCTGCAGGGCCGGATGGGTAAGGATCGGAAGCGCGAGCCCGTCGTCCTCAGCCAGTTCCCGCATGCAGTCGTATCCCACCAGACCCGGCGCGACCATGAGCCCTCCGGCCCCCGCTTCCTTCGCAATCCTGGCCCGCTTCAAGACCTCGTTATTCGGCGCGGTCACGTTGGCTATATATATAGGAGGACTCCCTGATTCCCTGCCCGCCCGTTGTACCGCATCAGCGCAGCGTTTGACCCGCTCCGCAAAAGGCGAACAGCGCTGGTCCGTCAGGCCGTGGTCGTCCTTGATCATGTCCATGCCGCCCAGGGCGAACCGGTACGCGAGGTCGGCAAGTTCGGTGCAGGAAAGGCCCATGGGTTTTATCGCGGTCGAGAGGAGCGGCCGCTTCGGAACGTTCAATAATTTCCTGAGCCCGTCCCTGCCGAAGCGGGAGCCTTTAAAATTCCTGAGCAGCGTTTCAGGCAGATCGAGGTGCTCTACGCGGATGCCGGGCTTGATGCTGCTGTTTCCGAATATGACGTTCAGGAGCTGCGTGAGCTCGCCTGCGGCTATCTCGACGGCATAGCTGACGATCGCCCGGAAGCTGTCATTGTCAAACCGTTCGAACAGTTCTATCCGTCCGAACACATGGTCCCGGATCACGCCTTCGGGAACTTCGTGAGCCGGAAATTCCACGGTCTGTTCGATGCAGATGTCCTCGGCTTTGGCGCGCGCTTCGCTCTCATTGCCGAAGATGCGGTAGAAGACGGAGAAGCGGCCTGAAGAAAAAAGAGAGGAGGGGGTAGAGGTTTTGTGAAGGATCATGGCGCTCCGTCTCTGTTGACGATTATTCACCGTTGCCGCTGTCCTTTTTAGTTTTTCCTTCGAGCTGTTTATATTTCCGGAACGCCACGGAAAGCGTCGACGACTCGGATATGGCCCCTGCCACGAGGAGAGCGTCCATGATCTCTTCGAGCGACGCGCCGTGGTCCATGGCCCGCGCCATGTGCGCTTCGAGGCAGTGGTCGCACCGAAGTGCCGCGGCAGCGCCGATGGCCACCAGCTCCGCCGTCTTCCTGTCCAGCGTGGACGGCTCCTTATAGATCGCCATGCCCTTCAGGATGAAGGGGTTGAAATTCCGCGGCCGGTCCTTCAGCACGTTCAAGAGAAACCCCAGCTCCCCTTTCTTGTTCCGGTGCAGGTCCGCGAGCTCTTCCGTGAGCTCGTCCCTGCAAAGCAGCGCCCGGGTCTCTTTCACGAGGTTTGAATTCTTAACTTTTTTCGAAGGACTCTTAGCTTTTTTCATTTAAATTTGCCAATCCGCGTTTCGCAATTATCTTCCCTGGCTACCGGCCCCTTGCCCCAGGCCCCCATCTTTTCCATTCCGCATTCTCATTGCTTTACAGGGCTTCCGCTTTCGCCTCGCTGTGAACGGCGCTGATGTGTGCCTTTGCAAGCTCTTCTTCGGATATGTTGAATTTTTCCTTTGTCAGGTTTTCCGTTTCTTTGATCAGCGCCATGGCGTCCATGTCGTATTTCTTCAACAGATAATTTTTGCTCGCGCCGTGGGCATAGGTGTCTCTGAGGCCCATACGCACCAGTTTTTTCGAAATGCCCGCCTCAGCCATCTGTTCGGCGACGATCGATCCCAGGCCGCCGATGATGGTGTGGTTTTCCATGGTGATCACGCCGTGGCGGGATTTCGCGATCGCCTCAAGCACGGATTCGTCATTGAAAGGCTTCAACGTCGAGATGTGCAGATGCTGGATCGACAGCCCCCGTTGTTTCAGGACCTGCACCGCCCGCAGCGCCTCTTCGGTCATAATGCCCGAGGTCAGGAGCGCGATGTCGCCTCCCGTCGAAAGCGTCCGCGCCCTATTGAACTGCATGGGCTCCTCTTTCGGGAACAGCCTCGGGATCTCGCCCCTGAGCATCCGCACGTAGACCGGGCCTTTGATCTTTTCGACCACCGCGAGGACCGACTCCACCTCGGTGGCATCGCCGCATTCAAGGACCGTCATGTTCGGCAGCGCCCGCATCAGCGCCACGTCTTCGATGGCCTGGTGAGTGGCCCCGCCGGGCGTGGTGATGCCGGGCAGGAACCCGATCATCCTGACCGGCAGATTGGGATAGGATACGGACATGGCGATCTGGTCAAAGGCGCGGCGATAGATGAAGACCGCGAAAGTATGAACAAAGGGGATGAAACCCTCGCGCGCGAGGCCTGCCGCGAAGCTCAGCATGTTCTGCTCGGCAATGCCCATGGACAGGAACCGGTCGGGATAAGTCGACCGGAAAAGGTCGATCTCCGTCGAGCTGGTGAGGTCGGCCGAAAGCACGAGCACCTCCGGCTTGTCCGCGGCCCAGGCAACGAGG
Source organism: Nitrospirota bacterium (assembly GCA_963749655.1). Taxonomy (GTDB): domain Bacteria; phylum Nitrospirota; class UBA9217; order UBA9217; family UBA9217; genus JAJYKN01. Next base: position 36,699 of record CAVVOB010000027.1, read on the forward strand.
TTCTTCGCATGCACCCGCGTGACGATCTCGGGGCCAAGCGGCTTCTCCCCTTTTCCTTCTCCCCTTGAGGGAGAGGGCGGAGTGAGGGGTGCTTCAGAACCCGTCATCTCAGCCAGAGCAGCCAGATACTGTCCCTTTTCCTCGGCCGACGAAAAGCGGACATAATGCATCTTGGGGGCCCGGGACTTCAGGACCTCGATCCCCATCGCAGCATCGGTATCGCACAGGACGACGACGGGCCTGCCGTCCGGCGCCAGCGCCCCCGTGTCGGCAAGGCGCTTGATGTCGTGGCCGTTCACCCGGAACACGCGGCAGCCGAAGGCCTCGAGCCTCTTGTCAAGCGGCTCGATGTCCATGACCGAGCACATCTTTCCGTCGCACTGGAACCCGTTCACGTCCACGTAGATGACGACGTTGTCGAGCATATGGAAGGACATGGCCTGAAGCGCTTCCCAGGTCTGGCCGATCTGGAACTCGCCGTCGGACATGAAAAGGAAAACCCTGCCCTTCTCGCCCTTCCGTTTCCGCGCCATGGCAATGCCCGCGGCCTGGCTGATGCCCTGGCCGAGAGAGCCCGTCATGGTCTCCATGCCCGGCGAGTGCTCCGCGCCGATCATCTCGACGGAGCTGCCGTCCTTGTTGAACTGCAGGAGCCCCTCCTCGGCCATGCGGCCCGTTTCGATCAGGGTCGCATAGAGCACGAGCGCATACTGGGCCGGTGAAAGAAAGAAGCGGTCGCGGTCCGGGCCGGGCCCGTTGAAGTCCGCTCCCGTGAAATAATGAGGATTGCCGGGTCCGGGAACTCCCGGAAACGGCCTGGGGACCAACGGAACTTCGATCGTTCCGAGGTTCATGACCTTGACGTAAAGCGTCGCCAGGATCTCCGCCGAGGAGCAGGCCTGGGAGAGGTATCCTCCGTTGTTCCTGATCGTGTGTTCGAGCACGCGGCGCCGGATACTTGCTGCAACGCGCTTCACCTCGCTCTGCCATGCCGCACCAATGTCTTTCTTCTCTGCCTTCATACCCTTCTTACGCTCTCCAATTCCGCATTGTTGCTAAAATACCGCCTGTTTCACAAAACAAAACCCCGACAAGCTTGCAGGCTCACAGGCCGGCAGGCCGGGCTTTGCAACGTCTGACGGCGTTGATTATCACGCAAGGATGAACCGGTGTCAAGGCGAAAGAGTCCCCGAACCGGACCAGGGAGCCACCGGTTCCGCGGACGATGCGGAACACACAGTGGGGACACAGAAAAAGTCTCGCAACATTTCATGAAGTATACCCTCCTCCTTGGTTTACTATCTGCGTTTATCCGTGTTCACCTGTGGTTCCCTTCTCTTAAAATCCTGCCCGACCGGCCAGGTGGCTGCACTCCGGCCCGCACTACGGGGTCCGGATGCGTACTTGCTATTTTTCATATTATTACATTGACACGTTTTTATATATTTGATATAGTTGGTATGCCATACTATAGTAATATCAGCACTGTAGACACCTTAACTATTACAAAGGAGGCACAAGAATGAAAAAAATGTTGAGCTTGACGATTTCTTTTCTCCTCGTACTCGGGATGATCGCCCCGGTGCTCGCATCAGGACAATTCGACCACATCCTCACGACTGCGGATGTGGAAAAGGCCACCGGCTTGACGGGCGTAAAACAGGTGCCCCGCGAGCCGCTGAACAAGTTCAGGAACGGAGACCTAAACTTCGTTCTGCGTGACGGAACGCCTGTTCTCATGATCCAGTTCCGGCCGTCGTTCGTGTTCGACGCGATGAAATCGGACAGCGGGTACTTCAAATCGCCGCTTACGGGCATCGGCGAAGAGGCGTTCACCAGCCCGGCCTTCGACCCCCAGTTCTCGATCAATCTGCACAAGGGGCACTACGTGTCCGTCGTGACCACCAATGTCGACCCCCGGGACAAGACCAGGACGGTCATCAATATGGACAAGCTTATCGTGATCGCCAAGATCGTGGCGTCGCGGATGTAGCCCGTCTTCCCGACCATTAGCACATACAAAACAAAGACAGCAAAAAGCCGTCGGTTCAATTGATCCGGCGGCTTTTCTATTTGCGTGATTTGGGGACAAATGATTTTAGAATCCGTTCTGTCCGCAGAGGACGCAGAAAAAGCGAATCGGTAATTTAAATCCGGGCATGCATCTGCGTAATCTGCGGACAAATTGCTCTTGGTAGGTTTTTATAGAATTTGCGGGGACTGCGCTCAGACAGCGACCTTGACCACGATCTTCAGAACAGAAGACGACGCACCGGCTGCAAGTTTCGGAGCATGCGCATCCTCGGGATAGAACACCGCAAGCTGACCTGCCTGCAGATGCACGGGCGTCCACTTCCCCGCCGGAATTGTGCCGAAGCAGATGTCCCGCTCGGCGCTGTACGCCTCCGTTACCGTCATCAGCTCCGCAGGCGCCCAGCCGATCATTTCCTCTCCCGACACAATGACCTGGACATCGATATAGGCCGCATGATGCTCGAACTTCGGCGTACCTGCAGCGGCAGTCTCATATCTCTGGACGGTCGCGAACACGCGCTGCCCGTCGATCTCCACCTTGCCGGCGGCCAAGCCGCCCAGGTCCGCGCGTTTCAGGAAGTCAATGGCGGTCCTCATAGACGGCGTCATCGCGATCTGATGTTCCATATGCCGGAGATCAGTTGCAAGCACGGTCACTCTCCCTGTGCGGGAACGGGGAATCAGACGGCCCGCTCACCGCAGCCTCGTCCTGCACTTTTTGCATACTTCACGGTGGATATCGGCGCCCAGGTACCTGTTGCATGATGGGCACCTCCAGTTGAAGGCCGTGAAGCCGATGAATGTCGCAATGCACCAGGCCTGCATCCCGAAGATCACGTCTTTGGAAAAGTTCCCGAAACGCTCAGGCTGTTTATAAATCACTGCAGACAGGAGCACGAGAAAGAGCGCTATGGCTATAGCAATGATCTGGCGGGACTGGCGCTCGTAAAATTTCCGTTTGATTGTCTCAGGGTCTTTTTCCCGAACCGGTGATCTTCTTGCCATGGACCACAACCTCTTTCCCCTTCACATTAACTGTTCAATCCGCAATTAAAAAACGCTGTCAGCATTCAGCTTGTGTCACGCACTCCTGGACCCTTGCCTTACTGCTTCCGCACTTGAATCATTTCCCGCAGCATTTCTTGAACTTCTTGCCGCTGCCGCAGGAACAGAGATCGTTTCTCCCCACCTTGGGTGCGGCCCGGACCGCGGGCTTCGGCATGAGCTTCCCTGTTGAAAAATACCAGGAACCGTCCTTTTTTTCAAAGGTGGACACTTCATGGTGCTCCTGCCGTATCCCTTTCTCCGTGTAGAAAACGGTGAACTCGACGGTGCCCGTGGAATCGCCGGCGCCGCCTGCCGTGGTCTTATGAATCGTGATGCCGTGCCATTCGGCCCGTTCGGCCCAGGCGCGGCTGCTCTGCGCATCATAATCCTTCCGGTAATCGGGATGGAGGGATGACAAAAGGTAGTCCATCTCCATCCTGACGTAGGCGCTGTAGCGGGAGCGCATGAGCTGTTCGGCTGTTGCCGCCGCCTGTTCGCCCTTGATCAGGGGCCTGCAGCAGAGCGCGTAATCTTTGTTTGATCCGCAGGGACAATTATCCATGAAAAAATTCCTTTCGATGCTCAAAAACCGAGCGAACGGTGCAGCTTCTGCCAGGCTGTCGGCTTGGGTCTCAGGGCCCATACGGTGAACCAGATAGCGGCGATCAGGACGATCACGGTGGCGACCTGCACGGCGCGGGATCGATGAACCTCGGTCCGCCACCACGTGTATCCCCTCAAGGCAGCGTCGGAGCCCGCCACGAGCAGATTCTGGGCATGCTCTTTTGCGGGGGCGAACACATCAGCAGGGTTGACCACGGCAAGCCTGTTGCGCACCCGGCTGAGCCCCAGACCGCCGAAGGGCAGACCGGCCGCAGGAGCCCCGGCTGCCGTTATTTTTCCCGCATACCCGCCGGCTTCGTCGGCCCGCGGAATACGGTACATCCGGACCTTGTCCGAAATACCCTTAAGTTCGGCATAGCCGACTTCCTCCCAGGGGACCTCGGACCGGGTCATGGAGAGAAAGACAGACTCTGAAAAATAGACCTCTCCTGCCGCTGCCTTGCCCTCGATCCTGGCGGCAATGTTCACCGCTTCTCCGAACACGTCTCCCCCGTCGATGCGGACCTCTCCCACATTGACGGCGGCACGGACCTTGAAACGATCCGACGGGTCCACGCCTGCATCGGTCTCCGCGAGCCGGTCCTGGATCGCCGTGGAGCACAGCAGCCCGTCTGTGGGCGAACGGAAGGTGAGCAGGTAGGCGTCGCCGATGGTCTTCACGACCTTCCCGTTGTATACGCGGACAAGGGGCCGCACGATCTCATCAAAACGACGCAGCATGAGCAGGTTCTGTTCGCGCGTCTGGACCGAGGTGCGGGGGGTAAAGCCGGCGATATCCACAAAGACGATGGCGAGGTTTTCAGTTCTCATTGTATTCGACGGGCCCCCGGCGGATCGGCTGCGAAAAATCAGGCAGGGGGCTGTTATGCGCCTCTTTTGTTCAGGATGACAGAGCCGGATATTCCTACCACAGGATGGCCATGCTGTCAAGCCGTTTTCCGGATCTGACACGCCGCGATCCGTGCAAACCTGTAGGGGCGAACGGCCGTTCGCCCCTACAAATGCGAAACGACATTACAATCCCGCCGGTAATAATGAATACCTCTTGCTTTCGGAAAACCATTGTGGAATAATCCATTTTGCTCCGGCGCTCTGCGCGCACGGAGCGCTCGATTTACATCTTCGGAGGCGTTGATGGCACAACAAGCGGAAGAGCTGCTGATCGCAAAAAACAAAAAAACGGAGGTCGCGGTCCTGCCGAAAATGGCGAACCGCCACGGCCTGATCGCGGGCGCAACGGGCACGGGCAAAACGATCACCCTCCGGGTAATGGCCGAGCAATTCAGCAGGATCGGCGTTCCCGTATTCCTGGCCGATGTGAAAGGCGACTTGTCCGGCATCGCGAAGCAGGGAGGCGACCGCCCTGAACCGGCTGCGCGGGCGAAGCAGATGGGGCTCGCCGACTTCACCTTCGAAGCCTGTCCGTCCGTGTTCTGGGACGTCTTCGGGCTGCAGGGTCATCCAATCCGTACGACCATCTCCGAGATGGGCCCCCTGCTCCTGTCGCGCATTCTGAACCTGAACGAGGTCCAGGCAGGCGTCCTCACCCTCGTGTTCAAGATCGCCGACGACAACGGCCTTCTGCTGCTGGACCTGAAGGACCTGAAAGCCATGGCGCAGTTCGCCGGCGACAACGCCGCCAAGTTCAAAACCGAATACGGGAACATCTCTACCGCGAGCATCGGCGCGATCCAGCGCGGGCTCATCGCACTTGAGGAGCAGGGAGGCAGCGCCTTTTTCGGAGAGCCGGCCCTGGATTTGAACGACTTCCTGCAGACCGACGGAAAGGGCAGGGGCGTCGTCAACATCCTGGCTGCCGACAAGCTGATGCTCGCTCCCCGGCTTTACGCGACGTTCCTGCTCTGGATGCTGTCCGAGCTCTACGAAACCCTTCCCGAGGTCGGCGATCCCGACAAGCCTAAAATGGTTTTCTTTTTCGACGAGGCGCATCTGCTGTTCGAAGACGCGCCCAAGGCGCTCGAGGACAAGATCGAACAGGTCGTTCGGCTCATTCGGTCCAAGGGCATCGGCGTCTACTTCGTGACCCAGAACCCCCTGGATGTTCCCGAAACAGTGCTCGGCCAGCTCGGCAACCGCGTGCAGCATGCACTCCGGGCCTTCACGCCCCGCGACCAGAAAGCCGTCAAAACAGCGGCAGACACCTTTCGTCCCAACCCGGAATTCGACGCGGCTGCGGCCATTACCGAGCTTGCCGTGGGCGAGGCCCTGGTCTCGGTGCTCGACGCCAAGGGATCGCCCACGATCGTCGAGCGCGCCCTGGTCTGCCCGCCCCGCAGCCGCCTGGCGCCCCTTTCGGCTGAAGAGCGCAGCGGTATCATCAAGGAATCGGTTCTCTTCGGTCATTATGAAAAAGCTGTGGACCGGGAGTCGGCGTACGAAAAACTGAAACGGCGCGCTGTCGAAGAAAAGGCGCAGGAACCAGCGGAGCCGCAGGGCCGGGGACGGAGTGAGCCGAAATCCGAGACTGCGGAACTTTTCGGCGCCATGGCCAAGAGCGCGGCCCACGCCATCGGCAGCCAGATCGGCCGCCAGATCATCCGCGGCGTGCTGGGATCGATCCTCGGAGGCGGCGGAAAGCGGCGGTATTGAGACCGAAGGTATTGCGGAATAAAGGAACAAGGCCAAGACTTTTTAGCCACGAATTGTCACGAATTGACACGAATAGAGCAATGCAACGGCCTGTTCATATTTTTTTCAAAGCTTCAATTCGTGAAAATTCGTGTTAATTCGCGGCAGAAACAGGCATTGACCTTCTTTGCGACTTTCCGGTTTTGCGCGAACATCAACGCCCGCACCTGCTTGATCGGAACAAGGTCATATGCGCCCTAGTGCATCTCTCTCCTTGACAGCACAACCTTGATTCGCTATATTTTTTACCATCATCATCACATCCTGAAGGAGGTTCTTATGAAGCGCATCACCGTGGCAGCAGTAACAGCAGTTGTGGTCGTCATGCTGGTTGCATCAGCAGCTTTCGCCGGGAAGACCTATCAGTTCACCGGCAAGGTCCTGGAAGTGAAGGACAACGTCATCGTTGTGGACAAGAACGGCGAGAAGTTCGAAATGGCCAAGGACGCCAACACCAAGGTCAAGGGCGACCTCAAGGTAGGCGCAAAGGTGACGGTGAAGTACGAGTCCCGCGCAGCCGAGATCGAAGTGAAGGGAAAGTAACCAGGCATCCCGTCTCCGTATCAGACAGAACAGCCCCAGGTTTCCATGACTCGGGGCTGTTCTTTTTTGCGGCCATCTCCGGTTTTTTCTGCGTCCTCTGCGCCAGCTGCGGTTGAAAAGACTTTAAAAACTTTTATCCACAGATTTCGCAGATCAACGGAGATGAAGTCAGCTTTCAAGCCGCAACCTGTGCTTTTCATTATCAAAGTCAACGTTGCTGCCAGTCGTGGGATTGGCAACCCCGACAGACCTGAGTCAAACAGTAAAGACTGATTCTCGATACAGGCTCTCGATACTTCCTTGCATTTTTCATTCGTTTGTCCTATTCTCACGCAAGCGGTTATAAACAATTCGACGCAATGACTTTTCCGGCGAGAGGCCTCGCCCGAAAGGCCCGAGTAAAAGGAGGACAGGACCGTGGGAAAATTCTCGAACACCTGGTCTTTGATGGGCGCATCGTGGGACCTGCTCAAGAAGGACAGGGAAATACTGGTGTTCCCGCTCATCTCGGGCATCTGCTGTCTGGCCGTGCTCGCATCGTTCGCAGTCCCGATCATCCTGGCCGTCATGCATTCCCATGACGCCGCGACCTCTGTGGAGCCCATCGGCTACGGCATCTTGTTCATGTATTATTTCTGCAGTTACTTCATCATCACCTTCTTCAACACCGCCATCGTCGCCTGCGCAGCCCATCGGATGAAGGGCAACAATCCGACTGTTTCCTACGGCATGCAGGCCGCGTTCGGCCGGTTAAACCTCATTTTCGGATGGGCCTTGCTCCAGGCAACCGTGGGTTTGGTCCTTCGCATGATCGAAGACCGCTCGGCGCTTGTGGGGAGGATCGTCGCCGGGATTCTGGGCATGGCCTGGACCGTCACGAGTTTCCTGGTCGTTCCGGTCCTGGTGGTCGAAAAGATGGGGCCGATCGATGCAATCAAGGCGTCCACGGCGCTGCTCCGAAAGACCTGGGGAGAACAGCTGATCGGCAATTGCAGCTTCGGCCTCGTCTTCCTGGTCCTCGCGATTCCCGCGCCCTTTTTCGCGGTCATTGGGTTCATGAGCAACAGCGGGGTCGGGGCGATCGCCGGCATCATCGCGGCGGCGCTCTATATCGTCGGCCTCGCCTTGATCCAGTCCGCACTCCAGGCGATCTTCCAGACCGCGCTGTATTTCTATGCCCGGGACAATAAGGCGCCTGAGGGATTCGATAACGTCGCGCTTGCGAATGCAGTGAGGATGAAGGGGTAAGAGTCGGTTGGAGGTGGTGAAGGGTACCTGAGCCTAAGATGCTTTGAGGGAGAATGTCAAGTCGCAAGACCTGCCCCTAAGATGTTCCCGGAGTCTGCTCGTCACTTTACGACGGCAAGAGAAAAGGAAGCGTACAATGATTACTATCCCTCCTAAATTAGCAAACCTTCTTTATGGGCTGACTGACGATATTTCAGCTTCGGTTGGTAGTGCCTCTGCAACAGTAAGCCCAATTCTTGAACGAAATGAAGCGCCCTTCTTCTCGGACTACACAGACCATGGCGTTAAACATATAGAAAGCGTGTTGAAAACGTGTGAATTGTTGATTGGCGAAGAAGGCTGGTCAGTATTTACGCGAGAAGATGCGGCGGTGCTGATGCTAGCTACGATGGCACACGATCTCGGAATGCTAATAAGCGTTGATGGTTTTCGACACTTGGTTAATGGTACCAGAAAAGTGGAATCTTCTATCGAAGCAAATGATGAGCCATGGCACAAGCTGTGGCGAGAGTTCCAATTGGATGCTCGTCGATTTGACGGAGCCACATTCATACAGCTTACTGGCTCACCAGAACCTGTGACTTTGAAGGAATTAGACCCCGTTCACTTTAGTGAGCGAGGGATAAGAATCGCTGGAGAGTTTTTGAGGCGCCACCACCATCGTCTAGCGCATGAGATCGTTTTGTTTGGCATGCCTGCTGAAAATGATATGGTACAGTTATTTGACAATGTGACGCAGCATCTAAGGGACTTGGCTGGCCTTGTTGCGAGAAGTCATGGCATTCCTATACGCGACTGTCTTGAATATTTGCTTAAAAGAGACCGTAACGGTCATCGTGAGTATCGTCATATACACCCAACATTCCTGATGGCTCTCGTACGTCTCGCAGACTATCTCGATCTTGATATTGGCCGTGCACCTGCCTCAATACTTGCAGCGAAATCACTGAAAAGCCCGATATCACGTCGAGAATGGTGGTCTCACATGGCAATTGTTGATTGTCATTCAATGACAGACGATCCAGAATGTCTTCATGTTGTTGTTGATTCCACAGTACTGCCCGATGTGATGACATTCTCCGTAATAGAGGCAAAGATAACAGGAATACAGCATGAGTTGGACGCCTGCTGGGCCGTGCTTGGAGAGGTATATGGCCGTTTTCCACCGCTAAATCGCTTATCACTCAAAATTAGAAGAATACGATCAGATATCAGAGAAGAGCTTACTCTTCTTAAATTGCCTTTTGTTCCGCATGTAGCATCACTTGAGTCTGCTAGAGCCGATCTCTTGAAATTGCTTATTGCACCTCTTTACGGTGATCACCCAGGCATCGGTATCCGTGAGCTCATTCAAAACGCACTAGACGCCGTGAGAGAACTTGAATATATTCTTTCCCACGAAACGATTGAAAACGTCGAACGTGCTGAGCTAGATGGTGATGTTACTGTTTCTTTCGAAAAGGATGATAAAGGCGAAGACTGGGTAACGATTGCGGACCGCGGAATAGGGATGAGCTGGCTGACAGTATGTAAGTATTATCTAACTGCTGGTGCTTCATTCCGGCAATCCGATGTGTGGAAAAAGAAATTTGCAAATGATGAGGGGGCGAGCAAGGTCTTGCGTTCTGGACGTTTTGGAATCGGCGTACTCGCGGCTTTTCTATTGGGCGACCGTGTAAAAGTATCTTCTCGTCACTTGGAACAACCTGAAGACCGCGGCATTGAGTTTGAATTTGGATTGGATGATGTCTCTATTGAGATGAGGTGGGTAAAACGTAAAGTTGGAACAACCGTAAAAATTAGAACATCTCAAAAAGTTATTGATGTTTTTGAAAAAGCAATATATTGGCAGCACGATACACTTAATACATGGGACTGGTATTGTTTAGCCAAGCCGGTGCTTATCAGGCGTAGCGTAAAGGGAAGCATATTGAGGCAGAAGTATAACTTACCCGTAGCAGAAGATGAATTGCCAGATCCTTGGCATCGATTACAAGTGCCAGAATTCCAAGCTATTCATTGGTCATATCGAGCTAACGTCCCAGACCTTGTATGTAATGGTATATTAGTCCCAAACGGTTCTGTAGATATTGAGGAGCAATTCAACCCAGTTCAAAAATATGGCAATTCTGGATCTAACTTACTTCTGTCCGATCCGCATGTTTCAGTTTTTGATCCGGATGGCCGGCTACCTCTTTCTTTAGCCCGTGATCGATTGTCCTACACGCCAAGCGATATTGCAACTGCACTTGCTGATGATATCTGCAGAAATTTCATTGCATTTTGCCTTATTAAAGGTCCTAAAGCTAGGTTGCTAGCAAGAGATGAGTCCTCTCCATATCGAATTGTCTATCCAGGGATGAGCCATTATGGTTCTCTTTTGAGTTGGTTTTTCGATACCCCAAATGGGTTCGGTCTTATCGACCCGTGGAACATCTCTCATTTTACATCCGCACCAGGTCTGATAATTCGAGCTGCGGCTGGCAACTTAAAGATGCCGCCATCAGCAGTGGGTATTGACACTTCAATCTATGGTTCTATGTACAATTCACCATCTGATGGCAATCTGACAAACTTTGACACTTGGATTAGACGTCTCGTTCTCTATGACAGAGACGAATGTTTTTCAGCCTTTAAAGGTCTAAAGATAAGAGGACTTCGCATTTTAACGCCGAAAAATTGGTATAAAAGATTTGTTAAAAAACAAAGAAGGTTCGTTGTAGACTTATCAACTGTTAGGCTGGAAAAAAACGATTGGGTCATATGGACCGTAGGAGATTGTCCGGAAAAGGACAATTTATTAGTTTCTCTGGCTTCGGATTCCCAAGCAAATAATACATCATTTGAATGTGTGGCAGAGTGTTACTTCTCTCCGTTTTCTGAAAATATTAAGCCAGGCCGTATCGCGCAGCTATGGCGAGATGCTATTGGAAGCCCTGTTATTCCCTTTGACAAAAATGAACGCCAGCAAATCATAGCAAAACTAAATAAGCAATTTAATCGTCACGTAGTGGAGTGGACAAATAGTGAGACAACAAAGAAGAAACGAACCACATGATACAAAACTTCGGGAGGGGGCATCTAGGGTCAGGTCCATACTGTTGTAGCCGTCGGGGTAGAGTAGAGAGCTGGCCACACGACCAGCCCTCCCTCATCAAACCGTGCATGCGGTTTTCCCGCACACGGCTTTCCGATGTTCTTCACCGCGAGGCATGCGCCTGAGTCCAACCCGCTGTCGTCGGCACTTTGTAGAGCCCGTACTTTTCGTACAGTGACCTGCTGCTGAACCGAGTAAACGCTGTTGCCCTGTTTTTGATCTTATGCCGCCTTCGCAGATGGGTTTGGAGTCGCCCTTCTATATAGCCGTCGGGGGTCAGACATAAGAAACTAAGATATCTTCAAAAACACCCCGGACCTTGTCTCCCACACTCGCAATAATGTCGCCACCTTTTGCGGCTATTGTATCCGAGTCCATTGGTCAAATTTAAGAAATAAAATATTTACTGTCAAAATATGCTGGTGCTAGGAAAGAAAAGCTATCGTGGCTATAGGCGGGCTATCGTGATGTGGCGTAGATTTATTAAATGAAACTAAATGTTTTTTTCAATCAACTCGTCGGGGTATTTTGGGGTATTGACGAAATGGCATAGAGCAGAGTGCTTAGTACTAAGTTTTGAGTTCTTAGTTCACAGCTCAAAGTTCAGAGTGAATACAAACTGATAGTTCTTAATTCTGAGTTCTAAGTTTCTCGTTTTTTAGTTCAAGTTCAGGGCACAGAGTCGTCCGTCCGTACCCTGACTTTGCCCTTTTCCGCCCATTTTTTACCATTGCCTCAGACCGCGCCAGTATGCTATATTCGTATCCCTGCGATCGGACGCCTTCCGCAGGCCCCAACAACCCGAATTCAGTGCCTATCGAGGTAGAAGCCTATGCAATACAAAGCCTGGTTCCAGTGCATCAACGAAAAGTGCAACGAGACATATCCGCTGAACACGATCATCTACCGCTGCAAGAACTGCGATTCGCTCCTGGAAGTGCAGCACGACATGAAGGCCCTGGCGCACCGGAGCGCCAAGGCGTGGATGAAGCTCTTCGAGGACCGCTACAAGTCCACGGAGTGGCCCTACGGCTCGGGCATCTGGGGCAAGAAGGAATGGGTCCTGCCGCAGATCGATAACGACAACATCGTCTCGCTCTACGAGGGCGGCTCCAACCTCTTCTGGGCCGAGCGCTTCGGCAAGATCGTGGGCGTGGACAACCTCTGGCTCAAGCTCTGCGGCAACTCCCACAGCGGGTCCTTCAAGGACCTGGGCATGACCGTGCTCGTGTCGCAGGTCAAGCAGATGATCAGCGAAGGCGCGCCGATCCAGGCAGTGGCCTGCGCTTCCACCGGCGACACGTCGGCCGCGCTTGCGGTCTACTGCGCAGCCGCCGGCATCCAGTCCATCGTGCTGCTGCCCAAGGGCAAGATCTCCATCGCCCAGCTCGTCCAGCCCATTGCCAACGGCGCGCTGGTGCTTGTCGCTCGATACGGACTTCGACGGCTGCATGCGCGTGGTGCAGGAGATCACCAAGGACGAGACCATCTACCTGGCCAATTCCATGAACTCGCTCCGGATCGAAGGCCAGAAGACCGTGGGCATCGAGATCGTCCAGCAGTTCGACTGGGAGGTGCCCGACGTGATCATCATCCCCGGCGGCAACCTGGGCAACGTCTCGGCGCTCGGTAGCGGCCTCCTGATGATGCGCGACCTCGGCCTCATCACCAAGCTTCCGCGGATCGTCGTGGCCCAGGCAGAGCGCGCCAATCCCGCTCTACCGCTCGTATCTCAAGAACTTCGCGTCCTTCGAGCCCATGGAGGCGCAAGAAAACGCTCGCCAGCGCCATCCAGATCGGCAACCCCGTCAGCATCGAGAAGGCGATCCGCACGCTCAAGCAGTTCGACGGCATCGTCATGGACGCCACGGAGCAGGAACTGGCCGATGCCGCCGCTCTCGGCGACACGACGGGCATGTTCAACTGCCCGCACACCGGCGTGGCCCTGGCCGCCATGATCAAGCTGATCAAGGCCGGCAAGATCGACCGGTCCGAGCACGTCGTGGTCATCTCCACGGCCCACGGGCTCAAGTTCACGGACTTCAAGGTCAACTATCACGAGGAGAAGCTGGGCTTCCCCTGCCGTTTCGCCAACAAACCCATCGAACTGCCGCCGACCGTGGATGCCGTCAAGGAAGCGCTCAGAACAGCGCTGAAGAAGAGGAGAGAACAGAATGTCTAAGAAGACCGTCGAACGCAAAGAACTGGAACCCCGCCACCCTCGCCATCCACGGCCTGGGGCGGCTGCCCAAGGCGCACCATGCCGGTCTCGACGCCGATCATGCACACCTCCAACTACTATTTCGACACTGCCGACGAGGTCGAGGATTTCATGCGCGCCAAGGGCCAGGGCAAGGTGATCCGCGAGCACGAGTACGCCCGCTACGGCAACCCGACCCAGCAGGAGACGGAGCGCAAGCTCGCCGCGATCGAAGGGGCCGAGCAAGCCGTGCTCTACTCCTCGGGCATGGCAGCGGTGCTGCTCGACGATCATGACCTTCATGAAGCCCAAGGCGGCCACATCATCTTCACCGGCGACTGCTACCGCCAGACGCGCGACTTCGCCACGAACTTCCTCGGGAAGTTCGGCATGGAGCATTCCATCGTGGACCCCACGGCCGAGGCCATCGAGAAGGCGATCAAGCCGAACACGAACATCATCTTCACCGAGTCGCCCACGAACCCCTATCTGCGCGTGCTCGACATCCCGGCGATCGTGAAGGTGGCCAAGGCCAAGCAAGATCCTGACCATCATCGACGCCACGCTGGCCACGCCGTACAACATCAAGCCCATCGAGACTGGGCGTGGACATCGTGCTCCACTCGGCCACCAAGTACCAGGGCGGCCACAACGACCTCATGGCAGGCGTGGCCCTCGGCTCCGCGGCCCTCATGACCGACTGCTACAAGATGCAGCGCATGATGGGCGCGACCCCGGGCCCGCTCACCTGCTTCCTGCTGGAGCGGGGACTCAAGACCTTCGGCATGCGCATGGAGCACCACAACAAGGCCGGACTCGCCATTGCCCAGATGCTGGAGGCCCATCCCAAGATCGAGAAGGTCTGGTACCCGGCGCTCAAGTCGCACCCGGACCACAAGCTCGCCATGGAGCAGATGAAAGGCTTCGGCAGCGTCATCAGCTTCCTGGTCAAGGGCGGCAACAAGGAGACGCGGAAGTTCATCGACGCGCTTGAACTTTTCCTGATCACGCCGAGCCTCGGCGGCAGCGAGAGCCTGGTCACGCAGATGTGGGCCATGTCGTTCTTCGACTATCCCGAGCAGTTCCGCAAGGACATCGGCATGGTGGACAACCTGGTCCGGCTCGCCCTGGGTCTCGAGGACATCGACGACCTGATCGCCGACCTGAAGCAGGCCCTGGACCAGATCTGATGGGCCGCACCTGCACCTGGTGCAACGCCGAGATCGATCTGCCCGATTCGGGCCGGCACGCCGGCAGGAGCATGACCGAAGCGCTCTGCACCGAGTGCTCCGAGCATTTCGTATTCCAGATGGGTGTGCCGCTCCAGTCTTTCCTGGACAGCCTCCCTGCTCCGATCTTCGTCGTCGACGACGACGTGGTGGTAAAGGCTGCGAACAATCTCGGCTACGAACTCCTCAAAAAAGGGCCGGACCAGATCCGGAACAGACTGGGCGGCGTGGTGTTCGAGTGCGCCTATGCGCGCCTGCCTGAAGGCTGCGGAAGGACGATCCACTGCTCCGCCTGCGCCATCCGGCGCTCGGTCTATTACACTTTCGAGAGCGGCAAGAGCCTGATCGAGGTGCCGGCGACCCTCAAGTGGCACGACCGGAAGATAGACCAGGAGATCGGGATGTTCATCTCCACGGAAAAGATGGGGAACGTGGTCCTGCTCAGGATCGACCGCGTCGAAGGACCGAAGCGGTGATTCCCGGACATCAAAGTGCGAGGACGCTATTTTTTTCATCATTCCTGCGAAGGCAGGAATCCAGAGGATTTTTCATTTTCTGCCTCCCTTTCGCGGAAGACAATTCATATCCTTATCTTAGGGCCTTCACACAAGCGCGTAGCAACTGACATTATTATAATTACATGAACGAGTTCAAACTGAATAACAGTGAATTTATCGAGCTGAACAGCCTTTTGAAAATCATGGGGCTCTGCGATACCGGCGGCATGGCGAATGTGGCAATAACAGAGGGCCTCGTCAAAGTCAACGGCGCGGTAGAACTGCGCAAGCGGTGCAAGATCCGCGCGGGACAGGTCGTCGAGTATGGAGACCGGAAGATTACCGTTATTCGCTAGGTCTGTTATGAGTATTGCTTTATAACCGTCATTCCTGCGAAGGCAGGAATCCAGCGGCTTGCTACCGTAGAAAGCTTCACAACCTCATTACTGCCAGATCATGGAACCTGACAAAACCGAAAAAAGAATACGCTTTGGCTGCGGGTTCACGTTCGGACTGGTGGCAGGCTTTTTCTCCACAGCGCAATATGTCTATAGTTCTGTCGGCGGGCTTGCCGCGGGAACATTTGTCACCGCTGTCGCGTGCGGGCTGCTTGCCCTGAGATATGGCGATCGGTTTTGGGAAAACCTGCAAAAGTGGCACTTGTGGTGGTGAAAGATTCTTGATTCCTTCCTGAAGTCTGCACTGAGTGGAATCGAGCGTTTAATGCAGATTACATTTCGTTATTGTCACTGGTGTCTATGCGCTGCATTCCCATTCCTGACTCAAAACTAAAAACTCAAACTCGGAACTCGAAACGGAAAGAATTCGTCTGCCCCATCAATACCCCGTCGAAATCATTGACATTCATATTCATTTATCCTACTGTACAACACAGAGGAAGATACTCTGAACTCCGGTCTTGAACTGTTAGTGTTGGGGAGAACATCTCGGAAGTTTTCCCATCTTGCCGAAAATCTTCCCGGCCATTCCTCAATAAATAATGAGAAAGCATTTTGAGAACCAACGTCTGAAAAAGTATCGAAAGGGTCTCGGGATAACAATATCTTAATTTCTGATGTCTGACCCCGAACGCTCTCGCAACTGCTGGTGCAAGGGGGACATCACGGACGTTTCCCCATATCGCTGAAAATCTCCCTCTCTTTTTCTTTTTAAAGTATCAGAGGAAAACACGCGTAGAAACAACCTTCCTTTGAGGTCTAGGGACCTCCATCATTATATATTCTTCCGCTGGTCTTCCCGCAACGACGCTGAAACAGATTTCCATTCCAAAACCGTCTTTAATTGCTTCGAAATGTCATCCGGAACGGGCTGCATTGATTGATCCCACCAGAAAGGTTATTCCATATTGGAATATTATTTCCCTTTTTCAGATAATCCGTGAAATGAATATTCTCCGTTCGACGAGATTCTTGTGTAATCAATCAGATATGTCAAATGTATTCCCAAAATAATTGACCATAGACACGATCTATGTTACTGTATTTTCGAACCGATACTATCTGGTTAATCCTGAAAATTGAGAGAATATAAGTATGCTGTTGCATGAAAAATCTGGTTTTGAGCGAAATATACGAAGTATCCTGTGTATCGTGCTATTGACTCTGGTATCTTCGTGTGCAGCAAGAATTCCCACGAACTACACAGGAGCAGATGTAGGTTATGCTGTCATTGGTATTGGAGCAAAAATCGCATACGAATTATGACAGTTACAAACTTCTATTTCGGCTGGTTGGTGAGAAGCGTATGGGCCTGTTTCGTTATTATCCGGATTTTCCACTGTCGTTAAAAAATCTTTTTCGGAATATCAAAGGCTACAAATCTGCTGACGAGGCTGGGATAGTTGAAATTGCTGCACTGCCCGCCGGACAGTACGCGTTAGTGAATTTTTTTGTCACTGATTTAATACCGCTTATGGTTTATGGGTCTCCTCAAGACTTCTCAATTCCGTTCGAGATAAAACCGGGGCAGGTCGTCTATCTGGGGAACTATCAAGCGAATCGAATAAGAAAGACTAACTTTCATGGGCCGGCTAAAAGCGGTGCATTTTTTATTGTAGAGGATCGATCTGCGAAGGATTTGGCGATTGCAAAAACGATAGTGACGTCGTTGCCCACCGAGAATGCGTGGGATGCGACGCCCGAAGTTAAACAAGTCAACAACCCTTTCTTAATTTCGTCGGAGCAAACCGGGACTTCACATTGAAATACACAACCTGTGGACATCCTAGAACTCCCCAGAGAGGCATTGGGGTTCAAGTTATCATTGTTGACATCTTGTGTCCGGCCTTTTTAATTGACTCAACTCATCGAATATATGATTTCAACCACCGCGTCCACGTCGTCTCGCCTTGCGGCGAGTGACGCGGGCGTTATTCTACAAAAGGATATCGATTGCTGAACGTTTTCGTAGATGCTGACGCATGCCCTGTGAAGCAAGAGGTCTACCGGGTTGCAGGCAGGTATCATATAGGTGTCACCGTGGTGGCCAACTCTTGGATGCGTGTGCCCATAGAGGATGGAATCGTACTTCAAGTTGTCGGCAATGGGCTGGATGAGGCCGACAACTGGATTGTTTCCAATGTCACTCCCCACGACATCGTGGTCACGGCTGATATTCTTCTAGCGAGCCGATGCATCAAGGCTGGTGCGCACGCAATCGGCCCAACGGGGAAGGCCTTCACCGAGGAAAACATCGGAGATATTGTCGCAACCCGTAACCTGCTTGCAGAGCTGCGTGGGAACGGCGAAATCACTGGGGGGCCGGCGCCCTTCTCCAAACGCGACAGGTCAAGCTTTTTGCAGCAACTGGACCAGGTGATTCAGAAGGTTCGGCGCGAACATCCCAGTCGGTAGGGTAGAACGACTTTTGTGAAACCCGACATTCTATCTGCCGGAACAGTCATAAAAGTAATGAATAGAACGGAAGAATGTCGGGGATCGCTGCCGGGACGTATGCCACGGCAATACTGTACGGATGGCTGGCAATGAAGTACGGCGATCGTTTCTGGGAAAATCTGCGGAAGTGGCTATAGCGGAGGTGCCACACCTCATACGTTTGACCCCGCGGCTCTGCGCTTTTTTTTTACCGGCAGTTGATCTGAGGAATAAACCACGCTACCTCCCGCGGACTACGGCGCATTACCCCGGGAGGAGCCGGGGGATGCCAGTCACGGGAGATTGCCGGCAGGCATCATTTAGCCATCCTATTTACCGTCCCGCCGCTGTACTCGGTCCAATAGACGCTGGCGGCATCCGTCACAATAGCCCATGGAACGCTCCGCCCCGAGGCAAGGGTTGTCACCGTCCCGCCATTTAACCCTACCTTCTGGATCGTCCCTCCAATATTATTTGTCCAATAGACATTCATTGAGTCCAGGGTCATATTCTCAGGGCCAAGCGACCCTGAGGCGAGGGGCGTCACCGTCCCGCCGTTTAACCCTGTCTTCTTGACCGTTCCACCTGTATACTCTAACCAATAGACGCTGACAGAATCGACCGCTAAATCAACCGGCGAGCTCAGGCCTGAGGCGAGGGTCGTCACCGTCCCGCCATTTAACCCTACCTTCCCGACCGTCCCGCCGATGTTGTCAACCCAATACACGCTGTTGGAATCTATGGCAATACCATGAGGGTGATTCAGCCCTGAAGCGAGGACCGTCACGGTCCCGCCATCTAATCCTGCCTTCTTGACGGTTCCGGTACTCTCTATCCAATAGATGTTAGTGGAATCTACCGCAATATGCGTAGGGCCGTTCAAGCCTGAAGCAAGAGTCGTCACCGTCCCGCCGTTCAGCCCTACCTTCTTGACCGTTCCACCGGTATACTCCGCCCAATAGACGCTGGCGGGATCTACCGCTATTCCAACAGGCGAACTCAGGCCGGAAGCAAGGGTCGTCACCGTTCCGCCGGTTAACCCAACCTTCCTGACCATTCCGCCTGTATTCTCTGTCCAATAGACGCTGGTGGAATCTACCGTTATACCTTGAGGATTGCTCAGCCCGGAGGCAAGGGTGATTATCGGAGGGGCAGTGCCCGGGTTTGATGCGCTGTTTCCCCCACCGCCTCCGCAGCCGCCTGCAACAAGTGCGGCGAGGAGCAATGTGATAAGAGAATATAGTCTTGTTTCAGGCATACTCATGTCCTCCTCCTAAGTATATGCACTACTCAGCGCACTGTCAACGGGGGCTATAGACCATGGCGGGATAAGGACATCAAGGGGGCCTCGCTCCTCAAGCGCATCACTATTGAGAGAAAGAATGACAGGACGACACGTTGTTCGCTGAAAAAAGGGGCATCCGCACGACTGCGGATGCCCCTGAATGTTTTTCCCGTGTCCTAACTGTACATCAGCTTCCGCTCGAGGTCTTTTGAGCGGGAGACGCGCTTTGCCTCGTCGAGCGTTATGAGTTCCGCTTTGCAGAGCTGAATGAGATGCTGGTCCATGGTCTGCATGCCGTATTCGTCCCGCCCCTTTTCGATATGCGCCTCGACCTCGTCGAGACGGTTTTCCCTGATGCAAGCCTTAATGGAAGAAGTCGCATACATCACTTCCAAGACCGGCAGGATCGTTTCCTCTTTTTTCCCCCGTATGAGCCGCAGAGAGACGACCGCGATGAGGCTCTCTGCCAGCCTCTGCCTGATGTTCTCCTGCGACGGAGGCGGAAAATAGCCGACGATACGGCTGACAGACGACGCCGTATTACTGGTATGCAGCGTGGACAGCACCAGGTGCCCCGTCTCGGCGGCCTTTACACAGGCGTCCACCGTTTCGAGGTCGCGCATTTCTCCGACCATGATCACGTCCGGATTCATACGCATTGCAGACCGCAAGGCAACGCTGAAGCTTTCCGTATCGATGCCTACTTCCCTCTGGATGATACAGCTCTTGTTGGACGTGAACAGAAACTCGATCGGGTCCTCGATCGTAATGATGTTGTAGTCGAAATTGTCGTTGATGAACCTCATCATCGAAGCGAGCGTCGTTGATTTGCCGTTCCCCGTCGGCCCGGTGACGAGAATCAGGCCGTTGGGAACCTGCGCGATCTTGCCGAGCACCGCGGGAAGATTCAACTCCTGGAACGTGCCGATCTGGTGCGGGATGACGCGCATGACAATACCGAGGTTGCCGCGCTGACGGAAGATGCTCACCCGGAAACGGCCGGCGTTTGCCAGGGTATAAGACGTGTCAAGTTCCTTCAGGTCTTCGGGCAGCTTCCGGTTGTGATGCGCCATGACCGCGTTCGCGACAAACTCCGTGTCCTGTTTCGTCAAGTTCGCGAGTTTTGAACGAATAAGGTGGCCGCGCGCCCGGAACATTGGAGGGTTGTCCACCTCAAAATGTATATCGGAGACCTTTTTTTCAAAGGCGATGTTGAGAATCTGATTGAATACCGCTATGTCCATGGCGCGTCGTACCTCCGCGATAGAATTATCTTTGTCCTAAAGCCCCTCTCCTTCCAAGGAGAGGGACCGGGTGAGGATGGTTTTCCCTGGCAGTTCCGGGATTGCTTGCTGCGGGTTTGTTCATGCTTTTTTCGCCGCTCTCTCCGCCTGTCTGCGGAAGAGCGTATATTCCAGAACAATGCCCGCCTGCAGGGAAAGCACCTCGAGCATATCGATCCGCACCGGAGACGCCTCTTTCTTCCCGAAGTCCCCGTATATCACCGCTACGACCTTTCGGTCGCTTATCAGGGGCAGCAGGGCAATGGCAGGACTGAGCGGCTTGCCTATTTCCGCAAAAAAAGCCCTGAGCGTTTCATCGCCGTTCTCTCCGTAATAGGCCCGCCCCTTTTCGACAACGTCCCGGAAAACCGAAGGCGGCGAAAGCTGGATTTTCAGCCGGTCAGCCGCAGTGGGCCCCAGGCTTTTTTCGGAGCTGATGCCTATGGCCCGTTCACCGATCAGTTCCGAACCACGGACGACAAGCGTAACGGCGCGTTCGAACATGTCCGAAACCGCCGTGAGAACCACAAGCGCCGCATCAGAAGGCATGGCGACCTCGCGGAGCGACAGGACGCCCTCTTTCAGCTTCTTGCCGTAGATATCGGCATCCTCATGGCCGTACTGAAAGCACTTGATGTACGACATGAACGCGTCGAGGAACTGTATCGTGTCATGGATGTACGCTTTCCGGTCTCCTTTTGACGGTTTGGGGAAAACAGCCCTCACACCGGCACGGTAGGATTGCAGGATGAAATCACCATCCTGAAAAGAGGCGAACTGGATCACAGGAACCGCAGAGTACTTCGCGCTCAACTCTTGCCTCAGGCCGACCATCCTTTCCCCGGAAGGCCCGCCTTCCGGGCCCGCAGGATTGTCGAAGACGACCACCGGCATTCTCGCGGAAAGGAGGCACTGCGATACCATCCGGTCGAGCTCCTTTTCATCGCCCGTCGCAAACACGAGCACTCCCGCGTCGTTGCAGAGAGCCATGACCAAATGACTGATCAGCGTATCATTGCTGAACATGACGACGGCCTTGCTCGCCTGCTTCGCCGCAGTGTCCGGCGCGGCTTTATGCCCAACGGATTTCCTGACAAAGGAAACAAATGCCTCCTGCTCTTCGGCGGAAAAACCCGGGAGCAGTTCCTGTATTTTCTGGCGGTAGATTGCGTCCGGATCAAAGACCTCCATTTCAGAAGCAGGCCGGGGTATCTTCTTCTCAAGCCGGTCGAGGTCGGCAAGCCCGAGATCGTCTGCGGTTATTGCCGAAGATTCAGCTTTTGCTTCGCCGGCGCCTTCTCCGGGAAGGACATCGGCGTAGAGCGCCTCAAAGGAAGGGACCTCTTTCCCGGCTGCACGGTCGCGTTCCCGCTCGTCCGAGATGCGAAGTGCATCCATCAAAACCATCTGGGCATCGACGCCCAGGTCCTGCTCTTCGGAAGAAACGATAAATGCGTCCGTGTCGAATGTAAAGGTCCCTTTCGTCCATGCCATCAGCTCAATGATCGTCAGCTCGACCAGCTTTTTGAGTCCTCTCACGGCGTCTTCCCGCTTCAGCTTGCCCATCTGTATCAGGGTAACGAGCAGCGGCATGTGGTTTTTACCGGCGTTCTTCATGACGCCCATCGCCTGCTTGAGATCGTCAACCGCCAGGGCGCCGGTCTTTACCAGGACGGACCCGATGCGCACGCTGTCGTTGATATGATTTGCGCCGACGATGGACCCGTTGCTGAAGACAAGCTTGCTCTCCCCCCCCTTGTCCCCCTTAACGGAAAAAATGCCCGACTTCCGCGTTGTGTGGACCAACTGGATGATGTCTGTTATGGGCAGATGTTCTAAATCGCCGGTAAACGCCATGTCTTCTCGTATTAATCCTTCACTGGTATTTCCCTGGGAGGCATTGGAACAGGAACCTGGAAAGCGCTGAATCCTGCGCCCCGGAGAGAATGATTCCTTAGAGTATATATTGACAGGGCATAAGAATCAAGTGCGCCTCTAAAAACATCGACGATAAACTTACTCATGTATTGACAAACCGGCCTGTCCGGTCAACAAACCCCTCCTCTGAAACTGCTATAATAACGGCAGAGGAGGTATAAACTATGGCTTACATTGTCAGAAAAGTTGCGTATTTCGCGATGGATGTACCGAACAAACCGGGCGAGGCAGCGCGGATCCTCGGGGCACTGGTAGAGGGCGGAGTGAACATGCTTGCGTTTTCGGGGTTCCCGAGCGGCAGAAAAGCTCAACTTGACTTCATCCCCGACGATGAAGCCCTGTTCAAGATCGCTGCAAAGGCGGCGAAGATCAAGACACGGGCCCGGAAGTACGGATTCCTGGTACAGGGCGACGACGAAAAGGGCGCTGTAGCGGATCTGCTCAAGACCCTGGGGGACAAAAAGATCAATGTGACCGCAATCGACGCCGTTGCTGCCGGCGCGGGCCAATATGCCGCGATTCTCTGGGTCGGGTCAAAGGATGTGAACAAGACCGCAAAAGCGCTGGGAGCGGGGTAAATAATGCGGAATGCGGAGTGCGGAATTAATTCAGAGACACCTGCCATTGTGTCTTTGGAAGACAAACAGCGCATTCCGCATTTCCCTTGCGCCCACAATTTCTTATTCTGCATTCCGCATTTGCTAAACCTGCCCCCGGCTATCTGCTCCTTGAACCTGACCTCTGCCTTTCCCATTCCGCATTCCGAATTCCGCATTCGAAACATTCCGCATTCCGCATTTTTCCTTCCCTTGCTACTGGACCCTTGACCCTTTCTTTTCCGGTATCTTGCTCATGGCCCGTTCCGTGAGGGCGGTTATGGTAAGGGAAGGATTGACGCCGGGATTGGCAGAGATCATCGATCCGTCGCATACATACATGTTCTCGTACCCGAACACGCGGTTGTCCTTGTCGATCACGCCTTCGCTCCGGTCCCTGCCCATGACGCAGCCGCCGAGAATATGCGCGGTCGTGGGTATCCCGAGCAGCGTTTCCGAGAGCAGCACCATGGGTTTTCCCTTCACGATTCCCGCGTACCGGTCTGCCAGCGCGCGCGCTTCGGGCATGAGTGCGGTCGGCCGTTTTCCCGACTCTTCCGACGACTTCATGCCGAAGAGGCCGCGTTTGAAGCGAAGCGTGCTGTCGAGGGTCTGCATGAACAGCAGGATCTGCGTCCGCTTTGCCCAATCTCCGACAAAAAATACCTTCAGGTTCCGGACGGGGTGCCGCACGAGGTCGCGGGCGACATTCACCAGCCGTATCAGTAGATTCCTTCCTCCGGCAACAGGGAAGCCGAGCAAACGCCAGAAGCCGGAACCTGCGGGGTAACGGACCGGCTCCAGGTGGCTGTGCTCGTCCGTATGGAGGATCGAGCTGATCGCAACGCCGTCGGAAAAGACCGTTTCCCTGTCCAGCGTGGTCACTCCTATAAGGCTCTCGGAGTTCGTTCTTACACGCGACCCCACGCATTCCGACAGGTTCGGCAGAGATGCGCGCTTGAGCTTGAGCAGCAGGTCGACGGTCCCGAGCACGCCGCCGCTGAAAACCACTCCGCCTGCAGTGAATTCACCCTTCTTTTTGAAGACAGCGGTCGAGGAGCGCCACCTGACCCGATATCCTTCCGACCCGTCGCCCCTTCCGGGCGGCAGGACGTCATACACCTCGGACTCCGCCCGGATCGTGACGCCGAGTTTCTCGGCGAGGTACAGATAGTTCTTGTCCAGCGTGTTCTTCGCGTTGTACCGGCATCCGACCATGCACCCGCCGCAAAAGGTGCAGCCGCTGCGCTCCGGTCCCTTGCCGTTAAAATAGGGGTCCGGCACGGTCTTTTCCGGCTCGCCGAAGAAAACCGCGACACTGGTCGGTTCGAACTGGTCGGACTTGCCGATCTGCTCAGCCAGCGTCCTGAGCGCCTTGTCGCCGGTTTCGAGCCGCGGGCAGACGACGGTCCCGAGCATCGTGGACGCGAGCGGATAAAACTCCTTCAGCTCCTGCTCCCAGTCGGCAAGATGGGACCAGCTCTTCGATTGGAAGAACGACGGCTTCGGCACGGGCAGCGTATTGGCGTAGACGAGCGATCCTCCTCCCACGCCGACGCCGGACAGGACCGTGACGTGCCGGAACCAGGTCAGCTTGAAAAAACCGAAGAACCTGAGCCAGGGCATCCAGAACCATTTCTTCACGTTCCAGTTCCTGCGCGGAAAGTCGCCGGCACCAAGCCGCTTGCCCTTCTCGAGCACCAGGATCGTATAGCCCTTTTCCGCGAGACGAAGCGCGGCAACCGAGCCGCCGAAGCCCGAGCCGACGATGATGTAGTCAAAATCGTATTTTTTCGATGATTGAGCCATTTCGGAAATAGTATTACTGTAACGCACGCGCCCTCCGTATTCAGGAACAGGTTCATCATGCCTGCTGCGCGTCTGGTGCTAAGGTTATCGGGATAGATCGATTATATGCCCGTCCATGGCATTGTCAAGCCCCTGCGCAGAAGTGAAAACATCCGCGATCAGCCGTCAGCTTTCAGCTTGTATCCTGGCTTGGTCTCGTAGTCTAAGGCCGAGCGCTGACCGCTGATCGCGTCTCTCCATCTCTCCCTGCATACTAAAGAAGCACGAAAACGATGGGGTAGAACTGTCTGACAACCTCCGGATAAAGGCGGAACAGTATTCTGAACAAATATAATTAAAGGCACGCAATATGCAGTTATACTTGCATAATCGCAGTTACTGAATTTGCATTACCTGCGATTGCAGGTCTTTACAGCATGCCGGCTCAAAAGTTCATGTGTCAATATTACTTCATTGTGGTGGTTCTTCCACACCACAGTGATAGATCGCCCCAAGAAGATGCAGCGATGGTTTGACCTACACAGTTACGAAGGGCTCCGGGATGTTCCCGAAGTCCCGACACGGTTCGAGGAGGATGTCATGAACATCGAAAACGTTCTGGATGAGTATCGCAAGGGAGACGACAGCAAGCGTCTGAGCCTCTTCCTGGCCTACCGGGAGCTGCGCGACCACTTCAGCAGCATTGAGCAGGAAAGCCCGCACGACGATGACTTCGAGATCATCAAGTACCCCTGGAGCAGGAAGCGCGACCTGCCGCAGGCTGCGTGATTTCGCACTTGTCTTTACTCAGACAGGTCGGTTTTGTCGGATAAAGTCTTACACTTCGTCCTTGGCAGGCAATAACTGCGGAATAAATACGACCTGCATCGGCAGGTCGAGTTTTTTCCGCTATTTGAACATAATCGATTGCTCTACTTTTCCTCTTTCCCCCCCTCATTGTCTTCTTATTCTTTTAAATCGATTGGTGAAGAATCGCCTCGGGATTAGAACACAAGTCGCTTGGCAGCACTACGATATGGTACTATAATGGTCGCAAAGACCCGTCCGACCGTAGTCTTTGATCTCATCAGCAAAGGCGGTACTATTTCGACCATGGATAAACTTTCAAAAAAGGACGTACTGGCCCTGGCCTCTTCGAATGGCGACGCATCGAACTGCGACCTTTCGGGCGCGGACCTGAACGGTATGGAGCTGATCGGCATGTGCTTCGACAACGCGAACCTGAGCGCAGCGCAGCTGAGCAGCGCGAACCTGAGCGGAACGAGCTTCAGGAATGCCGATCTCACGGGCAGCAACCTGAGCAGCTCGAACTTCACCGGATGCCGGTTCGACAAGGCGCGCCTCGACAAGGCAGACCTTACTTTCTCATCCTTTGTCGGCGCAGTTTTCACGGAAGCGAGCCTCAGGGAGGCAAATTTCACAAACTCGAAACTGTCCTGCTCTTCTTTCGAAAAGGCCGACCTCACGGCCGCCAACCTTCAGATGGTCGACGCAGGCATGATCCGATGCAGCGGCGCTACCATGACAAAGATCGTGGGCCGGGGCGCGAGCCTGATCTGCGCCGTGCTCTCCCGATGCGACCTGCGGGAAGCGAAGCTCTACGGCACGGACCTCTCCGGAGCCGACCTGTCGTCGTCTGATCTGCGCCTGGCGGACATACTCGACTCGACGCTGACCGCCGCTGACCTGACGGATGCAGACATCCGGGAAGTGCGCCTCAAGCGCACCGACCTCACGCGAGCGACATTCAAAGGACTCAGGTTCAGCGAAGAACTGCGCGACCTCCTTTCACGGTACAATCGCGGCACGCTGTAGCATTTCCGATCGGGCCGAATACGAATGCCTCTTTTGCTCTCTTGAAAATGGAGAGAGGCTTTGACATGCGTCAGCGGGAAGAGTAATATTAGAAAGGTTCTCACAGCCGTTTCTGTTCATTTCAAAGTTGCAGGATAGAGACGCTCCTGGAGTGCAGAAAGAGACCGTGACGAGGGAGCAGCGCATGGACATTCGTTCCCCAAAAACAATTGATCCTTCCGGCCAAGAGCAGAGAGCGCTGTCAAAAGAGCAGCGATCAGAGGCCGCCAAGGCAGATACCTGCAGATGCAAAGAAACCTCGACCATGACGCCCCGCGAACTGCTTCGGCTCATGATGACCGACCTGGTCTTCTGGACAAAATCGAAAAAGAAATGAACCTGGTCTGAAGGCAGGAAAACCTTTACCAGAGGACGAACGGAGATTTATTAATGGGTGAAAGACAGGAGTTCCAGCCCTTGACCAGGGAAGACAGAATAACGGTCATGCTCTACCGAGCCGGCATCGTGCTGTCCGCAATCGTTGTTGCCGCTCTGGCTTTTCTTGTGGTGACAGCATCGGGTGCCGGGGCAACCGGCATCGGCGCAGCGGCGGACGTCCTCGCCTTCGGCCTCTTTGTCACCGTCGGCATGTGCGTATTCTTCATTCACCTCTATATAGGCAAGTTCAAGGTCTTCCTGAAAAACCTGTACTTCATCAGCCTTGGATGCCTTGCTGTTCTCCTCTACATCGGAAAGGGGTCACCGACCGCCGCGCTCGGCAGCCAGCCGTACGCCTCGCTGCTTCTGCTGCCGCTGTCGGGATGTCTGGGATTCGTGACCGCGAAAGAAGCGTTCTGCTTCCAGCTCTTCGAGGGATATATCCTTGCCATGATCATGCCGCTCTACCTGCTTCTTATTTCGGGCGCCGCCCTCACCGGCCGTGCCGCGTCTTACGGCCTGGCCCTGATCGCCGTCATGCTTGTCGTTTTCACCCTGCGAAAAGCGTTCATGCCTCTCGCATATGACATCGGCGACAAGTCCGCTTATCGCTGACAACCGGGGAGAACGGGGGTCCGGAGCTGCACTCCGCTCCTGCGACAAAAAATAATTGTTGGTTTTCCGCCTGGAAAGGGGGATAATGCTTTAATCGCCATTCGCGCATCCTCTGGCATCGTCCCCTTATCCAAGCTATAATATTCTCTGTTGGGCTTTCCAGTACGTGAATAATTCAACCGATTTCACTGTAAAGGAGTCCCATGAATATCCTGCTCGTCTACCCGCAATACCCCACAACTTTCTGGAGCTTCAAATACGCCCTGAAGTTCATCGCGAAAAAAGCCAGCCTGCCGCCGCTCGGCCTCTTGACCGTTTCCGCGATGCTCCCCGCGGACTGGAAGCAGCGTCTTGTCGATCTGAACGTCAGGAAACTGACCGACGCCGATCTCATATGGGCCGACTTCGCGCTGCTCTCGGCCATGTCCATTCAGAAAGAATCGGCCGATGAAATCATCGATCGGTGCAGGAAGGCCGGCGTAAAAGTGCTGGCCGGCGGCCCTCTGTTCACCGCGCACCCTGAAGAATACGGCCACGTCGATCATCTCGTGCTGAACGAGGCGGAGATCACGCTGCCGATGTTCCTGAAGGACCTCGCGGACGGGACACCGCAGCACCTCTACACTTCCTCCGATTGGGCGGAGCTCAGGGTAACGCCCGTGCCCCGGTTCGACCTGCTCAACATGAGAAAGTATGCTTCCATGAACATCCAGTATTCGCGCGGCTGCCCCTTTGATTGCGAGTTCTGCAACATCACGTCGCTCTACGGACGAATGCCCAGGACCAAGGACGCCTCCCAGGTCATCGCCGAGCTCGATACGCTCCACAACCTCGGCTGGAAGGGAAGCGTCTTCATCGTGGACGACAATTTCATCGGGAACAAAGGCAAGCTCAAAAAAGAGATGCTGCCTGCCATCATCAGCTGGATGGAACGGATGAAGCACCCCTTCAATCTCTACACCGAAGTGTCCATCAACCTGGCCGACGACGAGGAATTAATGCAGCTCATGGCCCGCGCGGGGTTCGACCAGGTATTCGTGGGCATCGAGACACCGAACGAGGAAAGCCTGGCGGAATGCAACAAACGTCAGAACCGGAACCGGGACCTGATCGCGAACGTCAGAAAGATCCAGCATGCAGGTCTCGAAGTGCAGGCCGGCTTCATCGTGGGATTCGACAAGGACCCGGACTCGATCTTCGAGCGCTTGACCGCGTTCATCCAGGAAAGCGGCATCGTGACCGCCATGGTGGGACTCTTGAACGCTCCGAAGGGCACCAAGCTCCATCGCCGTCTGGAAGAGGAGGGAAGGATCCTGATGACTTCCACCGGAGACAACACCGACTTTTCGCTCAACTTCGTGCCCAAAATGAACACCGAGGCGCTGGTCAACGGCTACCGCTCGGTCCTGAAATCGATCTATTCACCGAAGCCTTACTACGCCCGGGTAAAAAAATTCCTGAAGGAGTACCGCCCCGGACCCATCCGGCGCTTCCGCCTCCCCTACAGCCATATCCGGGCAGGACTCGTGTCCGTCGTCCGTCTCGGGATCGTCGGCAGGGAGCGGTTCCAGTACTGGAAACTCCTGACCTGGTCCCTGTTCCGCCGTCCGCGGCTTCTGCCCCTTGCCATCACGCTCTCGATCTACGGTTATCATTTCCGCAGGGTGTTCAGAAGTCACGAGAAGCGGTTCCGGACGTCGCCTGTTCCGCATTAAGAAAAGCCCGCTTACAGAACGAGCACTGCAATCCCCCGGCATTCGGATCAAGGGGGGCTCGCAGTGCTCTTTTTTTTCGCCGCAGAAACCGTTTATTTCCCGAAGGGACAGACAGGATACCTGCACTCCTTGCACTGAAGGCACAGCCCGCCATGCCCCAGCGCTGCAAGCTCCCGTCTGCCGATCTTCTCTCCCGCCAGCAGCCGGGGAAGCAGCAGATCGACCACTGTCGTCTTGTGATACATGCCGCAGGCGGGAATCCCTAAAATCGGAATAGGGTCAAGGGTCCCGGGTCCAGGGTTAAGGGAATCTTTTCCCGGCCCCTTGCCCCCGGCGCCTGGCCCCTGTTCCAGATACCCTACCAGCACCATCGCGCCGGGCAGCGCCGGCGATCCGTAGGAGATATCGACCGCGCCCAGGTCGCGGACTGCAAACCTCGTCACGTCATCGGGATCCACGGACATGCCGCCTGTCGTGATGAGCAAATCCGCGCCTGCTGATACCAGCTCTTCGAGCCGCTGCCTGATGAAGTGCCTGTCATCGGGGGCATAGTAGATGCCGATGATCTCGCCTCCCAGGGACTCTATCTTTTTCGCGATCACGGGCGCAAAGCTGTCCTTGATCCTGCCTTCGTACACTTCTCTGCCTGTTATGACGACGCCCGCCCTCGGCTTCCTGATCTCCCTCACCGCGATGACGCCGCTTGCTCCGGTGCTCCGGACGCGACCGGCGATCGAGACCGCATCGTCGACGATTGTCAGCTTTATCACCAGGGGGACCGCCTTGGTCCCGGCAATGATCTGCCCTTTCGTGACCATCGTGTTGCTGTGGAGCGTGGAGCACAGGACGTCTCCCAGCATGTTGAAGTTCAGCAGCGCCTCTTCGTCGATCTTCAGAAGACCGTCCCTTCCCGCCACGAGGTTCACCTTCCCCTCCCGGGGCTCACCCTGCAGGGCGACGCCTTCTCCCATGAGGGCATGGGCCAGAGACTTCGCTGCATCGTCTTCGTGCAGCTCGTCGTCTCCGATGGTCAGCACGAAGAGATGATCCTTCCCGATCTGCCTGAGACGCGGGACGTCCTCGCTCCGGACGACGTGTCCCTTCCTGAACGCGCAGCCCTTGAATTCGTCCTTGCGGATCTCGGTCACATCGTGGGCAAGGACCATGCCGACCGCTTCACTTACGGGAACTGCCCTTGTTGCTCCGGCCCCATGCCGACGCGCCTCACTACTGTTATTGCACATGTCCGTCTCCTGAACGCCCCGCTGCTGAGCGCAGGGCAAATTTTTCGAGAATTTTTCGGTAGTCGTCCCCTGTATCCATATCCAGGATCACGCCTTCATCAGGAACCGGAAGCACCGACACGCGGCCGTCGTCTTCGCGGACCAGATCGCGCAGCGTTGCATGTAAAAAAGATGTCGCTGATGACGGCGTAGGGGAAAAGGCTTGGATGCCCGCGCCGGCCTTCGAACGCGGGGATGATGATCTTTTCCGGTTCCCGGCGATGGGCGTCGAGTAGAGCCCGGTACGTGTCTTCCTCCACAAGCGGATGATCGGCCAGGCAGACGAGGACTGCCGAGCACGTTTCGTCGATTGCGCGCAGCCCGGTCCGGATCGAGTCGGCCATCTGGCCGTCAGGATCAGCGTTCCTGACGAGCCTGGCCTTCGCGCCCTTGAGCGCCTCGGTGCACGCATCGTGCTCCGGTCCGGTCACCACGACGAGGTCAATTCCGGTCGACGCAAGGGTATCGACACAGTGCCGGAGAACTGCTTTATTCCCGAGCAGCAGAAGCTGCTTTGAGGTCCCCATTCTCCTGGACGAGCCTGCTGCAAGAAGCAGCGCTGCTACGTGAAGCACTCTGCGTTCTCCTTTTCTGGATGATCTGCGCCATGATGCTCACGGCGATCTCCTCGGGAGTCACCGACCCGATCTCGATGCCCACCGGAATGACGACCCTGCATGAGGTCGTCTTTTGAAAATCCGCTTTCCTCCAGCGCCTTGTAGAGCAGCGCCTTCTTGCGCCTGCTTCCCAGCAGGCCGATGTACCCGGCGCCGGTCCGGAGCGCGGCCTTGACCGCATCCAGGTCGTGGTTGTGGCCGCGCGTGGCAACGACGATGAAGGTGCCGGTCTCCACGGGAAGGTCCTCGAAGGCCCGGTTGAAGTCGACGACCATGAGCTCATGCGCATCGGGGATGTTCTCCCCGTTCGCGAACTCCTTCCGGTCGTCCACCACGGTCACGCGAAAACCGGTGAAGCGGGCGAGTTTTGCCAGCTGTTTCCCAACGTGGCCGGCGCCGAGGACCACAAGGCGGGGTTCGAGCAGGACCGGCTCGATGTAGACCAGCACCGTGCCGCCGCACACGAGCCCGCCCTCGCGCTCGGTGAGCTCGAAGGGCAGGGTCAGGGGCTCCCCGTCCTTCAAGGACATGAGCGCGGCCTGCGCCACGTCGGCCTCGAGGCATCCGCCGCCCAGGGTCCCCAGGATCGAGCCGTCGTCGCGCACGAGCATCTTGGCGCCCTGCTTCTGCGGCGACGAGCCGCGGCATTCGACGATCGTGGCAATGGCCGATGTTCTGCCCAGCCGCTTGAGCCTCAGCGCTTCTTCGTAGATCTGCATGGATCACCTCATTGGGTCGAAATAACCACGGATGAACACGGTAAAGACGGAATCATTCAGGGACGCACAGGCACTCTATTCCGCTACCATCCGCTTTTTCTGCGTTCATCGAGCTGCCCTCGAGTCCTATCGTGCGTCTCTGCGGTAGAGAATTTTTTTCCCGATGTTCTACGCCTTCTTCATCGCCGCGAGCACGATCTCGGGCTTCATGGGCAGCTGCCGCACCCGTGCGCCCGTTGCCGCGAAGACCGCGTTCGCCACCGCCGGCGCAGCAGGCGGCACACCCGGCTCGCCGATGCCGCCGAGCTGCTCGCCGCTCTTCACGATATGCACGTCGACCTCCGGCGCTTCGTTCATCCGCAGGAGTTCGTAGTCCGCGAAGTTCTCGGACTTGATGCCGCCGTTCGGCGATCTCGATCTTTTCCTTGAGCGCCGCCGAAAGGCCCATGGTGATGCCGCCCATCATCTGGTGCCGAAACGATGGCGGGGTTCACCGTCGAGCCGCAGTCCACGGCGCAGGTCACCTTGTGGACCGTGATCGCCCCGCTCTTTGCGTCGACGGAGACCTCGGCCACTTCGGCCACGTAGCTTCCGAAGGACAGGTGATAGGCGATGCCGCGCGCCTGGCCCTGCGGCAAGGCGGCTTGCCCCAGCCGGCTTTTTCCGCCGCCACCTGGAGCACACGCGCTGCCCGGGGGTGCTTCTTGAGCAGACCGAGCCTGAATTCGAGGGGGTCCTTCTTCGCTGCGTGAGCAAGCTCGTCCACGAAGCTCTCGACCGTGAAAGCGTTGTGCGAGCTGCCCACGGAGCGCCAGAAGCCCACCGGCACCGGCGTGTCGATCCGCACGTACTCGACATGGACGTTCGGGACCTCGTACTCCAGGTTCTCCACGCCCTCGACGGCCGCGTTGTCGATGCCGTTCTTCATCATCTGCGGGAAGACGCGGGCGAAGATCGACGGACAGACGATCGTATGCGACCAGGCCGAGGCGCGGCCGTCGGCGTCGAGCGCCGCCCTGGATCTTGCTTGCGTTCATGGGACGGTAGAAATCGTTCTGGATGTCCTCTTCGCGCTGTCCAGACGAGCTTCACCGGTTTGCCCGTGGACACGGACAGCAGCAGCGCCTCTTCGACGAAATCCCGCTCAAAACGCCTGCCGAACCCGCCGCCGAGGAAGGTCGTATGGACGTGATCTGCTCGGGCTTCAGGCCCGTGATCTTCGCGGCCAGTGTCGAGCACGCCGGTCTGGTTCTGCGTCGGCGCCCAGATATCGCACCCGTCGGTCCGCACATCGACCGTGCAGTTCATGGGCTCCATGGTCGCGTGCGCAAGGTAGGGCAGCTGGTACACGGCCTCGATCTTCCTGGCCGGCGCCTTCAATGGCCGTCTTCGCGTCGCCGTCATTCCGCGCCACGATGCCTGCGGTGTCCAGCCTGGCCAGAAATTCCTTCTGCAGCGATGCGGTGCTGAGGCCCGGGATAGCTCCCGTTCTGCCAGTCCGGCTTGAGCGCGTCCCGGCCCTTCCAGGCCCCGTCGATCGTATCCGCCAGCACAGCCATGCCGCTGTGGATCGGCACGACGGCGCGGACACCGGGCACGGCCAGGGCCGCTTCCTTGTGGGACGAAGCGAGGTCCGCACCGTAGGCCGGCGGCCGGGCGATCGCGGCATAGAGCATGCCGGGTACGAAGGAATCGATGCCGAACTGCGCCCGGCCGTTCACCTTGTCTTCCATGTCGAGCCGGGGCATCTCCTTTCCGATGTACCGGAACTGGCTTTCCTTCTTGAGCACGGGATTCTGCGGCACGTCGAGCTTCGCCGCCTCCTTCACGAGCTTGCCGTAGGAGAGCGTCCTTCTTGCTCTTGACCGTGCCGGACCCTGCCGAGATCGACAGCGCACTCCTTGACCGGCACGTTCCACTCCCGGGCCGCGGCGATGACCAGCATCTCGCGCGCCGCGGCGCCCGCTTTCCTGAGCGGTTCGTACATGTGCCGGATGCTGGAACTGCCGCCGGTGGACTGCATGCCCCAGGCCGGGTCCTTGTACGCATCGCCGGCAGGCGCGACCTCCATGCGCACGTTCTTCCAGTCCGCGTCGAGCTCGTCGGCCACGATCATGGGCAGCGACGTGTACACGCCCTGTCCCATCTCGGACTTGTTCACGGTAACGACGACGGTATTGTCGGGCAGGATGCGAAGCCAGGCGCTCGGCTGGAACGCCGGGGCCTCTTTTCCATCTCTGCAGCCGAAAGCAGGCGGTATCCGGCCGCTGTCGAGACCACGGCAATGGCCAGCCCGGTGCCAGTCATCTTCAGAAAATCTCTTCGCGTAAGGTCGGTCTTCATTTCTTCCCTCCTTTCGACGCGAGCCGGATGGCGCTCTTGATCTTGGGATAGGTGCCGCAGCGGCAGAGGTTGCCGTTCATGTGCTCGACGATCTGCTGCATCGGCGGGATGGGGGTCTTCGTGCAGCAGGGCCGCGGCCTGCATGATCTGGCCCGACTGGCAGTAGCCGCA
The DNA here is from genome assembly GCA_963749655.1 of Nitrospirota bacterium. Taxonomy (GTDB): domain Bacteria; phylum Nitrospirota; class UBA9217; order UBA9217; family UBA9217; genus JAJYKN01. Next base: position 71,367 of record CAVVOB010000027.1, read on the forward strand.
CTGGGGGACCTGCTCCTTGACCCAGGCCTGCTTCACCGGATGGTTCTCCGGCAGGCCTTCGATGGTCATGATCTTCTTGCCCTGCGCGCTTCCCGCCGGGGTCTGGCAGGACCGGACGGCCTTGCCGTCGAGGTGCACGGTGCAGGAACCGCACATGCCGATGCCGCACCCGAACTTGGTGCCCGTCAGCTTGAGCCGCTCCCGGATGACCCAGAGCAGCGGTACGTCGGGCTGCACATCTACATCATAGTTTTTTCCGTTGATCTCCAGTCTTATCATGCAACACCTCCATGATGAAATCGCCTGAAATAGATATTGACCGCAGAATGCCGCGATAACGGATAGAACGGACAGATTCTTCTCGGAACCGATTATACGGTTAGTGCACCACGCTTATTGCTGCAGATTGTTGTCGAACGTGCTGTTGAATACGCGAACTGAAAGGATGCTATTAACTATAGCTCAAAAAGAAGGAAGTTCAAGCCGGGCGCTGGAATGCGATAATACTTTATGCGTATTTGTTTGGAGAGAATGAAGAAGAGGTCATTAGAGCGGAGTGAATCATTTCAGGCACGAAATAATCTTACCTGCGGGTCGTCGCCTTTCCGCGCGATTTCTCGGGCGTCTTTTGCGGCTTGTGCAGCAGCAGACCGATGTATTTATTGATCGGGTTTGACCGGTCAAGGAACGGCACAGGCGGCTGTTTCCTGATGCCCAGCGCCCGGAGTTCCCTTTTCAGTTCACTGTTTCCGCTGTCGTATTGCATGCCGTCGTAAAAAGCGTCGATGGCATCCTGTTTCTTTCCCGCTGCCAGGTAGGCCCTGCCGAGATTAAGATAGAACAGCGGATAGAGGATTTCCTCCTCGAACATTTCTTTCTGCTGAAGCACAGTAATGGCCTTCTTGCAGGTCTCGACACCGCTCCGGTACTTCTTGTCCACCACTGCCAGCAGGCACCCGTAATAGGACAGGACCAGCGGTTCGTCGGGAAACTGCACTGACGCCTGCTGCAGCACCTTGAAGGCCTCCTTCTGCTTCCCGTTCTTCAAATGCATCCGGACGGCGCGCAAATAATCCGCAGGCCGTACCTCTGCGCTTTTTTCCGGCTCGCCGGCTGCGCCCTGCTGAGGAACCTTCATGTCATTGGGATTTTTCATGGTCTAATTGTAGCATGACCGCGTCGGACTGTGAACAGGAAAATGGGGGCCGCGTCAGGACGCCGAATTCCTTTGGTGGCGCCAGATTATCTTTTGCGAAGCAGCGCGTCCGGCAACGGGGAAAACCAGGATTTTTTACTGAGCGGCGTCCGGCGGAAAGGATCGAGCCGCTGCCTCAAGGCGCCTGTCCTGCTCCCGCGGCATCAGCGGGGAGTTTGGACGTATGATCAAAGAACCTTTTTATATCCTCCGTTGAAAGTGTTGAATACGTATAAGCGCTGCGATACTTGAAGGTGAGTTTCGCGGGTTTCTGCAAGGAGGCAAGGTCCGGATACTGCTGAAGATCGGCCTTTGCCGATCCGCTGACCCCGATGGGGAGTTCTCCCTTGTAATAACCGTTTATGAAGAGGCTGACAGAGTCGGACCGCAAATCCTCGCGCCGCTTCTCCCGAAATGACCTCGAACCCTGTTCGATGAAAAACTCGTCCTCTATCGCAGCCGAGACATCCCGGATCGTGCAGCTCTTCGCCTCTGTCTTACAGTCCGGGCCGACATAGCTTCCCTCGACCCAGTAGGATTGAAAAAAGACAGGGACGATGGCGGTTGCCAGCAGCACCTTGAGCCATGCATCAAGCAGGGGGTACTTATTCGATCGAGCTTCCTGACGGACCATGATCTTCTGAAAATATTTATTCGTTACTTCTTCCCGCTCATCCTCCCGGTAGACGCGGACCGCAACAGGGGAAACAAGCTCTATTCTGTCCTTCGTCCTCTGTTCGATGTAGATGCCCGTGCCCTCCTCCCTGACGAGCGGACCTTTCTGAATGCGCTCGCCGACCACCTGCGCAAGGCAGCCTTGATTGATCAGGGCGGCAAAGATGACGATAGTGATAAATCTATTCACTGTTGGTCCTGGATGGGTCCGCCTCTTCGCCTGGAGGAAAGCCTGGTATAACGGGCGGAGACAGCACGTCTCTGGTTTTATTTCTGAGCCTCTCGCCTGACGAGCGAGCATTATT
>CAVVOB010000028.1:0-341068 GCA_963749655.1 Nitrospirota bacterium
GGCACAACCCGGGCCAGGGTGGCGCGCACAATCTCGAGTTCAGCGGGTGTTATCGTCAGCTGTTTCACGGGTTCCGTTTCTCCAGCTCGGACAGGAGAGCGCGCATGTCGTCGTAAAATGCGGGAAGGATCGCCTCGATCTGCCCGGCTTTTGCCTGGTTATACGTGTGGCTCGTAATGTTCCGTTTGTCGCGGTAGTCCTTGAATCTGCCTACTGCGTCCACAAGGCCGGCTTCCGCAGCCGAGCGGATGATATCCATATACGCCATTTTATCGATCGACGCCGGATCGGCATTCATCTGCTCCAACTGCCGTTTCATCATCTTGAATGCAAGTTCATGGGTGAATTCAAAGCACTGAATTGCGGAATTCCGAAATTGTTCATGGAGCCGGGGGTCATTCTTCGCGCTGTCAGAGGTTAGAAAGGTCATACTTCTTTCGAGCGCGGAAACGGCATCGCGAAAAGACGTCAGATCGAGCTTCATTTCGTGTTCATCCTCTCATTCAGGAACCCCATTGGATCGGGTCTTATATGTTGTCATTCCATACATCGTGGTCTTGTGCTCTTCACGCGGAGCGTCAGTGCGACGACGGAGGGGAGGTTTCGGACAGGATGGGGATACCAGGTGCGAGGGGCCTCCCGCTGAAGTCAGAATATCGGAAACACTGACGGGAGTCAACCAATATCCTTGGGAAAAAGGTGAAAAACAGGTACCTGCCCGTTTGGGCAGGTATTCGTAAAAAACGAAACGACGTTGTGCCCGGAGTTGGTGAGGCGGTGAAACGGAGCGACGCTACAGAAACACGGACAACATAAAAGGAAAAAGCCCATTATCTTTAATGGGCTTTTTTCTACTCGTACTATAATGGGGGGCGGCGGACATTTAACAGGTTGTCCAACCGCCCTGATTTTCTAAGTTATTTGCGGGGCCATTTTTCGAGTTACCCCCAAAGTTACCCCGCGAACATCTGGACCACATAAGACTGTGCGAGACTTACTAGATTATACTGCACATCAAGCAGCGGATGCAACCGAAACATGACCCTGACGTTACTCTTTTGACAGTTACAAAAATCTACCCTATAATGCGACTCATGAAATCTATCATATCGTCGATAGTCGCTATCCTCATGATCGTGCTACTCGCGGTCCAAGCTTCCGCTGGTGACTTTGACATCAGGTTCGGGCTGATGAAAAAAGATTCGGCAGGGAAATACTACGTTTATTCAGAGACTGCCACGATTCCCCTTACCTACAAGGACAAGGACCCCGACTTTCGATTCGGTTACTCCATAAAGACCGCACCCGATAAAACCTTCAATACGTACATGATCATGCATACCCCGGCTGCCTTTGAGAAGTATACCGGCGAATTCAAAGATGCCGATAAGAAGGAAGGCGGTAAAGCTATTCAATCGTCCGCCAAGAATGCTGTCGCCGCGTTCACCTACTCTCTTCGGTTCGATCGCGGTGACCCTCCGGGACATTATGCAATCGATATATGGATCAACGACAAGCTGGCCAAGACAATAGAATTCACCGTCACCGAGGCGAAATAAGCTTTCACTTCATCGACTATACAGCCGCCTTCTTCACGACCATCACGATGCTACCTCAGGCGCAATCAGTTTTCTGATATCGTCCGCCTGCCAGCAGGTGCAGCGAGCGGACAGTTTCACCGGCTTTGGATACTTGCCCGTCTTGACCCCTGCCCACCAGGAGCTTTTGCTGATCGGGATGATCGGCGGAATGCCCTTTCTCCGGTCCCCGAGGATCTGCGACAGCCTCACAAGGCCGCGCTCCGGTAGTGCGTTCACTGCTGCCTCCTGCCCCATGCTCATCAATGCCTCCTCTTGTTAGTTGTTCGCCCTGCTGCAAATGCCTGTCGTTCGCGCGAGCTCGTCCATCTTTGCATGAAAGACGCGGTTCCATGCGTCCCGGTCCGCGTTGCTCTGCGGGTTGACTCCGGCCTTCTTGTTCGCGAACGCTACTGCGCTCGGGATGAGCGCATTCCTCTGTGCCACATACTCTGCATTCTGCATTCGTGCTTCTCCTTTTAGAATGGAATCTCGCCCTCATCAAGAGGCGCTGAGTGTTGTTCCGTGCTCGTATCCTTCGGTCTGCGCTCCGCCACGACAAGCCAGCCGTCCCAGCTGCCTGCCGGCACGAGGTCGATCTTGACCGACTTCTTGCCGTCGTCCTTCTCCATCAGGACGCCGACCTTCTCCCATCTCGCCTTGCCGTTCTTGTCTTCGGTCCTTTTCCAAAGCAGATCGTATATCTTCAATGTTCCTCCTTTCGTTATCGCCAGATGAACCAGACGAACTGCGCTACTGCCGACGCCCAGCAGCGCTCCTGCCATTGCCTCGCGGGGAGTGTGGCCGAGCACTTCCCGCAGCGGTTCATTCCGCAGCGGGTGGCCGAACTGGAGCGTGCCGGTCAGGATGTTGATAGACCGCGCATGGCGGCCGGAGTGGAACCGGACGCCGATAGCGTCATAGATGACGATCAGCGCCAGAATGAATGCGACAGCAAAAGCGGCCGTGTTGTATCCGATGTAGAGGCCGACGCCGTGGGCCGCAGCGGACACCATCGCGGCATGGGCGCTCGGCATTCCTCCGGGACGTATATATAGAAGGATCGACCAATCCCACTTCCCGGTTTTGAGGTAGTGGATCGGCACCTTGCCGCTCTGAGCGAGGAACCATGCAGAGATTGCGGCAACGAGTATGTGGTTTGCGAACATTCCAAAGGGATTCATGCTTGTGGGGCCTCCTGGATTAGACTTTCACGTCGTAGGCGCGCGAGACGGTCCTGTACGTGCGCTTCGTTGTCGGGTGGTCGAATGCATCGTCCGCGATCTTCGTGAGCGTCGCGGCAATCGCGCGCAGCTGCTTGGGTGTGTGCGCTGAGCAGTTGCCATAGAACGGGCCGTGCAGCACCGCGAGCGGCTCCTTGTCGAGGGTCTGCGTGAACGTCACATGGATTCGTACCGGGTTCATGCTTTGGCGATCCTCCTTCGTCCCATCTCGCCGGGTGCCGCGCAGAGCGGACACTCGGTCTCGGGTTTGTGATGCGGAACGGGAACGTCGTCCGCGTTGTCCGCCACACAGGCAACGAGCCAGACCATGTTGCACTCCGGACAGTGGAAGTCTAGGTCGAAGGAACCATCCGCCATCATCGAAGCGCGACCCCCTGCGCGATGAAGACCTGGCACGAGTGCTGCGACTTCACGAAAGCGATGTCCTTTTCAAGTTGCCTGGGCGTGGTCTTGACTGCGGTGAACATGTCCCCGCATTTCGGATACTCGGGGTTGATGTAGATGATCCAGAGCGCTTTTTGTGTCCAAGGTGCCTCCTATCTGATCCGGAGATGGGTCTTCTCAGTGACGAGCCGGGCACCAGTCACGGCCTCGCCGTTCTTGAGGGCCGCGAGCATCCCCGTCTTGTCGATCTCCGTGATCTGCTTGATCTTGATGAACCGGGCGGGGAGCTGATCCTCCGCGAGGATCTCCACGCTCGGCGGGTTCTTCTGGATGCGGAGCGTCACGGTCGGCGATTCGATCTTCTGCACGTCCGCCTGTTCCATGCAAGACTTTGATGTAGGCCAAGAGCCGCGTCCGGAGATTCTCGGCGACCTTCTTCTTGCGCTGGAGCCGGGCTATCTCCGTCTCGATCATGGATTCGACGCCCGCGATGTCGAGGGTCCACTTGGCAATGCCCTGCGACTTCGCGCGGAAGTCGAGGGCGACGGAGTCGAGCCTCGCTTCCAGGTCCGGCGTAAGCTCGCCGTCTGCGCTGATGATCTCGTCATTGATCGTGGCAAGTTCGGTGCTCAGTTCATACAAGTGCGCCATCTTTCACTTCTCCTTTCTCCAGTTCTACCTTCCTCCGCTCCTTGAGGTCGATGATGATGGTCCGGTCAATGAGCGGGAGGGCGTCGATTTCCGCCTGATGCTTCTTCCACCAGTTGCGGAACTCGAACAGGTTCTGGATGGCATTGATCCGGGCGGCCAGCGCGTCCCGCGCAGCCGCCGCCTTCGCGTCCCCGTCTATGCCAGTCTCCAGCCAGTTCATGAGCGCCTGACCGGTCTCGATCCCCGGAGTGAAGTGCTTGCCGTCGAACAGACGGGTGCGGTCCTTGCTGGCCGTGGCAACGTGGCTGTCGATACTCATATCGAAGACGCAGGTGAACTCGTAGTCCACGCCTTCGCGCTGGACCGGCGCAAGCCCGATCTTGACCGGCTTCTTCTTGCCGTTGCCGTCGTCTACGAGGTCGTAGGCCGTCTTTGTCCGGAGTGTGGCAATGACGTGGAGCCGCGCACCAAGCACAGCCTCGACCAGGGCGTTGTGCTGAGGCGTGATCTCGCGCCATGCTGTGAAGCTGTTCCCGCTCCGCATGGCGGCAGCGGCCTTGTCGTGCATGTCCAGGAGACCGCCCTCACCGGCCCATGCATGGGAGAAACTGTCGATGATGAGGACCGAGTAGCCCGCTGCTTCTGCAGCGGCAATCGCGTTCCGGTATTTCTCGGGAGTGTACGGCGGGGTGAGTGAGGCGGTGTCGAATTCGCAGAGGTCGGCATACAGCGAACCGCTTTCGTGCTCAGTGTCGATCAGCGCGATCTTTCCGCCGAGGCCTTGAGCGATCAGGAGCGCACTGTAGGTCTTGCCGCTGCCTGCCGGTCCACAGAGCGCCAGCCGCAGGCGGGCTTTCTTCCGTTCAGCTTTTTGAAACATGGTCATCCTCCTTGTCGTTTTGTACGCTTTCGCTTACACTATGGGCAAAAAAAGAGCGCATGAGCTGCCAAAATGTGCAGGATGCGCAGAGAAAGTCTCGCGTGTCCAAGGTGAATTTCCCGCAAACGCTGCATGTAGCCGCGAGAGGCTCACCCTTTTCATTTCTGATCAGAATCTTTACTTCCAATATGCTCCTCCGCTCAACGTAAGCCATAGCTTACACTAACACGGAGAGCATGTCAAGCTTCTCGTTCACTCGTTAGAATTCTGTATCCTCATCCCTAAGATAGCGCGCCTCGTAGTCATAATGAACTCCCGTCACTTGGACAACGCGAGCGCTGTTCGGCTGGTAAGTCAGCAGACCCTCTGGCTGTTCGCTGTGCGATACGGTCCCTTGCTGACCAAACAACACAATATTATGTTGGCTTAATTCTGTTTCTGTAAGACCCCGGTCATGAACATCGTGGCTTGGTTCTTCGAGTTCAGCTGACAATGTACCTGTCTGAGCAGAGGCATAGAGAATTCCGTCGAAACCGAGTACGTTTGAAACGTACTCTGCTACAGCCTGAGTAGGAATATACTCTAATTGTTCATCGCGGGGTTGAACAGGTCTTGAGATGAGATGATGAAAACCTTGCAAGAACTTAAGGCGAGCTGCACGGTTTGCATAATTAGGATGAAAGATACTGCCAGCAAAACCGACGCCGATCCGTGAAAGGTCAAGTAGGCGAAAGCGTTGACTCGGAATGAAACGACCGACAGTAACCAGACCAGCAACGGATGGCCGCACTTCAGCAATAGCAGTGACCTCTGATAACGCGCCATAAAATACGGAGATGCCCGCAGGATTCATACGGCCAGCGGGAGCAATGGCAGCTGATGGAGGGCCCAATTCTACGGCGGGTTGATCCAAGATGCTTCTCGCGGCGTCCTCTGATTCCGCAAGCCGAGCCCTGAATATTTCTGATATTCTCGTACCTGGCCCTATTTCGAGAACAGGCAGTTGGGATGCTTCAGCGCCGCCCGGAGCGCCAAGTATCTCTTCAAGTTCCTGCCTGGCTACGGCATCAAAAAACCGTGCATGATGCCTTATTCTTCTGGAAAAGGATTCCCAATTTTCCGAATATGGCCAAGATGATAGATTTGTTCGGTGATAGTTCTGATCTCTCTCATAGAACCGCTCGTCTCCTGGTCTTTCTGATGCTTCTAATATGCGGGCGAGTTCCTCAGCTGCGTCATAGTCGATTTCAAGTTCTTCATGCAATAAGTCTTCAAGACTGTCGCCTTCTTGCACATCCTCCACGCCTGCGGCGTTGAATGCCGGCCGCCAGTGACCTTGTTGGCAATATTCTTGTAGAGTATCATCGATCGCTATTGCAAGATCCTCCAAGTCGATGCCCCTGACGTTTTCGTCATGACAATAGTCGCAATCGCCAAGTTCGGATTCTTCCGCAACGAAATCGCGAGCCGGTTCGTCATGAATGCAATTTAAGCAGATAAAAGACACGATGGTTAACTCCCAGAGCGCTTCGAGACATGCTATTGTCGTGGCTTCTTCTTAACGATGCCTTCATAATATCTGACAAGGTCAACGACCTTCGCGACATCGCGATTGGCATTCTTTAATTGTTCGCCGAGACCCATTAGAATATTGAGGACTGTTTCATCCGTTATGTACCGAAACAAGCCGGATGCCCACAATTTGAGATTCTCATCACCAGCATTCTTGTAATAGTCCCAAAAACGAACTTTGACAAGATTATAGTCGATGTCAATCGAGCGAGCCTTGTCTCCGAATATTTCCGTCTCTTTGCCCGGGTCCTCCGTTATTCTATCAATCAACAAACATCCGACAATTATTCTGTCTTTTTCCTCTGAGCCTGGCGGTCTCGTGGTTAAGATCGCCACCCTCCCCTTGCGTGCACTGTGAATTCGCCGCGGCTGAGTCTTTTCCGCTGTTGTTGTGTCCCAACCCGCAGCAAAGTACATTTCTTTCAAGGCAATGCTTTCATAACAAGGATGATTGCCGAGAGAGACGTTGGCGTCGAAGTCCTGACAGTTATTGCTCGACAGACTGCACCAAGCCCTGTTCTCTGACAAGTTGTATCTGTAAGCAGCCTCGCTACATGGGGCTTGATAATGCTTATCGTTCCAATTGCACTTAAAGGCGATATTGCCGTCTTCTTTTTTACCAGCCTCTCTTTTCGACAAGATGTTATCAATGTCAGTTGCCAAGGCCTCAAGCTGTGTAGCTCTCTTGCTTATAATGCTTTTTTGTTCGCTCGTAGCTATGCTTTTAAGCTTGTTGAAAAGATCACGAGCCTGCCCTAGCTTCTCCATCGAATCTGAAATGGATTTCTTTCGTATCCACGACTTTGTTTCATCGATGAGTTTATCAATTGTTTCTCTTATTTCAATAAAATGCTGCATAACGGTATCCTACTTTTCAGCAATCTCAAATTTACTCGTCTTAGATCTGAACAATTTAATACCTAGTATTTGGCAGACATCCAACGCGCTACCGATATATTTATTTACCGCAGCATTGATGCAGCATGCTTTATTATAGTCTGCTTCACTTAGGCTCATCTGCCCTCGGTAGACTCGTTGAGCAGCTGCACCTGGCGTAAGACCATGCGTATCGAACCATTTCTTATACTCTTCCAGCACTTTGTCCCTGGTCCACAGAACTGTGCTATGTTCTTCTTGACCGAGAATAATGCGTAACTTTCTGACTCCTCCGATCCATGTCTTAATATAAACTGCCAGTGTATTGAGTGCTGGGCCTTTACGGTTTTTCCACTTTCCTCTTTTTCTAAGCCACTCTTCCGTGGGAAACTTGCCACCTGGACTTTTACTGGCGAGGTCCTTGCAATACTCTACCAATTCATCTGTATTTGACCAATGAGTTGACTGAATTATCTTATCAGTTGCCTTTTCAAATATATACGGTTTAATCAATCCTATATATGGTTTTAATATCAAGCTGAGACGTTTCTCGTCGAAACAATCTTGGTATTGAATCCCCAAGAATTGGTCGTTTGAAGAATTATATTTTTCTTTTATAAGACGTTTCTTCGCATATCCTTTTTCATCGTGGCCGAGGGGTTTGTCACCCCATATTTCGACATCGATCCACTTCTTTTTATTACTTAAGAAAGTTAAATCATAATACCCATAATTCTGCTTCGCATACTTTGCGAAATCTGCCGGATATTTTCTCCCGATCTTATGATCGATTCCCCTAGCATATAAGAAGTTAGATAATGACGCTTCAGGATGACTACGCCACCTCATGTTGTTTCTTGATTCAATGAAAGAGCTTCCCTGAAAGGAGTCGAACTGCGAGCGTAAATCGGCCCATGTTTTGTTATGGCTATAAACTGCCTGTACTAAAGAACCTCGCCCATTCTTAGAAAACCACTCACCAGGAGGCAAAAATCCTTTCTCTTTAAATACCGCTCTTGCCTCCTTTATTACTCGTTCCCATGACCAGCGATATTGTATTTTATCACCGACTCTTCTTTTAAAACTTTTTCTTCTGTGTACTGCATATTCATCCTCTAACCCTAGAAGTCGAATTAACTGTTGTTGGGTGATTCCAAATCTGTATAAGCGATAATAAAGCCTATTCGTAATCTTCAGTCGTTTAAAAGATATTCCTTTAAAACCATGCTTTGCGTATAACTGACGGCATTCCTCAATTAACTCTTTTTGGGTCTTGCCGCAGATTTTCTTGCACGTAGTTCTCCTAGTTTTACTGATCATGTGAGCTTTCGGAGCCCCTTTCTTAAGGTCCAGTTCGAGCATACCGAATTTTAATAAAAACAACAAGCTCAAATCAGAAGAGCCCCGGATCATCCGGGGCTCTCTTTTCCGAATTATCAGTATTCTTCCGGCAGCAGGATCGTGAAGCCCTCATACTCCGAGAAGCAGAGCCAGAGCGTGACCGTAGCGGACCGGCGCGGGTCGGTCTGGTAGATCACCTCGAACGGGACAAGGTGCTTCTCCCCTGCCCGCTTGAATGCCGCAGCAGCCAGGAACAACGTATCCCATAACCGCCCGCTGTAGTCTTGCCAGCCGGAAAGAAGCTCCGGCACCTGCACGAGCGCATGCACGCCCACGGTAAGACAGACCGGAACACGGAACCCCGCCTCTTTCGCCTCCGGCGTCTCGCTCACATCGACCAGCTGACCATCCGCAATAGCCTGCTCACGCGTGTACATATGAATCACGCCCCACCCTTCTACATGCTGCTTGTCCATTGTGCTACCTCCTATTTGTTGCTTGAGATTAATTCCGGCTCCGAGAACCGGAAAGACAACTGAGGATCTACCGGGAACAGCCGCGCCAGGGCACACCCGCCGCAAAGACCACAGGCCGGGCCGACCTCGCACCAGCCGGAAGGACCGGCGACACTGGTCGAGGACAGCGACGACCTGCTCCACAAGACCCACCTCCTTTCAAAGAGAAGAACCCGAACCCCTGCGGCCTTCAACCAGCGAGAGGTCGCAGGGGTTGGGTTAGATAATCCGGCTGCGATACACCGGGGCTTATCATGCCGGGCCGGTATCATGAGACCCACCTACCCTTTGAGATGCAGAGCGAGTGACAGAGCGCTACACCCTGGCACGAGCGATGCGCTTCTAAGAGGCATGAGAAGTCGCAGACGGAGCCGTTGCCTTTCGAGCAGCTTGCGCTACGCGCTGCGCGCTCCGCTTCGCGTTCCGCTTTTTTCTCGGGGAGCCCGGCGAGGGCGGATGGGGATCGGCCGCGTCTGCCGCCGTCTGGCAGTCGCGGACGATCCGGGCGGGCGGGAGATCACAGACAGTGGGCTTGGTGCCGGAGCGAAGCGCAGGCACGAAGACCGATACCACAGGTGGACAGTTTGGTTTAGATTCACGGGAGGAGGCTTCGAGGGGAGCCCCTGGGGGCGGACGGGCAGCGGAGGAACGAGCAACCATGCGGCCCGAAGGGTACATGGCGGGGCGGCCATGTACAGCATCCTCCCCCCTAAGGCGCTATAAATAATTTGCGCCAAGAGAGCCCACCCCTCTGGGAGTACAATTGAGTGGAGGGGGGTGCCAGGGTGGGGAGTCCAGAGGGGAGGGCTCGGCGGGGGGAGGGCTGCCGCTTTGGGTGCCGTTCCGTAGCGGGGTGGCGGGGGGATTAGCGGAGCGACCGCCCGGTGGGTGGAGGAAGTGCCCGCTCAGCGCGATGGCTTGAGCGCGCAGGAATACCAGCCAAGCCGCGCATGCGACGCGGGCAGAAACCGCCAGAGAGCGCAGCGAAGCGGAGCGCTACGACAAGGTTTGACCGCGCCGCGCGGTTGCGGCGCCATGGGAGGGCAAAGCCCGGCTCGGAACACCAAGGAGCTTTAGCGCCTTGCGGGCACGACGGAACCCACCGGGTGGGCGCGGAGCGGGTGTGGCCGTAGGATGTTGGTGTGGCAGTGGCAGTTGGTGTGGTAGTAGAAGTTGGTGTTGATGTTAGATGAAATAGATGGGGTGTGTGAAGTACTACCGCCGCGGGCGCAGCGACGCGGAGCCCGCCTGCCGGCCAGTAAGCAGAGCGAAGCGGAGCGCTATGAAATAAATGTGTTCAACTCACGCCCCTCGATGCCGGTCAGCCGCAGGAAGTAGCGCCTCTCCTTTCTGCGGATGTCCGGCCACCTTGTGCGAAGCGTGCGGTCTGCGCCGCCCCTTGGCGCAGTCCGCGTTTACGCGGAGCTGTCTTTATCACTGACAAAGCGAGGCGAAGGCAGGACGGCGTACGGAACGGAGCGAAGCGGGCGCAGCGCATCGGAGCGGATGTTCGCGGAGTGCGCGGAGCCCAAGCGGAGCGAAGTGGAGAAGCCGTGGTGACGGAGCCGAGCCACCCCAGGCGAAGCGCTGCGCTCTGCGCCGTGCTCCTGGGCGCAGTGCGCGTCTGAGCGGAGCGGTTTTGGTCAGATAAGATGCAGTTTCATTTAGATCCCGCTTTTTGCTTAACGTGCTGAATAAGAATTGAAATAAAATGCAAACCTATGATAGAATAGCCTAATTTTTAATGATGGACATAATGATTTTTTTTGCATACCATGTTCACGAGAATCAGCAATTTAAATTGGGGAAAACATGAATGACGTTCTGCGATTGAAAGCTGAGTTATTGTGTTCAGGTTTTCGAGTGAATCAGTTCTCGGATTCGATAGCCACTTTTTTCAATCCTCATAAACAGAAACGGACTGGTTTTGTTGGAGTACATCTTTCTTTTGGCGGAGTGGCAATCAATGCTCTAATGGATCGTTTCTATGAGAACGATGCAATTTTTACTAATGGCTCGGTTTTCGAGTTGAAACAGAACGAACATGAATGGTGGATTTTTCGCAATGGGGTCCAGACTCAGAAGGTGGCATTTATTGATCAACCGAGATGGTATGCTAAGACACTCAGAGACAGTCTCGGTATGGCTGACGTGTTCCTTGCTGAGGGATTTAACAACTTGATGGGTGCGCTCTCCGGCGTATGCGTGTACCATTTGCATAAAAAACCGTGTTCGTTTTGCGGGCTAACGCAGGCACGACCGTTCCATCTTGATCCGACTGATTTCGCGAAAACGATTGCAGCTGCTTACGCTGAGAACCCCAAAATCACAGTGACAATCAACGGTGGAAACAAGTTAGACGATAGTAATGGAATGTCTCAGTATATCGTTATTGCGAAAGCCATCAATGACGAGTTCGACAAACAATTTGGCAAGGGCGTCAGAGTACCCCTTCAGATTGAGTGCTCTCCCTCGAGGGACATCACAATTATTGACAAGCTTATAGATCTTGGTGTTGGTTCCTTCAGTATGAATTTTGAGTTCTATGATGAGAACACACGGAAAGTTCTTTGTCCCATGAAGGGGGAAATACCACGAAACCTCTATGAAGCGAATTGGAAAAGAATCGTAGATCGTCTCGGAAGGTTCAAGGTTGCTTCAGTTTTAATCTATGGCCTTGATACTCGGAGATCATTGCTCGACGGAAGTCAATATCTTCTGGATATTGGCGTGTTCCCGAATATCAGTCCATTTAGACCTATGCCAGGCTCAACATTTGAGAAACGCCCAGCGCCAGCATATACTGAATTTCTTGAAGACTCTATGATAGTAGCGGAGCAATCATTAAAAGCAGGCGTAGACCCGGCGGAACGCCTAGGTTGCTTTACCTGTGGAAGTTGCTCAATCGAAAGAGACTGCATGAATTTTCTGCTAAATAAACAATCCCGCCTAGGAGAGGTGAATAATGCATAAAATCTGCGTCCTTGATCGAATCGATATCACTGAAGAACAAAAAAGCCGGCTAATTCAACTCGGGGGCTCTAATTCGGCGGTCGGTTTTTTCAATTCATTACCGAACCCATCCGATGCCAATGAGATTCTGCGTAGGATTGGAGATGCCCCCATCGTTTTAACCAGTTGGACCGATTTTCCGGCTCAAGTCATCGAACAATTACCGTCGACCGTCAAAATGCTTTCTATCGTTGCAACATCGTATGCGTGGGTTGATGTTGCAGCAAGTCGAAAACGTGGAATCGCAGTCAGCAACGTACCTGGCTATGCAAGGTACTCGGTGTCTGAACTCGTATTCGCTTTTATTCTTGATTGGGCGCGTAAAGTCAGACAAGCAGACGCAGAAATGCGGATCGGCAAGTATGATCGAGCGCCCTTCATGGGCAAAGAGCTATTTGGGAAAACGATGGGTATTATTGGACTTGGATCGATTGGAAGTCGCGTCGCAATCATTGCAAAGGCTTATGGTATGAATGTTAATGCAACTACTTTACATCCTGATGATAATCGCGCAAAAACACTCGGGGTAAAACTAACGGATCTGAACTCGACCTTCTCAAGTTCAGATATAATCACAATTCATGTCCCTTTAAACGATAAAACACGCGGACTCATCGGAAGAAAGCAATTTGAAGTTATCAAGAAAGGTGCATTTTTTATTTACACATCTCGTCCAGGAGTCTGCGATGAAGAAGCCCTCCTATGGGCGCTTGAAGCTGGACAATTAGCTGGAGCAGGCCTTGATGAGACAAGCGAAGCAATAAGAACACCCGGGAGTCGGTTGCTGAAAATGTCAAACGTCTGCCTATCGCCCGAAATTGGATTTTACACGGCTGAAGCACTTAAACGGCTTACAGACATCAGTATTGATAATGTTGAAAGCTTCATGCAGGGAAAAGCGGTAAATATTGCCAACTAGCAGTTGGTATGCGGCGAACGGGAGGCTTCTCATGAAGAAACCCTGGAGTTCATATCACACGTTTCTTATAATTGAAATTGCGATAACGCTGATAATAGGCGTCGTTTTTGCTTTCCTTGAATGGAAATTCAGCGTGCTTATCGCAGCTATCGGTGCTATGATCGCCGTTGCCATGCACGCAATACCGCTGCGTATAGGTGACGAGATTCGGACTGAGATCGAAGACGTGAAGGCAACGTCGCATATCCTGGACTTGTGCCGACAAGTTGAGCTACCGGACTTGCAGTCTGCAAAACGAGCAATATTGGATGACTCAATTCAGTCTCTGCGCGAGCTTTCCGAGTGCAAAATATTTAATGAGAGATTTTATGCATGGGTATTTCAGCAGGTAGATGAGGCCGGTAAATCTATCAAAGCAGTGAGTGCTATGATGGAAGATCAGTGGGCTTTACCGCGAGAGGTGTCCTATTATGAAAGGAATCGTCGTGCAGTTGATCGGAATGTTAAGGTAACAAGAATATTCCTAACAACGAACGATCGGCTTTCTAAGAAGGAGAATCGGCATCCGATTCTTCTTCATCTGCTTCACGGACTAGATGCTCATATCGTATTTGCGCCTCAAGCACGCACGTTACCAGGGAATGAATTAATCGTAAACGGCATTACGATCTTTGATGATCAAGTGCTTTATCAAGATGTTACATTACCTCCTGGCGATTCAATGACATCGGCAGGGGGGAAAATTATTTACGAAGCGACCGATGTACGACGTACGATCGATAAATTTGATGCATTGGTGCGACTATCAGAGGAACCACTGCGCGTATTAAGTCGCATTTCAGGCTCAGATCCCAAAGCTGAAATGTCGGAGATACTTATCTCACTTTATGGAACATATCAGAATTTAAAAGATGCTGTTGTATTGCCAGGCCATGACCGCAAAACTGACAAATGCGCGCTAACATATTGGGAAAAAATCGAGCAAGGTGTTAAGCTCGTTTAAAAACAGGATCAAACTATGCGAAACATTCCGGAATACCTCCCCTGGTCGCAGCAAGTACTTAATTCGTCTATTCAAAATTTTCTTTCTGGGCATTTGCCTTGCCTAGACTTAGAAACGAGCGCGATTTGTCGACACAGCGCGTGCATTTATTGCGACTCTGATTGTGCGGCGCCCATGCCAGGCGAAATGAATTATGACAGTGTTGACACAATTTTCAAGCAAGCAACCAAATTAGGAACGAGATGGGTATATCTTTGCGGTTTAGGCGAACCTACTGATGACCCCAAGTTTTTACGGCTATTGAATGGAGCTCAAGAATTTGGCATTAGTATTTCTATGTTCACTAATGCAGCCAGATATTCACCTGAACTTGTTAAGGCGTTAGTAGAACATGAAGTGTCATTAATTGTGAAGCTTGACTCATTAGCTTCAACAAACTTTGACCGACTTCTCGGACGTACCGGTACTGCAGAACGCATCTACCACACAATTGATGCTCTTATAGATGCTGGTTATCACCAACTATGCAAATCTGATACAACCATGATCGCAGCATCCATAATACCTACCAAGATAAACTATAGAGACATACCAGATGTTGTTAGTTATTGTATCGAAAGAAATCTATTCCCTTCTATTGGTGAATTAGAATGTGCAGGACGCGCAATGTCAAAATATGCAGACCTTGCTCTCTCAGTTGATGAACTTAGAAATTTGAAAATGCAGGTAGACTCGCTTGTTGGTTACAACTATGAACGCCCCACGTGTCCAGCTGCGTTGGCAGGCTTACATATATCTAATCTAGGAGAAATCATTGTTGATCGATGCACAGGAGTCTGCTGCCAATGGTTTCTCTTGCGAGGGCCAGATTTATTCAAAATCGGACATGCCGCCCAAATGAGCCTATCCGAAGCTATGAAAAGAGTTCACGAATATCGAATTAAGAATATACTCGAAAGTAAAAAAATTCTTGAATGTCCACCATCTGTAGTTTTTGGTGGCTGTGGTGGCAAGGCAGATCAAATTCTGAAGGAACATATTCGTATTCTTGGTTATGCAGATATTTCTCGCGATACAATTTCGCATAGTAGTTAAGCATGTAATGAACAAAAGCAGCTGAAACAACCCCTACATTTAGACAACAAGATAAATACGCTATCTCCTCGCGTACCTCTCCGAATGCTCCTTGTGCCTCTCCCAATTCTCGATGTAGCCCCTTGCAAGTTCTTTCGACCTAAGCACGAGAAGGTTCTCGGCGTTCTTCTCCTCCGCTGCCTTCGTGAAGTTGAAGCTGCCGGTAATCACCACGGCCTTGTCGATGATCATGACTTTGTTGTGCGCGATCGAGTGTGCCGCGTCTATGTACGTCGGGATACCAGCGTGCGCCGTGAAGTCAGCAGAACTGTAACGCTCCTTCCGCTGCGATCGGTCGAGGATGATCTGAACATGGACCCCGCGCTTATGCGCGTCAACAAGTGCCTTGGCTATGGGTGCGGATGTGAAGGAATAGGCCTGAACGAGGATCTCAGTCTTTGCATGGCTGATCGCGCTCACGACGGCCTCAGTGCAGCCGCCTCGAGGACTGAAGAACACCTGCACCTGTTCGATGTCCTTGCCCGAGACCTTGAGCGCCCCGCCATACACAGCGAAGACGACGATAGCTGAAAGAAGCAGCATGACCGTTACAAACAGGAATTTTCGCATCGCAAACCTCCTTTTCCACCCTCAAAAGCCCGATTTTCTTTTTTCTTTGTGCTATATAGAGTGGTGGTATAGATCAGTGCAGCGTGAACCTCTTCTCCTTGTACTCCCGCTTGTCGATGGTCCCCTGCTCTCTCAACTCAAACCAGGTCGGTTGCTTAGGGCCGTCCGACGCAAAGGGTGAGTAGCCGATGAGCACAAAAGCTATGAGTGCGATTGCTCCGGCGATGATGTACTCCCCTGGCTTCCCGGTCCTGATCTTCCCACCGAACAGGGTTAGGCTCTTCGAGTTCTCGTCGAACACCGGGACGCCCGTAACCGTGAGCGAATCCATAAGCAAGTGCCCGACGCAAACGCCGAGGATCACGGCCCGCATCTGCGGTTGGTTCCAGGTCAGGAAAAGAGTGATCGACCATAGCGCCAGTGAATGAGTGAGCCCACGGTGCGCGACCTTGCCCGGCAGCAGCCGTTCGGCGAGGTCCGGCAAGATCGAGCCGAACGCGGCGAGATAGTAGTTAAAACCGAAGAACTTGGCCGTGGCTGTGCCGACGGCGATGTGACTGATCCATGTCATATCTTGCGACCTCCCATCCTGACGCCTTGGAATATGTACCGGACTGCTGCAGCAACGAAAAGCAGAGACGACATACCGAGAACAGCGATAATGACGATCAGGATCACAATTAGAAACATAGTAGCGTCGTAGGTGTCCGCCCCTGCTCCAAGGCTCTGCATCCGGGCATTCTTGAGACGAACCTTGATCTTCGGATTGAGCCACGAGAACTGGGTACACCCGACCACCGTTCCCCGCGCCTTCTGCATTAACTCTAAAAGCACAGTCGTTTTCTTCGAGTCCGTGAGCTTCTCGGCGTTGTCAACGATCAGGTAGTAAGTCTCCGGCAGCGTGCGCATGTAGATGTCGATGCGCTTGTCGATGTCCTTGCCGAAAAGCTTCCATGCCTTGACCCATGTGGTCATCGGTTCCAGCGCGTCGATGTAGACGACGTTCTCCCCTGCCCGCTTCAGCTGCTCCGCCAGTCGGTTGATGAACGAGGTCTTGCCCGTCGACGGCCCGCCCTCCACCACGAGACATTCGCCGTCCCGGACGTAGTGCCATGTATCTTTGCCGTTCTGGTGCTTCCGGAAGTAGACATAGACCCGGTGGCCGGCGCGAGTGGCCTTCGAGACGATCTTGGGATAGAGCCGGGCGAACATCAGTGCCACCTCTTCGGAAACTCGAGGATTTCGGCCTCTCGCCATCCACCTCCAGAGACCGGACCTGCTCCGGAAGAATCCCGTAGCTCCAGACCGCGATAGGGCGAACCCTGTTAAGCATGGCCTGAAACCCGGCGAGGAACTTGAACAGCACATCGCTGGACCGGATATCAGGCGGAGAAAGCGCCACGGTCGAACCGACCGGGATGCCCTGAAAACAGAACGGGAACGAGCTTTCCCCTGCCCAGCCGACCGTAGGGACGACGGTGATACCGTGCTCCTGCCAGTACCGGCCAAGCCACCGGCTGCGGTATATATTCCAGAGGTTCACTGACAGGGGCCAGTCAGTGTAGAGAGAGAAATCAGGCGTGAGGACGACCCGGAATTGAGAGAGCCGGGGAACATAGACAGAGGGCCGGTTCCACACCCTTTCAAAGCGGTAGTCGTCCAGGAAGAAGTGACAAGCGTAGCCTTCCAGGAGTTCGTGACTGTTGAACGGGACGAGCCCGAGGATCTCCGGCGCGGGCGTGTATTTCAGCATGGGGATCCCGTAAAGATTGGCGGCCGGGTACAGCGCATGGGTGTTCAGCGCGTCCCAGCCGCCCGGCATGTTCGCCTTCCAGTTCTTGCTGCTTCTCGTCGCCATTATTTGCCACCTCCGCCTTTTCCGCCGCTTCCGCCCTTCGGGGCCTTACCTCCGCGTCCTCCCATGTTCATCACCACCTTTCCCTGAGCATCGTCTTTAACTGCGGCCTTGAGCCTTCATCGACCATCCCGAGAAGCGAATCAGTAAGGGTCGTGACCTGCGAGTGTGCGATGTCGAGCGCCTCTTGCTCCTTCATCAGCACGATCTTTTCCTTGAAAAGTTCCTTCTGGTAGTCAACGCCTGCATCAACACGCTCCTGGAGCCACGCGACGTAAGCGGAAAGCTCCTTTATCCGGGCAGACTGGTTCCGGGCTGCCGCCTGCTTCTCCCTGAGCTGGTTGAACGATGAAAGCGCCGTCTCGCGGATCGTCTGGACGGTTTTGAGCATGTCCGTGGTCCGCTCCCGGGCCTCGCGGGAGTCCAGGAGCGGGACGGATAGCGTGATCGCTGCCGTGGTTCCGGCCTTGGTGGTGTCGGTCGTCGTGGTGTAATCGGTGGTGTCCTTATCAGTACCGTTGAAATACTTCTCCGTGAGCGTTCCGGTAACTTTCGCGTTCTGGAGCACCCGAGCAGAAGTACCCAGCGTCCGCCACCTCCCGCGCCTGCTGCGCCCTGGCATTGTGCCTGACGATGTACTCGACGATGGCTACGCCGTCCTCGGCAAAAGACCGGACTGATCGGAAGCAGAAGGATTGAGACAAGAAGCGTGAAGCATCTTTTCATCAAGTGAGGTCTCCTTTTATTCGCGTTTCGAGCAGCTTAAGCTACGCTCTGTCGACTTTTGGAAAATCCTCCGAGAATGGATGATCCAACAGATACCAGGTGATCAGCGTGATGGCGCTTTCGAGGGAATAGCACACGATGACCGCGTAGCCTTCTTCCCATAGGAGCTTATGGACGCTGGCTTGCTCCGGCGACACCTTGCCGTCCGGGGCCTTCATCTCGATGAAAAGGCCGTGCGACCCTCCCCGCGCACAAGGCAAGAAGATGTCGGGGATACCGCGCTTAACTCCCTCGCGCTTGAGCTTCTGAGCCGTTGGCGAGAACCAGCGGCCCTTCTTGTCCTGCCGCTTCTCGCGCTTCCCGCCGTTCGGGATCGCGAACATGAGGGCCAGTTCGGGATAGCAAGCTGTCTGGAGCTGCGCCCAGGAGAACAAAGCGGACTGAATGTCGTGTTCGGTGCTGCGCATGGTGCGAAGGTTCAATGTGTCACCTCCTGAAGTGCCCGGTTTCGCGCTCTGTTTCTTGCTTCCCGTTCCAGATACGGCGTGATGTCCTCGTCGCGCATGGCAATGAGGAACGCCGGAGGGCTGCGTATCTCGTCCTTGCTGATCTCGCCGAAGCGGAGCTTTGCGAGGAAGAGATAAGCTCGCTGAGTTGTGACCACGTCCGGCACGACCAGCGTCGGAAAGAAGCGTTTCAGGTCTTTCAAAACCGTCTCTCTCTCAGGCACGCTCAAGCTAGCTTCAGCATTTGAGAGAGAGATTTTTTCTTTAATTCTTTCTTTTCTTTCTTTAGGTGCCTGCAACCCCGCGAAGTCATTCGGCAAAAGTGCCTTTCTCTTCATCTCTACGGATGAAGAGTCTTCATCCCTACGGATGAACGGTTTCATCTCTCCAGATGAAGGAGTTTCATCTCTGGAGATGATGATTTCATCTCTACGGATGAAGGTTTTCCAGGCTGCATAGTCCTTCTGAACCCGGTAAAAGTTGGCCCTGACGGACGACCATGTTCATGTCGGTCAGGCGCCTGACCGCGCGGGGGATCAGCCGTACATCGAGGTTGACCTCCCGCGCGATCTTCGTGGGCGTAAGAAACACCTCCTTGCTGTGCCAGCCATAGGAATTGCGGATGATGCAAAGCAGGACCCGGCGGGCATGGTCCGGCATGGGTGTCCGCATGATGGCGTCAAGCAGTTCGTTGGCGATCGGCGTATATCCGTGCTCCTTCTGCGGTGAGGCCATGTCGCTCCCTGGCTAAACGTGCGCTTCTTCAAATTCTCCGCTCCTGATGCGGGCCTCTACCGGAAACGGCATGGGCACCTGGGCCTGTTCAAACGAAGCTTCGAGCACCTCGCCCTGCATCTTGATCAGCTCGAACACACGCTCCTTTCCCGCCCGGTCCGCTGCGATGAACTCCAGCGTGAGCGAAACCTTGAGGTCCGAATCCACCACCACCTTCTTCAGGTTCACGATCTGCTTCACCAGCATGCGCTTCCCTCCTTTTGTCAGCTATGGCGAACGCTACAGGCAATAAAAAAGCCCGTCCGGGCCAGCATGAAGGCCAACCCTGCAAGGCTTCTCTAGTTGCTATTATTATGTTGAACCGGCTTAGGCGAATTGGCCACTTGTCAGCGATAGCTTACAATAATAGTTCTTGCATGTCAAGCTTCCTGTAAGCTATAATTGACACATGAACAAGGTGGGCAAATACCTCAAGAAGATGCGGGAAGGTGCGGACCTCTCGCTGCGCGAGGCCTCCAAACTGGCGCATGTCTCCCACACGTTCATCATGGAGATCGAGGAAGGCCAGAAGTCCCCCGCCTTCGACAAGGTCATGCAGTTGCTCCAAGCCTACCGCTCTGATGTCCAGGACTTCCTGCGCGAGACGGGTTACCTGCCGAAGAACGTCGAGCCCGCCGCCACCGGCAAGATGCGGAAGATCCCGGTCGTGTCCTGGGTAGTCGCCGGCAAGTGGGAAGAAACGGGGGAATCATTTCACCAGGAGGATGCAGTAGACTGGATCGAGAGCGACATCAAGGGGGAGCACAACTTTGCGCTGCGAGTGAAGGGCGATTCAATGGAGCCGGAGTTCAATGAGGGAGACATCATCATCGTCAGCCCAACTGCCAAGGCCGTGACTGGCGACTACATCGTTGCGAAGAACCACGAGGAAGAGGCAACGTTCAAACAGTATAAGAAGTTTGATACAACCCAAGTCCTTCACCCGTTGAATCCGAAATACCCGGACATCGTGTTGAATAAGGATTTGGAGTACCGCATTGTTGGAGTGGTGATGGAGAAGAAGAAACGGTATAAATAAGTTTATCAGGAAGACCTGTCGATGGAAGGAAAGGAAGCGACCCCACGTCCGCCCAGATAATTTTGTGTTGTCCTATATTTGGACTATTAAGAAAAACTGAAAAGCGACAGCCCTTTAAATATCTAACGTCTAAGGTCAGTGATAAAGATAAGTATCTAAATGCAGCCCAATATAGCCAATAATAAATTGGCTAGTGGTTCCATCCGGTGGATAAAAATGAATCCGAAAGTTTTTACCCATCTGCTTACTATGCCAGGTGAATGTACGTTTTACGTCATCAGGGCATACAAATTCACGCTGGTATCCGTAATGCTTGAGTGTAATCTCCGTTTCTTGACTTGCGCGTATGCCCATCTTTGAATATTCAGGTACAACTTTTTCGTCTTTTTCCCTTAACCTCCTTACCCCCATAATGTAGCTATTCATCTTGGACAAATGTTCAAAAACGGTACCTATAAATTCATCTATGTTAATTTTTGCCAATTGTGCGTAAACATCATCACAGAATATCAATTCTGGGTAGAGTTTATCTTTTTGTTCCCAAAAAGAATCCCACGATGTAATCGTGCTAGCTAGAAGATCTCTTATCTCACGATAAGCAGTTTGATCTGCGGGATTATAAACATTAAGCACTGACACTTCTGTTAATTCACCATCCTCTATTTTACACTGTAACAATAATTTGTTTACATTAAACCGCGGGACAGCTTGCAAACTAGATAATAGTCCAGAATAGAGAGCAGCTCCTGCCAAGGAAGTGTTACAGACATCTACTCCGTCAAAGTGGCATTCATAGTAGTTAAAATTTTCATCTAATAAAGTTTCCACATAAGGACCTTTTCGAAGCACTATTGATAAATAGCGCATTTTATCACGCGATATTTCTTTTGAATCTGACAACCATTTTTGAACAGTGAGACCTGGGGCAAGTTCCTTCTGCCACAATTGGTGCGATGTGCAGATCGGATCTTGTCCGCAAAAGGGATTAAGATCGTTTATGACATCTATCAGACTTGACATCAAATTATCTGCTTGTTGCTTATTGGGCGCCTGCGATACGAAAGAAAGCTCATTCACAAAGACGTGCATTAGATTAGAGCCTCCAGATCTTTTTCGTATTGATCAAAAAAACCAGCAGGCCAATTACTGATGCCGCCATCAACATGAATCTTCGGATGTGTAACTATAATGCTCCCCATATTATTTCCACGGTCACTAAAATGGACCTCGATTCCATCGCTCTCGATGATACCATTTTTCGCAGCTACTCTTAGTCCATTCAAGATATGATCACTGTGCGTTTCAACTATAACCTGAACGCCATTTTGTGCCACTCGCGCCAATAATTGACTAATATTTGATTGGCCAGCTGGATGCAGATGAGCTTCCGGATTTTCAACGATGATCATAGAATCCGGTTCTGCCATAAGCGCCGCAACAACTATAGGCAATGTGTAACAAAATCCGAAACCCATGTTTGTGGGTCTCAAATAATCTGTTTCGCCGCCATATACCTTAACTTCTAATCGCACACTATCCGCTTTTATAATAGTTTCGACATTAAATGTAATATTTGGAATAATTTGTCTTAGCCATAGTTTTGTCTGATATTCAAGTGTCAAATTGAGTTTATTACTTTCATTGTCTATTGATTGATCTTTCAAGGCTAAATCTTTGTTGGGTATTGGATCTGCCCCGAATTCCGCAAGGCAATGCGCAGTATATTCACCTTGGACTCCAACATGCATTTTATCTTTTGACAACTCTGACATCGGGTAAGTCAGCCTTGGCCCCAATCTCTCCGCTGTCAGGTAACTAAATCTACTTGCAAAAAGATTGCATGATGGCGTGAAGTTACTTTTGGATATTAGCTTTAAAATATGTTGATTAGGATGCTCCTTATCATATAAAGCCTCGCAGCTCTTTATTTCTTCATCCGGCCCGTTTGATGATAAGGTGAATGCGATACTATCTTTCTGGCTACCGCCATACAGCGCATCAACTGCTGTGCCAATTTTTACAAGATCGCCATTTAGAGGAAATTCGTTTTTATCTAAACTCCCTAATACATATGCCTGCCTGAGTAATAGTAGGGCCTGAATGATACTTGATTTTCCACTACCATTTTTCCCAGCTAGCAGCGTCAATTTTCCAAAGGTAATATTTTGGTCTTCGAAACATTTGAATCGCTCAATTCGAAGATATTTAATTGGCTTTGCAATCATCGCAGCGCCTCTTTTATTATGTCCATCGTTGTTTTGAATCGCTTATGAACTCTCAAGACACCTCCCGTACCTTCAGTTAGAGACCGCAAATACTCATCATCTTCCTTCATTGCTTCTATATATCCATCGACGATTTTGCTTTTATTTTTCATTAATTCATCTTTGTTGTATTTTGTTAAGCAAACAGACCATGCTTCGAAAAGCGACTTATTAATTGGGTTCCTATAAGCTTTTCTTGCAAACATTTTTCGAAATGCATATTCGCCAAACACTTCCCGAGCTAATTCCATAGCAGAATAAAAATTCTGTTCGACTTTGGCCATATCACTATTACTTAACCTGTTAATAGCACGCATCGCTTGGCTTAAATACAGATTTAAATCTGGGTCTTTATAATCCGTATATGGTTTAAGTGAAAATGCGATAAAGCGTAAAACACATTCACGATCGTCCATTCGTTTGGTGTTTATTGAATTAGTTGTTGTCTCAAGAAATGCGTGCGACTCAGCTAGCTTCTTCAGAACTGCCGTAGCCTTCCCCTGAAAAAGGCAGTGACGAATTTCTTGAGCAGATAGGACCATACCTCCAGTATTAATTCGATAAAAAATTGTAAACTTGACCTCCGGTGGCGTATCCGGTTTAATTACGTATAAAAATAATTGAGTGTCTTCGATGCGCCTTTGATAGTTTCTTGGTAATTCGTCATAGTTTTTACCGTCTAAATGATCTAAAAACTCCATATTCGTTAACCGAAACGCCTTTTTGTTACAAAAACTATCTAAGGTAGACAGTCTTTGCAGTCCATCAACAACAAGCCAATCATCTTCATTAACAGCATCCAAATAGAAGGCAGGTAAAGGGATCCTAATCAATATTGATTCAATAAGTCGACTCTGACGCACTTGATCCCATACTATATTTCGCTGAAAATCTGGCTGTAAATTTATCTCGCCTTTTACAACCTTTCTCATGACCTGAAATATTGTCATCGTATTCGGATCAACTTCAATTTTATCTGGATCAAAGGGCTTCTTTATCGGCTCATCACTCAAAGTATCTTCTTGTTCATCTATACCTTTATCGTATTCGTATGCGTGCGATAGTTCCTTATTATATTTCACCACCATAACTAAGCCTCCCAGAATATAAAATTGAGCGGTCTATCTTAACGCGACACAATCGGAGTCAGGGTCAAGCCTTCTTCGTGCATTTGTAAAAATGGTTCATTGCTCTGAGAATGACTTGTCCAGTTGAAGGATTCTATTATAATATCATTTGCATCAACCTATAATCTGTGGGCAATATTCTAATATTACGCAACTACTGCAATTTGGCCGTGTGGCTCTACACACATCTCTGCCAAGAGAAATCATATTTACGTGCAATGATAACCGCAATTTTGGCGGAATTACTTTTTGTAGAATATCCATCTCGTGTGAAGTGCAATATTTCTGCTTTCCTCGCGGTTTTATCAATCCTAGTCTTTTTGAAATACGCCAACAGTGTGTATCTACTGGAAAAACGTTCCTTTTAAGCGAATACATCATTACACAACGTGCGACTTTTTTGCCTATTCCAGGCAAGGAGCAAAGAAACTTTTCACATTCAGCTTCTGACATTCGACGTAGTGGCGCGAGGGTAGGCTTGCCAAACTTTTCAGTTATCTTGATCATAATATTTCTAAGCGCCAGAGCCTTATGATTCTGCAAACCACCCCATGATATTTGCCTTACAAGCTCCGTAACTGGTGCTTGATTGAGTTGCAAATACGTAGGGTAAGCCTGTTTCAACGATTTAAAAGCCCTAAGATAAACCTGTTCGCTACGTTTTACACTACAAAGAATAAATAGCAATTCATCGAGCGGATTATTTTTGTTGTGATGACTAAAATCTCTATATCTTATTTTCAGTTGTCTTGCGATCAATGATATTTCGACTGAATTATTAGTAATCATACCCTCTGTATATGGATCAGATAAAACTTATACTTTCGAAAGCTGAATCCTCACATTTTGCCATTCACCGCCACCTTGATCAGTGGGTATGTGAGTGGCTATATCAGCATGATCCTTTTCAATAAGTAGGGGCGGATTACGGGCGATTAGCCAAAAGTGAAACTTATAGTTACCTATGGTCTTTGCCACGGTCCACTCATTTCGTGTAATAAAAACATATGCCTGCTTATGAGATAAAGAGCTCCCTTTGACTTCAATACGCAATGGTGTTGTGTCGGTTCCATTCACTCTAGACAATATATCGTAACCTGAGAAATTTGATTCGAGAGATTGCCAACGAGGTAAAATTCCAGTTCTCTTGGATTCATATTCCATCGACAAACGTTCTGCTTTCCGTCCTATCTGGAGAAGCTCATCATTCTTTTTAGCTCTAGCTGCTTGCGCAAGATCATCCCACCATAGAATCATTTCATCAGTCCAATCGTCGAGTAGATCCGCTTCTTTAAAGCACTGTTTAATATCGGACGGAAAGTATTCTTTTACCTCCTCACGCCCGTTTCGCATTCGCTGCGCCCATGCTGGCTGAAATATTTCAATCGCATGTTTTATCTGAACACGAAGTGCCGATTCTCGTGAGGGTGCTCCGAGTACACTTTTTCCTCGTTCTGTTACAGCTAAAGTGCCATCTAGTGTAAGCGCAACCCAGCTGCAACGTTGAGACATTTCCAATACTTCTCCAGCAGCTGCAACTGTAAATGTCTTAAAAGAGTCAGTGAATTCCTTCGGTGATATCCCTTTTGAGCTAACGAGACCGACCATGTCCTGGCACGAATACAAAACACCTACCGAAAAACTCATGACTCTCTCACTCCTTCATTCAGATGCTCTACAAGTGCAGCAAAATCATCATCGTCTAGCTCTTCATCTTCGAGATCATACTTTACAGGGTCAATATGGAGATGTTGATCTTCAAGCACTTCGCTCATTTTACGGACCTTTAAGCGTAACCGTGTATCTACCGTTTCATCAATGGTTTCTGGACTAATCAAGATTTCTACAATTGTTTTCTGATCGGGCTTTAGGCCTAACCGGTGAATCCGATCTTCGGACTGCAAGTACTGCGCAACGTTGAACGTCCGATCTATATAGATTGCGTTATGACAAACTTTGTGAAGACTGATACTTTCACCGCAAGCTGCCGGGTTTCCGACAAGTACATATGCTTTAGAATCCTCATGAAATCGTAGTATCTTTCGCTCCCTAGTATCCTCTTCTTCCTCACTACCTGTTTCAACGCCCCCATGGATAAAGTCCGCCCCGAGATCCGCGAGACGCGAGGATATCAACTCTACGTTTTTCACAAAACTTGACCAGATAATAGTTTTCTTACCACGTGCAGCTAGTTCTCTTGCTCTAGTGCACGCGATCGATATTTTCGGGCTATCTCCGGATGCCAACACATCTGACAACAACTCTTCAGATATTACTCCACTCGATAATAGCAACGCCGGGTTCGAAACAAACTGCAATAAGCGCATTGCAGACCGTCCAATTTGACGATACTGCATACGTTGACGTAAATTCAGTGCTTTGTTTGCCTGACGAGCGATTTCTGATCTTAAGAGATCATAGACATAACGTTGCTCAGAGTTTAACGGTACCTCAATTGCCCGTCTGTCAACAGATGGGATATTGAGTTCATTTTTTGTAGTTCTAACGTAAATGGGCTTGACTAAATTTTCGATGTTGTCCTCATCGACGGGTACTTCTGGAAACAAAAACTTAAACTGCGGCACAAGGTCCAGTATTGATTGAGGCATTGGCGTTCCACTGAGAACCAACTTATGTTCTGCAAGATGGGCGATACTAAGCACAGCGCTCGCCCACACACCGTCGGTTCCCCTTTTCATACGATGGCTCTCATCGACATACATGAAGCAAGGGTTCGATGTAAGGTATGCCGCAACATAAGAAATCACAATCGGCAACTGATGATATGTGATCAAGCACACTGCAGGATCCTTAGTGAGAAGGTATTGGATATTTTTTTCACCGCCGACAAGCCGCACAATAAGGCCTTTATATCCCGGCACGCATTCTTTGATTTGTTCTTCCCAAACGGCAAAAGCATTCTTTGGACAAACGATTAGCAAGCGGTTGTTCTCAGCTCGCTTATAAAAATAGTATGCTAAAGCTTCTGTAGTTTTACCTGCACCTGGGACAGAAAAGGTAGCTCCGGAAGCCATTGAAGCTAGCCTGCTGACATTCTTTATTTGCGGCGTAGTAAGGAGGCGCGTGAACCCGCGCGCGGACAATCGCCCAGTAAGTTCAGCGATGTCCACTGGAGGTGCAGATGCTGACGCTTCATAATTTTTTTCATGTTCTCTTGATTGTTGAAGATAAAGCCTGGCCTCAGCATCAAAAACGACACTAACCTTATGTCGCTGAACATAAAAATTAATCGCGCTACGTGAATTCAGGAACGCCCACCAAGGCATTGAAAAAGCAGCAGGACCTTTTTCCTCGACTTCAGTCGAGCGGTCTTCACAAGCTTGACGGATATCACTCCATGCCGCCCCTGAATCATCAGACGACAATTGAGCTCGTCGGCTCTTAATATCGTACTCAATTTTTAGAGTTGTCATTTAACCACTCACGTAAACTTAATATAGACTTATCGATAGAATCCAACTGACTGTCTATGCCTGTTTTCTCAGTCGTGTCTGTTATTCCATTAAGCGCTTCGATCAATGATGTATTCGCCTTTCGCACTTGAGTAAGTACAAAGTCAGTACGCTTCTTCTCCTTCTCTTTCGCTAATTCAGCATCAACGACCTCAGCAGTAATTGTACGCACGCTGACTCGATTGTTTTCCTTTTCGACTGCCTCAAGTACGCCAACAAGCTGATCTCCTGAGCCCCCCAGTAAATCTGTATCATCGGCCTTAACTTCAGCCGAGGCAATAGGCAATGCTGACTTTAGATTGTTAATTACCTTATCAAGGTATTTTCCTGTAGATGATATTTTCTCGTACAACCTACCACCTTCAGAGTCATCAATCAGGCAATATGCTATTTGCTCAAAAACATTTCGTTCTCCTTCTGTTTTAAAGAGTTTCGAACGTACCTTTGTTATTTGTCGAAACGCAAACTCATCGGTCTCAATTTCTTCGTATTGGCCCGGAATGCCGCGACTGGCAAGATAACGATCCGCGTATTCAAGCATTTGTATCCACTCCCGAACTTCTGGTTTAGTAAGTTCGTAACGCTGTGCGATTTCGTCATCAGTGTAGCCATGTTCCTCTTTCCGCCATTTATACAAAAATGCTCGCGCTGTCCAGGTGTAGTCGGCTTTTATATCGCGATGAATTTGCAGATCAGCTTCCAGATCGTCTATTTGGCGTTCTGTCGCAGGAGGAAGAATTACAACGTCCACATTCTCGAAATGGGCATAACGTTGTTTATCTCGCTCAAGTAATATTCTCATCGCACACAATCTACGATTACCATTGACAACAAAACCATCATGGCTCAGTATTAGCGGCTCTTCCTGTTCGTGTGTCATAAAGTAGCCAAGCAAGTTTTTCTCATCAACCATTTTTTGAAGTATATTGTGTTGGATTACATGTGCGTCCTCCAACTCAAGATCACGTTTAAACAAATCTTGAGGCGCTTCAGAATGCTTTGCTAAATATTGCGCTTGAGCTGCAAGCGTCCGGCCATTATTCAGGCGGTATTTAGGTAATTCGATCGGGACATTATAGATACTGAACGTCTGCAAGCGTGATTGAAATCGCAGATCAAATGTGCGCTTGCTTGGTGTCGAATATAATTTTTTCAAATGATCTGTTCTTTTAGGATATGGGTAGCCAAGCTGCATATTCAACCCTCGCTTTCTATACCGAGTACAACAATAGGCACGGTAAGAGTAACCCGAAATATATTTAATTCTTCTACAAAACGCTCATAGTTAGCTACGTTGCTGCCCAATGTTCTCGATAGTGTGCGCATTGGAATAATATATATCGCGACAACTATACGACCATTACGAAATAGTGTTTCAAGCTTTAATAGATCAGCGTAAAAGCGACCCATATTGCCGGTTTGGAAACACAGGGCAATTCTATCCTTCATTGACGTGACGCTTATTTTGGAATTCTCGTGAATTCTCACCGAATCCGACCAACCCAGTTTTTTAAGGTGACCGAGAATTTCATGCCTAAGTTTTGCAGCGCGCAAGTTTGAACGATGTTTGAAGCGACTCAGAGTTGAAGTGACCTCTTCATCTATTACTGATGAAATCACACGATCTGCAGACATATGTGAGTATCTGGTAATTTTCACGGAAATTTATAATTACCTCTGTGGTGGTATCGAAAGCTTAGAAGTCGTATGATCATAAATTGGTTTTGCATGAGAACGATATTTTGCTTCACCCTTAAGGGCTTGATTAATCCTGTCCTTGGCCAGCTTCACATATTCCGTCATTACCTCGGCACCCCAAAACCGACGATCATGTAGAGCAGCAGCCACGCCAGAGGATCCAACACCTGAAAATGGATCAAATACAATATCCCCTTTGTTTGTCAGTGACAGAATCAGCCGTTCTATCAGACCAACTGGAAATTGGCAGGGGTGGCTTGTCTTTTCGACATGATTACTCTTGACATTCGGTATTTCCCAAATTTCATCGGGGAAATCCCAAATATCTTCTGGATTCTTTCCAAGAGGATTACTGCTATATTCGCCGGCTTTTGGCCCTTTATAGTGTCGTTTTGCTGGGTACTTCGACGGAATGCGTATTGCATCAAGATTGAACACATATTCGTCGCCCTTCGTATACCACAAAACAACTTCATAGCGGCCACTAAAACGTTTTTTGCTATGTAGACCATGACCAAATTTCCAGATAATTCTATTTCGTAATTTAAGCCCGTGCTTAGCAAACAACGGATGCAAAAGAATATCTAAAGGTATGATGTGTCCGTTATTCACATAGTTGCCAACTTGCCAACACACGCTGGCATTTTGTTTCACTCTTGGTAATATTTTTGAAATTATTTTATCTTGCCATGATAAATAGGCATCAAGCGAGGTCTTGCTTTCATACTCCTTGCCAAGATTATATGGTGGTGACGTAACAACCAAATCAAATAGTGGCGTTGACGGTAACCTGTCTAGGAAGGCGTTTACATCTCCGTTCCAGATCATATATGGCTCATCTGTGGAAATGCAAGCGTCTTTACTATACAGAGAGCTGTTGGGCCTATATATAGACACGGTTTTTTTTCTCTCGCTTTTGATTTTTTTATTCATATCGTTATGATGAGCTCTCTTAAGCAATCAGCGCTTTGCCAGTTATGGCGAATCAATCTCTTACATCTTCGAGTATTTCTTTGCCGATCCCTTCGCCTTCTCCACCGGATACTTCGCTTCATTCATCGCGATTTTCTTTTCCACTTCCGTCAGCAAGTCGATCTTATATTCCTCGCTGAGATAGGTGAGAAAGATAAAGATGTCGGCCAGTTCTTCTTTTACGTTCTTGAGTTCTTCTGCGGTGAGATTGCGGGACTGCTCGGTCGTCTTCCAGAGGAAGTTTTCAAGCAGCTCCCCCGCTTCAATGGAGAGGGCTTCGGCGAGGTTCTTGGGATCGTGGAATTGCGCCCAGTCACGCTCGTTCCGGAATGAGATGATCTTTTTCTGGATTGCTTCTAAATCAGCCATGCCCCTCCCCGACTGCTATTAATCCCATAATAATTCAGAACTTTACTACAGGTAGTCGAAAATGTCCAGAAAAGATAGGCTGACGACTTAATCCACCTTTCTGTCAACTTTGCCGAAAAGCTGATTGATGATATCAGCGCAGATTGCCAATGTAACAACACCAGTAGGATATAGAATGTTGCTCCCGTGCGCAAAGTTATTTCTAAAATACGGTAGCGAATCGGCCAGTATTTTACAATACGCTTGAAGATTGTCTGTGTCCGGATCATGCTCTTTATCCTGTGGCCTGTAACTGTCTGCGGCTGTTCGTTGTATCAATGTTTCTTGTGATACCGGGTAATACTTGAAACCGCTGTCCTGAATCCATTTATTCTGAATTGCAATATTCAAAAGAGATTTGAGACCGGCGCGCTTCTTTCCACTCTTGATCTTGAGTGCGAATTCCACTGAAGCAATGGCGTGAAGTTCTGCTACAGGTCCGAATCGATAGACAAACCAGTTGTAGAGATAAAGATTGCGTGCTGTATCAAAATGAACACGTATATCCTCTGGTACTTCTGGCAAAAGGACAATTTCTTCTATTTCCGAATAATGATGTTGGAGTGTTTTTTGTCGAGCCGCGCCAGTTTCTCGATTAACGAGAAGATACGAGCCCTGAACTCCATCGGGGATAAAAAGCTTATCAAAAGGTTTCAGGCTATTCATAGCGCACCATTTGCATTACTCAACCCGCCATTTTCGGGAACGGCAGGATCTTCGCCCCTGCTTTGATTTCATCCAGATAATCGCTCCAGAGCTGCATCATCTTCTTCCGCTCATCCAGGTGCGCCGTTCGGTTGTATGCGCGGCCATTCGGATCGCGCACAGCGTGTGCAAGCTGGTGCTCGATGTACTCGGGCCGGACGTGGAGCACCTCGTCGAGGATGGTGCGGGCCATGGCCCGGAAACCGTGGCCGGTCATTTCGTCCTTGTCATATCCCATGCGCCGCAGCGCGGCAAGGATCGCGTTGTTGCTCATCGGGCGCTGGTTCGTGCGAGGGCTCGGAAACACATACTTGCTGCGGCCGGTCAGCGGCTGGAGGGATTGAAGCACTTCGACCGCCTGGCGCGACAGCGGCACGATGTGGGGCAGCCTCATCTTCATCTTTTCAGCCGGGATCGACCAGATGCCCGCCTCGAGGTCGAACTCGGCCCATTCAGCGTTCCGCAGTTCTCCGGGCCGGACAAAGAACATGCCCGCGAGCTGCAGCGCGGACTTGACCACGAATGAACCCTGATACCCGTCGATCGCGCGGAGCAGGGCGGCAACATCCTTCGGGTCCGTCAGCGCCGCAAGATGGGTTTTCGCTGCCGGCGGCAGCGCGCCCTTGAGGTCGTAGGAGCAGTCACGCTCCGCCCTGCCCGTCGCAACGGCGTAGCGGAAGACCTGGCCGCAGATGCTCTTTACGCGGTGGGCCGTTTCCAACGCCCCCCGGGACTCCACGCGCCGAAGAACCGTCAGCAGCTCCGGCGCTTTGATCTCGGCGATGGGCCGCTCCCCGATCCAGGGGAAGGCGTCCCGCTCCAGCCGCTTAATGGTGGTCTCGGCGTGGACCGGCGTCCAGCGGGGAGAGAACTTCTCGTGCCACTCCCGCGCAATAACCTCGAAGCTGTTCTCCACCTGGCCCCGCGCCGCCTTCTGTGCCTTGCGGACCTCTCCGGGGTCTATGCCGTTGGCGACCTGCTTTCGTGCAGTGTCACGCCGCTCCCGCGCATCAATAAGGGATATCTCCGGGTAGGTGCCGAGGGAGATCAGTTTCTCCTTATCTTCGAAGCGGTACTTGAAGCGCCACCACTTCCCGCCGTTGGCAGCGATTTGCAGATAAAGGCCCTGGCCGTCGTTCAGCTTGTAGGGCTTGTCCTTAGCCTTCGCGCTCTTGACCTTTATATCTGATAACACAGGGGAAACTCCTTATATTGGGGTAACTGCCTTTTTAGCCAGTTCAGTTACCCCTAAAGTTACCCCAAAGTTACCCCAAATGTCAAGAAATCAGTGAAGACCACCACGGACGCATAAATAAGAAAAGCCCCTATTTTCAAGGGGCTTTTGCACTTCATTGGACTACCTTGGATTGTGAAATGGTGGAGGCGGCGGGAATTGAACCCGCGTCCGAAAACCTTCAGCCGGAAGCTCATACATGCTTTTCCCCTCGTTTAAATCTCGCCTCTTCCAACGCCTCGGGGAGAGCTTTGGAATCGGCCAGCCCGGTATGTCTTATCTTACCGCCCCGGACGGAACGGAAAGACCAGCCCGAATTGTGACATCCCTTCGACCGCTCGGGCGGCAGCCGGGAGACGCGCGACCTAGTTAATTAGGCTGCGTATGCCAGTTCGTTATTGGCAGTTGTGTTTTGCCATGTGTTTAACGAGACCCCATGGCACCTCGGCATGCAACTCCTGACCTCCGTGTCCCCGTCGAAGCCTGTCGCCCCCTTTCTTTAACTGCAATTTTGAGTTTCGAGTGTCGGGTAAATGAAACTGGAATTCGGAAGATATCTTAACTGAGTGAGTTTGAATTTTCAGTTCAAGACCAAAACTCACACCTGAACTCAAAACTCTAACTCACTAGACTAATATATGTACCCTATTCACCCTTGATTCAACAGTCTTTCCGCATCGCATCGGAAACCCCGCTGATCCTGACGATCTTGTTCTTTGCGGTGTGGCCCGAGACGATCTCCACCTGCGACTTGGCCACTGAAAAGGTATCGGCAAGAAATCGGATGAGCGCCTCGTTTGCCGCGCCGTCTACGGGCGGAGCCGTGAGCCTGATCTTGAGCCCCCCGTCTTCCATCGCGACGATCTCGTTCTTCGATGCCCGGGGCTGGATGCGGACGGTCAGCGTGGCCGAGGGTCCGGCGTCACGATCCCTGGGCAGGTTCTTCCTTGGCTTCAACGCCGCCCTCCTCGAACGCGATCATCTCCTGGTGCATCTGCATGACCTTTTTGAGGTCGAGCAGGAACTGATGCTTGCGCCGCTTCAGCTCCTGGATTTCCGATTCAAACCGCAGCTTCTCCTGCTGGGCATTGCCGATGATCTGATGGCTGCGGATGTCCGCGTCCTTGATGATCAATGCGGCTTCCCGGCGCGCATTGTCCTTCTGGTCCTCCATGAGCTTCTGGGTCATGAGCATGGTGTTCTTGACGGTATCCTCTTTTTCGTTGAGCTCCCGCAGGCGCAGATCATAGGACGGCTTTGAACTCCCGCAGGTCCGTCACTTCCCGCACCAGGCCTTCCATTTCATCGCGGACCAGGTCGAGGAACATCTCGACCTCGGTTTTATCGAACCCGCGGAACCCCACGTGGAACCTCTTTTGCTGAATATCGAGGGGCGTTACCTTTATGCCGTTGCCCATGCCTGGACCTCCTTCTCGGAGCTGATATTTTCGAGCCTATCCCATCGCATGCCCGATGCGGTAGAGGGTGTTGATCAATGCATACTGCAGGAACATGATGATGAGGATCGCGATCAGCGGCGAAAAGTCTATCCCGACCCGATGGGGCGGCACAAGCTTCCGGATCGGCCGCAGGACCGGCTCGGTCATCCTGGCCAGGATCTGCACAATGGGATTGTAGGGGTCCGGGTTCACCCATGAGATGAGCGCACGGATGATGACTACCCACATGTAGATGTTCAGCACTACGTCAAGCACCTTGGCGATTCCCAGAATGATGTTTCCGAAAACGAACATGGAGCCTCCCTTGAAATCAGTCAGTAGTGAGGTATGAGAAGTGAGGGGTTACCCCTTACTCCTTACTCCTTACTCCTTACTCCTCACGCCTTACGGCATTAAATCATTTTCCCAGTTCCCTGCTCCTCGCCGTGGCCGCCTCCACTGCGTTCATGAGCGTTGCCCGGAGCTTGCCTTTTTCAAGCTCGTGGAGCCCCTCGATGGTCGTCCCTCCGGGCGAGGTGACCATGTCCCTCAGCTTCCCGGGGTGCTCTTTTGTTTCGAGCACCATTTTGGCCGAGCCGTACACGGTCTGCGCGGCAAGCTCGAGTGCAAGCGGCCGGGGCAGCCCTGCCTTGACGCCTGCGTCGGAAAGTGCGTCGATGATCATGAACACATACGCAGGCCCGCTCCCTGAAAGGCCGGTCACGGCGTCCATGAGCTTTTCCTCGACAATGACGGACCTGCCGACTGCATTGAAGATGCTCTGCGCAACGGCGATGTCGTCCTGACCTGCTTTCGGTCCGGCGGCAATGCCGGCGGCGCCGGCGAGCACCAGTGCGGGCGTATTCGGCATGACGCGGATGATCCGGGGGCCCTGGGCAAGCAGTTTCTCGATGCGGCCTGTCGTCACGCCCGCGGCAATGGATATAATGAGTTTTGTTCCATCAGCAGCGCCGCTGATCTCCTTCAGGACTGAATCCATCACCTGGGGTTTCACGCACAAAAGCACGATCCCGGCTGCCTTGACCGCCGCCGCGTTGCTTGTTTCGATGCCGATGTTATACCGCTTCAGGGACTCCAGCCGGTCTTTTGACGCGTCCGTCACGATCATCTGACCGGACTTGGCCACATCAGCGGCCAGCATGCCCTTGATGAGGGCCTCGGCCATGTTTCCGCCGCCGATGAATGCGATCTTTTCCTTAATCATGATTCAACACCTCGAAACAAGTTTTGAGTTCTGAATTTTGAGTTCTTAGTTAACACCCGCAGTTCAAGACTCGAAACACCAACTCAAAACTAAAAACTCAAAACTAAAAACTGCCTCAATAGCTCCTCTACAAAGTTTTGAGTTGTGAATTTTGAGTTCTTAGTTAACACCCGTAGTTCAAGACTCGAAACACCAACTCAAAACTAAAAACTCAAAACTAAAAACTGCTTTATATTCGTTTCCCGAATATCGCCGTGCCCACCCGGACCATGGTCGCGCCTTCTTCGACAGCGACTTCGAAATCGCCGCTCATGCCCATGGACAGCTCCTTCATGTTCACGTTGGGGATGTTCTCCTTCCGGATGTCCTCCGCCAGCGTACGCAGCTTCCGGAAGTAGGGGCGCACGGCTTCGGGATCGTCAAGGAGGGGCGGAACGGTCATGATCCCCTGGACGGCGATGTTCCTGAGCTTTGCCGCTTCCTTCACCAGCTCGACGGCACGGCCGAAATCCACGCCGGCCTTCTGCTCTTCACCCGCGATACTCACCTCGATCAGAACGTTTTGCACCTTGCCGTTCTTTGCCGCCTGTTTGTCGATCTCCTTCGCAAGGTCGAGGTTGTCCACGGAATGGATGAGATCGAAAAGCTTCACGGCATATTTCGCCTTGTTCGACTGGAGATGGCCGATCAAATGCCAGGAGGCAATACTCCCCATCTTCTCGATCTTCTCCTTTGCCTCCTGGACGCGGTTCTCGCCCAGGACAACGGCGCCGGCCGCCACGGCCTCGCGGATTCTCTCGACCTCCACGGTCTTGGTCACGACGATCAGCCGCACGGACGAAGGCTCGCGGCCGGCACGCTTCGCCGCAGCGGCGATCTTGTCCTGTATGGTCTTCAGGTTGTC
Organism: Nitrospirota bacterium; assembly: GCA_963749655.1. Taxonomy (GTDB): domain Bacteria; phylum Nitrospirota; class UBA9217; order UBA9217; family UBA9217; genus JAJYKN01. Next base: position 36,028 of record CAVVOB010000028.1, read on the forward strand.
TGCGATGGACATTGTTGATCCCTTCAAGCAACTGCGATATAACCACCGGCGACTTCGTCGCACACGGTAAAACAAGAAAACTCATTTTGAGTTCAAGTCTTATATCTATACGCAGTCCTGTTTCGTTTCTCTGTTTATTGAACGGTTCGACGTTCGGTTTCATGGTTACTTTCTTGCTCGCCCGAAGAAAGTAACGCAACCCTCGGACTCGGTCGCCTGCCTAAATTTCCGCATGGGTTCAGAATCCAGGACTTGCTTACTACACCAATTATGGACATAACTCAAAATTAAAACCGATAAATACCCTGTGCGTCCTCGCAGCGGACCCGTGGTTCGACATTCGGTATTACGGTTTTATCATGATCGTTGACAGCATCCTGCCGGTCCGGCCTTCGCGTCGAAACGAATAGAACAGCTCGGCCCTGCAGCATGTGCAGAGACCGAAGGAATAGATGTTGGTTTCAGGCAGGCCTGCCTGGAGCAGCTCCATCCGGTTCAGTTTGGCCAGATCAAGGCTCCACCGGCCGTTCTCCCGGGGCGGCGCAACCTCTTTCCAGAAGGAGAACGCCTCCTTCACCGGCCCCATCACCGGGTCATCCACTTCGTAGCACTCCGGACCGATGGCCGGGCCGATGGCAGCGATCAGTTTGCGGGGATCGGAGCCGAACTCCGCTTGCATCCGTTCGACGGTTTTCTGCACGATCTTTTTGACCGTGCTCCGCCACCCGGCGTGCACCGACGCGACTGCGCGGGTTGCCGGGTCCGCGAGAAGGATGGGGACGCAGTCCGCCGTTTCCACGCCGATTGCGAGCCCGCGCTCCTGCGTGATCATGGCATCCGCTTCCAAGGACCGCACTGCCCGGTAGTTCTCCTCCGTGACGCGGACGATCGCCTCTCCATGCACCTGGTTGATCGTGACGAGGCGGTCGGCGCTTATTCCGAAGGACTCTGCCACGGGTTTCCAATCGTCAGGCCCTTTGATCCCGGCAGTGCGGGCCCCGAGGCCGTTCTGGCGCGTGGTGAACGCGTATTGTACGAATCCCAGTTTCTCGAGGCCGAGGATGGCGAGACTGGTGCTGAGACGACTTACAGGCACGTTCATGTGATTGTCGATCCGAAAGCGATGGCGCTCTGCTTTTTGCCGTCATTCCTGCGGAAGCAGGAATCCAGTGTTGCATAAAAAGTCTCTGGATTCCGGGTCAAGCCCGGAATGACGAGCTCGGAAGGATGGGCCCGATTCCCTTACCCGCACACTCCGCAGGTCTTGCACGAGCCGACCCTGCAGGGCGGCGTGAACTTTCCTTCAAGCGCCCGCTCAAATTCGTTCCTAAGATAATCTTTCCGCACGCCGATGTCAATAAAATCCCAGGGCAACTGCTCCGAGAAATCACGCCGCCGGGCCGCATAGAAATCCAGGTCCAGTTCGAGCTCCCGCGCGGCCGCTTTCCAGTCGCCGCCCTTTTCGTGGGCCGCCCTGATCAGCCTGCCGGTCCTCCGGTCACCGCGCGACAACACCGCCTGGATGTATTCCCACTTCGGCAGGTCGTGAATCACGGTCATGTTGCCGATCGTCTTCACGGCCTTTTCGATGGTGCGGATCCTGCTGTTCAGCGTCGGGACCGACTCCATGGGCTCCCACTGAAAGGGAGTGAACGGTTTGGGCACAAAGGAATTGACGCTGAGGGTGATCCTTCCGATCCTGCCGCGCAAGCGGGCATGGACAAGCTGTATGCGCCGGACCTCCCGGGCAAGAGCGATGATGGCCTCCACGTCCTCACCGGTCTCCGTGGGCAGTCCGATGATGAAATACAGCTTCAGGTTCGGAATGCCGCTGCCGAAGATGAGGTCTGCGGCCCGAAGGATGTCCGCTTCGGAAATGTTCTTGTTGATGACGTTCCTGAGCCGCTCTGATCCGGCTTCCGGCGCAATGGAGATGGTCTTGTGTCCGCTCTTTGCGAGCCGCTCGATCAGCGCCTTGCTCACCGAGTCCGCGCGAAGCGATGAAACGGACAGGCTGCCGCGGATGCCGGCGCAGAGGTCTCCGATGTCGGGATAGTCCGAGATCGCGGCACCGACGAGACCGATCTTGCCGCAGCCTGCGTCGGCCCGTTCCGCCTGCTCCCGGGCGGTGCCGATGTCGAGGTTTCGCGGAGGCAGATAGATGTAGCCTGCCATGCAGAAACGGCAGTGCCGCCCGCAGCCGCGGGTGATCTCGGAAAGATGCATGTCGCTGAATTCCGTAAGCGGTGTCCTGATCGCCGTGGCTGCGGGCCTTGCACCAAGGCTGCTCGACCCTGCGCTTCACGATCCGCACGGGAGCTGCGGTATCGAGCAGGACACGCTCCCTGATAGTCCCGTCGTCGTGATACGCGACGTCGTAGAAGCCCGGCACGTACACGCCCGGGATCCCGGCGGCAGCCCGCAGAAGTTCAAGTCCGCCCTTTCCCGCGCTGCGTCCGAAAGACATCGATAAATTCGCCTGCGACGTCTTCTCCTTCGCCCGAGATCACGACGTCGAAAAAATCCGCAAGGGGCTCGGGATTGAAGAACGAGCAGATCCCATCCCAGGAGGAGAAGAGGATGGGCTTCCGTCCGCTCGCTCCGCAAGGCGGGAATGCCCGCAAGCTTGAGCATTTCGAGAACGTTGATGTAATCCTGCTCAAAGGACACGGAAAAGGCGAGGATGTCGAAGTCTTTCACCGCACGCTTGCTCTCGAGACTGAAGAGCTTCGTCCCGGTCTTTTCGTACTCCTCCTGATCGTCGTCGTCGGGCAGGAAGACGCGCTCGCAGAGCGTATCGGGCCGGCTGTTCAGGATGGAGTAAATCTGGTGCACCCCGAGGTTCGACATTCCGATGTGGTACGTATTGGGATAGGCGAGAGCGACCTCGATCTCGGCGCCCTGCGCCTTATAGACCGCGCCGTGCTCGACAGCAAGGAGCGCGTCGGCCTTCTCTTTGAGCTTCCTGGACATATCGGATTATACAATAGCGAGCGGCGCGGGGGCAAAACAATTCAGCGAAAACAGTCTGGCTTAGCACCTAAAAATACGGAGACATTAACCACGGATAAACACTGATGAACGCAGATTACCGGATTTATAACCATGCTCCCTGTTTTTTCCTATCCCGGTTTCCCCGGATAAAGCACGTATTTCTTCTTTTATCCGTGTCCATCCGTGATGGTCGTCGTAAAAAGTCGTCATTCCCGCCTGTCGGGAATCGTGTTGCCACATACGCACTGCCAAGATAGGATTCCGGACAAGCCGGAATGACTGTACTTTGATGATTTTCGACTTTTTACGAATACATCATCAATTCACCCCGTTTAGAAATTTGATTTCTAACGGGGTTCATCCGTGGTCAATTGAATTCGCCACTCTGTTTATCCGTGTCCATCCGTGTTCATCCGTGGTTAATTGAATTTCGGCAGGCTTCTTGTTTTTTCCGGTTCATCCGTGGTTGATGAAGGTTTTTCCTGCTGCGAGGTGCCGCCCTATGCGGGGTTGTCGAGAAGCGTGCGGACTTTGCGCAGGAGCTCGTTCATGGGCACCGGCTTGAGTATAAAATGGACGCCGCTGTCCAGGAGCCCCTTCTGGTGGATGATGTCCGCGGTATAGCCGCTGAAGAACAACGCCTTGATGTCGGGCCGGAATATCCTGATCTTCTCATAGGCTTCCCTGCCGTTCTTCCTCGGCATGATCACGTCGAGGATAAGAAGCTGTACCGCATCGCGGTTCGCCATGAACTTCCTGACCGCATCCTCTCCATCCTCGGCCTGGATCACCGTATACCCGAACTGTTCGAGCATGTTGCAGGTCAGGTTTCGCACCGATTCATCGTCTTCGGCCACGAGGATGGTCTCGGCGCCTCCCTCGATCGGCGGCAGTTCGACCGGATGCAGGGCGTCGGGCGCGCTGCTCGCCACCGGCAGATAAATCCGGAACGACGTTCCCTGTCCCACCTGGCTGTCAATATGGATCGACCCGTTATGCTGCGTGACGATGCCGTACACCATTGCAAGGCCGAGTCCGGTGCCCCTCCCGGCCTCCTTCGTGGTGAAAAACGGTTCGAACACCCGCTCCCGCGTTCTGTCGTCCATGCCGGTCCCCGAATCGGTCACCGTGATCAGAACGTATTGTCCCGGTTGCTGGAAGTCGTGGGTCTGGGCCGACGCCGCGTCGATCTCAACCACTTCGGTCTCGATGAAAAGCGGCCCGCCGTCGGGCATGGCGTCCCGCGCATTCGTGGCAAGGTTCATCAGGACCTGCTCGATCTGCCCGGCGTCCGCCTCGATCGTGGTGTCGGCGTCCGTCAGAACTACCTTGAGTTCCACATCCTCTCCGATCAGCCGCACCAGCAGCCGCTCCACTTTTCTGATGATCTCGTTGAGATTGACGGGCTGCGGATTCAGGATCTGCTTTCTGCTGTACGCGAGAAGACCCTGGGTCAGACTGGCGGCCCGGTTGGCCGAAGCGAGAATCTGCTCCACGTTGTGGCGCAGGGGGTCGGTCTCTCCCATTTTCATCTGCAGCAGGTTGCCGTACCCGATGATCGCCGTCAGGATGTTGTTGAAGTCGTGGGCAATGCCGCCCGCCAGGGTGCCGAGACACTCCATCTTCTGGGACTGGCGCAGCTGCTCCTCGAGGTGGATCCGTTCAGAGACATCCATGCCGACGCCGACAAGGTATTGCCTCCCGTCCCTGTCCATCCGGAAGCCCGTCAGCAGGAACGGGATGGACATGCCGCTCTTGGTGACGATCCTGGCCTCTACGGACGCTCTCCCCGACTCGTACACTTCCTTCATTTTGGAGGCGACCAGATCCCGGTCCTCGCGGAAGAGCTTGAGCACGTTCATGCCCGACAGCTCGTCCCGGGAATATCCGGTTATTTCCTTTTCATTGTTGTTCCACCGGATCAACCGGCCTTCCTCATCGCAGATGTAGAACGTTCCCGGCAGGCTGTCGATGATGCTGTCGGAGAAGCTCTTTTCCTTGAGCAGTTCGCTCTCCGCCCGCCGCTGCTCGGTAATATCGATGCCCGTGGGAATCACGTATTCGACGGCCCCGCCGCCGTCCAGGAGCGCGGTATTGGACCAGGCGATCAGCTTGCGCCGGCCGTCTTTGGCTATCCAGTAATTTTCGAATTTGTTCGGGAACTGACCGGCGGAAAGGTTTTGAAACACTTTCTTGACGCTCTCTACCTGCTCGGGCGGAACGAGAAAATCCCACACGTATTTTCCCGCGACCTCCTCGAACCGGTACCCGCTCACCTCTTCGCAGGTCCGGTTGAACCGGACGATCTTTCCCGTCCCGTCGAGCACGAGCACCATGGCGCCGACCGTGTCGAGCACCGCTGCGGTGAAGTCGCGTTCTTTCTTCAGAACCTCCTCGGCCTGCTTCTGGTCCGTGACATCGTGGACCGTTTCAATGACCACCGAAAGTTCTCCCGAGCTGTTGTACACCGGGGCTGCGTCGAAGATGATGTACCGGTCATGGCCGTTCAAATTCCGATACCCCTCTGCGCGCAATCCGTTCTGGATCAGCGCCGGCCGGGAAACGGCGGCGTACATTCCCGCGGCCTGGTCGATGTCGCCGTTGATGATAATGTCCGCCAACGTCGGGCGCTTTTCGGCGTAGAACGCCCTCCACTGCTGGTCCGTGCCGACCAACTCGGCGGCGGAAATGCCGGTCAACTCTTCACAGGCCTTGTTCCACAAGACAACGTGGTGACGGGGATTGACGACAAAGGTCGGCACGGCGGAGTTCGCCACGACATTTTCCGCGAACCGCATCTGCTCCAGCAGGGAATCCTTGGCGGCCTTCCACTCGGTTACATCGCGCGTTATGGCGACAAGGGCTATGATCTCGTCCCGGTCGTTGCGGAGCGGCACCGCATGCGTGTTCAGCCAGAGGCGCCTCCCCTTGAGGCCGGCCATCTCGAACGTCAGGTTTCCCGCTCTTCCCTGGAAAACATCTTCGGTCAGTTTTTTAAAGGCTTGCCGGTATTCGGGGACCACCAGAGGATAGACCGAGTGGTCTTTGACCTGGTCCAGGGAGTCCGCCTCGATCATGTCGAGACCGGCGCGGTTCATCAGCAGAAGCGTGCCGTCGGCATTCAGCAGCTTGACGCATTCCGGCTCCGTTTCAATGATCGTCTGGAGAAATTTCCTGCTTTCGCTGTGTTCCCGCTCACGACTTGCATTCTCCGTAACGTCCCGCACCAGGGACAGAACGCCATAGACACCGCCCGAGGGGTCCTTGAGTGCGGTATTATACCATTCGCATACCAGACGTCTGCCCTGCCGGTCGACGTTGTCCTGCGTCAGACAGGCCGACGCGCTTCCCTCGAGGAGCTTCGCGCGGACCAGGTCGGCAGAAGCCTGCCCGTCAGGGGTCGTGATCAGTTCGCCGGCGCGCTTTCCCCGCGCCTCTCCGGCAGACCAGCCGAATATCTTTTCGGCCGTCCCATCCCACTCGACCACCCGGAGCAATTCGTCCCAGACGATGTAACCGAGCTGCAGATGCTCGGAACAAAAGGCAGGCTGGTCCGTGGTCGGCCCTTGTTCTCCGATACGGCCGGCGTTCTGTCCGGTATGTATGGTATTATCCAGGGTCATCGATCATAGTGAGCTTCGCACTGATGGAAGCTCCCTGCAGCAGGCCGTATTACGAAAACGGTCCGAAATACTGATGTTTTTTCAGGGAAATCGCCCCATTGGAACACTTCTAGTATAGCAGAACAACGCTTTTTACGCCCGGCGGGAACACCTCGATCCGGGAGGAGCCGGGGATGCCAAGACGCGGGATTACGCACCTCACCATTCCGTTCCTGCCTGAACGCCCTTGGTTACGAAGCGTGTCAGGCAAACGATCAGATGATTCGCGGCAGCGGACAGTAATAACTTGATGTGCGGCAGTGCGGGATAAATCGGAGGCAGGTGAGCAACAGGTATCGTCAAAAGGATTTCACGCACCCGGCGCGTTCCGCCGGGTGCTGTAGGTTTTCATTACTCCGCCCGGACAAGGTCCTCGAAGCGGATGTCCACGCCGAATACGCCGACGATCTCGCTCTCTTCGCTGCTGATCGGCGCGGATACGGTAATGCAGAGAGCACCGGTGATCTTGGACGTATAGAAATCCGACACGAAACTCTTGCCGTCCTTCATGGGGCTGATGAACCACGAACGGTCTGAAAAGTCGTCGCCCAGGCCCGCGGTCTCGTACTTCGCCTTGTCCGCAACGTCCGTGATGTTGCGGGTGATCTTCTTCCCCTGGGCGTTCACGACATAGGCGAACTGGATGTACGGGTCTTCTTTCTGCAGCTTCTCCATCACCGGCTCCATCTTCGCCGGGTCCATGGACCTGACCTCTTGGCGCTCCACGAACTGTTCGACGATATGGCGCGCGACCTCGGAAGCCTTCTTCTTCAGCCGATCCAGGTCCGAAACAAAGTATTCGGGAAGATACTTCTTTGCCTTGTCGATCAGCTCATCCGGGGAAATGCTCGTCGTCCTGCCTTGTTCGTACTGCTCCATGACCCACTTGTTGATCTTGGCCAGGCCGGGATGGCGCTTGTCGATGCGCTTGCGCTCATCGAGACCGAGATGGCTGTTCACCCAGTGCGCGATGCCGGCGACGCCGGACTTGTCGGTGACGATCACGCCCATGGGCCGCTTCAGGATCTTCGTCGTGTCGAAGATGTTGTAGATCTCCTCGTTCTTCATCATGCCGTCGGCGTGGATGCCGGCGCTGGTCGAGTTGAATTCCGACCCGACAAAGGGATAGTTGGGCGGGATGTTGAAGCTCATCTCCTTGCGGAAGTACTCGGCCATCTCGGTGATCGCCGTGGTGTCGATGCCCGCGTCGTTGCCCGTGAGGCTGATGTAGTCGATCAGCATGGCCTCGACCGGCGTGTTGCCCGTGCGCTCGCCGAAGCCGAGGAGCGCGCCGTTCACCGCGGAGCAGCCGTACATCCAGGCCGCCGCGCCGTTGATGAGCCCCTTATGGAAGTCGTTGTGGCCGTGCCATTCGAGCTGCTCCGACGGCACGCCGCCGTCGTGGATGAGCGCGTAGAAGATCTCCGGCACGCCGCGCGGCAGGGCCGTGCCCGGGAACGGGAAGCCGTAGCCCATGGTGTCGCAGGCGCGGATCTTGATCGGGATCTTCGCCTCCTGCGAGAGCTTCATCAGCTCCTGCACGAAGGGAATGACGAAGCCGTAGAAGTCCGCGCGCGTGATGTCTTCGAGGTGGCAGCGCGGCGCAATGCCCTGCTCCAGCGCGGTCGACACGATGTCGAGATAGTGCTTGAGCGCGTCCTTGCGCGACATGTTCAGCTTCAGGAAGATGTGGTAGTCGGAGCAGGAGGTGAGGATGCCCGTTTCCTTGAGGCCCATCTCCTTGACGAGCTTGAAGTCGTTCTTGTTCGCCCGTGATCCAGCCGGTGATCTCGGGAAAGCGGTAGCCCCGCTCCATGCAGAGCCGCACCGCCTCGCGGTCCTTCTCCGAATAGAGGAAGAACTCGGTCTGGCGGATCACGCCGTTCGGGCCGCTCATGCGGTGCAGGAAATCGAAGATGTCGACGATCTGTTTCGGCGTATAGGGCGGCCGCGACTGCTGGCCGTCGCGGAACGTCGTGTCCGTGATCCAGATGTCCTTGGGGATGCTGGTCTGGATCATCCGGTCTTCGAACACCACCCGGGGCACGCTCGAATAGGGGAACATGTCGCGGTAGAGCACCGGTTCTTTTACATCCTTGAGCTCTACGGGTATTTGTGATGGTCTGTTTTTTGATGGTCAAGGGAACCTCCTGATAGAACAATTGCGGATTCATGTCGATTCAGCGAGATTTCGTCTTTGATTCGCATTCCGAATTTCGCATTCTGAAATTTTACTGCTCTCCCTTGATCCCCTTGATCGCCGCCGCATAATCCTTGGTGCCGAAGACGGCGGACCCGGCCACCAGAATATCGGCCCCGGCCTCGATGATCGCCGCCGCATTCGACGGCTTGACGCCGCCGTCCACTTCGATCTCGATGTTCAGCCCCGCCGCATCGATCCGCTTGCCGGAGCCGGCGGATCTTGTCCATGGCCGACGGAATGAACGACTGGCCGCCGAACCCGGGGTTCACCGACATGATCACGACCATATCGAGGTCCGGAAGGATATGATCGAGGCCCGAGAGCGGCGTCGCGGGATTGAGCGCTACGGCTGCCTTCACCTTGTGCTCTTTGATCGACTGGACGAGCCGGTGCAGGTGGAACGCGGTCTCGACATGCACGGCGAGATAATCGGCCCCGGCCTTCGCAAAATCGGCGATGTACAGCTCCGGGTTCGTGATCATGAGATGCACGTCGAGCGGCAGTTTCGTGGACCGGCGGGCCGCTTCGACGATCAGCGGACCGATGGTGATGTTCGGCACGAAGTGTCCGTCCATGACGTCGACATGGATGATATCGGCGCCTGCCGCTTCCACGGCCCTGATTTCGTCTCCCAGGCGGGAGAAATCGGCGGAAAGAATCGATGGCGCTACTTTGATCTGTTTTCAACATGATCGTTCCTCAGCAATTACCGAGATGGTTGTGATGTTTCTGCGTCTGCCCGGGCACCAGCCGCAGGGGACGCTATTTGCTTACCACGATATCCACTGTTGCATCAGGAGAAACAGGGTATCCGGAGGCGGGTTTCTGGCTCATGACCGTCCGCTCTACGGCCGGTGGACGGTCCGTAACGGCCCGCGTGACGACCCGGTGCTGCAGTCCCATCCGGTCCACGGTGCGAAGGGCCTCGGCAACCGACAAGCCCGTCAATCGGGGCATGACAATGGACGCCGGCTTTTTGCCCGAGCTCACGAGGATCCTGACCGTGCCGTTCTTCTCCAGCGGACTTCCGGCCTGCGGCTGCTGGGCCATAACGATGTCACGCTCCACGGTGTCCGACGAGACGCGGGCGATCTCGCCGGGCGTAAACCCCATCTGGCGGATCATGAGATCGGCTTTTCTGAAATTCTCTCCGACCAGCGTCGGCGCCAGCAGTTCACTGGGTCCCTGGCTTACGACGACACGGACCCACCGCCCCTTTTTAATTGCGCTCGCCGCTGCCGGTGTTTGAGAAATCACCGTGTCCCGGGGCATCGTCGGGCTCGGCTCGCGCCGGTCTACCTTGAGCTTCAGCCCCTGCTGAGAAACCATCTCGATGACGCTCACGATGTCCTGGCCCGTCAGGTCCGGTACGCGAACCTCTTCCTGGCGAAGGAGCAGGGCAATGACCGCAAAGGCGCTTGCAACGCCGACGGCGATGAGAGCAATGAAAAGACCGAGACCTCTCAAAAACTTTTTCATGATTGGAAATCGTATTCTACCACAGATGTCATAAGATGCAAGTGCAATGAAGCGATTCGCAGCGTACGGATGCCTCCGGAGGCCGTCAGTGCCGGCCCTGTATCAGACTTTTTTCACCAGCCTCGCGGCAAAAAATCCATCCAGGTCGAATTCGCGGGCGAAGGTCCGGAAAAATCCTCCTTCATCCACCAGCCCTGCCGCCGCGGCGGGCAGAAACGGCCGGGGATCGTCGACGGCAAATCCGCTTCCCCGGTCGGCCAGGAACCCACGGATCACGTCTTCGTTCTCCTCCGGTTCTGTCGTGCAGGTCGCATAGAGCAGCGTGCCGCCGGGCTTCAAGAGTTTTGCGCAATGGGCAAGGATCCGGCTCTGCAGTCTCTGCCGCTCGGCAATGCCTTTTTCGGTCTTGCTCCACCTGCCGTCCGGGTGGCGGCGCAGGACGCCGAGACCCGAGCAGGGAACATCGATGAGTATCCGGTCGAAGCCGCCTTCCTGATAGGAAGACGCGTCCCCCTTTACCGGACGGATGATCGTAATTCCCAGCCGGTCGCTGTTTTCCCGGATCCGGCCGATCCGCTTTCCGTCGAACTCGAGCGCCGTGATCGCGCCCTCATTTTTCATCAGTTCCCCGAGGTGGGTCGCCTTTCCGCCGGGAGCTGCGCAGGCATCGAGCACCGTTTCGCCCGGCTTCGGATCGAGCATCATTCCCGCCAGCTGCGCAGCCTCGTCCTGCACGATGAACAGGCCCTGATGAAAGGCGGCAAGCGACAGGAGCCCCGGCGAGGACCGGATCACGAGCCCCTGCTGTGAATACTTCGCCTCGTCCACTGCTGCGCCGTCGGCTTCGAGTGAGGCCCGAAGCTCCTCCCTGGTCGTCCTGAGGGTATTGGTCCTGATCACCAGCGGCGCGGGCCGGTTGTTCTCGCGCAGGACCGCTTCGGTCGCATCAGCCCCGAGCCGGGAAAGCCAGCGCCTGACCAGCCACACCGGATGAGAGTAGAACACCGAAAGACGCCGCACCGGATCGTCGGGCAGCGAGAGGGAGCCCCGGTTGCGATCAAGAGTCCGGAGGAGTCCGTTCACGTAGCCCGGGCTCTTTGCGTCGCGTTTTGCAAGCTCGACGGCCGTGTTCACGGCGGCGCTCGACGGCACGCGGTCGAGAAACAGCAGCTGATACGCGCCGACCCTGAGGATGTTGCGGGTCCGGGCGTCGGCATGATCGATCGTCCTCTTCGAGAACTGATCGAGCGCCCGGTCAAGGCGTTCGCGGTTGCGGAGGACGCCGTAAACCAGCTCCGTGACGAACGCGCTGTCCCGCGGATCGAAGAGACGGCGGGTCTCCTCCAGGAGAGCATCGACAAACACGCCCTGCTCCGCGGCGTGCAGGATCGCGACGGCGCGCTCACGGGGCTTATCGACGGGCATTCCCGGCATCGCAGCGGCCGCTCGACAGAAATTCGAGCGCCTCGGCGACCTTGCTGATATCGACACTCGTGTTGAAGCACGGCCCGAAGGGCCGCTCGTTCAGGATGCCGATCACGGGAAGGGGATAGGCGTCCTGGATGCCGCTGGTCAGGTCGCGCTCGCAGGCCACGGCGATGATGGCATGGGGCCTGGCTTCGGCCACGCGCCTGCGTGCAAGGGTGCCGCCGGTGGCCACGGAGAGGTGAACGTCGTGCTTCTTTGCCAGCATCACCAGGTCCTTGATCTTGCATTTGCCGCAGGCCTGGCATTTATAGGCATCGGTCGTGATTTTAATGGCGCAGTCGTTGAACTGGAGGCAGTGCGGCATGAGCAGCAGGATGCGTTTCGGCTTGATGTCGCTGCACTTTGCCTTGACCAGAAGGTTGTTCACTTCGACAAAGGACTGCTGGATCTTTTCCTTCGAAATACCGAGGAGCTTGCCCACGACGATCATGATCGGGAACAGCACCTCGATCACGATGCCCCTGAGCTTTGCGGCAAAGAAAACCTCCTTGCCTCTGATGAGGGTAAGGATCAGGAGCGCGACGCCCAGGATCAGCACGCCGATCACCGTGCCCATGGTGACGCAGACGACTTCCGGCGCCATCGGGTGGATGTTCCGGAGCCCGATGTAGGGAATAAGATACAGCCCCACGGTGATCGCGGTGATCAGGAAGACCGTGAACACGATGAGGCCGATAAAAATTCTTTTTTTGGGTTCGGACATGGTTTATAAAGCAGTTGTTAGTTTTGAGTTCTTAGTTTTTAGTTCAATTCAACTCAAAACTAAAAACCAAGAACTTCAAAACTTCCGTATCTTTTATCTGCCGTTCGCTTTCTTTCCGTCACTCAACTCAAAACTAAAAACTAAGAACTCAAAACTTCCGTATCTTTTATCTGGTGAATGTCTTCCCCTCAATTCCCCGATGTCCCCGCAGGAACTCAGCGGCGGTCATGGGCTTCTTGCCCTCGGGTTGAATCATGAGGATGTCGAGCAGTCCGCTTCCTGTGCCTGCGGTCAGCGTGCTGTTATCCGGGCTCTGCAGCTCCCCCTGCCCGGAAGTTCCGGGCCGGTACGCGGAGGCGAGGATCTTGATCAGCCGGCCCTCAAGAAACGTATAGGCGCCCGGCCAGGGACTCATTCCCCGCACGCGGTTATGGATCTCCGCGGCCGGCAGGCTCCAGTCGATGAGCCCGTCGGCCTTTTTAAGGATCGGCGCCAGGGTCGCCTTCGAGACGTCCTGCTGCTCGGGCTTGAGCCCGCCCGCCGCTATGAGCGGGAGCGCCCTGACGATGAGCGCCGAGCCCAGGACCGAGAGCTTCTCCGTCAGCGATCCGGCCGTATCCCGGGCATCGATGGGAATGCGCTCCTGCAGCAGAATGGCGCCGGTATCCATGCTTTCGTCCATCTGCATGATGGTGATGCCCGTTTCCGCTTCGCCGCGGATGATCGCCCAGTTGATGGGCGCAGCCCCGCGGTAGGCAGGGAGGAGCGACGCGTGGATGTTGATGCACCCGAATTTCGGAAGGCCCAGGATCTCCTGCGGCAGGATCTGTCCATACGCGGCGACGACGATGGCCTCGGGGGTCAGTTCACGGAGCGTCGCGATGAATTCGGCGTCTCTCACGCGGCGGGGCTGGAATAGAGGGACCCCCAGCTCCTGCGCCGCAAGCTTGACCGGCGGCGCAGCGAGCTCCCTGCCCCTGCCTGCGGGCTTGTCGATCCGCGAGACGACACCGGCGATGTCATGCCCTGCACGAGCGAGGGCGCGGAGCGTCGGAACGGAAAACCGGGGCGTGCCCATGAACACGAGTCTCATAGTTGATTGCCGGACCTCACAAAACGAATTCCCAATGCACTCCCCGGGCCGGTCAACCGGAACCTCGACTCCATGAGACGCTTGGATTGTGGTCAGGGGAAATGATCTGGAGTGTTGCGCCGGTTGCCCGACTCTGCCTCTTGTGAACTACACGTTCTCTGCCGCCGCTTTCTTCCATCTTCTTTTGAAGATGCTCTTCTTGAGCGGACTCAAATGGTCGATAAAGAGCAGGCCGTTCAGATGATCGATTTCATGCTGGAGGGCTTTTGCGAGAAGTCCCTCCGCCCGGAGCTCGAAAGGCTTGCCGGCCCGGTCCTGGGCGCGCACGGTAACCGTTGACGCCCGCTTTACGTTTTCTGCATAGTCGGGGATGCTGAGACACCCTTCTTCCTCGACGACCGATCCCTCCGTGGACAGGATCCTGGGATTGATGATGACGAGAAGGGGATGACGCTGCCCGCTGTCCTCGCGGCTGCTCAGATCGATCACCGCCAGCTGCAGGGAAACGCCCACCTGATTGGCTGCCAGGCCGACGCCCGGCGCAGCGTGCATGGTTTCGATCATGTCCTCGATCAAACGCTCCAGAGAGCTGTCGATCTTCTCCACAGGCGCTGTTTTAGTGCGTAAAACGGGGTCCGGGTATATTCGAATAGGTCGTATTGCCATGATTTGTCATATTTAACATGATTCTCATTCAAAATCAAGGCGAATATGGATTTATCCGTGATTTCGGCCGTCCGCCCCGGCGGAAGGATGATAGTGTTGACACTTTCACGAGCTTTATGGTATTTTTAGCCTATGGCAATCGACAAGAATACAATAATGAAGGAGGCCCAGAAATACGTCGCCAAGGGCCAGTTCGACAAGGCGATTGCCGAGTGGAGGAAACTGCTCAAGGAGTCGCCCCATGATGCGAACATTTTCAATACCATCGGCGATCTTTGCCTCAAAAAGAACTCCAAAGCGGAAGCTGTGGACGCCTACCGACGGGCAGCCGACATTCTCGCCCAGGACGGCTTTGCCTCGAAAGCCATAGCCCTTTATAAAAAGGTTTTGAATATCGACAGCAGCCAGGTCGAAGTCCACCTTGCCCTCGGCGATATGAATGCCGAAAAAGGTCTGACCGGAAACGCCCTCGAGAATTATAAGCATGTCGCGGACCATTATAAGAAAGAGAACAAGACCGCCAAGGCCCTCGGTATTTACCAGAAAATGGCGGACCTCAACCCGACGAACGTAGCCTTCCGGCTCAAGCTGGCCGACATGTACGCCAAAGAGAAAATGATCGCTGAAGCGTCCAAGGCCTACCTTGATGCTGCCGATGTCCATATGTCAAAGGAGGCGTTCAATGACGCCCGGCAGCTGTTCGAAAAGGTCCTCGCTCTTGACCCCAACAATAAAACGGTCTATCACAGGGCCGGAATCGTTTACTTCCGCGAAGGAAAATTCGGGGAAGCCTGCAAGGCGCTGAAGCCCGCCTTCGAGATCGATCCTTCCAATCGCGAGCTCGCCGATAGCTACCTCGACGCCCTGGCGAAAGCGGGCAAGGAGAGCGACGCTGAGCAGGTCATCACCAAGATCCTCGCTGTGGACGCCGATCGGCCCGACCTGCAGGACAGGCTGTGTCAGTTGCTTCTCGCCAGGCAGGATTATCAAAAAGCCCTCGTGGTCGTGTCCGTACAATCCGACGCTCTCGCTGATGCGGGACATCACGAGGTCGCTGAAGGAATTCTCAGGAAATTCGTCGCAGCCTGTCCCCGCTTTGCTCCCGGCTTTCAGAAGCTCGCCGACCTGTATCGCTCAATGGGCCGCGGCGAGGACGCCGCCCGTGCCCTGGTGCAGGCAGCGACGATCCTCGCCGATGCCGGGGACGCGGAAGGCGCCCGGGCAAGTGCGAACCGTGCGCTCGAATTTATTCCCGGCATGCCGGAAGCCTCCGACCTGCTCGGCAGCCTTGCCCGGCGGGTGCAGACAGCAGCGGCAGCACCCCCGCCACAGTCTCCTCCTGTTGAGAGTGTCCAGGCTCCTCCGCCTCCGCGGCCGGCCCCAACCGAGTGGAAACCCCCTGTTGAAACGCCTGCTCCGCCCGCATACGAAGCCGAGCCCTTCCTGGAGCCCGTTGCGCCGCCGGCAGAAGCCGGGGGGGAACCGCCGGCCATCCAGGAAGCGCTGACCGAGGCTGACGTGCTTGTTAAATACGGCCTCGCCACAAAGGCAATAGAACAGCTTGAAGTCCTTTCACGGTCGTACCCGGAAAGCACGCAGATCCATCTCAAGCTGCACGATCTTTACGGAGATCAGGGGCAGATGCACAAGGCCGCGGGCCATATGCTTGCCCTTGCCGATCTCTATGCGAAGCATGGTTCCCCCGACCTGGCCGAGCAGGCGCTCCATTCGGCACGGGGGATTGATCCGACGAATAGGGATGTCATAGCGCGGTTCGGCGCTCCCCCGGAGGCGGCAGCCGTGCCGCAGGCTGCGGCTGCACCTTCGGTCGAAGAAGGGTTTCCGCTTCACGAACCTGCCGCGACCGACGAGATCGTGTTCGAAGGTCTGGATGCAGGCATACCCTCCATCACCGAGGAATTTACCGCTGAAGAGCGCGTTGACCATGCGGCACAGCCGCCCTTCGCGGAAGAGCCCGCTCCTCTCGAGATGGCCGGGGAAATGTCTGCGGCCGAGGAGGCTCCCTTTACCGGTTCGGAGGCCGAAACCTCTCAGGACCAGTTCGTTGAAGAAAGGCCGCTCGAAGAAGCGGCTCCCTTCACCGAAGTACAGCCCGACCGTTTTGCGGCGGCAGTCCCTGAACAACCGCCGGCAGAAGAGGCGGACCTCAGTGAAATCTGGGCGGAGGCCGAATTCTATTATCAGCAAGGTCTGTTTGATGAGGCCAAAAAACATTACGCAAAGATCGTCAGCCTGAATCCCGCGGAAAAGAGGGCCATCGAGAGGCTCACCGAGATTTCCCGCGAACAGGAAGACTCCGAGGAGTTCACCAAGCTTGCGGAAGCCGTGGAAGGTCTGGAAACCTCTTTCGCAGGTCACGCCGCGGTTGAGGAACTCCCGATGAGCGAGTCGGATGAAGATGCCGTCCGCAGCCTGATGCAGGAAATCTCCCAGATCAAAACGCCGGAAAGAACCCCGCCGCCCCCGATCGTGGAGGAGCCTGCTGCTGCGCCTCCGCGGCTGAAGACGCCCAAGACCGAGCCGCCGCTCAAGCCCGTTGCCCCCCGCGAGGCGCAAACTCCTCCCCTGCGGCCTGCCGCACCCCCTCCGGAGCCTGTTCGGTTCGCGGAAAGACCGGCCGCATCAGCAGCCGCTCCCCCCCGAAAAACCGACGAGGAAGAGTTCTTCGACCTGGGAGCAGAACTGGCACAGGAAAGCAAAGCTGCCGCAACAATGCGGAAGGATTCAGCGGGTGACGACTTCTTCGATCTTGCCTCGGAGCTCAGGGATGAGCTGAGCAATGCGGCAGAGCCGGCCCGGCCTGCGGCCTCGGCCGAGGAGCAGAGCCTGGATGAGATCTTCGAGGAATTCAAGAAGGGCGTCGAGCAACAGTCGATCAAGGAAGATGTCGACACCCACTACAATCTCGGCGTCGCCTACAAGGAAATGGGGCTTCTCGATGACGCGATCAGCGAGTTCACCATGACTCCGGAGGACGAGCCGAAATTCATCCAGAGCCGTTACATGCTCGGACTCTGCTATATGGAAAAAGGTGAGTTCAAGAACGCCATCGGCGAGATCCAGAACGCCCTGGACTATTCGGAAAGCCTCGGCGAGGAGGCCCAGGGCGGTATCGAGATGCATTACGACCTCGGGCTGGCCTACCAGGGAGCGGGCAATACCGCCGCAGCGCTTCGCGAGTTTCAGGTCGTCGCAGGGATGGATCCCGCATACCGCGACACCCGGTCGAAGCTCAAGGAGCTGAAACAGGGAGATTTTGTTTCGCTCGATCAGTTGAAGACCGACATTGAAAAGGAAATTTCCGCAAAGTTCCTTGAAGAGGGCGAACGGATAGAGCGCGAAGAGAAGCACCGGAAAAGCGAAAAGATAAGAAACTGATACTGCCCAAATAATAGGCTGATGCCTTTTTTTTGAGCACAACCCTTCCTCGACAACCTAACTAACCAACTGAAATTACACGCCTTGCACCCTAGCATTAAAATTGCTTCAATATTAGTCTGACAGGAGGATACATCATGAAAAAAATCGAGGCGGTGATCAAGCCGTTCAAACTCGATGAAGTAAAGGATTCCCTGAATGCCATAGGCGTCCAGGGCATTACCGTTACCGAGGTAAAGGGTTTCGGCAGGCAAAAAGGCCATACTGAGCTTTACCGCGGTGCGGAATATGTTGTCGATTTTCTACCGAAGGTGAAGATCGAGGTGATTGCTGCGGACAACATGGTGGCCAAAATCATTGAGACAATCGAGACCGCGGCAAAGACCGGCCGCATCGGCGACGGGAAAATATTCGTCACCCCTGTGGAAGAGGTGGTGCGGATCAGGACCGGCGAGCGGGGAGAAGCGGCGATATAAAGACAGTTGCGAGTTTTGAGTTTTTAGTTTTGAGTTAGTTAAAACTACAAACCTAACGGAACTACTTTGCGGGAGAAGCAGAGATATAAGACAGTTACGAGTTTTGAGTTTTGTGTTGTTGTATTAACTAAAAACTACAAAACTAAAAACTATGAACTATTTTCAGGAGGAGGAACAATGAAACCCAAAGATGTGGTAACAATGGCAAAAGAAAACAAAGCAATGATGGTCGACTTCAAGTTTATGGATTTTCCCGGACTCTGGCAGCACTTCTCGGTCCCCGTCGACGAACTGACTGAGGGTATTTTCGAAGAAGGGCTCGGCTTCGACGGATCGAGCATCCGCGGCTGGCAGTCGATCCACACAAGCGACATGCTGGTCGTGCCCGATCCCGAGACCGCGGTGATGGACCCCTTCACCAAGTACCCGACCCTGTCGCTCATCTGCAACATCGTGGACCCGATCACCAAGGAACGCTACAGCCGCGACCCGCGCTACATCGCCCAGAAGGCCGAGGCCTATCTCAAGTCCACCGGAATCGGCGACACCTGCTATATGGGCCCGGAACCGGAATTCTTCATCTTCGACGACGTGCGCTTTGATCAGAATTCACACTCCGGCTACTACTATATCGACAGCGTGGAAGGCATCTGGAACAGCGGCCGAGAAGAAAACCCGAACCTGGGTTACAAGCCCCGCCACAAGGAAGGTTACTTCCCCGTACCGCCCATCGACAGCCAGGAAGATCTCCGGACCGAGATGGTGGAAGAGATGCAGAAGGTCGGCATCTACGTGGAGCGCCAGCACCATGAAGTGGCCACTGCGGGCCAGGCCGAGATCGACATCCGCTTCAACCCGCTGGTCAAGTGCGCAGACCAGGTCATGTACTTCAAGTACATCATCAAGAACGTGGCCAAGCGGCACAACAAGACGGTGACCTTCATGCCCAAGCCGCTTTTCGGCGACAACGGGTCCGGCATGCACACGCACCAGTCCATCTGGAAGGGCGGGAAGCCCCTGTTCCACGGCGACGGTTACGCCGGAATGTCCCAGATGGCACTGTGGTATATCGGCGGCATTTTGAAGCATGCAAAGAAGATCGCTGCGCTCACGAATCCGACCATGAACTCCTACAAGCGCCTGACACCGGGCTTTGAAGCGCCGGTGAACCTGGCGTATTCGAGCCGGAACCGCTCGGCCTCGATCCGCATCCCGATGTACAGCGCCAACCCCAAGGCAAAGCGCGTTGAGGTCCGGTTCCCGGATCCGTCGTGCAACCCCTACCTGGCCTTCTCAGCCATGCTGATGGCCGGCCTCGACGGCATCGAGAACAAGATCGATCCGGGCCAGCCGCTCGACAAGGACATCTACGATATGGCGCCCGAGGAACTGGCAAGCGTTCCGTCCATGCCCGGTTCGCTCGAGGAGGCCCTCGACAACCTGGAAGCGGACCACAGTTTCCTGCTCAAAGGCGACGTGTTCACCAAGGACGCAATCGAGATGTGGATCAACTACAAGAGAACCAAGGAAGTGGACGCCCTCCGGCTCCGTCCCCATCCTTACGAATTTTTCCTGTACTACGACATCTAATATCGATTTACCACTACCAGGTGGTGCTTGACGACCGGGACCCTGCAGAACAAGGGTCCCGGTTTTTTTGTTCCCGGCTTGCGTCATTCCTTTACGAAACCAAAAAACTTCTTTTAAACCTCATTTTTTTGCAGCTCTCTTGACAAGGCGGGGCTGTTTCATTATTATAGCCTCCTCATAAAATGCGGTACCGTATGGCGAGCAGGGACAGCGATCACCCTCTGATCAAACTGTGGAAAACTTTTATTGACACAGATGGAAATCCGTCTGTACAGGCAAAAAGCCGTCATCACAGCCGCTCACGGGAGGATTGCACTTGACGGAAACTTCCACTGATGCCAGAGGTGAAACAAGTTATGAATAAGGTTTCGGACCAATTTGCAAAAAGAGCAGGCTCCTATTCAGGGTCGGCTGTCTGGATTTCGCACGGCCCGCTCATACAAGCACATCTGGATGCGACAGGCAGGAAAATGCCGGGCAGTGCTCTTGAGGTATGCTGCGGGACCGGCATGGTGGGACGCTCCTTCAAGAACGCCGGATGGAATGTCATCGGCATCGATTTGACGGCCGGGATGGCGGAAGAAGCCAACCGATATTTTCCAGCCATCTGCGCGCCGGCGGAAAAGATCCCGTTTCTCGACGAGGCCTTCGACGTCGCGGTCCTTCGGCAGGCTTACTTCCTGATTCCGGACGGCCAGCAGGTCCTCGCCCAGATCAGCAGGGTGCTGCGGCCCGACGGGACGTTCGTCTTCGGCCAGACCGTGCCCTACTCTTCAAAAGATGCGGCCTGGCTCGAAAAAATCCATCGGACGAAGCAGGCAGCGCTCCTGCATTTTTTCACGGAAGAGGGAGCGCATGGAGGAATGGCTATAATGCATCACGGCCTCGATTCGGAATTCGGAAATCTGAGGACGGTGCTCCTGTATGCGCCGGGACTGAAGCCGAACTGCACCCCGATCCGCTGACATCCATCATCTCCGCCGATCGCGTACATGCCCTTTCCCGCGAATTCGACGGCATCACTGCCGCGTATGCAAAGCTCGGCGTCGACGTTCACTGGATCGACCCGTCGCAGCTCAGCAGTGACCGAAGATATCTTTACAATATGATGTACTGCCGCGACCTGTTCTTTATGACGCCCCGCGGTGCGATCCTCTCCAGCATGGCCAGCGGCGTCAGGAAGGAAGAGGTGCGGTATGCTGAGCGCGCGCTTACTACGGCCGGCGCTCCGATCCTCCATGCCGTTTCGGGAGGAGGAACCATTGAAGGGGCCACGCTCTGTGGATCAAGCAAGCCTAGTCGTCTCGGCGAGGCAAACGGACCAGCGGCCCGGCATTCGAGCAGATCAAGACGATCCTGAAGGGCCAGAACGTCGAATGCGTTGTCGTGTCCGCTCGCCAGGACCGGACCCAGCACCTGCTGGGCATCGTGCAGATCGTGGACCGGGACCTGGCGCTCCTGCGCCACGAAATCGCCGACCCGGAAATCGGTCGATTGCTGGAAAGCCTCGGTTTCTTCGTCGTCCCCGTACCGGAGAGCGAAGAAGTGGCAACGCGGCAGGCCATGAACATCGTCACCGCAGCGCCGCGGACCATCATGATGACGGCAGGCTGCCCTGAAACAAAGGCGCTCTATCAGCGGGCGGGCATAACCGTTGCCGCAGAAGTTGAACTGACACAGCTCCTGCGGGGGCGGGCGGGCTTGCATGCGCTACCGGCATTATTGCACGCGACTCGTACATCTCCGGCAGATGACCTGCCGTCGAACTTCTTCCTCTCAATTCCCGGATGTCCGTTCCATGTACAGCATTGATCGCTGTTTCCGCGGCTTCCCGGCGTCTTTTTCTGATTGACCTCCCCCTGCTCCTGGTATAGTATTGCAACAGAATGTTTCAATGGAAACTTCATACGAAGTTCCTCGTTTTCGTGCTCGGGAGCGTCATTCTCGTCCTCGGCACGTTGTCGTTCCTGTTCATCCGGCGCGAAGCACGCCTGATCAGCCAGAAAAACATCGAAACGCAGCACGTTCTTGCCGCTTCCTTCGCCGAGGACCTTGCCGAAAACATGCTGGAAGGCAGGCCGAGAAGCACCCTGAACCTGATGAAGGCCATGCAGAAGAACTTCAACCTCGCGCGCCTTGAGGTCCTCCGTGAGGACGGCTCACGAGCCTTCGGCAGAGCAGCCGGCCGGATCGATGCTCCCCGCCTGGCGGAGGCCTTCTCATCGGGCAGAGAGGTCGACTTTCAGGAGACGGGAGACCCCCCCCTCAGCACCATCGTCATCCCCCTGACAAACGAAGCCAGCTGCCGGAGATGCCACAAAACAAATGGGGCGATTCTCGGCGCCGTGCTTGTATCCGTTTCGCGGGAAGATGATATCCGGGAGATCATTAAGAGCAGGCGGGACCTGTCCTTTCTGTTCTCCGCCGCCATCGGGCTCATCGGCTTGATCCTGTACGCCATGATCAGGAAGGTCGTTCTCGGCCCCCTGACGCAACTCCATCAGGGCGCCGAACGCCTCGGGCGGGGCGACTTCGCGCACCGGATCGCCCTGCCGACGCGGGACGAACTGCAGGATCTTGCCCTGGCCTTCAACGCCATGGCCGGCCGCATCGAAGAATCCTATTCGGGGCTCGAGGACGCCATCCGCGAGCGGACTTCACAGCTGCATACGGCCCTCGGAGAGATCCAGGAAAAAGCCAGCCGCCTGTACGCCTACAGCCGGGACATGGCCACGATTTCCCGTCTGTCCACAAAAGTATTCAACGTCGATGTTTCGCTTGACGAAATGCTCGACCGTTTCATGTGGAGCCTTGCCCGCGGCCTCGGCTACCGGGAAACCATGCTCTGCCTGGTCGATCGCAAGCGGGTGTGGCTCGACGTCAAGCGGGACACCGGGCTCGGCAACTTATTGCCCTTTCGGGGACAGTCGCTGCTCAGCAACGATCCCATCATCAGCATCGTCAGGAAAAGCAACATCGAGGTCCTGGACCGCAGTGCCCTTGGGAACGCGGGGATAGAATTGCATGCAGGCCTCGCGAAAGACGATCCCCACGAATTCTATTTCATCCCGCTCCTGAACAGAAAACACAACAATAAGTGCTGGCAGGTCACAAGCTGCATCAAGACCGACTGCCCGGCCTATGCCGACGAGAAAGCCCACTGCTGGCTTGTCGACAATACGCTCTGCGGCAACCCCATCCGCGAATCCTACGGCAGCAAGCTGGCCTACTGCATGACCTGCCAGATGTTTCCGGTCATCGGCGTGCTGATCGTGGCCGCCGATGTTCGCAAGCAGCCTTTGCGCAACAGAAATGTCGGCGTTCTCCGGATCCTTGCGGCTGAAATTGCCTCGGCACTGGAAAACCGCAGGCTTCACGAGGCAAACCAGCAGATGGTCCGGGAACTCCTCGAGCTCCATCGGGTAACGGCCGCCGCACTCGCCGATCTCTCGCTTATGAAAGCACTCGAGGTTTTCACCGACTCGGCGCTGAAATTTGCCGGTCTCGATGCCTGCTATTTCTGGCTGATGACGCCGGACGGCCGCGAGCTCGTAAGGCAGGCAGGCGGGAACATCGACAACGAGGGCGCACCTGACGACCAGCCGGACCGCCTCCCCGCGGACAGCGGCCTCCTCGGCCGCGCGCTGCTCCAGAAAAGCAACTTCGTGATCGATTACGACGTTGCTGCCCACGATCCCGGACTGGGCGCGGCCGCGCGGTCCACCGGCATGCATTCGCTGCTCGCTGTCCCGCTGAAGAGCGAAGGCGGCCCGCTCGGCGTGTTTACGGTGCACAAGCGGGGAACGATGCCCTTCCTCGAAACGGAGGTTGCGGCGTTCATGCTCCTCGCGAACCAGGCCGCCATGACCGTCAATGTCTGCATGCTGAGCGACGAGTTGAAGGTCCAGAACCGGGAGCTCGCACGCCATACGGGCCTGCTGAGCGGCATCCTCTCGAACATGTCGAGCGGAATCATGCTTCTCGACGAGAACACGACCATTGCACTGGTCAACCAGGTCGGCGCGGACATCCTCCAGACCGGCCGTGATCTGCTCCTGAACAAACAGCTGTCGTCGTTCTTTCCCGAAGCCTCGGCCTTCGTCAGTTCCGCTGTGGGTTCCTACCAGGAGATGGAAATCCGCCTCAGGAACGGAACGACCGTGCCCATAGGTTATTCAAAGACTTTTTACCGCAGCTCGCCCGGCGAGTCGGAGGGCATCATCGTCGTGTTCCGGGACCTTTCCGAAATCAAGACGCTCCAGGCCGAGCTGTTGAACAAGGAACGCTTCGCGGCCATGGGAAGGGTGGTGGCCGGCGTCGCTCACGAGATCCGAAATCCGCTCTTCGGCATCAGCTCCGTCGGCCAGATCCTGGAGCGGGAAATCCACGATCCGGCGCACCAGGAACTCATCCGGGCGCTCCTCTCCGAATCGCGGCGGATGAACCAGCTGGTGGAAGAGCTCCTTCTTTACGGACGGCCCATGAAACTGAACCCGGAGTCCTGCGATGTTGCCGCGATCTGGGGCGAAGTGATCAACATGCACCGCAGCGAACTCGAACGGAAGCAGATCGTGATCAACGGAGACCTTCAGGTAAAGCACATGACGGCGCTGCTCGATACCAATCAGATCCGCCAGGTGTTTCTCAATCTTCTCAGAAACGCGATCGACGCCGCGGACCGCGGCGGCGCGATCGATTTCCGCGTGCTCCTCGAGGACCGGCACATCGTCGTAAAAATCTCCGATACGGGCCGCGGAATCCCTGCGAACGACCTCGACAGGATCTTTGATCTCTTTTACACGACCAAACCGAAAGGCACGGGGCTCGGACTGGCCATCTGCAAAAAGATCGTCCAGGACCACGGCGGCGACATTTCCGTTGAAAGCAAGGAAGGAAAAGGCTCCGCCTTCACGATCAAGCTGCCGTATCGCGGAATCCCGGCCGACCCGGTTGTAGCAGCAACCTGACAGCGGCGGTTCGGTGCCGATGCATTGCCGACGCCGCGTGCCTGCATCCATCGTGAGTACCAGGTGTAAACAATGCCGAACCTGTTGATCGTCGACGACGACGACTCCATAACCGCACTGCTGCGCCACAACTTCTCCTCCCGTCAATGGGACGTCGCGGAAGCGCACGACGGTGCAAGCGCCCTGAGCCTGTCGGAGAAGCTCGGCCCCGACATCGTCCTGCTCGACATGCGGCTCCCCGACATGGACGGCATGGAGGTACTGCAGCGGCTCAAGACGCAGGGGTGCACCGCAGCGATCATCATCATGACCGGGTGGGGCACCATAGAGAACGCGGTCAATGCAATCAAGCAGGGCGCCGAGCAATACCTGACCAAGCCGGTCAATCTGATCGAGCTGAACGCCCTGCTGGACCGGGTGATGGAGACGAGGAAGCTCAGGATCGAGAACCTCTACTACCAGCACCGCATGGACCACTCGGTCGTGGGATCGTCGACAGCTATATACCGGATCCATCATCTGATAGACCTGATGGCGGAAAACGCGGACACGACCGTGCTGCTCCTCGGGGAAAGCGGCACAGGAAAGGAGCTGGCCGCGCGGGAGATCCACCGCAGGAGCGCCCGTCACGAACGCCCGTTCCTCGACATCAACTGCGCGGTCCTGTCCGAAACGCTGCTGGAGAGCGAGATCTTCGGCCACGAGCGGGGCGCCTTCACCGACGCGCGGGAACGCAAGCCGGGGCTCCTCGAAGTGGCCGATGGCGGCACCGTATTTCTCGACGAAATCGGGGAACTGCCGCTTGCGGTCCAGCCGAAGCTGCTGCGGGTCTTGGAGACGCGGACGTTCAGGCGCCTCGGCAGCACCCGGGACATCAAGGTGAACGTCCGCCTCATCGCGGCCACCAACAGGGACCTCGCCGAAGCGGTGGCGCGCGGCCGTTTCCGGGATGACCTCTACTATCGCCTCAAGGTCTTCCCCGTCGAGATCCCGCCGCTGCGCGACCGAAAGAGCGACATCCCGATCCTGCTGAACCATTTCGTGAACCACTACAACGGCGTCCTTAAAAAATCACTCAGCGGCTTTACTCCTGCTGCAAGCGAGCTTCTCCAGGCGTACGCGTGGCCGGGCAATGTGCGGGAGCTCAAGAACATCGTCGAGCGCGCAATGGTCCTCTCGCGAAACCCTGCCATGGACGTAGACCTGCTGCCGGTCGAGATCACCGGAATGACGCTTCGTGAGCAGGCTGCGGAACCGCCGTTCCCGTCGGCCGCCGGTGCTGTGAAACCGCTGGATGAAGTGGAGCGCGACTACATTCTGTCCATCCTGAGAGCTCAGGACGGAAACAGGTCGACCACGGCCCGGCTTCTCGGCATCGCCCGGTCGACGCTCCAGGAGAAACTCAAAAAATTCGGAGTTCAGGAGTGATCATGATCAGGACTGCCTTTATCCGCCGCTCACCGGGCTGCAGATCGAACTTCCGGAGCACTTGGCTTGCCGCCGTCATTCTGTTTGCGGTCCTGGCCCCTGCTTTCGCCTTTCCGGCGGATAGCCTGATCATTGAGCACGGCAGCCGGAGTTCACGCCTGGTCGCCTTGACCTTCGACGCCTGTCCTTCCAATCTTACCGATGAATACGATGAGGCGGTGATCAAGGTTCTTGTGAGCGAAAAGGTCCCTGCCACGCTCTTCCTGAGCGGCCGATGGGTCGAAAAAAATCGTGAGCGGGCCGCAGAACTCGCGCGTCTGCCCGGCTTCGAAATCGCGGCCCACAGCTACTATCACCCCCATCTGCTCGAAAAAGATGATGATCGCGTCATGCGGGAAATGCGTCGAACGCAGGCGATCATCAAAAAAGCGACCGGCAAGGTCCCGCGCTACTTCCGTCCACCCTATGGCGAGGTGGACGAACGCGTGGCCGGGCTGGCAAAGAAAGCCGGGCTCACGACGATACAGTATGACATCGCGTCTGGCGACCCGGACCCCGGGCTTTCCGCGAAGCGGATCGTACGCGCCGTTCTTGCCGATGCACGGGGAGGCAGCATTATCGTATTTCATATGAACCGCAAAGGCGTGCATACGGCGGAGGTTCTGCCGGAGGTCATCAAGGGACTGCGGGAAAAGGAATTTACCCTGGTGACGGTCGGGGAGATGCTGAAAAAAGCGGAGAACAAACCTGTTGACGCGGATTCAGGACCGACTCCATCGTCGCCCTGAACTGGAAATACGATTTACGAAATCAAACCCACCCGGGGGCCAGGCCATGGGCGGCCTCGTCGTTGATGAATCGACGGATCACCTCGCCGCCCTGGGGGGAGATGGTCAGGAACTGCAGGCCGACGCCCTGCAGGCCCGAGGATACTCCGCCTGAAGGCCGGCAGTAGACAACTCTCGCCTCCGCCGTGACAACCTGCCCGTGAAGGGTCATCTGGAGAAGGACCTGTGAATTCACGGGATAGGATTTCATGGTCCGTATGTGGATGCCTTTTGTCGAAAGATTCGTGGCGCACTCGTCCTCCACGCAGTCGAGCGGTCTGTCGTTGACGACAACGGGCAGGCGTGTCGGGATACGGACGTCGGCGCGGCGCGAACGCGGCTCCATAATGGGCGAAATGGCCCGGTAAAGATCATTGGACTGGACCGGTTTAACAAGGCAGGCCGCGGCTCCGGCCTCACGGCACTGTTTCTCGGTCTCGGGTGTGAGATCCGCGGTCATCACGACGATCGGAACGGCATGAGTGCGGGGCTCCTTTCTGATGCGCAGCATCAGCTCCATGCCGCTCATGCCCCTGAGGTTCAGTTCCGTGATAATGAGGGCCGGTGCGGCAGCTTCCGCCATCTCCAGGGCGGGCCCGGCACCTGACGCGGTGCAGACAGGGTACGTGATCCGCTGGAGGACCATGGACAAAAAGACGAGGTTCTGCGCGTCGCTGTCCACCACCAGCACAAAGCTGTTGTTCCTGTTTGCCGGTCCCGGGGCACCATCGTGCGTCAGATCTGTCATGACTTCTCCTTCACGACCCCCTGGCAGGGGCCCTCTTTTTTGCTCACCGGCAGTCCGCTTGTAAAGCTCAGGAAAGCACTCCTCAACCCAGGAACGATCCATGCGCCGATGTTGTCAGCCGCATGAGAGTCGCATACGTTCCACGATAAATTTTATGGATTATACAGCCGCGGTTGTTTTTGTCAAGAAATTCGATTTTCCGCATTTTGACCGAAGGGACGAAAAGAGCAATGTGCTTGACAGGGAATGAGACCGGCATCAGAAGAAGTGTCATGGAACGGGGAATGAGCACAGCTTGATTACGGGACCGAGTGCGCCTCCTGATAAGAAGGATTACCCTCGCCCAGGGACAAAAAAAGTCCCGGGTATTCCCGGGACTGATTCCGTAGTATCGATTAGTAAAATCAATGTGCGGGCTCTCGATCGTCTTAAGAACCGGAAAAACGGGATAACGTCAATTCCCCATGCCGCGCCTGAAAGCATCGAGCCACATGATGTGGCTTTTCTCCTCGTTGATGACCTCGTCGACGATCTCCTTCTCCCTCACGATGGACCGGAGCTCCATGAAGTAAAGCAGCGTCTCCTTCTCGAACCCGAGCGCAAATTTGACGGCATCGTTCACGGTCCTCACATGGTCCATGGACGGAAGGGCCTTGGCCCTGCCGAGGAAGAACTCCGATTCGACAAAGGCCCTCATGTAGTTGCTCACTTCTTCCCACTGCACCGGCTCCGTCCCCTTCTTCGCGACCAGGTCCTTCAACCCCATAAAGGTCTTCTCGTGCGATTTTTCCTTGGTGGCCAGCGTGGTGAATAGCTTCACCAGCCCGTTGTCCTTCTTGAATTTATCGGCCATGCCCGTATAAAACTTGTACCCCAGTGTTTCGGTCTGAACCGCCATCTCCAGGACTTCGTCGATCGAATACTTGTTCATGCTCGTCTCCCTCGTGAATAGAAGTGAATGGTCTGCGTGACCTGCCGCGCTCTGCATTAAGTACTAGGGAAAGCATAGCGCGTTCCCGGGGGAGTGTCAACCTGATGCAGGCGGCCGGGGTTCCTCGACGATCATGCCCTGTTTCATGAGCAGAAGCCGGTCGGCGAGCCGCATTGCCTGGTCGCGGTCATGGGTGGTCATGACGACCGTTGTGCGGCCTTCCTTCTTCATGGCGAGAATGATCGATTCGATGATCCCGGTGTTCTCCTCGTCCACCGATGCCGTGGGTTCATCGAGAAAGAGGATCTCGGGGCGGATGACGAGCGCCCGGGCGATGCCGAGCCGCTGCGCCTCGCCGCTCGAAAGGGTCCGGGCGGACTGGTTCTTCCTGTGCTCCAGGCCGACGAAGGCCAGAGCTTCGGCGACCCGCTGTTCGAGCTCTCTTTTCTGAACGCCACGGATTCCGAGCCCGTAGGCGACGTTCTGGAACGCCGTCGTATTGAAGACTCCCGTACGGGGCAAGACGAGCGTGATCCGCCGCATGAGCGTCAGGTCCTGTTCCAGGGCCGCGCCGTTGTCGGCAAAGACCAGCTCGCCGGCGTCGGGCTTTTCGAGCAGCGCGCAGATCCTGAGAAAGGTCGACTTGCCGCAGCCGTTCGATCCCATGAGCACGGACGTCCCCTGGTCATCGAACGAGACGGTGCAGTCCTGGAGGATGGTCCTCCCGCCGTAGTTCTTTTTTATGCGGGATGCGGTAAGCTTCATGCGCTGTGCACCGAACCTTTATTCTGAACTCCGTGAAGCAGGGCATTGACGAAGAACGAGATTGCCAGGAGGATGATGCCCAGGGCCAGGGCGAGCTCGAAATTGCCCTTGTCGGTCTCGAGTGCGATGGTCGTGGTCATGACACGCGTGTAGCCCGCGATGTTTCCGCCCACGATCAGGATGGAGCCCACCTCGGCCATGACCCTGCCGAAGGCCGCGATGATCGCGGACAGGATGCCGTAGCGCGCCTCCCTGAGGACCGTTATGGTCACCTGCCCGGGCGTTGCTCCCAGCGTCCGGGCGGCCTGGCGGATGACGGGGTCCACCCCCATGACGGCGGAGTGGCAGAGCGAGGCGACGATCGGCAGGGCGAGGATGGTTTGGGCAATGATCATTGCCGAAGGCGAATACAGCAGTCCCAGGAATCCCAGCGGTCCCCTGCGCGACAGAAAGAGATAGACGAACAAGCCGACGACGACGGGAGGGAGCCCCATGAACGTGTTCGTGACGCTTATGGCGAAGTCCCGGCCGGGAAATTGCTTAAGGCCGAGCAGCGCTCCCAGAGGAAGCCCCAAAACGGTCGCCAGCGCCAACGCGAGGCCGGACACTTTCAAAGACAGGAGGATAATGCCGAACAACTCGGCGTTGAGATGAAAGATCAGAGTAAAAGCCTGGAAGAAACCCTGGGATATTGAATCCATAGATAAAAGACGGACCGGCGCGGGGAGGTATACTGGGGGTATCGACTCGCTTATGCCGCGACGGTCCGTGCTTCTGCTGCATCCTTTTTATTTTGCGTTCGGGATAAAGAGCGGATTTCCGTTCTTGTCCTTGTACGCGGCTACCGCGTCCTGGCCCTCTTTCGAAATGATCCAGTTCACGAATTCCATGGCTTCTTTATATTTCACGTTCTTGGCTTTATCCGGGTTCACGGCCATGACCCCGTACTGGTTGAAAAGCGCGGGATCGCCTTCCAGCACGATGACCATATCCAGCTTGTCCTTGTCCTTTGTGGCGAGCCAGGTGCCGCGGTCCGACAGGGTGTAGGCCCGTTTCTCGTCTGCGACGCGCTGGGTCTTTTCCATGCCCTGGCCGACTTCAAGATACCATTTCCGGCCTGCCGGTTCAATCCCTGCCTTTTTCCAGAGCGAAAGCTCCTTGGTATTGGTGCCCGACTTGTCCCCGCGGGACACGAAGGACGAGCCTGATTCGGAAATCTTCTTGAAGGCATCGGCAGCCGAAGTCATTCCTTTGATCTTCGCCGGATCGTTCGTCGGGCCGATGATTACGAAGTCGTTGTACATGACGTCGTGACGGTTTACGAAATAGCCTTCTTCGACCGCCTTCAGCTCCTGCTCCTTGGCATGGACGAAGACCACGTCCGCGTCGCCGCGCTTGCCGATCTCGATCGATGCGCCCGTGCCCACAGCAACGACGTCGATCTTGATGCCCGTCTTTTTCTCGAAGAGCGGGAGCAGATAATCGAACAACCCGGAGTTCTGCGTGCTCGTGGTGGACGCCATCTTGATGCGTGTCTCGGCAAAGGCCATGGTGCTGATAAGAATCAGTGTCAGTGCAGCAGTCGCTACTTTTCTCATCGTATCTCCTCCAAAGAAATCATTTCGTGCTTTTATTTTGTGTCTTCTCTGCGCTCTCTGCGTCCTCTGCGGTGAGATGTTTTTGTCGTTCTACAGTGTTTTCCCTTCCGACGAATTGGGGAAGAACAGCGGCTCCCCGTACTTGTCCTTTCCAAATTCGCGGATGATGGTCTGCGCTTCTTTGCCCTGCAGCCACTCGACGAACTGCATGGCCTCGGCATGGCGGACCTGCGGGAATTTCGCCGGGTTGACCGGGATCAGGGTTATGTAGTTGAGCAGAACGCCATCCCCATCAACCAGGACCTGCAAAGTGATCTTCGGCTTCATGGTAATATAGGTGGCGCGGTCCATGATGAGATAGGCCTGTTTTTCGTTTGCATACGCGAGGGTGGGCGCGTTCCCTTTCGACCCCTGTTCAAAAACAGCGTACCAGGCGCCCTGGGGTTCGACGCCGGCCTTTTTCCAGACATCCAGCTCCTTTACGTGGGTGCCCGATTTGTCTCCGCGCGTGACGAAAAGGGCCTTTGCGTCGGCGATCTTGCGAAGCGCCGCAGCCGCATCTTTCATGCCCTTGATCTTTGCCGGGTCGGACGGCGGCCCAAGGATCACGAAATCGTTGTACATCAGATCGTACCGTTTCGTGCCGAATCCGTCGGCAACGAACTTTTCCTCAAGCGCCTTTGCATGAACAAGCACGAGGTCGTACTTTCCCGTCTCGGACATCTTCAAGGCCTGGCCAGTGCCTGCGCCCGTGTGCTCGACCGCGATGCCGGTCTTTTTCGTAAAGGCCTCCTCCAGCGCGCCGACAATGCCTGCATCTATCGGGCCGATGGTGCTGGCCAGCATGATCTTTCTGGGCTGATGTTGTTTCTGCGGCCAGGGCCAGGGGACCCGACAAGAGAATCAGAAGCACGGCAAGCGACGACAGCAAACGGCTCTGCATTAAGACACCTCCTGTTTAATTTTTTCGCCGCTCCGCGGACGCGGCGAACTGAACTGCATCGGGATTGAAAAGACGAGTGCCCTGTTTCGAGTATTTCGCTATGATGCCCTGCCCCTCGGGCGAGGTCGCAAAAGCGATGAAATCCATTGCTTCACGGTACCGAACGTTTGGAAAACGGTCGGGGTTGACGGCGATCACACTGTAAAGATTCTTCAGCGCCGGGTCGCCCTGAAGAAGGATCTTCAGATCGAGCTGCTTCTCGTAGTTCAGGAACGTTCCGATGTCCGTCAATGTGTAGGCTTTCTTCTGGTCCGCAATAAGAAGGGTATCGCCCATTTTCCCGCCGGTCTCAAAGTACCATCCCTTGCCTTTCGGACTGATGCCCGCATCATCCCACAGGTCCAGCTCCCTGATGTTCGTGCCCGAGTCGTCTCCCCGGGAAACGAAGGGAGAGCCCGTTTCCGCGACGAGTTCAAGAGCTTCTGCCGCCGTTTTCACGGTTTTTACCCGCGCCGGGTCCTTTGCAGGGCCGGCAATGACGAAGGCATTATGCATGACCGCACGGCGGTTCACGCCGTAGCCTTCGGCAACGAACTTTTCCTCCCGGAAAGGATCATGCACAAAAAGCAGATCGGCCTCGCCTTTTTTTGCAATGCGCAGGGCCTTGCCCGTTCCTACGGCGATCACTTCGACGGACACGTCGTACTTCGTCGATTTTTCGTAAGCGGGAATAAGGATGTCGAAGAGACCGGAGTTCTGGGTGCTGGTGGTAGAGGCGATGACGAGCTTGACGGCTTTTTTCTTCATGGTGTTAACCTCAATGGAAGGACTACCTTATTGTAGGAGCAGCACCGGATAAAGTAAAATGCAAAAAAGTCATGGCCTTTATGTATTTTTTGCATGCAGCAAGGACGTGCAGTTGGTTGGAGAGAATTTGCGGGGGGCATGCCTCCCCCAAGGCAGCAGCCTCATCCCTCGCTGCCTCGGTTGGTTGCCCCTGGTGAAAAGCGAACGCGCCCGCTGAGCCGGATTCTTCGGCAAAGCAGGACTAAAAGTACTGCGCAATATACTTTATCGCAAGAAACATGATCGCAGAACCCACAAAGACCTTAATGAACTTCTGCGGCACATATTTCTGCGTCTTTGCGCCCAGGTACATGCCGATAAAGCCGCCTATGCCGAAAAGGAATCCCAGAGGCCAGTCAGGCATAGGCGATATGCCGTTCGTAGCGGGCAGAACGCTGAAGAACAGCGCACCGGCGATCGACGTGATGAACGTTCCCATGAGCGTCGCTCCGGCGATTGTATAGACAGGCAAATGAAAGAAAGCCACGCAGAACGGTGCGATGATCGCGCCTCCGCCGATGCCGTAGGCCCCGCCGATGATGCCGACGATGAACGCCAGGCTGAACATGCCGATGGTGTTGAAGCTGAACCGCTCGCCCCAGAACTCGTATTCCACTCTTTTCATCGAAACGCTGATGGTCTTCACAACTGCGTCAGCAGGAATCCCTGCGGCCACCTTTGAGTTTTGTTCTTTTTTTATTTCCGTTGTCCGTGCCTTGAACTTTTCCTCCAGAGATTTAGCGGCCGCAGACTGCGCTTTGTTCGGGAACAGCAGCTCCTTGAACAGCCGGATGCCGATGTACAGCAGCACGCAGCCGACAAAGAGCTTGAACGTCTTGGGATCAGGCAGGTACAGGACGCGGAGATAATACCCGATAAACACACCCGGCAGGGTCCCGGCTATGACCACCCAGGTAAGCGGCCATGCCATGCGGCCTTCTTTGATATACCGGTAGACGCCGCTCGGGATGGCGACGATGTTGAAGACATGGTTCGTCCCGCTGACTGACGGGGCTGTGTAATTGAGAACGCTCATTTGGAACGGGAGAAGAAGGAATGCTCCGGAAATGCCGCCCATGGAGGTGAAGAATGAAATGACTAACGAGATCAACGGCGGAAGAAGGACGCTGGTGGTCACCCCGGAAATGCCAAAGGTCACATGCAGAATGTCCATTTGCATCCCTCCCAGAGGAACAGCTGTTGGAGACCCTTCTTTAAACCGCTTTCGATTATAGTCGTGCAAAACCTCCAAGTCAACAAATGTCTGGCGGTGAGCACTATGCATCCGCGAGGAGTTTTGACCGAGGCTTCAAACGCAGTCCCTTTTCCCGCTGCGGAGGTTTATTCTGCGGATGAACAGCAATGAATCATAAATGAAGCGGGAGGATAAAAGCAAATTCCTCCTTGTCATGAGGGGAATCCATTTCCTGCATGGCCAGGCGATGGAATTCATTGACAAAGCGGGGACACGCCATTACAATGAGCGCTGAAGAACAAATGCCATGGAAGACCACCGTCTGAAATCGTACTGTCTCGTTGTCGAGACCAAAAGTTTTTCCCGGGCCGCGCAGGCGCGGCACATGACCCAGTCCGCCATGAGCCGCCTGGTGAAGAGCCTCGAGGACGAGCTGGGCGTCACGCTCCTCCATAGAAAGGGCAAGACGGTCGCGCCCACGCCCGAAGGCAGGCTCTTCTATGAGCACGCGAAAAAAATCCTTGAAGACTACCTGCGGTTGGAACAGGACATCAGTGCGGCAACGCGCGCGGCAAAAGGCGCCCTTCGCCTGGGCGCAAGCAGAACACCGGCCGTGCATCTTCTGCCCCGGGTCGTCTATGAGTTTTCCAAAGCGCATCCCGGCATCAGCATTCACCTGTCGGTAAGCAAGACCTCGCGAGTTTTTTTGGATCTCCGCGAGGGTAGAATCGATATGGGGATTGTCGAGGGAACCATCATTGATAAGACTTTTTCCGCTGATGCCATAGCCGAGGACGAAATTGTCATCATCGCCTCTGAGAACAATCCTCTGACGAAAAAAAAGGACATTCCTTTTCGGGAGCTGACTGCCGAGCCGTTCATTCTTCCCGACCGCGGTTCAGGAACACGGGAGCTGCTGGATGATTATTTTCGGGAATCGGGGATCGACGTGAGAACCATCAAGGTCCGCATGACTCTCGGCAGCCCTGAAATGATCGTTCAGATGGTCCAGGCCGGGATGGGCATCGCATTCGCTTCGAAGTGGTCGGTGTTTACGGCAGTCAAAGAAGGCACGGTGAAGGTCCTGAAAGTGCCGGGCAAAAAAATCGCTCGGAAATTCTACCTCGTCAGCGCTCCCGGCGAGCTCACAACGCCGGCCGGAACGTTCCGGGAGTTTATCAAGCAGTACAATTTTTTTGCGCCCTTTTAATGAGCACCGCTGTTCCTGCCGGGCGCCCCTGCTTACGCCGGAGGAACAACGCGGCATGAGCACCTGTCTGCCGGCCCGGGCGGTCCGCACCTCTTCCCGTTATTTCGCATTTCGCCATCCGAAATCCGCAATGCTGAAAAATGCCCTTTAAAACTGCCTTTCGCTGTTGACAAGCGTGATACGATTTGTTACAGTTGCGCGGTACGCGGTATCGAAACACCGCGAAAAGAATCAGTACGGCAATCATTTCAGGAGGCGGTTATGGCGGGTAAACTTGCAGTAGTGGTCGGCGGCGGGCCGGCGCCGGGCATCAACGGCGTTATCAGCGCGGTGACTTTTGAGGCATTAAAGCACGGCGTCGACGTCATCGGCGTGCACGACGGCTTCAAGTGGCTGTCGAAGGGCGATACGAGCCATACAACGAATCTCGGCAACGGCGAGATCTCCCGGATCCATATGCGGGGAGGGTCCATCATCGGAACGTCGCGCGAGAACCCCACCAAGAGCCCTGAGAAGATGGCGAATGTGATCAAGGCCCTGACCGGGCTCGGCGTCAAATATCTCGTAACGATCGGCGGCGACGACACGGCCTACACCTCGACGCGCGTGGAGCAGGAAGCGCACGGCGCGATCGCCGTCTGCCACGTGCCTAAGACGATCGATAACGATCTTCCGCTGCCGCACGGCGTGCCCACCTTCGGCTTCGAGACGGCGGTCTCTCTCGGCTCCCAGCTCGTGGAAAACCTGATGGAGGATGCGCGCACCGCCGCCCGGTGGTACTTCGTGATCGCCATGGGCCGCTCGGCCGGCCATCTTGCCCTCGGCATAGGCATGGGCGCCGGCGCAACGCTCACGCTGATCCCCGAAGAGCTCGGGAACAAGATCTCGCTGAACAAGGTCCTGTCCATTCTGGAAGGCGCGATCATCAAGCGCCTCTCCTACGGCAGAGGCTATGGCGTGGCGGTCATCGCCGAGGGCGTGGCCACCCGGTTCGATCCCGAGGAGCTGACCTTTTTGAAGGACGTCCCCCGCGACGACCACGGAAATATCCGCCTTGCCGAGATCCCGATCGGCGACATGCTGAAGCAGCGGGTCGCCGCCGGTCTCGAGTCCATCGGTGTCAAAACCACGATCATCGCCAAGGACATCGGCTATGAGCTCCGCTGCCATCCGCCCATCTCCTACGACCGCGAATACACGCGCTATCTGGGCTACAGCGCCGTCAAGTTCCTCGTCGGCGGAGGGTCCGGCGCCATGATCATGCTCAAGGACGGCGTCTGCCACCCGATCAAGTTCGCCGACCTGCTCGATCCCAAGACAGGCAAAACGAGGATCCGGACCATCGACATAAATGCCGATGACTACCATATGGCGCGGCGATACATGATCCGTCTGGAGAAGGAAGACATGGAAGGCGAGTCGCTCAAAAAACTCGCATCAGCGGCGAAAATGTCGCCCGAGGACTTCAAGAAGAGGTACTCGGTCGCGGTCGGGTGAGTTCATTGCAGCTTTGATCGGCGGCGGGTTTAATCAAGAATCAAATTCGTCTCAAAACACATTTACCGCAAAGTCGCGAGGGACGCGAGGAAACCGGAATACTGCATTCATTATTCTGTAAGGAAATCTTTTCCTCCCTGGCGGCCTTTGCGCCTTCGCGGTTCGATCTTTACGATTCGTGCCTGGCCGGATCAGGATGAAATAAAAAAAGCGGGGAGCTTCATGCTCCTCGCCTTTGTTTTGACTCCGTTCCCGCGATGGCGGGCGTTACAGGGGAATGCGCTTCTCGCGTGCCGTGTTCCTGATGATGATCGCGGCATTGTGCAGGCGCTGCAGCTTCATATTTCTCGTGCGCACGGCCGCGATGTCGGAGAGCTCGATCTTTGCATTGCGCGTCGCGGTAAGCGCCTTATTCAGATTGTCGAAAAGGTCCTTGATCATTTCCTTGTCGAACCTCTTCAGGAACAGGGGGTTCACCGTGATGTAGCCTTCGGCGACGTCGAAGGCCACCGACTTCATGCTTTTTCCTTTAAAACCGCTCTCCGCCATGACCGCTCCTATATATTCCCGCAGGTTTTAATGATGGCCTTGTCCAGCTGGTCCTGTTTCTTGCGCAGGGCGGCAATGTGCTTCGCCAGTTCCTCCAGGCCTGCGCCGCGCGCCATTGCTTCCTGAATAGCCTTGATGTCGCCGGAGAGGTCGTCCCGTGCCTCCCGGATCAGCACATGGCCGTCCCGGACCTGATCAGCGAGCGTCGTAATCGAATTCGCCAGTTCCTTAAGCAGCGGATCGTCGGACTCGCGCAGCCGAAGGTTCAGATTCGTCTCTCCCTCGGCCAGCTGTTCGAGGGCGCGGCGAATGCGGATCATGGGACCGACAAAGGCATGGGAATAGATCGTGCCGGCAATGCCGACGAAGAGGAGAAGGGTCGTGAGCGCGATAGGCAGAAAAACGAAAAGCGGCAGAAAAACACTGAGTTTTTGGAACACCAGCAGCAGCAGGGAAAAGAATACGAGGACGATGAGCAGGAACAGGATGAAGCGGAACTGCAGCCCGACCTCATTCAGATACCCTTTGCCCCTGCCTACGATGTGCCTCTTCCCCGTGGTTGGCATGTGGTTTTCCCCGATCGTGAAGCAGCGTCCGGTGCGGTGCGCATAACCTGCGGCCCGCGCCGGTGCGAATTATAAGGATTATACTGATAATTTTTCACACGGTCAAGGTCATAATTCCCCCTTTTGCCCTTGAAGAAGACCGGCCACTATGGTACATTTTCTTCATGGCGCTCATCGATCCCCACAAGCGCTGCATCGATTATCTGCGGATCTCCGTGACCGACCGGTGCAATCTCGCCTGCGTCTACTGCCGGCCCCGTGCGAACATGAAGGTCCTGAGCCACAGCGACATCCTGAGTTACGAGGAGATCCTGCGGCTTGTCTCCGTTGCCGCGCCGCTCGGGATTTCACGGGTCCGCGTCACCGGCGGCGAGCCCCTGGTCCGGCGGGGGATCGCCGACTTTATCGCGGCGCTCCGCGGCCAGGAAGGGATCGTGGACGTCAGCCTCACCACGAACGGCATTCTGCTTGCGCACATGGCCGAGGCCCTCGTCCGCGCTGGAAAGCCGCGGCTTAACATCAGCCTCGACTCCTTGAAGCCGGACCGGTTCCGCCGCATCACCGGCCACGACGGCTGGTCGTCGGTCTGGAAAGGGATCGCACGCGCGGAAGAGCTGGGCTTCTTCCCCATCAAGCTCAACATGGTTCCCGTCCGGGGTCTGAACGACGATGAGGTCGCCGATTTCGCCCGGTTGACCTTTGATCGAAGGCTGCATGTGCGGTTCATCGAGTACATGCCCATCGGCGCTCCGGGCGCCTGGAAGCGGAGCGAATCCGTGCCCTCGGCGGAGGTCCGGGCCGCTGTCGAACGGGCCTTCGGCCCGCTCGTCCCTTTTGAAGGCGGCAACTCCGGCGGCCCCTCCATGAATTTCCAGCTCCCGGGCGCACAGGGGATCATCGGGTTCATCAGCCCTCTTACCCGCCATTTCTGCGGGTCCTGCAGGCGCTTGAGGCTCACGGCGGACGGAAAGATCAGGCCGTGCCTCCTGTCGGACACGGAGATCGACATCAAATCCCCCCTGCGGTCGGGCTGCGACGACCGGGAGCTCACACGCCTCCTGAACCTGTCCCTGGAGATCAAACCCGAACGTCATCACCTCAACGAGGGTGAGCCGGTCCAATTCTGCCGCACCATGTCGAAAATCGGAGGTTGAGGATCCCATGCCTGCAAACAAGATTACCCACTTCGACGAACAGGGCGCCGCGCGCATGGTCGACGTGACTGCCAAGCAGGAAACGGACCGCGAAGCCGTGGCCGAGGGACGGATCTACCTGCAGCCCGAAACGCTTTCGCTGATCCTAGACAAAAAAGTCCTGAAGGGCGATGTCTTTGCCGTGGCGCGCCTTGCCGGCATCATGGCTGCGAAGCGGACGCCCGACCTGATCCCGCTCTGCCATCCGCTCAACATTTCGTCGATAAACATCGACTTCGAGCCGGACCCGGAAAAGAAATGCGTGCTGATCCGCGCCACGGTCAGGATCTTCGCCAGGACCGGCGTGGAGATGGAGGCCATGACCGCGGTGGCAGTGGCGGGGCTTACGGTCTACGACATGTGCAAGGCAACGGACCGCACCATGACCGTCGGCGACATCCGCTTGATGAGAAAATCGGGCGGCAAGTCCGGCTCCTTTGTGCGGGGATCGTAACCGGCGCCGGGCTTTATCACTGCTATTTTCGTCCTTACCCCCCAGGCATCGGATCGCGCGCTTCTCGCCGATGTCTGTCCAGCCTTGCATGAACCTTCCCGGGCAAAACCGCGTACAAATGGCATGAGACTGTCTCCTACCCACCGCCTCACTGGCGAAACAACGGTGTGTCGTGGCGGCTGGACGGGAAAAGGCTGAATTTCGTTCAGGATGTAAAGGGATGAAAAACGATGCACTGCCCGCAGAATCCGGAATGAAGAGACTTCCCCTGCGAAACTGCGGTTTAACAGGACGTGCTGCGGCTTCGGCACTGAACCCTTGTGAGTAAAGGGCTTTCCTCGCGTCCCTAGCGCCGTTGCGGTAAAGATTGTTCTGCCTTACTTCTCGTACAGCAGCGCCACTTCTTCAGTATGGGTAACCGCAGAACTCGCAGAACAACGCAGAAGGAGAGAAAGAAACCATTCTGCTTCGTTCTTATTTCTGCGTATTCAGCCTGTTCTGCGGTCAAATCCGGACTCCGGGCTCCGCTTTCCTCGCGTCCTTAGCGCCTTTGCGATAAAGATTGTTCTGCCTTACTTCTCGTACAGCAGCGCCACTTCTTCAGTATGGGCAACCGCAGAACTCGCAGAACAACGCAGAAGGAGAGAAAGAAACCATTCTGCTTCGTTCTTATTTCTGCGTATTCAGCCTGTTCTGCGGTCAAATCCGGACTCCGGGCTCCGCTTTCCTCGCGTCCTTAGCGCCTTTGCGATAAAGATTGTCCTGCCTTACTTCTCGCGCAGCGCTAGCTGCCGGCCTCCCGGACGACTGCCGAGGGAATCGCGGCGAGCGGCAGTATGCGGTCCACCGCGCCCAGCTCGATCGCCTTCTTCGGCATGCCGAAGACGACGCAGGAGTCCTCGTCCTGGGCGATGTTGAACGCGCCGGCCTCCTTCATCTCCAGCATGCCCTTCGCGCCGTCGTCGCCCATGCCGGTCATGATCACGCCGACGGCGTTCTTGCCGGCATAGCGGGCCGCGGACCGGAACAGGACGTCCACGGAGGGCCGGTGGCGCGACACCAGCGGCCCGTCCTTGATCTCCACGTAATAGCGCGCGCCGCTCCGCTTCAGCAGGAGGTGGTGGTTGCCCGGCGGCGATGAGCGCCCGGCCCCGGATGACCGTGTCGTTGTTCTCCGCTTCCTTGACCGAGATTCTGCAGATGGTGTCGAGCCGCGTGGCAAAGGCCTTGGTGAAGTGCTCGGGCATGTGCTGCACGATGACGATGCCCGGCGAGTCGAGCGGCATGGCCTGGAGAAAATCGCTCAGCGCCTCGGTCCCGCCCGTGGACGCGCCGACCACCACGACCTTGTCGGTGGTGCTGCAGCATGGCCTCGGACTGCTGCTTCCCTTTGGCGAGGATCACGTCCGCGGTGAGCTTCGGCGGTATGACGCGCTCCTTCATGGAGATCTTGCTCACCTTGGCCTGGGCCGCGGCTCTTGACCGCGTCGCAGATCCGGACCTTGGACTCCTCGAGGAACTGCTTGGTCCCGACGCGCGGCTTCAGGATGATCTCGACGGCGCCGTACTCCAGCGCCTTAAGCGCCGTTTCCGAGCCCTCCTCGGTCAGGCTCGAGCAGATGACCACGGGCATGGGGTGCTGCGTCATGATCTTCTGGAGGAAGGTGATGCCGTCCATGCGCGGCATTTCCACGTCCAGCGTAATGACATCGGGGACGTCGTGGCGGATCTTTTCAGCCGCAATGTAGGGGTCGGACGCCGTTGCCATGACCTCTATCTCATGATCCGAGGAAAGCACCTCCTCCAGCGTCTGGCGCACCACTGCCGAATCGTCGACGATGAGCACCTTGATCTTGTTGGACATGAATACCACCTCGGGTTATTTCCGGAAAACCGCCGTGTGCGAACCGGAAAGCTCGCAAAAACCGCGGCTCGGTCTTCCTGCTTTGTCCCTCTCTGCGTTCCCGGCGTCTCACCGCGAAATAAAGTCGGCCTCCGGCAAGAAGCCCGGCTGCGACCGGATCACTTTGCCGGCTTGTCCCGTGAACGATGCAATCGTTTCAGGAGCACCTCTCCTGTCTGGGTGTAGAAGAAGATCTTGCGCCCCTGAAATCCGCCGACATCGACGACGTGCATTTTCAGCCCCTCGCTCTTGAGGACCTGCTCCGCAATGTTGATGTTCTGCCTTCCAACGGAAACGATCCCCTGCCGCTCGATAGGCCTTGCGAACATGTCCGCGCCGCCGAAGCACTTTACCTCGATCTCGCTGCGCTTGACCTTCTGCTTGTCGAAGAGCTGGACCATCCTCTTGATGGAGCAGTCCACGTACTTGTAGCCCTCCAGGCACTCGCCGTGACACTCCCTCTTGTTCTTCTCGGTCTTGCACTCCGGCAGCAAACCGTGGCAGATCCCGCCGATACCCCGCCTTTTGCTGAACATCGTGACGGACAGGCAGGAGCCGAGGACCGTCACCACGACGGCCGGCTCTTCGGAAAAGTAGAGCTCTCCCGGATTCAGATACACAAGAGGCAGATCGGTCAATGTCGGATTCACAAAACCTTCCTGTAGATGGTGGATTCCAGGCGCGCCAGGGGAAGATCGAATCCGTGCACTGTTTCCGAATGGCCCAGAAACAGGTAGCCGTCCTTCCTGATGTACCTGCAGAGGCGCCGCAGCAGTGCGCCCTGCGTTTCCCGGTCAAAATAGATGATGACGTTCCTGCAAAATATCGCGTCCAGGGACCCCTCGCGGATGCCGTACTGCTCTTCCATCAGGTTGAGCCGCTGAAACGCTATGAGCGACCGCAGCGAAGGTACGATGCGCACCTGCCCCGATGCCCGGTTCTTGCTGCGCAGGAAATATTTCTGCTTCAGCGCCAGGGGGATCATGGAAATCTGGTGCTCGTCGTAGATCCCCGCCCTGGCCTTGTCAAGGACCCGCGTGGAAATGTCCGTGGCCGTGATGGAAAAAGCGAATCCCGGGTTCACGCGCTCAAACTCGCTCAGCACGATGGCGAGCGTATAGGGCTCTTCGCCCGACGAACAGGCCGAGCTCCAGACCGCGAAGGGCCGCCTGGCCCCGGGGCGGCCGGCCTCGAAAAACTCCGGGAGAATGGCTTCCGAAAGAACGGTAAAGTGCACCGGCTCGCGGAAGAAATCGGTCTTGTTCGTCGTCACCGAGTCGATCATGTGCACCAGCTCGCGATCGCCGTCGGGCGAGTTGAACAGCAGGTCGCAGTACTGCCGGAAGGTGTCCACCTTCAGCGTCCGCAGCCGTTTCTGGAGCCTCGCTTCGAGCATGGTCTTCTTGACCGGCGGCATCTTGATGCCGCAGTGCGAGTAAATGAAACGGCTCAGGCGCTCGAAATCCGCGGCCGTCATTTTTTTTATTCCAGACTCCTGGTTAGTACGGGAATCGGCCATACCGTGTGCGTGTCTCCCTGGTGAATCGGTCTTCGGTCGTTGCGCCGGCGTTGGGGGCGGAGCAGACCGCGGCAGGCGGGCTTATGCGGCGCCCGGTCTCCTGCGGACGGTCCTGGTCATAGAGGGGACAAAGCTTGTAGCGGCTGCTCTTGCAGTATTCGTCGAACTCGAACCCGCTCGGGACGTACACTTCCCGGCGGGCGGTGCAGGAAAGCATGTAATTCCCCGTCAGATGTCTGCAGCTCATGGTGTTCTCCTCTCGATGACGGCTGAAAGCGGCATATGCTGCGACGGCCGCTGCTGCGCTGTTGCCGTGACGGCCGGCAACCTGAGCTTCCATCAGGAGAGAACTTGCTGAGACCGTGTGGTCCCCAGTCTGTTCTCCCCTCCTACCTTGAAGAACGCAATACTGCTCTGGAGCTGTTCCGCCTGGGACGCGAGATCTTCCGATGTGGACGACATTTCCTCGGCGCCGCCTGCGTTCTGCTGGATCATGGTGTTCAGCTGCTGGATCGCCGAGTTGATCTGGACCGCTCCCGTGGTCTGCTCCTTCGACGCTGCGCTGATCTCCTGGACGAGTTCCGCCGTCTTCTGAATATCGGGCACAAGCTTCGTCAACATGGCCCCGGCCTGCTCGGCGGTCATCACGCTCGTCATCGACAGCGTGTTGATCTCCGCCGCTGCAGCCTGGCTCCGCTCGGCGAGCTTGCGGACTTCCGAAGCCACCACCGCGAAGCCCTTGCCGTGCTCGCCTGCCCGCGCCGCTTCGATTGCCGCGTTCAGGGCCAGCAGGTTCGTCTGGCGCGCGATCTCCTCGATGACGGAGATCTTCGATGCGATCTCCTTCATGGCAACGACGGTCTTGAACACTTCCTCGCCGCTCACCAGGGCGTCGTCCGCCGATTTTTGCGCGATCTTCTCGGTCTGCAGCGCGTTGTCCGCGTTCTGCCTGATCGTGGCGTGCATTTCCTCGACCGATGACGATGCTTCCTCGGCAGCCGCAGCTTGCTCCGACGTATT
This sequence comes from Nitrospirota bacterium, assembly GCA_963749655.1. Classification (GTDB taxonomy): domain Bacteria; phylum Nitrospirota; class UBA9217; order UBA9217; family UBA9217; genus JAJYKN01. The sequence continues at coordinate 79,940 of CAVVOB010000028.1, forward strand.
CTGGGAGAGCTGCCCCGCTCCGGAGGAAAGCTGGTTGCTGCTGTACGCCACGCGGTCCGAAGCGTCGCGCGCCGCTGCGACCACCCCGCGGAGCCTGGTCACCATGGAGTTGAGCGCCTCGGCAAGCTCGCCGACCTCGTCCTTCTGATCAACGGCCAGGTGGGCCTGCAGATCTCCGCCGGCCACGGACCGGCTGAAGTCCACGCCCCGGCGGAGCGGGCCGACAATCGACCGGGGAATGACGATGCTGAAGAACACTCCCAGCGCAAGGGCGCCGAGGCTTGCCGCGGCAACTATCGCCCGCGTCCGCATGGCATGGTTCAGCATTAGTTCTTCCGAGAGGATCTTTTTCCGTGACAGCTCCGTGGCTTCCTTGAGACGGCCCTGGACTTTTTCCAGGCTGGCGAGTGTGACCGAACCGTAGAGCGCCCGCGCTTCGCTGTCGAGGTTCCGCTCGCGCAGGGACATGAGCTCCGCGGCCGACTCATGCAGCCTGCGGTGCGGCTCCTCGATCGCCGCGAGGATTTCCTGCAGCCCGGGAAGGAGGGCCTCCGCTTTTTTCCTGCCCTCACCGTAATACCATTTGCCGAAACCGCACTGTCGATGGTCGAGCTGGACGTTCAGCTCTTTAATGCGGTCGTCGAACACGAACCTGCTCACAGCCTGCGCCCAGTTCAGGTGGTCGACCTCCCGCTGCAGGAGCTCTCCCCGCAGCTGGTTGCCGCCGGCCACTTCCATGCCTTCGCGGACGATCCCCGTGATGCCCATGAGCGTCCAGACCGTTGTTGCCACGAACAACAGGAGAACGCCTCCAATGCCGATCAGTACCTTCCGTCCGACCCGTACGTTCTTCCAGCCCATGCTCCCCCCCCCCGGATATCTAGCTGAAATCCCCCGTGATGTTTATCCCGTCAGATTGTGAAAAGCCTCCTTCGATTCGAAACCGGGAGAAAGCGGGCCGACGCCCGCGCTCTCCCGGTCATTATCCATGTCTCTTCTTCGCTTATTGAATCTTTTCCGCTTCAGCCTGCGTCGCCTGCACCAGCGCAAGCTCGTTCGTCGAGAACACCTTGTCGATGTCGAGGATGATGATGAAGTTGCTGTCCCGCTTGCCCATGCCCTTGATGAACTCCGTGTTCAAGCCGCGTCCCGATCTTCGGCGCCGGCTCGATATGGTCCGGCTCCAGGTCCATCACCTCCTGCACCGAATCGGCAAGCGCGCCGAGGATCGTGGTCTCGTCGTCCACCGCCACCTCGACGATGATGATGCAGGTGTTCACCGTCTTCTCGGTCCTCGTCATGCCGAACTTCAGCCGCAGGTCCACCACCGGCACCACGCTGCCCCGCAGGTTGATCACGCCGCGCATGAACTCCGGCGTGCGCGGCACCTTGGTGACCGTGGTGAAGTCGAGCACTTCGCGCACCTTCGTGATATCGAGGGCGAACACCTCGTCGTCGAGCTTAAAGGTCAGATACTGCGTCGTTTCCATTATGCCTGCTAACGCTCATAGGAGCCTCCTTTGAACTGCAGGGTCAAGGGTCATGGGTCCAGGGTCAGGGAAAACCATTTTGTTTCTTGATGTTCCTTGACCCATGCCCCTTGACCCCTGACCCTGTCTTTTAGAATTTCTCAAACTCCGTGTCCCTCGAATCGTTGCCGCCTTTTGTTGTTTCGTGCCCGAGGTCAAGCGCGACGCCTGCGTGCTTCATTGCCGCTGCTGTCGGAGCCGCCTTGGCCGGTTTGTGGGCCAGGTGCGCTACCTGCACTTTGTGCGCCGGCAAAGCGCGGCGTGCCATGGAAGCGCGCTGGCCGTGGCCGTCATCAGCGACCTTGAAGAACGCGATGGTGCTCTGGAGCTGCTCGGCCTGGGACGACAGCTCTTCCGCCGTCGAGGACATCTCCTCCGCCGCGCCCGCGTTCTGCTGGATCACCTGGTTCAGCTGCTGGATCGCGCTGTTGATCTGGTCCGCGCCCGTGGTCTGCTCCTTGGACGCGGCGCTGATCTCCTGCACCAGCTCCGCGGTCTTCTGGATGTCCGGCACCAGCTTGGCCAGCATGGCCCCGGCCTTCTCCGCCACCTCCACGCTCGTGGTGGACAGCTGGCTGATCTCGCCTGCCGCCGCCTGGCTCCGCTCGGCAAGCTTTCTCACTTCCGACGCCACCACCGCGAAGCCCTTGCCGTGCTCGCCGGCGCGGGCCGCCTCGATCGCCGCGTTCAGGGCCAGCAGGTTGGTCTGGCGCGCGATCTCCTCGATGATCGAGATCTTGGCCGCGATCTCCTTCATGGCGCCCACGGTCTCGGTCACCGCCTTGCCGCTCTCCTGCGCGTCGGCGGCGGACTTGAGCGCGATCTTCTCGGTCTGCGACGCGTTGTCCGCGTTCTGCTTGATCGTGGCGTTCATCTCTTCCACCGACGACGAGGCCTCTTCGGCCGAGGCCGCCTGCTCGGTCGTGCCCTGGGACATCTGCTCGGCGCCCGGCGGAGAGCTGCTGGCTGCCCGAGGCCACGTTGTCCGACGCGCCCTTCACGTCGGCCACCACCATCTTGAGCTTCTCCACCATGTTCTTCATGGCGGTCAGCAGCATGCCGGTCTCGTCCTTGGACTCTGCTCTCGATGCTCATCATCAGGTCGCCGTCGGCAAGCCTGTTCGATACCTTCACCGCTTCATCCAGCGGCTTGGTGATGCCGCGGCTGATGATGACCGTGATGCCGATGCTCAGAATGACTGCGGCCAGGGCAAGGGCGAGCATGATCATGTTCGTGTGGCTGGTCAAGTCCTTTGCGACCTGCTCCTGGGACTCCATGCGCTTGTTGGCTTCATCCGCTAGTTCTTTGGCGGTGAGCTCCATCTTGTGCGTCTCGTCCTTGAAGGGCATTATTGCTGCATTCGCGGCCTGGGGCGTCTTGATAGCGCCTGAATCGATCATGCGCCACGACTTTGTTCATGCCCGATTCGTAAAGCGGTAGATTCGTTTTCATGATCTGGATGGCTTCAAGGTCTGTCTTGAGGGTGGCGACCTTCTCGATGTCCGCGACTCTCGCCGTAAGGGCTTCCACCTGTTCTTTCCACTTTTTTGTATACTCTTCTTCTTTTGCCTTGTCGCCGATATTCAGGAACAGGTCCTTTTCATACCGCCGGACGCCCAGGGTGTTGGCGCGGGCGCGGGCGGAATATTCCGCGACGATGGCAATCGCCCTGCAGCATTTTGATCGTGTTGTTCGAAATCGAATTAACGCCCCAATACCCGGTAAGTCCGATCCCGATCAGCATGATCAGGACAAATCCGAAACCCAAAGCCAACCGCATACCGATCTTCATGTTCTTAAACATCGCTTGCCTCCTTCGTGTGTGGTTATCTCCGTTGTTTTTGCGTTTCCGCCAATTATCACAATGACTTCAACAATGCCGTATCAGGGGGTTTCAGGATAGGTCACCTCCCCTGGTCAGCTGCGCTTCCTGCTGCTCGACCATGCGCACGAGTTTGGGAATATCGAGGATCAGGGCGACGGTGCCGTCGCCCAGGATCGTGGCGCCGGAGATGCCTTCCACGTCCTGGTAGAACCTGCCGAGGGACTTGATCACGGTCTGGTGATCGCCGATGACCGTGTCCACCACAAGCCGACCCTGCCGTCCGTCCACGCCCGCGATCACGATCTGTTCGATCGGCGGCGCGTCGCCGTTGATCGCTGAAATGCTCGCGCAGCCGGATGTAGGGCACGATCTTGCCCCGCACGTGGGCCAGGTGCCTGCCGTGCGTGTTCGGCCGCGTCTGTCGTGCCCAGCTCCACGCACTCCTCGACCAGGGAGAGGGGGAAGATGAAATGCTCGGCCCCGATCCTGGTCAGGAACCCGTCGATGATCGCGAGGGTGAGCGGCAGCTTGAGGGTGATCGTCGTGCCCGCGCCCTTCGTGCTCGTCGATCTCGATCGATGCCGCGCAGGGCGTCGATGGCCCGCTTGACCACGTCCATGCCCACTCCGCGGCCGGACACGCTGGTGACTTTTTTTGCCGTGGAGAAGCCCGGGCGCGAGAATGAGCTCGAACAGATCCTGCTCGTGTCAGCTCCGCATCGGGCTGGATCAGCCCCTTCTCGACCGCCTTTGCCCGGATGGCCTCCGCGTCGAGGCCCGCGCCGTCGTCCTCGATCCGGATCAGGACATGGGCGCCCGAATGCACGGCCGACAGATGGATGGTGCCCCTGCTTCGGCTTGCCCGCGGCCACGCGCTCGCGCCGGCGTGCTCGATGCCGTGGTCGATGCTGTTCCGGATGAGGTGCACGAGCGGATCGCCCAGGCGCTCGATGACGGTCTTGTCCAGCTCGGTTTCCGCGCCGTCGGTGGTCAGCTCGATCTCCTTGCCCAGCTCCGCGGACAGGTCGCGCACGAGGCGCTTGAACTTGCTGAAGGTCGTGCCGATCGGGAGCATGCGGATGTTCATGGCGTTGTCGCGGAGCGAAGCGGTCAGCCGCTCCACCTCCTCGGCGATGGACTGAAGCTCCGAATTGCCCGATGGTGAGCGCCGTCTGGCTCAGCCGCGCCTGCACCGTCACCAGCTCGCCGACCAGGTTGACCAGGCTGTCGAGCTTCTCCGTGGCGACCCGGATGCTCGATGCGGCATCATGGCCCTGGCGCTGCTCCCGGAGCTCCCGCACGTGCTGCTGTTCCGCAAGCGCCGACTCCACCTGGGCCGGGGGAACGATGCCCGTGTCGATGAGCATCTCGCCGACCTTCTTTTTCGTATTCAGCACTTTTTGCAGATCCTCCGTCGTCAGGTCGCCCCGCTCGAGCAGTATCTCGCCGAGCTTCTTGTACGCCACTTCCTCGTCGATCTGGCCTTCCTCATCGATCACGCTGACAACCAGTTCACTGGCGTCCCTGACGAAAATGAATACATCTTCGATGGCGTTCCTGCCGCTGGTCCGTGGTCAGGATCACGTCCCAGTAGGTATAGCACGCCTGGGGATCGACCTCCTCGAGATAGGGTATCGCCTCGGTCTGGGCCACGACCCTGCAGGGGCCGAGCTCGCGGAGTTCATCGATCAGACCCACCGGATTCGTCCCCTGGATGAAGATGTCGGGGTTCGGACGGAACCGGATGCGGTAGGTCACTGCCCGCGCTCTGCGCTCTTCCCGCGCGACGGCCTTCGGAGCCGCCGCGGCCGTTTTCTCCGGCGCCGGGCCCTCGGGCACAATGGCCTTCAGCGAGGCGAGGATTTCTCCGGAACGGCGCATAATCCACGCTGCCCCCGAAGTAATAGTTGTCGAACATCGCCTTGATCTGGTCCCGGGCGGTAAGGGTAGGCCGATGAGCTCCTGGGTCACCGCGGCCCTGCCGTTCCTGATCTTGTCGAAGATCGTTTCCAGCTCATGGGTGAACTTCACGACCTCGTGGAACTCGCAGGCGCCGCCCGAACCCTTGATGGTATGCATGGCCCGGAAGGCACGGCTGATCTGCTCCCTGTCGTCCGGCGTTTTCTCGAGCTCGAGCAAGGCGCTCTCGAGCTCCGCCAGAAGCTCATAGGCCTCTTCCCGGAAAGTCGCGCGGAGCTCCCTGACGATCTGGTCCGCGGAATATTCCTCTTGCGGATTCAGCTGATCATCCATGGTTCGCTCCTGACAGCGCGGCCCAGATGCAGGACTGGTCGCAATCGAGCTTGCACCCCTTGACGCGGGAATAGCCTGCCGCGTCCGCGACCTTCATGAGCTCTTCCGGCGCGTCGCCCTCGACGACGATCCGCTTCTTCAGACGGACGGCGCTTCGATGGGCCGAGCAGATCAGCTGCAGACAGGAAAGGTCCGCGTCATGCACATTGTCAAACCTGACCGACACGTCGTCCGCCTCCACAAGCGCCCTGAGGAAGGCTTTTTTCATGGCCTCCGCATGGGGCAGGGTCAGGTCGCTGTCGAGAACAACCGTTCGCTTGCTTCCGGATTCTTTCACCGTGGCGCCCATAAGTCCCTCCGATTCGTCAAAAGGTGTCAGTTGCAGCAACCGATCCAGAGAACAGCTGCCAATTCTTTTGCCGGCACAAAAGCAGATGCCGGGCTTGCGTGATTTCCGGAAAAAAGGTGTTTGAATAGTACAATAAATGCAAGTATGGTGCCTTGATTACATATTGGATATATATGATAAAAACAACATGTTACCCATACATACAATAACCGGTGCCTGAAAACACTACAGCCTCAGGGAATAAAAAAGCAAATTCCGTCATACATTCGCCCTGCTTCCTCCGCATTTCTTCCCCTCGAATCTCCTTAAGCTTTACCCCTACTTCACGAACTTCTTGACCACATCGAGAAGCTGCTCGGGCTGGAAGGGTTTCACGATCCAGCCGCTCGCCCCGGCCTGCTTGCCTTCCTGTTTCTTGGCCTCCTGCGACTCCGTGGTCAGCATGATAATAGGCGCAAACTTGTAGTCCGGCATGCTCCGGAGCTTTTTTATGAGCTCGATGCCGTCCATTTCCGGCATGTTCAGGTCGGTGATCACCATGTCGACCTTGCCTCCGCCCAGCTTTCCCAAAGCGTCCTTCCCGTTCTCCGCCGCGACAACGTCGAAGCCCGCGTCCCTGATCGTAAAGGACACAAGCTGTCTCATGGATGCGGAATCGTCCACCACAAGAAATTTCTTCGGCATGATGCTTCCTCCCGTTCGGCTATTTTTCGTTGAGCGCCAGGAGCGTTTTTTTCATGGTCGCCCGTTCGGACTCCATGGTGTACATCTGTTCGAGCCGGTCGGCCCGCCCATTCCCCCCGCTCCCGCTGATCCTTTCGTTCATGCTCCGCAGGCGCTCCAGCAGGTCCTCGGTCTCCTGCTGGAACTTCGCCAGCCGTTCGATGACGCGGTCGATCCGCTGACGGGTGATGTCCTGGAACTGCATGGATATGATGATGCCGCTGATGTCGCGGGCCAGGGCCTCGTTCTCCGTCTTGAGGGTTTCGAGCTTGTTCTTCGCCCCGAGCATCATGCCGTCGAGGGCGGCCAGGGCTTCCTCCACGGACCTGCCGGTATCCGGGGACTGCGACCTGCTCTCAGCTGCGCTCTTTTCCGTTTTCTGCGTGATGGGGCCCATGACCGCTTCTGCGGCGTTCTCGGCCTGTTTGCGGGCGCGATTTGCGATGGCCATGAACTTCTCGCACATGTCGAGCGTCGCCTGCTCTGTCTGCCGGGTCACTTCCTTCAACTGGTTCGTCAGGACCGGCGTTATCTGCACATTCGAGCTCAGATGCGAAATAAGGGGTCCAATGACTTCACGGAGGGCGTCGACTTCCCGCTCATGCTCCCGTGCATGGGCCTCTTCGAGGGATTCATGGTATTTCCTGAGGACGATACTGACAAGAAAGAGGGCCGCGCCGCAGCACAGGACAGCTGCTGCCGCCCGTAATGTCCCGTTGCCGATAAGGGACGGCACCCCCGCCAGCAGCAGCAGGATGCCTATCTTCGTTTTCTCATTCCATGCAGTCAACAGTTTCAACATACGGTTCCCGGTCGATCTGCCCCAATAAGAGATATCATAGCGAAAAAAACTGCATCCCACCCCGTTTACTTATCGGTATAAAGGGCTCCAAACTTTACCGCGAATATGCGCTTTTATGCTGCCTCCCCCAAGATTGCTGAGGCGCAGAAGAGGCATGCAGCGCTATCCGGATCTTTCGGCTGATGTCCTGAAGTAGTATCTTTTCGCCAGGTCCGCGCCGGCGGCAGCTGCGCAGAGGAGCAGCAAGGGCCTCCGCCTGTTCCGGCTTCTCGTGCTCTGCGCCGGATGGGGATGCGACATAAAGCACCGGCATGCGGGGATTTCGTTTCCGCAGCGCCTCCAGATGATCCTCGCCGGCCGTGATCGGCAGGCATGCGATCACAATATCGACAGCGGCCCCCATCTCAAGGATCGTCTGCATTTCAATGCCATTCGATGCGCCGATGACCTGATAACCTTTCGCCCGCAGGAGCGTCGTCAGAGGTGCGTCTGCCGGTGCATCCTGTCCGATCACTAATATCGTTTTCATGGTCCTCCTGCGTCAACTGAATGGTCTCAAAAAAGAAAAACTATCCCTGCCAAAGCACCTGAGGGATTGAACCAGATTCTTGTTTTTTCAAAAAGGTGATTACAAAGACAGGGCGCTGTACCAGGAAAGATTACTGCAAGAGAAATGCCTCTTTAATAATTCTTTATAATTCAACTTGTTGCAATGTAGCTCAATTAAGCATGCGACCGAATATCGTGCAGCAGATAAACCTTATATTATATTAATACATTGAATTATTTAACTATTAGACAAGGTTACCTCTGGCGCCATTTTTTTGTCACACCAATTACCTTTGCTACAGGCCTTGGCGCCGTTGGACAAAAAGCGGCCTCAAACAGGGGATTCCCGGTTCTCTGTTCTGGGAAAGAGTGGAAAGGGTCAACAGGCGGAGGACCGCATCAGGCTCTGCGAACAGACTGATGAGACCGGTTTCGCGTTTTAAGGAGACCGGATTTAAAAGGATTGTCAGGATACAGACATTGACGAGAAATCGGCGGTAAAGTGAGGCTTTCCGGCAGTGCATGGAGCATGGCGCAAAGGGGAGAGTCTCTCTCTCTCTGCTCTCTGCGTTACTTTTTCTGCATCTCGATGCCCATTTTTTTCATCTTTTCAAGCAGCGTGGTACGGTTCAGCCCCAGAAGCTGTGCAGCCTTGCTCCGCACCCCGTCGGATTTTTGAAGGGCCTTCATGATCATGTTCGCGCTCCAGCGAGCTCACCGACCTCGTTGAGGTTGACGCCGGCTTCACCCAACTCGATACCGATGCCGCGCCCCTGCTGCGGGGACTCCGCTGCATCGGCGCGATCGGGCTGCGGCGCTGCCGGCGGGCGCCGCGTCGCGTCGAGGTCCGCGAAGGTCATCTGGTGCAGTTTTTCGGGCAGGTCAGCGACGTCCACGACGGTGCCGCGGCACGAGGATCGATATCCGCTCGATGAGGTTCTCGAGCTCCCGCACGTTTCCCGGCCAGCGGTAGTTCAGCAGGCACTGCATGGCCGCGGGCGAGAAGGTAAAGGGCTCCCGCTTCTTCTTCCTGCAGAACTGCTGAACGAAGAACGCCATCAGCAGCGGCAGGTCCTCCTGCCTGCTGCGAAGGGGCGGAATGTGGAGCGGGATGACGTTCAGGCGGTAGAACAGGTCCTCCCGGAATTTGCCGTCCTTCGTCTCCTTCTCCAGGTCCTTGTTCGTGGCGGCGAGGATGCGCACGTCGACCTTGATCGTTTTCATGCCGCCGACCCGCTCGAACTCCCGCTCCTGCAGGACGCGCAGCAGCTTTACCTGGAGCGACGGGTCGAGCTCTCCCACCTCATCCAGAAAGAGCGTGCCGCCCTGGGCAAGCTCGAACCGGCCCAGGCGCGTATTGACCGCGCCGGTGAAGGCGCCCTTCTCGTGGCCGAAAAGCTCTGATTCGAGCAGGTCCCTGGGGATGGCGGCGCAGTTCAGCGGAACAAAGGGCCCGCCGGCGCGCGAGGTGTTGTTGTAGTGAATGGTCTTGGCGATCAGCTCCTTGCCGGTGCCGCTCTCGCCGGTGATCAGCACCGTGCTGTCCGTGTCCGCGATCTTCTCGATCATCTCGTAGACCGTCTGCATGCGGGGCGAATCGCCGATGAGCCCCTTGAAGTTGTACTTCTTCTTGAGCTGCATCTTGAGCATCACGTTCTCTTTCTGCAGCTTCGAGACGGAGAGTGCCTTGTCGAGAACGATCATGAGCTCGTCGAGATTGAAGGGTTTGGTGATGTAGTCGAAGGCGCCGATCCTCATGGCCTCGACGGCGGTCTGCACCGTACCGAAGGCCGTCATGACGATGACGGGGGCGCTGATGCGGGCGGCAGTCACTTCCCTCAGCACGTCCATGCCCGTGATGCCGGGCATGACGAGGTCGGTCAGGATAAGGTCGAACTTCTCCGCGCGGAGCATGTCAAGTCCGGCTTCACCGTTCTCCGCAAGGGTCACTTCAAATCCCTTTTCGCCGAGGAACGATCGAAGGACGTCGCGGACGGTTTCATCATCTTCTATGACAAGAATTCTTTGCATACCGGACACGCGTTCTTCTGCCGGCCTCGCCACATCCGGCCGCAGACCTGTTCCAGGAGGGATCTGCGCCTGCGGGGGAACGGCAGTGTACTGGCTTGGTAAACATAACAGAATAATGCCATGCTGTCAACACATTGACAGGAGGAGGGCCTGAATCGTACCGCGCCTGAAGACCTGTCTATTAAGTGTCACGTCTATGGTCAGGAGTACTTCAAGCGTCATTCTTTTGACAGCCTTGAAAGGTGGCTAGTACATTTTTTCAATGAGATGGCTCAGGCATAGTAATTGAAGGAACTTGACAATGTAATCATGCGGGCAGCCGCAAACTTGGAAGGGCCATAAAAGTCAGGTTGCGGACCCAGCACTTTTTCCTGTAAGGAATGTCAACAATGACTGCCGTGTCAGCAAAAACGACGCAGTACATCAAAACCATAGCCGTTGCGGGCTGTAAGGGCAGCCTCGTCAAAAACAATCTGACCGCGAACCTCGCCATTGCTCTCCACAAACTCGGCAAAAAGGTAATGGTTATTGACGGTGATCCGGGCATTTCGAACACTGATGTCCTCCTCCGCCTTGCGCCTCCAAGATACACCATCCAGCACCTCCTGAACGGCGGCATAACGCTCGACGAACTCCTTGTCGATGGGCCTTACGGCATTAAGGTCCTCCCCGCGTGCTCCGGCTTCCAGAAACTCACCTGCCTTGATGAATTCCAACGGCTGAAGATTCTTGAAGCTTTCGACGCATACGACGGGGATATCGACATCCTGTTGATCGACACGGCGGCAGGCCTCTTCTCCGAGCACATGGCCTTCTTCTGTATTGCGGCCCAGGAGATCCTGGTCGTTACCTCGCCGGACCCTGTCGCGATCGCCGACGCTTGTGCACTTGTCAAAGTCCTGTATACACGATATCAGGAAAACGATTTTCATGTGCTCGTCGACTCCGCCTCGAGCGCCGATGAAGGCCTGGAGGCATTCCGGCGCCTTTCCCTGGCATCCGAAACGTTCCTCAACCTTTCACTCGACTATCTCGGGTATCTTCCGTTCGACCCGGCAGTGGAGGAAGCCGCGCGCGCGCAGCGAGCCTTCATTGACATGTATCCCGACCATGAGGTCTCGAAGCGTATCATGAAAATCGCCCGGGAACTTCAGGGCCGTACGAGCCGGGTCAAGGGTTCGCTTCAATTTTTTATCGGGAATCTTCTATCCGCGTCAGCGGAGCCGGGCCGATAAAGCCAAAAGGCATTCATCGGCGCCGGGAAACGGTCTGTCGTGTCACGCGGCGGAATCTTCATTTTCGAGGAGGCGATTATGCTTGAGTGTAAAACAGAATTTACCGAGGAGGAAAAAGAGGAAATAATCAAAGGCAGTCTTTCGTTCATTAAGTACACGGCATACCGCCTGGCGCAACGACTCCCTCCGCAGCTCTCCGTCGGCGATCTGATAAGCGTGGGGATCGTGGGGCTCCTGGACGCCCTGCAGCGGTACACCGAAGGGCGGGTGAAACTCGAAACCTTCGTGGAGCACCGCATCAGGGGGGCCATGCTGGACGAACTGCGTGCCCACGACTGGATGCCGCGCTCACTCAAGACAAAAATCGGCCAGATCAGGAAAGCGCACCGGGAACTCGAAGGTGACCTGGGCCGGATGCCGAACGAGGAGGAGATCGCCGGGCGCCTCTCCATTTCTCTCGATGAATATTACCGGACTATCCAGAGCGCGAGCAACGCCGTCGTTCTCAGCTTCGAGGACTTCCGCGACCGCATACACGAAGAGAGCGGCATGGATGTGATGGAAAGCATTGGGGACCCCGACATGAAGACCCCTCTTGAACTGCTGGAGGAGAGCAGCGCGCGCGAAGCGCTTGCTGGCGTCATTGCTCGACTGCCGGAAAAGGAAAAGCTTGTCCTCTCGCTTTATTACTGGGAGGAGCTGACCATGAAGGAAATCGGCAGGATCATGAACCTGACCGAAGGGCGAGTGTGCCAGCTCCACACCCAGGCGCTCATCAGGATGAAAACGCACATGGGTTCGCCGGAGGAGTCCCTCCGGAAGTTTTAACCGCTCCTCAAGCGCGGGATCGGGCGGATGGCCGCGCTGGCACGCGACTCCGCGGCGCCGCACACCGGAGAAAACGCGGCGTGCGCCGAAACATTTTGCGCCGAGCTGAAGCAGGTTGTCGATATGCGGCGCATCTCGTGACTGAAAACAGAGCACGGAAGAGCTCGATCGCGGCGAAGCACGCACCATGCATCGCCGATGCCGCCCGGGAGGCTCCGAGACGGGTGCGCCTGCCCGTCTTGATGACAGAAGACTTCCGGGGTTCGCGCTCGTGCCGGCCGTTTTCCTGTTGTCTTTTTTCCCGCTGCCGCATTACAATATGTATGGCCTGATATCACGAGTTGGAGGACTATTGTGATTGCAAGAAGACCTCATATCCTCTCCCTTCTGTTTATTTTATCGTTGCTCCTGCTCTTCCCCGCCCTTTCCTCCGCACAGTCCCTGACCGGAAGCGGCTGCTCCGTAAGCGTTCCGGGCTACCTGAAGGACCTGGCCAGGGCTTACGAGAAGGAAACCGGCGTCGCGGTCCTCGTGCTCGGCGGAGGCAGCATCAGGGGCCTCCAGGACCTGGCGGAGGGAAGAACGGATTTCGCCGCGTCCTGCCAGTCCAAGACGGCCGAGGACCCGGAGGACTTCGAATACCTGACGGCGACCTGGGACGCGCTCGTGTTCATCGTGCATAAGGCGAATCCCGTCAATTCGATCTCGCCGCAGCAGGTAAGGGACATCTACGAGGGCCGGATCAACAACTGGAAACAGCTCGGCGGACGTGACCTGAACCTTATCTCGGTCATCACGACGACCAAGGGCTTCGGCGGCATCGGTGAAGCGCTCGAAAAATATATCCTCGAAGGAAAACGCCCCCTGCCTCAGAAAAATTCGACCATGCAGGCCTCGTCGGTAGCCATCTGGGAGCAGCTGGTCGAGGACATGCCCGAAGCGTTCGCCAGCAGCGGTTTCGGCAGCGCCCGCAAACGCAACGTGAAGATGCTGGCGGTGAACGGCGTTTTGCCCACGAAGGCGAACATCATCTCGGGGAAGTATCCCTTTCGCAGGCCGCTGTTCCTTGTCGTGAAAAAGCACGCCCGTCCCGAGGTAAAAAGATTCGTGGATTTCGTGATGAGCCCGAAGGGCCAGAAGATCATTTCCTCCCTCGGCATGCCGTCGCTGACAGACATGAAAAGATGAGCATATCCCTCAGGACAAAAGTAACGGCGTTCACCGCCGCCATCGTGGTCACGGCAAGCCTGATGAGCGCCGCCCTTACCATCTCTGCTCAGAAGAAGAGCATCGAGCGGGAGGTCGTGGCGAGGGGCTCGGCCCTGGCCGAGGCGCTCGCGCGCTCGGTGGACGAAGGGCTCGCCGCGGAAAATCTGAACCTGATCAAGAATGTCGAGGATGTGGTCCACACGAATGACGTCGTCCTTGCGCAGGTATTCTCTTCGCTGTGGCTCGGCGTGGCGTCCGTGCCCCAGGAGAAACTGAATACCCTGCCCGATCCCGTTGCGGTGGAGCACTACCGAATCTCGCAAAAAAACGAGCACGACATTTTTTCCATCGATACGGGTCCCTTTATCGACGTCTATTCCCCCGTGCTCCTGGAGTCCCATGACGCCCGTATCCCGCCCCTGTTCATCGGATACGTCCGGCTCTGGGTCTCGACCGCAGAGGTCAGGAAAGCCGTCACCCGTTCGATCATCGTCAATGCGCTGGCAACAGCCCTGCTGACGCTGTTCGCGGTCATTGCCCTGAACGTTCTTATCGGAAAATACGTTCTGAGGCCGGTGCTCAATCTCCACAATTCCGTGGCCAGACACAAAAAAGGCGAGTTTCCCGCGACCGTGCCCGTAACAACGGACGACGAGATCGGCGAGCTGTCCGCCGAATTCAATGAAATGAGCCGAACGCTCCAGGAGCGGGAGGAAAAGCTCGCCGAGGAAAAGGAGCTCCTTTCCGTCACGCTTCGCAGCATCGGCGACGCGGTCATTGTGACCGATGTCGACGGCACGATCACCCTGCTCAACAAGGTGGCCGAGCAGCTGACGGGCTGGACGTCCGAGGAGGCGGGGGGCAGGCCTCTCGGCGAGGTCTTTCACATCATCAACGAGAAGACGCGCCAGCGCTGCGACCATCCCGTGCAGAAGGTCATTGCCACCGGCCTCATTTGCGGACTTGCGAACCATACCGCGCTGATCCGGAAGGACGGCGCGGAGAAGATCATCGAGGACAGCGCCGCCCCGATCCGGGACCGGATGAGCAGGATCGTCGGCGTCGTGCTCGTGTTCCGCGATACGACGGACAAGAAGCGGATGGAGGAGGAGCTGCTCAAAGCGGAAAAGTTGCAGTCCGTGGGCGTGCTTGCCGGCGGCCTGGCCCACGATTTCAACAACCTTCTGACCGCCATTCTCGGCAACATCAGCATGGCCAGGATGTACATCGACTCCCGCAGCAAGGCTTCTCATCGTCTGACCGATGCGGAAGCCGCGTCGCGAAGGGCCACGGAGCTGACCCATCAGCTGCTCACCTTTGCCAAGGGCGGCGCCCCGGTGAGACAGGCGGTGTCGATCGGGGACATTGTCAGGGAGGCGGCGAACTTTGCGCTTCACGGAACACCCGTTCTGTCGGAGTTCAGTTTGCCGGAAGGACTCTGGACCGTGGAGGTCGATGCGGGCCAGATGAGCCAGGTCTTCCACAACCTGATCATCAACGCCGTCCAGGCCATGCCGAAAGGCGGCACGGTTTTCTTCACGGCGGAAAACGTCGCTCTTGCCGACAACGATGTTCCGACGCTCGATGCGGGAAACTACGTAAGGATCGTTGTCCGTGATACGGGCCCGGGGATTCCCGAGGAACACCGGCCGCGGATCTTCGAGCCGTATTTCACCACGAAGCAGCAGGGGAGCGGCCTCGGCCTTGCCTCGGTCTACTCGATCGTGAAGAAGCATGACGGACACATTACCGTCTCTTCCGATCTGTCGTCGGGTACGACGTTCGAAATCTATTTGCCCGCCCTACGGAACGAAGCGGCCTCTCTGCCCGTGGAGCCCGACCTGGTGACCCGCGGCAGGGGCAAGATCCTCATCATGGACGACGAAAAGATCGTACGTGAATTGTCCGGTGAAATGCTCCGGGCGCTCGGCTATGACGTGGAATTTGCGGGGAACGGCGCCGAGGCGCTAGAACGCTACCGGCGGGCGCTTGAGGAGAAGAGCCCCTTCCACGCCGTCATCATGGACCTGACGATACCGGGCGGCATGGGGGGAAAAGAAACTATACAGAAACTCCGGGAGCTCGATCCCGAGGTCAGGGCCATCGTCTCGAGCGGCTACTCCAATGACCCGATCATGGCCGAGTACCGGAAGTACGGGTTCCGGGGCGTGATCGTAAAACCCTACAACATCGTCCACTTCAGCAGGACCATCAGCGACGTGCTTGCGGGGTGAAACTGCCGAATCGGACAGATTTCTCACCGGCTTCCTGCCGCGGGAATGCGTCGCAATCAAAGTTATCCAATCGCTGGAAGACAAAAAAACAGCGGTGATTTTCCGGATCACCGCTGTTTTGGCTTTTCCTTCTGCACGCGAGGTCTTCACGGGGGAACATTCCTACTTCGTCTTCATCACGCACACGCCGTCCCAGTCCGGGGGCAGGTCGGCATCCCGAAGTTCCTTGATCCGCTCCAGAAAAACATTTGCCGGACCGTCCTGGGGAAGGACCTCGCGGGTCTTTTGAAAATAGGACTCCGCCGCGTCCCAGTCCCGGCACATGTATGCCTTGAGGCCTGCTTCGAACAGTTCGGCTCCCTCGCGCAGGCTGCCGCCGGCGTCCTTGTGTCCCATGAGCTCGTAGATCTTGATCGGGACGTTCTTGCCCTTCACCTTGATGACGTCGAGCTGCCGCAGGATGAATTCCTGCTTGATCTCTTCATAGGTGAACTTGGGAACGATGATGTGGGTGCCGTATTCCTTGTTCATCCCTTCAAGGCGCGATCCCAGGTTTACCGAATCTCCCATGACCGTGTAATCGAACCGCAAGTGAGATCCCATATTGCCGACGGTAACGTTTCCCGTCGACAGTCCGATGCCGATGTCGAGCCTGGGTATCCCCCGCTGTTCCCATTCGGCTTGCAGTTCGCGGAGCCGCGCCATCATTTCCAGCGCTGTTCTTGCCGCCCGGACGGCGTGATCATCCTGCCAGACCGGCGCCCCCCAGAATGCCATGATCGCGTCACCCATGTATTTGTCCACCGTTCCTCCGTGCTTGAGAACGATGTCCGTCATGGGGGTCAGGTAATCGTTGATGAGCCTGACGAGGACCTGCGGCTCCAGTCCCTCGGAGAGGGTCGTGAAGCCGCGGATATCGGAGAAGAAGATCGTCAGCCGGCGCTCCTCGCCGCCGAGCACCAGTTTGGCGGGGTCCTTCATGATGTCCTGCACCAGCGACGGCGCAACGTACCGGCTGAACGCGTCCTTGATCTCCTTCTTCTTCCGTTCCTCGGTCAGGATGCGATAGGTGGTCACGCCGCCGAACACGATCACCATGGTCATGCCCGGATAGATCGCCGTGAGCCAGACCTTCCAGTGGGTAAAGATATACTGGTCGGCGAGGAAATACGCCGCCAGCAGGCTGAGGGTAAAGAGCGTGGAGACGATCGGCGTCAGACGGGACATGACCGCGGACAGCAGGAGGCCGATCAGGAGGATTGCGGCGACGTCGAACATCACGATCCATTCGGGCCTGCTCAGGGCGTCGCCCTGGAGGATGGTGTCGATGACGTTCGCGTGGATCTCGACTCCCGGGAACGTCCCCGAAAAGGGGGTGACCCGCATGTCGTAGATGCCGATGGCCGTGGCGCCGACCAGCACGATCTTGTCCTTGAGCTTCTCGGCCGGCACCTTGCCGTCTACGACGTCGGCAATGGAATAATGGGGGAAGGTCTTCTCCGTGCCCCGGAAATTGATGAGCAGCCTGCCCGCCTCATCGGTCGGAATGGACAGCTTGCCGACCTGGATGGACTCGACCCCGTATTCGGCGGCGTTGATGAAAAGCGGAGGCGATCCGACATACCTGCGGACCGCCTCCAGCGAAAGATGGGGATAGATCTCGCTTCCGTACTGCATGGCGAGAGGCACCCACCGCACGGTGCCGTCCTCGTCCGGCTGGATGTTGAAGTAGCCGAAGCTCTCCGTGGCCTTTGCCAGCTGCGAGATATTCTGCTCCACGGCCAATGCCTTGGGCAGCTTTTTCGGCGGCTCGATGCCTGCGTCGAGATACCGTATGGAGGTAAACCGCGAGGGAATGTAATAGCCTGCCTCGTCGCCTGTCCGCTCCTTCCGGTGCTTGATCTCCTCCTTCGACGGAAGAAAAGAAGTATCCGAGGGTCACGTTCTTGTTCCGGCTGAGCGACGACGCCAGCGACAGCGTCGTTGTCCGATGCCTTTGCCGCCTCTTCGAGCGCCGCCTTTGCGGCCCGGTCTTTCACCCGTGACTGCAGGTCCCGGAACAGTCCGGCTCCGGAGCTGTGGTCGGGCTCGGAAAATACGACGTCGAAGGCCACGACCTTTGCGCCGTAGCGGCCCAGCTTGTCGATGAGTTCGGCTATCCTCGTCCGGGGCCAGGGCCATCTCCCGAACCGGTCAAGGCTTTTTTCGTCAATGCAGACGATCGCCACTTCATTGCCCGGCTGAGGTACCCGCGTCCCGATAGCGAAAATGCAGGTCATAGGCCCGCAACTCCATCATGTTCAGGAAAGGGAATCCCGCCTTGTAGATTACGAGGGAGAGGACTGTCAGGAGTAGACCGATCTTGAAGCCCGTCGGCGCGAGCAGGTTTTTCAGCTTTTTCATGATTGTCTTTGTTGCCATCCTGACGAACGTTTCTCTCAAGGGCCCACGAGGCCGGCCAGCCGTTCCCCCGGCGAGATCACCACTGATCACCGTTCTTATTAAATGACATGACGACGGCATCGAGGGAGGAGGTCACCCAGCTGGCTCCGATAATGAAAGCATTGCCATAGTTGTCGGCAACAACCCCGTTCCCTTCGTCGTTGTAAACGGTTCCGATCTGCCTGGTCCAGATTTTATTGCCACTGGTGTCGTATTTGGCAAGAAAGATGTCGCCGTCGCCAGCGCTCGCGTTTCCGTCAAGTGATCCGGTCGTTATTCCCGTTACATAGAGGTATCCTGAAGGATCGTATGCTATGCCCTGGCTGGTGTCGAATGCGCGCGATCCGAGCTGCGCGGTCGGCACCTGCAGGCCGTCGACGTTAAGTTTCGCGATGAACACATCGGGAGTTATCCCACTCGGATCGCTGTTCGTGTTTCCGTCGAAGCCGCCCCACGTCGAACCCGTGATGTAGGCGTTTCCTGCGTTATCCACGGCGATTGCGGCCGCCACGTCTGAGAGCGGCGTTCCAAACTGTGTCATTGACACGAACCTGAACGTCTGACCGCCGGAAATATAGCGTATCAGGCAAACGTCCGGCGATACTCCGGCTGAGCCGGCCATATTAGTGCTCCCAAGGTCTCCATAGGTCGATGCCGCCACATACATGTTATCTGAAGTGTCGATTGCGATGCCCTCGGCCGTATCTTTATACGGCGTGCCCTGCTGGTCGAGCGCCAAAAGGTTCCCATCTTTATCGTACTCTGCAACAAAAATGTCGGCGGATCCTGCATTGGTGAACGTACCCAGGCTGCCGTAGGTTTCCCCCGTGATAAATACGTTTCCCGTGCTGTCAATAGCGATCGAATTGGCGACGTCCGACGCTGTGCTGCCGAGAAGCTTCGTCCAGAGCACACTCCCGGATGCGTCGAGCTTGACCAAGAAGGCATCGGCACTCGTCAGCGTTGTATCGGCATTCGTTTGGCTGTTGAGATTCCCCGTCGTCGATCCTGTGACATAGATGTTGCCGCTGGCGTCTATCGCCACGCCGGATACAACCTCGCCCTGGCTGGATCCGAACTGCCGCGACCAAATTTTCGAGCCGGTGATGCTGAATTTTGTTACGAACACATCCGGGCTCCTGTGGAAAACATCGGCATTCGGAGATCCGTCCAGATTCCCCCAGGTCATTCCTACGGCGATAAGATTTCCGCCGCTGTCCCGCGCCATGGCCGTTCCCCTGTCTCTCCAGGAAGTGCTGATTACCTGCTCGCCGGAGAGGAACTGCTGCACCATCATGATCGAGACCTCCACGGGCTGATTGTTGTCATTCCCCGCCAGATCCGAAGTGCTGCTGCCGGCATAGACCACGATGCCCGAGGAATCGACCGCTTCCACGAGAAAGACCCTGCCAGTCCCGTTCGGGACATCGAAGGATTCTTCAATCGTACCGGGAGGAGTAAACGCTACCTCCTGCTGGATCGTGGTCATGTCCGAAGCGCTGATAGTGAACCGGAGGGTTACGACCACGGGGGTCGCCTTTGCAATTGCCGGCGCTGCCATGGCGTTCGTGCCGGTCGTGACGACAAGGACCACCGTGGACGAACCTTTGCCTTGAGGCGTATATGTGCCGGCTGTGCAGGCCGTAAGGAGCACACAGCACAAGAGAGACTGAACAACCTGAATAGGACGACGGCTCATGGCCCATTCCTCCTTAAGCGATAAAAGAACGGGAGAGCGTCGGCGTTGTACGCATCCGCTGACAGCAACTCCCTAAAATTCGCCGGACTTACATGGCGACCTTCACCTTTACTTTGGTCGTGACCAGCTCCGGATGCGTTACGCTGACGGGGATCGACTCGGGAGTCCCCGAGACGATGCCTCCCGGGATCGTACCCCCCGAGGTTCCGCCCTGAGTCGCGGAGGACAGGTTTCCGCCGTCTGCAATCGCGCCGGTGAGCACCGCAGACGTCGAATTGGGCGCATTGATGTCCACGGTGACACCCTCCGTGCCGTTGCCGCCGGACCCCTGCGAACCCTCGCTGCCGGCGTTGGTATTCTGAACATGGGAATCAATGAGGGAATTGGACACGTCTACCGGCTTCGTGGGGGCCATGGCTGCATCGCGGATGAAGGCGGCCTGCCCTCCGCGCAGAAGAATGACACGGTCCGGCATCTGCGGGTTATAGGAAAAACCGGCGCCTTCGATGAAGATGACCCCCGAGACGCCCCGTTCATAGAACACGATGAAGTCCGTCCCCTTCACGCCCGCGATGGCCGTTGGTGTTTTGATCTGGAACCCGGCATCGCCGCTGCCGGTCGCCACCACGGCGGCTTTCAGCTTCGACACCATGGCTCGCACTTTTCCGCGGATCAGGCTGAGCACCCCCCGCTCGCGGGACCCGCCTGAACGGAAGGAATACTCATCTATGACGATGCGCGATTCCGGGGCGAGCTGGATCACCGAGTCGTCGCGGAACTGGACCTCCGCTTTGCCGCGGCGCTTGGTGCGGATGGCGTCTCCCATCGCTACCGGGTCGCCGACGCGCGCCGGGACCGGCGCGGCCTGCGAGGCCCTCAGAATGTCCACGGCCCCTTCGACCCGCTTGAAGGTTCCCACTGCCTCGGCAAAGGACGTTTCGTGCAGCAGGACCGTCAAAAGTAGAGCGGCGAGCACGGTTTGAATGGTTCGTTTGCAGACTGTCATGACTCCCTCCGCAAGAAGCTTGTTAGAACTTCACGTATACTCCGGCCCCGACGACGTTCTTATGATATTTATAAATGGATTCCGTGGAATCGGCCTGGACATAAACGTATTGGGCATGCAGGTCGATGTTCGCGGTGATTGCGTACAGACCGTCAAGGGATGCGGTATAGATGGTGTCCCTTCGCTTAACGTCCACCTGCGAGGACGGGTCCTGGCGGGCATTGTCGTAGTTCTGAAAGTAAGCCTCCAGACCGGCACTGAATTTCATACGGTCGGTAGCCGGAAACAACGCGCCGGCAAAGGCCTTATTGCCGAGATAGCTCCAGTTACGTCCTTTTGTTTTTTCCTTGTTCAATTCGTATTTCACGTTGAGGTAGCCCTTTTGCGCGGCGATAAGCTTATACCAGGAAAAACCGGCTGCCGTATCGTACCCGTCGCGGTTTTCATCGGTCATCGATGAGTCGAGCGGGTAAAGGTAGTCATTCTGCTGAAAACGAAGAAGCACCTTGGTATACTGGTTCTCGCCCGTTACGAACAGGTACTCCGGCGAAAGGGACAGGGCCTGATAATATTTTTTGTTGTCCACGAGCATGAAGGAGCCGTTGACGTCGATGCTGGCCAGGTTCTGGCCGATGCGGTAGGTCGGCGTCACGCCGACCGTGTGGTTCTGGACGTCATAGGTCCTCAGCTTTTGATATAGGCTCGCGTAGAAAGAGTAATCGAGCTTCAGGCCGTAGGGCGCGGAAAGTTCGGGCTCGTATTCAGCCCGCACCGCGGCCACGGCCGCGGAATCGCTTTTACCGCTTATACTGCTGACGCTCCCGTCCGGCATCAGCACGACGTTACTGTCGTACTGGTACTGGAGATCGGCCGTAGCATGAAACGCTTTCTTGGATTCCATGCGGCTCGTCAGAGCCTCGGCCTGCTGGCGCGCCATCATGCCGATGTCCGATTCTCCGTCGGCGTTCGCGACCTGCAGGAACAGGTCCCGGGCCTTTCCGGTTTCGCCCGATCGGTCGTAGATCACGGCAAGCTGAAAATCCGCCGAAGGCGCAAGGCTTGCGTCGAGCGATTTGGCCTTCTCGAACGACGACGCAGCGTCGCGGTATTTGTTCTTCTTCATCTGTACCAGCCCCTTGAGCAGTGATGTCTGTCCGGGTTCGACCCCTTCCTGTTCGCATGACTCCAGGGCCTTGAGCGCGGCCTCGGTGCTGCCTTCGGCATAATAGGCATCGGCGAGCTCCAGGTAGGCCTGATTGACCGGCGGCTGGAGTGTTACGGCGGCCCGAAGGTGGGGGACGGCCTTGCCGAACTGCTGCAGTTTCTTGAGCGTTGCGCCGAGATAATAGGCGGCGACCGAGGAGTCAGGCGCTTTGTCCCGCGCTTTCACGAGGTCGTCGTAAGCTTCTTCGTAGTTGCCCTCGCGATAGTTGGCAACGCCCCGGAGCAATTCCGGCTCCTGCGCAGGGCTGCTTTTGACCGCCGGAGACGCCGTATCCGAAGCGGGCGGCGTTTTCGGAGCGGCCTGGACATATGAGGCGGTTCCGGACAGGAGCAGCAGAATTGTCGTGAACAACATCGTTCTTCGTTTCATCATGGTTTCTCCGCAACGTTCAGGACTTGATAGGTCCCCGCGAGTGTCCCCAATGCGCACCTGCGGCCCGGGCTTTGCCGCAGAATTGGTTACGACAATTTGAACTGCGATTGAACGGAAGATGCAAACGGGCCCCGCCGGAGGCCTGAGAGATGGAGTATCGATGAAGGAACTCTTCTGCAGCCATCCGGAAAAAGCGGACAGGGAACCGAGTAACAAGGTTATTGATCTACGGACTGCCGATTGCGAAATCCTGCTGAATCGGAATGTGAGACGGCCGCGTGAGGCTCATGGTTGAAAGGATTGTCTTCTGTCTCCGGTCAAGCCGTTCTCATATCCGTCAACACGTGGTCCGATTAGCGCAGTCTAGCCTTTTTCCCGGGGAATGTAAATAGTCTTGATAGGGTATTTTAAGGGTAGAGATGCAGAAAATCGCAACTCTTGCAGCGCCTGACACGCCTGCTCGAGAAGCCTACTGTTCGATGCAGTCCGGAAACCTGCGGCCGCTGTGAATGAGTCGCCGCCCTGCATGAAAAGCCGGCCGGAGAGGAGCCCTCCGTCCGGCGATCTGGATCAAGAGCCCCGCTACTTCAGGCTGAGAACCGTCTGCAAAAGCTCATCGGTGGTCGTGATGATCTTCGAGTTTGCCTGGAACCCGCGCTGGGCGGCGATCATGTTCACAAATTCCGCAGCCAGGTCCACATTGGTGAGTTCGAGGCTGTTCGACAGCACCTTGCCGAGCCCCGAGGTGTTCGCCGCTCCGACGAGTGGCTGTCCGGACCCGAAGGATTCGGCATAGAGGTTTCCGCCCATCTTGGTCAGCTCTGTGGGAGCGACGAACCGGGCGAGCGCAACCTCCCCGATGGCGCGCGACTGACCGTTCGAGAACACGCCGGTGATGACGCCGTCCTCGCCCACGGACACGCTCGAAAGCGAGCCGGCCGGATATCCGTCCTGGGTCAGCTGCATGACGGAAAAATCGGACGCGAACTGCGTCGTCATGTCGAAGCCCGTGCCTGCGGGCGTTTCCGCGGTTCCGGTGCCGAAGTTAAAGCCGATGTTCTGCGCAGGCATGACCCCGCCGAAGTTGAATGTGAGCGTCGTGCCGCTGTTGTCGTTTGCCAGGGAGCCGTCCGTATAGAAGGTCAGCTGCTGGCTCGTACCCGCTCCGGTCGGGGGAAGCCCTGCGCCGCCCGTGGTCTGGCCCGCCTCCATGAGCTGACCCGTATTGGACGGGTCCTCGATCGCGTAGTGGACGTCCCAGGCGTTCGCCGCCGTTTTCACGAAATACATCGTCACCTGGTGCGATCCGCCCTGCGAATCGTAGACCGTCGCCGTATTCGAGAAATTATAGTTCGCCGGATCGTCCTGCGTGCCGTCTGCGTTGCCGTCGAGCGTAAAGGCCGCCGCCGGCACGGTTGCCGACGCATCCAGATTGACGGCCGTCGTAACCGCTGTCGTCGGATTCGAATATTCACAGCTCCGCGAACGTTGTGAGCGAAGGCGATACGGTCGATGCCGGGTCGATTATTGCACAGGTGGGATCCATGGCAGGTCAGCCGGGCCCAATGTAACTTCGAGGTGCTCTACCGGGTCGGAAAGTGAACTCTGACATCCTCCTTTCTGCAGGATAAGATTTAAGATTTTTCTGCTTCTGCCGATATGAAAATCACAAACCTTACTCCGACAGGGAGGCTTTTATGAAATTATACTCCGATAAGCCGCCGGAAAACCAGGGACCGAACCGCGGCGCCCAGAAAGTGCAGAAGCAGGGCGGCGTTGAGCAGAAAGACAACGTTACCCCGGCAAAATCTGCGGGCGCCGATGACCGCGTAAACATCTCGGGCCGGAGCAAGGAAGTTGCCTATATCATGACGTCGGTGAACCAGCTCCCGGAAATACGAGAAGCCAAGGTACAGGACATCAAGCAACGCGTCGACGCCGGCACCTACATCGTCGATCCGCAGAAGGTGGCCGAGTCCATCCTGAAGAACATATGAACACGGCAACGAATATCAAAGCCATCCTCATGGAGCAGGTCGAGGGGTACCGGGCGCTGATGGAAACTCCATTTCTGTACACCCGCCGGCATGCGCATCGAAACAACTGAACCGCTCCCGGGAGAGGACGCGGATCAGACGTCTGCGCTGCGGGGCATGCTCTTCAATTTCGCGAACACGCAGAATAACGGCCAGAACATCTTTTCCGGCTTTGTTTCGGGGACCCAGGCGTACGCGACGGCACCTATGCCTGTCAGGGCGACGCCGGCGTCATCTGTGCGCCTCTCGACAAGGACATATCGGTAGCGGTCAATATTCCGGGCAGCAGCGCCTTCAGCTTGCCGCTCCGACGTCGCGGCGGATCAGCGGCGACAGGTATGGTTGCTACACGCCCGGGGTCACGCTCACGGCGCTGCGCGACTCCGCGTCCCGCGTCCTGTCACAATCCCTCTTTGATTTTCTGAAATAGCCCGCGGACTCTTTTTCGGCGTCCCGCTCCCCGGTACTCCCGCACCCGATGATCTTTCTGAAGCGTCCCTCTTTGGATTGTCCTTTGCCATCTCCAGGATCTCGATCACGGACCGCCAATTCCGGCCGGTCAGCGGGACGCCGATCAGCCGCTCGGCGCCGGCAGCGAGTTTCGACCTGCCCACGCCGTCGGGCGCATGAAGATAGAAGACGCATCCTTGAAGCCAGAACCGCTCGTTCCTGCCCCTGAGGCTTTCCAGCGCTGTCAGGTCCGGCGCCGTGGCCGCTGATAAGAGAAAAAGGACATGCAGGCTTTTCGGGTCCGGTCCCGCTTCCGGGAAGGGATTCGATGCAATGACCTTCTCCAGCTCCGTCGGCTCCAGCACGAGGACCCGGGGCGCAAAGCCGCGGCGTTTCATGATTTCGACGCTTATTTTCTCCGAGAGCCTGCGGGCATTCTGCTCCCGGCAGCGGAATACTGCGTTGCCGCTCTGAATATAGGTCTTCACATGGCGGAGGCCGAGTTTTTCAAGGAGAGCGGTGAGCTCTTTCATGGCCAGGAGATTATGCCCGCCGATGTTGATGCCCCGGAACAGAGCGATGTAGGTTTTCATCGGACCCCTTTCGATGCGCCGAGCAACACGGTGCTCACAGGAGCGGGAAGAACCGGCGCTGGCCGGTCTTGATTCGTTTGTAGAGAAGCAAACTCGCCGCCGAGACGCTGGGGCGCTGAGAATAACCAGGATACCAAAGTCGCCTCTGCCCTGCAGCACAGCTTCTTACTTTCCCGCCTTTTCCGCGGCGCTCTTCATCGGGCCGAGCACGTAGCGCCGCATCTGCGACAGGACGATCGGCTTCACAAAAGGCGCAGCAAGACGGTAGAGACCTTTTAGACGGACCTCGGCGCTCACCGTATACCGCGTGCCGCCTGCTTCCGGTTCGAACCGGTTCTGAAACGCGGCATCGTAGCGGCGCTTCCGCTCTTCGAGGTCTATACGCGCCGGAGATATTTTGCGCACCACGTTGATGACCTTGCCTGCATACACATGGTCGACCTCGACCATGATCTCATCCCCTGATTCTCTGACGATCCTGGTTGCGCGGATCGTGGGGAAGATCCCCGACCAGTTGGCCGGATCAGCGTAGAGGCCGTACGTCCGCCCTGCAGGTGCATTGATATGCTCCGAAACAGATGCACGAACCATCAAGAGACCCTCCGCAGCATTGCTGAAAACCGTAAAAATTACCGCTGCCGGGACTGCAATACCGATCGCCGATATAAGGAGCGCCGGCACGCTCATACGCTTATTGATAAGCACGGTCGCCGCCACGCGACGCAATCACCCGGAGCGGGAACACCGTTAATCGGGCGCGAACGAACCGGTTTTCTTAGCTCCTCGTACGACCTTCGATACATACGCGCGGCAGTGTGTGGACCCGCCGGCAGACTGCCGAATCATTGCGTCTATAATATAAATATATCAATCCTCCGGTAATCCTTTTCCCATTTCAAGCATCTAAATTTCTACTGTAACCTCGAATCAGTCTCACCAGGCGGCAATTGCCGGTGATAGAATAAAAAATGATGCACGAATTGCCGAACGTTCAACGTCGGGATGCGGAGCCGTCCCTGCCGGTTGCCGGTGCTCCTGGTGCATTGAACCGGTCATATTGTTTTATCCCTGCCCATTTTCGGAATTTTTGTGATTTTCAAGAGCGCCGCGGACAAATGCGACTGCTGCGGTTCAGCAGCAGCTGAAAGGATCTTTCCACATGGATAACAATGAATACAGGCGGGGAAAACTGAAGACCTTCCGCCTTACGACCGGCTTCATACTGGTATTGCTGATCGGCTTTATTGATTACGTGACCGGTTATGATCTGCGGCTGGAAATATTGTATTTGATGCCCATTGCTTTCGTTGTCTGGTTTGCCGGAAGGAGAGCGGGGGTGCTCATTTCCGCGGTTTCCATCGTCGTCATTATGCTGTCCGACCTCCTGTCGGGCAAGATCTTCCAGAACCATCTTATCGAATCCTGGAACATGGCGATGCTGTTTTTATTTTTCATCATTGTGACTCTTTTGCTTTCGAAATTGCGGGTCACCCTGCTGGAGCGCACGGAGCTCACGCGTGAGCTTGAAAATGCGCTGCATGACGTCGAAATGACCAATAAGGAGCTGAAATCTTTCGCCCATGCGGTTTCCCACGACCTGAAATCGCCCCTTGCGATCATTGGCGGCTTCATCGATATGATCGACAGAAAATATGCCGACCGGCTGGATGAGAGCATGGGCAGGTATCTGCGCCGTATCAGCGAGTCCGCTGCGCGCATGGAAGAGATCATCGACGCACTCTTGAAGTTGTCGCGCGTTACCACGGCCGAGATGACGCACAGCGCTGTCGATCTCAGTTCGCTTGTGCAGGGCGCTGCCGACGATCTTATCCAGTCAGATCCGGGACGGCGGGTGGAGTTCGACATAGCCAGGGGCGTCTCCGCCTCAGGAGATCCCGCAATGCTGCGTGTCATGGTCGACAATCTTCTCAGAAATGCATGGAAATTCACGTGCAAAAAAGAAAGGGCGAAAATCGAGTTCGGGGTCGCTGTGTTCGACAATGAACCCGTCTATTTTATCAGGGACAACGGAGCGGGGTTCGATATGAAGGCTGCTGACAAGCTTTTCATCCCCTTCCAGCGACTCCACGCGCATGAGGATTTTCCCGGCGTCGGGATCGGCCTCACTACCGTACAGCGCATTGTGCAGCGCCACGGCGGCAGCATCTGGGCTGAAGGCGATCCGGCAAAAGGGGCCACCTTTTTCTTTACTCTTGCCTCGGCCCGGCCGTAGTCGACGGGGCCTGCTGAAGTCAATTTTGCAAGGTTCTCTACGGATCCTTTATTACATTGCGCGCACCGCTTATGCCGCAAGGGGTTCGAACGGAAGCGAGCCTGCAGCCATGAGCTTTTCAAAAGCATCCACGGGAAGCGGTTTGCTGAAAAGATACCCTTGTATCTCCTCACAACCGGCTTCGCGGAGAAATCCCAGCTGGTCCTTTGTTTCAACTCCCTCAGCCACGGTCCTTATGTTCATGCTCCGCGCCATGGAAGCGACCGCGCTGATCATTGCCCGGTCATCTGCATCGGTGGCGATATTCTGAACGAGCGACTTACCGATCTGGAGTTTGTCAACAGAAAGCTTTTTGAGGTTCATCAGCAGCGAGTGACCGGTCCCGAAGTCGTCGATGGAGAGATGCACGCCCAATTCCGTCAGTTCGTGCGCACAGGCAAGGGAGCGTTCCATGTTGCTCCTCGCCGTGATTTCGGTGATCTCGATGGCCAGCGACTGGGGAGACACGCCGGTTTCCGCGAGGATGTCCCTGATGGTGCCGACAAACCCGGGACCGTGAAATCCCTTTGAGGAGATATTCACCGTGATGCGGATCGGGGGCAGCCCGGCTTCATTCCACGCCTTGAGCTGCCTGCACACTTTTCTCAGGACCCATCCGTCTATTTCGGCAATGAACCCCGTGTCACGGGCGGCCTGAATAAAATCCTTCGGTTCGAGGAAACCAAGCTCGGGATGGCGCCAGCGCACCAGCGCCTCGGCGCTTTCCATGTGCCTCGTATCAAGTCTCACCTGGGGTTGGTAGTAGAGGACCAATTCCTCCCGCACGAGGGATTGCCGCAGCGTGTCTTCGATCCTCCTGCGCTCGAGGGAACGAGCGTTGTCCGCAGCGGCATAGAACGCGTATGTGTTTCTTCCCCTTTCCTTGGCCTGGTACATGGCCTTGTCCGCAAATCGCAGCAAGTTGTCGATCTCCTCGCCGTCATCGGGATAAATGCTGATCCCGATGCTGGAGGTGATTGTTACCTCATGCCCGGATATCAGGAAGGGCGTTCGGAAGCAGTCCGCAATTTTGCCCACGACTTCGGAGATGTCCTCGACCTGCGAGAAGTCCGCGAGCAGGACGTTGAATTCATCCCCTCCGATACGTGCAGCCGTGTCCGACTCCCGTATCGTGGACCTCGAGTTTTTCGGCCGCCCCCTTAAGCAGTTCGTCCCCCGCCTCGTGGCCGAGCGTGTCGTTTATTTCCTTGAAATGGTCGAGGTCGAGATACAAGACGGCAAGCTTCCTTTTATACCGCTTTGCCTGCGCCGCTTCGACCGCGATAATTTCCTGAAACAGGCGCCTGTTCGGCAGCCCGGTGAGCACGTCATGCTGGGCCATATGTTTGATTTCGTCTTCCATCTGCTTATGCTTCGTGATGTCCCGTACAATGCCGAGCATGCGTTTTGGTCCGCCCTGTTCATCGATAAGGGAGCGTCCCCTCGCCCAGATCCACCGGAGAGCGTTGTCTGCGCACCGGATCCGGAACTCGATGTTCCACTCCCGGGATCCCGTGAGGGCCTTCTGGAAATCTTGATTGACCGCTTCCCGGTCCTCGGGCAACACGTGTTCGAGAAAGGTCTCATAGTTCCAAGCCGGCGGCGCTTCCGAGTACCCGAATATCTGATCGTACCGGTGCGACCGCCACATGGAAAGATCGGACAGATTCAGGTCCCAGACCCCTAGTTCCGCAGCCTCCATCGTAAACTTGAAACGCCGTTCGCTGAAGCGAAGGGCCTGTTCTGCATTCTTGTGCTCCGTAATGTCCTGGATAACGCCGACGCCCAGAACCGGCGCGCCGTGGGCGTCACGGATGACAGCCCCCGACACGGACACCCATACAACCTGCCCGTCCTTTCGTATATATCGCTTCTCTTCCGTGTAGGGAGACGTCTTCCCGCTGATCAGCTGTTTGAAGTGTTCCTCCTCCGCTTCCCGGTCGTCGGGATGGGTAATATCCCTGATCGTCATGGTCAGCAGTTCCTCCCGGCTGTAACCGGTGATCCTGCAAAAGCGGTCGTTAACCTGCAGAAAACCATTAGTCGCAGGGTTCACCTGGGCCGCTCCCACGTTTGCCATTTCAAAGAACGCCCGAAAGCGGGCTTCGCTGTTCTGCAGCTCCTCCATGGCGTGCTTTCGTTCGATGGCGTAACGGATCGCGCGTTTCAGCAAGCTTTTGTCGATCTGCCCTTTGACGAGATAATCCTGGACATCCATCTGCAGCGCTTTCAAGGCAAGTTCTTCGCTGTCGAGGCCTGTCAGCACGATGATGGGAATTCGTCCCGCATGTCTGCGCAGCATCAGCGCGCCATCTATCCCGCTGCTGTCCGGAAGACCGAGATCGAGCAGCACGATATCGAAGTGCTGCTTCCTGAGACAGGCAAGCCCCTCGAAAAGCAGCTGGGCGTGCACGAGCTTGAAAACAGGCTGTCGGCTTTGCGACAGAAACCTTTGCAGAAGGAGGGCGTCGTCCCGGTTGTCCTCGATCAGAAGAACTTGAATGCTTTCTGCGCTCATAATCGACCCCCGCCCTCAGAATGGTGAACAAAAAAGCCGAACACGCACAAAGTATTGCATCCTTTGGCAGTTCGGCTGTCTTTTGAAAAGACCCGTAACTTTCCGCGCCTTTCTCAGAACATGAAAGGTCAGGCTTTATCGGGATAGAGTAGATTATTCATGTTGATATACTAATAATTTACCTTATCACTGCCGCCCGGCACTGTCAAGGAAGGCGCAGTTCGTCATGGAGCGCCGCTGCCGATCGATGGATTCTTATTTTCATATGGTATGACCGGCCGTCGGCAAAGAAATGCTGCAATATCAAAAACAGCGCTGTCGCTGGAGCCGATCATGCAGCCAATACAAAGGAGAACCTGCCATGACAACAACCAAGTCCACAGCTGAATTGGTCTTTGCGCCCAACGAAACGGTTTTCCCCTCGCCGGTTGACTGGAGGGATCAGTTCATCTATTTCCTTCTTGTCGACCGCTTTGACAATAATGAAACCGGCATCCCTGCGTACGATCCCGCGACGGCCCCTAAAGGCCGCGATGCCGAAGAGGGGGGACTTTTCCAGGGAGGATGCCTGAAGGGAGCAATGCGAAGGCTCGACTATATCAAGAACCTCGGCTGCACAACCCTCTGGCTCAGTCCCATTTTCAGAAACCGGATGGAAAAGAACGACACCTACCACGGCTACGGCATTCAAAATTTTCTCGAAGTGGACGAACGCTTCGGAACGGAGCAGGACCTCCGGGACCTCGTGAAACAGGCCCATAAACGCGGCATGTACGTGATCCTGGACATCATCATCAATCACTCAGGCGACAACTGGGCCTATCCCGGCGATCAGCCCTATTATTTTTGGAAAGAGGCAAGTGGTCCCTTCGACTTCGGCTGGTGGCGCGAAGTGGACCCTGCGCAGGGCCACCAGGAACATGACGCAGTCTGGCCCAGGGAGCTCCAGAAGCCGGACTGCTACAAGAGGCGGGGACAGATCAGGAACTGGAGCGATCCGGACGAGGCGATGAACGGAGACTTCCTGAGCCTCAAGGAACTGGACGTCAGGAGGTCCGACGTGCTCGGGGCGCTCATCAGCTCGTACAAATACTGGATCGCGTCGGCCGACATCGACGGGTTCCGGGTCGACACGGTGAAGCACATGGAAGACAGCGCCACGGCCCTGTTCTGCAACGCCGTTCGGGAATACGCCCAGAGCATCGGCAAGAAGAATTTTTTCATTTTCGGCGAGATCGTGGGAGACGACCTGACGCTGCAGCGCTACATCGGCAGGAACAGCAGGATCGAGGGCACGAACGAGCGCTTTCCGTCGCTTAACGCGGCCCTGGATTTTCCCCTCTACTTCATTCTCGAGGAGACGATAAAAGGGTTCATGAGTCCCGATGAATTGCGGGACCGCTACGAACGGTTCAAGACCCTCTATGCCGACCACGGGGAAGCGGGCAGGTACTTCGTCACCTTCGTGGACAACCACGATCAGATGTCCAGGCCTTACCGGAGATTCATGAACAAAAATCCGAATGGGAAGCAGGCAGTGCTCGCCCTGGGGTATCTCCTGACGAGCCAGGGGGTGCCCTGTATCTATTATGGCACGGAGCAGGGGTTCGACGGGGGCGGAGACAACGACAAGTACGTGCGGGAATGCATGTTCGGCGGAAAGTGGGGCGCCTTCGATACCACGGGAGTTCACTTCTTCAATGACGGGCATCCGATCTACAAGGGGATCTCCGCCATTGCAGCAGTGCGCGCGCAGGAGCCTGCGCTCCGATACGGCCGGCAATACTTCCGCGAGATCTCGGGCAACGGCTCGTCCTTCGGCCATCCCCTGGACGGGCAATGCACGCTCGCGTTCTCGAGGATCCTCGATGCCTCTGAGATACTCGTCGCATTGAATCTTGACGGAAATCCGAGGAGCGACTACATCACCATTGATGCGGGCCTGACACCGGCGGGAAGATCAATGGTGAACCTGCTCAAACCGGCGCCTGCTTGCCCGGTCATGACCGCAGGCGAACGCCGCTGCGTGCAGGTCCCTTTGGAACCTCATGAGATGGCGATCTTGAAGATTGTGAAATGAGAGGTGAAGGACTTAAACGCTTCGTCCGCAGATTTCGCAGATGGACGCAGAATAAGGCAGAAAGCAAACCCCAAGGGCTTTTAGATTTCCATGAACTGTGTACTTTGAATTTTCTGCGTAATCTGCGTCATCTGTGGATAAAAGTTTTATTTAGTATCCTTGCCTGCAACCCTTGGAACGAGTGAGATCGCGCCGACTTCGCACGCCTTGCGGCAGAGGCCGCAGCCGAAGCATCTCTGCGGATCAATGTGAGCATGTGATTCGCCGCCGTGCTTGTGGCTGTCGATCGCCTTGAAGTGGCACGCCTCGTCACAGAGCCCGCAACCGGTGCAGAGCGCCTCGTCGACCGTGCCCACATATTCCGCCCGCTCCATGGTCTCGATCGCGGTCCGCGATAGGGTCAGCATGGCAAGACAATCCTCGGGCCTGCAGTTGCAGATCGCGCCGATGAAGGGGGTCATCATGGTCCATATGGTATGAACCGAACCCTGCTCTTCCAGGGCCGTCATCTGCGCCATGGCTTCTTCGGGCCGAAGCGGCTCCAGCCCCTCGTCCGAGGCCTTGCCGAAGTACGACAGGTCGATGTCCCGGTACCAGGCCTCGGGCCCGTAACTTACGGCGTAGCAGCAGCGCTCCTCTTTTTTCCCGATGTTCCACCGGCAGGCGCAGGGCATGCGGACCACGGTCCTGGCCATGCCCACAACGTGGCCGATCTCCTCGATCGGCAGGACCTGGCCGAAGTGCTCGGCCTTGGCCTTGGCCACCATGGCCGCGGCAACGGCCCTCGGCAGTTTTCCCTTCTTCCGGTAGATGGTCTCGAGCCTGCCGAGTGTTTCGAACCCTTCTTTGAAGGCAGAGGTCAGAAAGTTCTCGATATAGCGCCGCCGCTTGAGGTCGGAGAGAAGGTCCTGACCGTAGTTCGCGGCGTTCTTGTACCAGACCTTTCCCTCGCCGTGTTTTGTACAGAACTCACACATGGTCCATTGTAACCGCGGCAGACGTCGATGTACAGGTTATTTGTGAGGGATGATGCGCTTTACTCGATCCGTGCTCCCGGCATGCTCTGCGGACGCAACAGGATAATTCGGCAGCAACACCGTGAAAACACCGTAAAATGAAATATACAAGCCTGCATCGTGTTGCCCGGATTGTTCACAAGACCGCATTCGGCGAAGGCTGCTCTGATGCCGAGCGCCGGGCCATCATTGATTGCAGGCGCCTTTCCGCGACGGCGCCCGTTTCCCCTTCGAGGTCCGGGCCGTCATTTGTTTCGCAGCCAGTATTTCCAGATTATTCCCGGCCATCGTGTCGTCGGGATTGAGTTTCTTCACGATCTGAAATTCACGAATCGCGTCGTCCACATTCTCCTGCTGCGAATAAGCGACCCCAAGAAAATAATGGATTTTCGCATCAGCGGGGGTTTGCCTTATCGCCGTTTGATATTCACGAATGGCCTCGTCGAGACAGCCCAGTTCCGAATACCCGTTGGCAAGATTGTACCGAAGATCGACGTCATCGGGCTTGAAGTTCAAAGCGGTCTTGTATAAACGAACCGCTTCATGAATACGGCCCTGGCGCATGTATGCCACACCGAGATTATTATAGATATCCGTCAGAAGAGAATAGGCCTCTTTCTTCGTCAGCGCCTTTTCATAGGCGCCGATGGCCTCCTCCGTCCGGCCTTTGTCGTCATAGGCAAGCCCGAGATGGTACCAGGTCCGGGCTTTCCCGGGGCTTTTCCTGACCATATCCTCGCATAAACTCAAGCTTTGCCTCCACACGGCGTTTCTCGAATATGCGGCAACGGAAAGGACGGAAACCGCCAGAACCATCAGATACAGGGGTATCTTCTTAAAAGCCGTCCCGGTCCTCCACCGTGCGCCGGCTAGGTCCACGGCTGCAACGAACGCTATACTGAGCCCGGCGGAGGGGAGATAAAGCCGGTGTTCAAAGATCACATCAGCGATTGGGATGATGCCGGACTCCGCCGCAATAGTCAGGAAGAACCAGAATATCCCGAACGACATCAGCCGGAGCCAGGGGCGGGCCTCCAGGTTCGTGCCGCGGGAAAGCCGGTAAAGAGCGGTCCCCAGGCCGAGCAGCGACAACAGAAACAGAAACGAAAAAAGAACCTCGGGGACGAAGAAGGAGGTGTAGACCGGGTAATCGTAATCAAGGTTCTGGTTTACCGGGAACACCAGCAGCCTGAGATAGGTCACGATCACCCGAAACTGGGTAAACAGATAGCTTTCCCGGGAGATGCTGTCAGAAGCCCCGGAAACCTTCGCCGCCGTCTCGTAGGTGTCGCCGATGGTCCCTCCGGCGTCTACCAGGGACAACGGAATAATGAGCGAGGCAAGAACGTAAGGGAGCAGGTACAGGAACCGCTTCCTTCCCGTCCCTGTTGGGAACATGATTTCGTACAGAACCATCATGGCGGGCAGCGTAAAGGCGAACTCCTTCGTCTTCATCGCCAGGATCGCTGACAGGAGGGAGCCGGCATAAAGCGACCATGCCCTGGCCTTGACCTTGAACCCAGGGGGCCAGGCTCCGGGACCCGATGCCTGAATGGAAATCCTGAATTGCAGGTACAGCACCAGCGCCAGCAGATACAACAGTGCGGCAAGGGAGGCGAACCTCTGAACAATATAGGTGACCGCCTGCGTCTGTACCGGGTGCGTCGCGAACAGGAGCGCGGCAAACAGTGCAATGAAGCCCCTTGAACCTTCCGGGAGAGTCCCCCCATGCGCCGCAAAGAACGGGGTCCTGAATGTCAGGAGTACGAGCCGGTAGAGGAGCAGGGAAACGATCACATGAATCAGAATGTTGGTAAGATGGTAGCCCCGGACATCGAAGCCGTGCACCCGGTTGTTCATCGCAAAGGTCCAATAGCCGACCGAGCGCGTTCTCAATAAGGGCTTGATATGCTCGGTTGTCTGTTCGCTCGTTTCACGGCCCGTTCCCGGGGATAAGCTTACATCCTTGATTGCCGGGTTATAGACGATATTATCCAGGTCGTCGAACTCAAAAGGCGCATTGATCGTGTTGGAATAGACCAGAGAAACGGCAAGGAGAATAAACAGCGCGTGAACAAAAGGCCTGTTGAGTATGTGCACCGAGGGGCCTCCGAGATCAGCGGCGAAACAGCGAGGATGCGTTCCTGGAACGAGGGACAACGGTCAATGGTCGATCCTACCTCAGCGTGAGCCCGCATGTCAACGGAGAAAGCGGTATCCTCGGTTTTTATAATATGTTTGACACGACCCAGGCGGCAAGCTATAATTCGGCGTCATCCATCGCGAGCATGTTCAGCAAGGCCGATTCCAGGCTCCTTCCCAAAGAGCAGCGGAGAGCAGTTTGTGGCGCCGAAAAACAAAGTCTTCATACTTTATCCTCCCATTTCGAAGATGGAGCGATATTCTTCCAAGCTGGGGAGTGTCGGCGGCGAGCAGCTGCCGCTCGGCATCTTTTATCTCGCGTCCTATATTCGACAGAACGGCTATGAAGTAATGGTTTGTGACGCGGAGGCTGAAAAGCTGACCGCCGATGATATCCTCGGACATATACAACAGTTCGCGCCCCGCGTCGTCGGAATAAGTTCCACCACCGTGGCATTTCACCGGGCCCTTGAGCTTGCTGAAGCCGTAAAGGGCTCTTTCCCGGACATAAAAATCGTCCTTGGCGGTCCCCACATCACCTCGAACAGCGACCATGCTCTGTCGTTTCCCGCTTTCGACTACGGGGTGCTGGGCGAAGGTGAATTGACCTTTCTCGAACTGCTGAACGCCCTCGCCGCGAACCGCCCGGTTGAGCACATTCAAGGCCTCGCGTTCCGCAAGGACGGGAAGGTGGTCGGGACCGGGCGGCGGGAGTTCATCGCCAACCTCGACATTCTCCCCATGCCCGCCTTCGACCTGGTGAAGGACATGGGGAGATACGCGCCCCCGCCGTCGAATTACAGGACGCTGCCGGTGATGAACGTCATAACGTCCCGCGGCTGCCCGAACGAATGCACGTTCTGCGACAGGAATATCTTCGGCAGGAAATACCGGGAGCGGTCGGCGGAAAACGTTTTCACCGAGATCAAGCATCTGTATGACACGTACGGAGTCCGGGAATTCGCCTTTGTCGACGACACGTTTCTGATCAACAAGGAGCGTATCCAAAAACTCTTCGAACTGGTCCGGCGCGGGGGCATCTCATTCCCCTGGACCTGCATGGCGCGCATCAACAACGTAACCTACGAATTCCTGAAATACCTGAAGGAGAACGGGTGCTGGAGCATCGCCTTTGGGATCGAGTCCGGCGACGAGCAGGTATTAAAGGTCATCAAGAAGAACATCACCCTGGAGCGGGTCAGGATAGTTACCGACTGGTGTTACGAGCTGGGCATCGAGACCAAGGGATTCTTCATCATCGGTCACCCGACGGAGACGCTCGCAACGATCGACAAGACCATCGATTTTGCGCTCAGCCTCAAATTGA
Organism: Nitrospirota bacterium; assembly: GCA_963749655.1. GTDB lineage: Bacteria > Nitrospirota > UBA9217 > UBA9217 > UBA9217 > JAJYKN01. Next base: position 116,685 of record CAVVOB010000028.1, read on the forward strand.
ATGCCGTTGTCGTCACGATCAACACCCCGATCCCCGGTTCACAGCAGTATGCCGAAGCGCATCTTTACGGAAAGCTCGACACTACTGACTGGGCGCGGTTCAATTACTGGCGTCCGGTATTCGTGCCCTCGGGATTGACCGAAGAACTTTTGCTGAAGAAGCAAGAAGATTTCTATCTCCGTTTCTATATGCGGCCCAGGATCATCGGCAATTATGTCCGCGGCTTTTTCGGAAAAGGCGGGCTGCGCAGATTCAGGTCGGTCATGAATATTTTCCTGAGCAGGGAATCGATGGCCAAGGTTTTCGGTCATTTCCTGGTTTTCAAGAAAGGCGTCCGCGGGCGGGAACCGCGGAAAACCGGCATCTGACCGATTCATAAACATCGCCCCCGCGCGTTGCTTACGGACAGTCAGGGAGAAAGTACGGAGCAGTTTTTGGACAAAAGCGCCTCAGAAAGCTCTCACCGGAACGTCATTGTTCTGATTCCGGCATTCAATCCCGATGACCGCCTGCCGCAATTGATCGACGACCTCCTGGCGTCCGGCTTCGGTCATATCGTCGTGGTCAACGACGGCAGCAGCGCTGCGTACGCTCCCCTGTTCGAAAAGATCGGGATGAAAGCGCGCTGTCAGGTGCTGCGGCACGCAGTCAACCTCGGGAAAGGACGGGCGCTCAAGACCGGCCTGAATCATATCCTGCTGCAGTTTCTCTCAGCGCCGGGCGTAGTCACGTGCGACGCCGACGGCCAGCACCGCGTAGAGGACGTCATTACCGTTGCGCAGACCCTGCTGGACCACCCGGGCAGCCTCACTCTCGGCGTGCGAAGTTTCAGTTCGGATGTACCGCTGCGCAGCAAATTGGGAAACGTGATAACAAGGGGCTTTTTCTTTTTCCTCCTGGGCAAATATCTTTCCGACACGCAGACAGGACTCCGGGGAATTCCTCTCGGATGCGCGCCCTGGCTGGCCCACCTCGAGGGGGAAGGGTATGAATACGAGATGAATATGCTGATCGCGACCAAGACGCGGGGAATCGCGATCGTGGAAGAGAAAATCAGCACGATCTACCTGGACAACAACAAGTCTTCCCATTTCGACCCCCTGATCGATTCGATGAAGATCTATTTTCTCCTCCTGCGGTTCGCATCTTCGTCCCTCCTGGCAAGCGTCCTTGATTTCGTCCTGTTCTCCATCACCTATGGATTGACCGCGAATATCCTCCTGAGCATTTTCATCGGCAGATATACCATCGGCCCGGTCGTAAACTACACCATTAACAGGAACTTCGTTTTCCATCACAAAGGCAGAATGAGCGGAACACTGGTACGGTATTATGCATTTGCGACCGTGATGGGCGCCTGCGCGTACTTTCTCATCAAGGCAGTATCCGCCCACTTGTCCATCAGCGTGATTGCGGCGAAGATCTCGGTGGAGACCTTCCTGTTCATCATCAGTTTCACGGTCCAGCGGGACTATATCTTTTCCCGGAGAACGTCGTACATTCCGGGGACGTCCGGCGTTCCGAAAGGATGACCATGCGGCCGCCGGCACCCTGCGATACGTGATATGCGTTACCTGAACAGACAGCTCGTTCACATCCTGGTCATCGTTGTCGCCGTCTTCCTGGCGTATTCCAACACGTTCCCGGTCCCCTTTCAGCTCGACGACATCGACAATATCGTGAACAACCCTGCGATCAAGAATGTCCGCTATTTCACCGATCCGTCCTGGATCGACAGCGCGGACAATACGGACGTTTTTGACAAACCCCTCTTCAAGACAAGATTTATCGGGTATTCTACCTTCGCCCTGAACTACGCGCTGGACGGACTGAATGTCCGGGGCTATCATCTGGTGAATCTCCTGATCCATGCCGTCAATGCCGCGCTCCTCTATTGGATCATTATCCTGACGTTGAGGACGCCCTCCTTTCCGGCCGACAGCGGCACAGAGCGCTCCCTTTTCTCCTCTCCCCGGGATCTTTTTGCGCTCTTTACCGCACTGCTCTTCGCCGTCCATCCGGTCCAGACCCAGGCGGTTACGTACATTGTCCAGCGATTTGCCTCACTCGCCACGCTCTTCGCCTTCCTTGCGCTTTTGCTGTATATACGGTTCAGGCTTGCCGGGCTCAACCCCCGCGTTGTTCCTCGACCGTTCGGCTTTGGGGCATCGCTGAAGCAATACGCCGCATATGCCGGATCCCTCGTTTCGGTCGTACTTGCGATGAAGACCAAGGAATTCGGCATGCTCCTTCCCGTGGTCATTACGATGTATGAGCTCCTGTTCTTTGAAGGAAGCGCTAAGAAGAGGCTTCAATACCTGCTCCCCTTCGGCCTGACCATGGCCATCCTCCCCATCACCCTGCTCAACATTGCCGGCTCGCTGCCCGGAGCAGGCGGGGTCAATGATGTGGCATCGCAAATATCGGGCACGCAGGGAGGAATCCCGCGTCTGGACTACCTGTTTACCCAGTTTCGCGTGATCGTTACCTATATCCGCTTGCTTTTCCTGCCGATCGACCAGGCTTTTGATTACGACTATCCGGTCTACCATTCGCTCTTGGCGCCCCCTGTAGCGGTCTCGCTCCTTTTCCTCCTGTCGATTTTTACCGCCGGTCTCCATATGTACCGCCTGTCCCGCGTCGAAGGGACCCATGGCCACCTGTACCGGCTCTGTTCGTTCGGAATCTTCTGGTTCTTTCTGACCATCACTCCCGAGTCAAGCATCATCCCCATAGCAGACGTGATCTTCGAGCACCGGGTCTATCTTCCGTCGGCCGGCTTCTTTATCTCGCTGACATCGATCGTCGCCCTGGTCTTTGCGCACTGGCAGAACAGAACAAGATCGACGAACGGAGTTCTGATTGCCGCGGCGGTTTTACTGATGATAGCGCTGGCAACGGCCACCTATGCACGCAACGTTGTCTGGCAAAGCAGCATCGCGCAGCTGCAGGACGATATCAGGAAGAGCCCGGGAAAAGCGCGGCCGCACCGGGCACTGGGAGGCATCTATGCAGAGCAGGGCAGGATAGCAGAAGCGCTGTATCACATCAGGACGGCAATAGCGCTCAAACCCGACGACGCAGATGCCCACTATTCCCTCGGCCTTCTGTTTGCAGGGTTGGGACGCATGGAGGAAGCCGTAAACGAATACAAGCTCGCCATTGGAATCAGGTTCGAGTACGCTGAAGCCCACGGAAATCTGGGAGTTGCCTATGCGCAGCAGGGTCGAACCGATGAGGCAATACGCGAATACCGGACCGTATTGATGATCACCCCAGCGTCCGCAAGGACCCGCAACAACCTCGCTAATGCCCTGGGAAAGCTGGGCCGCACGGAAGAAGCGATCAATGAATACCGGACTGCCCTCCGCTTCGAGCCCGGTCTTGTCGAAGCCCATTACAACCTGGGCAATGCCTACGCGAGACTGGGACGCAGGGAAGAGGCGCTGGCCGAATACCGGACCGCCCTCCGGCTTAAGCCCGATTTCCTCGAAGCGCACCGGCAGATCGAAGGGAACAGCCAGAAGGATTACAGCCGAAAATGATCGGCACGAAGCACGTCAGATCGAATCATGTTTTTATGGATTAGGCGAAGTCTGTCCGCTTGATCATACGTGAACCCGGCTACAGTCTCACTCAATTCCGGCCCCTACCCGCCGTACTCCGTATCATAGTCCCATCCGAACGCAACTCCCTCTTTCGATGCACCGGGCTGAACCATGGTCCGTGCTTACGCCGTTTTCCCCGTACTGCAGTCCATATTTTTTCACCCAACACCGGCAAGAAATTCTTAAATCCATAATAACAGCGGCCGCATGTGCTGCAGGCTGAAAACGGCAGAGGAGGTGAGACCTCAGCCATCGGCGTCCGAGACCGGGGGGTTGCGGGATCCGGCGAGAAGGCAGTTGAGCCGAAGCTCGTCTTCAATTCTCCGTTAAACACCAATGGCTGGGCTGGTCGGAAGATCCTTCTTCGGCAGCCCGGCCATTCTTTTTCATCGGATGTTCTGCTCCATTACGTCAACTGCGGCGCAAGGGTGAAGCGGTGCTCTCCTACTTTTTCGATCGTGGTCGTCACCACGTCTCCCGGCTTGAGCCAGACCTGCTTTTCAGGCGGATAGCCCAGGATCACGCCCTCGGGCGTGCCCGTAAAGATGATGTCACCGGGCTTGAGCGTCCAGACCTGGGAGATATAGCTGACGATGGTCTTGCAGTCGAAGATCATGTCGTTGGTGTTCGACGACTGGCGGACCACGCCGTTCACCCGGCACTCGAGCTTCAGGTTCTGCGGGTCCGGGATTTGGTCTGCGGTGACCAGCCAGGGACCGAGCGGAGCGAAGCCGTCGCTGGTCTTGCCGAGCATCAGCTGGCTCGTCTTGAACTGCAGGTCGCGGGCCGAGAAGTCGTTGCCTGTTGTGTAGCCGAAGACGTACGAAAGCGCGTCCTCCACGCTCACGTTGCGCGCCGTCCTGCCGATCACGATCACCAGCTCGACCTCGTAATCGAACTTCTTCGCAACGTTCTGCGGCAGGTTGATGACGCCGTTGTGAAAATTGAGCGCATTGTTGAACTTGTTGAAGAGCACCGGCGAGCTGGGCGTCGGGATGTGCATCTCCGCAACATGCTTCTTGTAGTTGTAACCGAGGCAGATGATCTTCTCCGGGTTCGTCACCGCGGGGCCGAAGGCAATTTTGTCCTCGGCTGTGAATGCGGACACCAGCCCGTCGCTCGCAAGCGCTTCATCGACAAACGCCTTCAGCGAAGCGGCGTCCATGCCCATGAGCACTTCAGTGATGGACGTGGGTGCGCTCTTCCCGAGGATCTTGGACGCCCGCACCACATCGAGAACTCCTTTTGCCGTCCGGATACCGAGCGTGTACACGCCGTCGCGGCGAATTGTACAAAACGTCATCTGCTTTGGAAGGTCTCGGCCTCCGGCCGTTAGAGTCTTCAACTCCGCGGCGTTCGTGATGAGCGCCGGCCCTAGGGCCGCGGCTATGCCCGCGGCGCCCGCTAATTTAAGAAAGCTTCTTCGCGTCTGCTCCATGGTAAAACCTCCTTTCCCAAGGGTTGAGCTACCTTAGGACTATGTACGACTGGATTTTTTTATCGGACTATTAATATAAATATAATACCTTTTGAAATGCATGCTGATCAGGCAGGGCGTATCATACGAGAGGGCAGGGTGAAAAAAGACGGACGCAGATTAAACCAGGTCGGGATGACCCGTTCCATCTGCGTCCACGTTCGACATCTGCGGATAGATGATATCGTAAAAAGTCTTTTTTTCCGCAGAAGTCACAAAATTTTAAAAACTATCATGGTTTTTTAAAGACTCTCTTTGTGCTTTTTGTGCCTTTTGTGGCAAATCTTGACTTCATACGACTTCATCATGGAAGATATTTCGTTTCCATTTTTAAATGCTTCTAGGGCATCGCTGAAACTCCGACTTCACCGGCTAGGGCCTGTTTTTCGCTGTACAGTAAGGGCATCTTCTCCTCTTGTTCATCGGCAAGATGCCAGGCGCGCTTATACAGACCGGCCGGCTGCTTGACGACCACTCTGAATTGCCCCTCTTCCAGAGTAACGGGCATGAACACGCCGGCCTCCTGTGCATGAAGGTTGGCCTGTATGAGCGCCCACTCGCTTCCCGTGGTGAATCCTGCGTCCCTGCCGAGCGGGAATCCGACGGCAAAACCCGCCCCCAGTAAAACCAGCGCCAATGCTGTCCACGTTATGATCTTCATTTCCTCTCCTTTCGACAAGCGAAGATGAGGTGAGCAACCGCCTGTGTCGTCCGGGGAAGCAGTGAAGCGGTCCCCTGCTTGCCCGACCCCGGGCGAATACTGTATCAATGGCTTTCTTGCGAAGACATTTCTGCAAGTCTGTTAGACGATCAATTGTGTCAGCGAATTTGAACTACCTGCAGCATGTTGCAGGGAATGCACTACTTAATTCACTTTCATTTACTATTTATTGAATCAGCTGTCTGCGCTCGGGTGTCGATGTTCAGATTACAACTTGAAGCTTCCATCCGTGTGCTTAAGGAGCAAGTTCAATGCCGTTTGATGAATCGCAATATATCAATCCCTTGTATTCTTCCTGATTCCCTCTGAACACCGGATTGTGCCTTTGGGAAACATTTCTACTTAATTCTTTATGCGCAGCATCGATGGTCTTGTTGCCTTTAAGGTCAATTTAATTAGCTGGTTGAAGGTTAAGAGATATCTTTAATGAGTGGAGCTATCGGATACAACTTAAGTCAGAAATCTGACGGTGCCGCAGTATACCTTTCGTGTGTCTTTTCAAGTAGCAATAACCGTCCGATGAGCGTACCATAGGATAATAACTTCCCCGGGAGAGGCTGAATGAAGATATCTGAAATGATCAAGGATGCAATCGACAAAAAGGGGTTCAAGAACCTCAAAGATGCTTCCAAGGCGCTGGGGATCAGCGCGGAGCTCCTGCGCGTCATAATCGGCAAGGGACATATTCCGAAAGACGCCACCCTCACCAAGATCGCAAAAATTTTGAAGATGGAAATGTCCACGCTTGTTCTCGCCGCTCACCAGGAAAAAGTGCCTGACGAGGTCAAAGGCTTCTTTCTCGTTCCCTCGCAGGCCAAGTTCAACCGGGGCAAGCGTAAATTCCCTCTTTCCGAGGAACAGACCACGTACCTCGAAAAGATCCTGGGGATTGATGAGATCATGATGCTGAGGAAATGCCGGCAGGTAACCGATGAGGCGCGGACGCAGATAGCGGGATATGTGGACTTCATGTATGGATCGAAGAAAGAGTCCTGATCTTCAGCAGGGCAACGATACAATTGCGCACATATTCAGATTCCAGTATCTGACCCGTAAGGGATACAGAATCCCCGTTCCCGATACCCGCGGTTGAAAGCCGGGATCCCGGGAACGGGGATTTTTTAAGGAAACTACTACTTGATGATCTCTTAAAAAGTCGAAGATCGCAAACGGGCGGTCATTCCGGCTTGTCCGGAATCGTTTCTTAACAAAACGCTATATATGGCATTATGATTCCCGACAAGCGGGAATGACGACTTTTTACGAGTTCATCACTACTGCTTCCACGCAATCGTCGCTTCGTTTCTCGGCGGCAGCAGGCGGTACTTGTATTTCGGGTAGCCCGCCATCATGGCGCCGAATGCAGCGTGGCCTTCGGGAATGCCGATGCGCCTGCTGAAGCGGGGGATATTGCGGTATCGCGAGCATGAAGAAACCGGCCCAACATGCGCCGAGTCCCAGGGTAGGAGCAGCGAGATCGAAATAGGAGAGCGCGTTGGCGCAGTCGATCGACCCCAGGGGGTACTGTTTGGGAGCGTGAGCGATCACGATCGCAGGAGCGCTCCGGGCGATGATGTCGATGCCGGCTTCCCACGCGCCGATGATGTTGGTGAGGTTGTAGGCCTGCGCCAGGGGATGGTTGGCCTTGATCATTTCACGCAGCAGATCGATGATCATGGCGGCCAGCTTGCGCACCCCCTCACGCGTATCGACAACGATCCATCCGACAAGCTGGCTGTTCGACCCTGTCGGCGCGTAGTGGGCGAGCTCGATGAGCTTTGCGAGTTTCTCGCGCTCCACGGGCTTGTCCTGGTACGTGCGGATGGACCGCCGCGAACGCAGGAAGTGCTCGGTTTGTTCGAGGGAGAGCGCGAGCTCTTTTCTCAGGGGAGCAAAATCCGCTGTCCTTATCATCGTGTGGGTAAAGGCGCCGTGCGGGCAGACCGCAACGCAGTGACCGCATTTGATGCAGCGGGCCTCGGCATCCGCGACGGGTGTCGGCGTTGATTCGGCGTCCTTCATCTCAATGAGCTTCAAGGGACATTCGGCGACGCAGATGCCGTCGCGCTTGCACTTCTTTTCGTCGATCGTGAATAAAGCCATGACGCCTCCTGTTGAAAAATTGCGGCTCGAAGACCTTAGCCGTCATTCCTGCGCAGGCAGGAAGCCAGTTTTTTTAATATGATTCTGGATGCCAGCCTTCGCTGGCATGACGAAATTTGTCGTGCTTGAGCTTTTTCAGCAACCTGTTAGAATGATAACGACGCTATGACGCGAGTTTTCTGCCGAACGCCTTTGCCCGCTCCTGCAGGTCGCGGTCCTGCTTCATGGCCTCATTGTACATCGAAGCGTTCGGCACGAGAAACGAGTCGAACCCCGCGCCGGCAAATCCGGCAATAACACTGAATGTGTCCTCGATGAGCCTCAGACCCGGCTCGATCCCGCCCCCGCCGGTCGCGATCACGGCCATGTTGATCTTGCCGAGTTTGTGGTCGTACCCGCCTTTATTCGTATTGAATTTGGCAAGGGAATACATCCGGTCGACCAAGGACTTGATCTGCGCGCTCGGCCCGAAGAAATACGTGGGCGTTGCGAACACAACGACGTCGGCATCGGGGATTCGCACTATCACCGGCTTCACTTCGTCATCCACTGCACATTCGAATTTGTCGGACTTCTGGCAGCCCATGCAGCCGATGCACCCGCCGAACTTGCTTTTGAGCCTGGTCACATCGATGATTTCAACATTCGCGCCCGCTTCTTGCGCGCCTTGTGCAAACCACCCCACTACCGTATTCGTATTGCCGTTCTTCCGGGCACTGCCGGATAGAACCATGATCTTCTTTGTCATAAAGCCCTCCTTGATGAAATTGCGTCAGCGGTCGCTGACGGCATAGTACCGGTGAGCCACTGCAGAAACCGACCGGTCGATTAATTGCATAATTTAAAAAACTACTTCTTCAACCCGAGCATGATCTTGAGCGACTTCAAACCGTCCCGCAGCGGCTTCTCGCTTTTCTCGAGCCGCGAGAGCATGATGCCGCCTTCGAGCACCATGATGATATGCCTCGCGAGAAGGTCCGCCGGGATATCTTTCGTAACGGTCCCGGTCTTCTGCGCGGCCTGCACTACTTCACGGATCTTTTCGATCCATTCATCGAACAGGCCGCGAACGAATGCTGCGACGCGTTTGTCCTTGTCGCTCATTTCCGAGGCAATATTGCCGAAGATGCAGCCGCCCGAAAAATCCATACTTTTTTGGTAATCGAGCACGCCCTGCAGAAAATTTTCGAGCTTATCAGCAGGCGTCTTCCCCTGCAGCGCCGCGTCCACCAGTCTGAACAGGTCTGCCTTCGACTTTTCGAGGATCGCGAGCAGCAGTTCGTCCTTGCCGGTAAAATGAAAATACAGGCAGCCCTTCTGCAGGCCCGTGGCTTCCACAAGGTCGCTCATGCTGGTGGCTTCGAAGCCCCTCTTCTGAACGAGCTTGGTGGCTTCAGCCACGATCTTTTGTTTTGTTAATTCGCCTTTGGAGGTCATATCACGAGCGGCCAAAAAACAGACCGAACGGTCGGATATTATCATGAGGGGTGGACTGTGTCAATAAGGAATGTGATGGAGGTCGCGTCAGGGTTCTCACAACAACAAATTCTTTCCATGACTGATCGATATCTAGCCTGACCTCTTTGAGAGTTCGGGGTTTGGCTGAGTTATCTTATGCCGTGAACCACCCTGCTTTCACCGGCAGCCCAAATTATAATTTGAGGACCCACGGAAAATGTGACTATTACCTTGACTGAGTCCGGCTTTTGATGCAGAATCGACTTTGATACGGCATGTCTTCATGCAGGCGAGCTCCGCAAGATGGTCGTCACGGGGAAGTCCTCCTGCGCGAATTTGACTGCCGCGGACGCCTTGGAAGCGTTCAACCGGACCTGTGACGAAAGCACGGGGACCGCGCAGTTCATTTCCACGGGGCTCAAATGGCCTCCAGATATCAATTAATACCTTTTCAGGATCAGCGTTCCAGGAACTCAATCCCGTCATCCGTAGAAAGGAGAGCAACAGATGGAAAAGCAAGGCATTGATTTCGCGGCTATGCCGGTAACGGCAATCAAGGTAATAACATCACCTGCTGTTTTTTTCAGGGAGATGCCGAAGACGGGGGGCTTTGTTGAACCGCTCGTGTTCATGGCTGTCATGGGTGCTGTTGCCGGCCTCGTGCAGGCCATCCTGGCCATCCTTGGCTTTAACCTCGGCACAGGAACGGGGATGGCAATTTCCTCGATCATCATCTTCCCCATTATGGCTGCGATCTTCGGGTTCATCGGCGCGGCGATCGCCTTTGTGATCTGGAAGCTCATGGGCTCAACGGAGCCCTACGAGACCGCATACCGGTGCGTCGCATACATAACCGCACTCTGGCCGGTCACGACGATCCTGGGGACCATTCCCTATCTCGGCATAGTGCTCGTCATTGCGCTCACGGTATACTACTATGCGATTGCGGGCATCGAGGCCCACAAGATAGCCACGCAGACCGCATGGCTCGTCTCCGGGATCATCGGCGTAATCCTCATCGCGATGTCGATCGGCGGGGCGATCGCGTCACGTTCCCTCCGAAGCGAGTCGCTTCAATACCAGAAGCAGATGGAAGAGACGGCGAAGGAAATGCAGAAGAGTTCGGAAGCGACAAAAAAGGCGCTGGAAGAGCTGCAAAAGAAGATGCAGAATAAGTAGCTTGGCAGGAAACGCGCCTGTGTTTTGAGCAGTATTCTTAAGCGATGCTTGACGAGAGCGGTAGGTCCCCTACCGCTCTTTTTTGTTGGGAGGTCTGGGACCCCGCGAAGGCGGAAAAACCATTTCGGGCTCGGGCCATGACTTTCGGTCCAGTTCCTTGAATAGAGCCGTGAGTGATCGCTTCAGCTCTTGGTAGGCGGTCTTCGTGAGCGTATTGCTGAACCCGATTTCCACCCCGGCAGTCATGGTTTGAGCCGAAAGCCTGAATCCCATGGATAGAACGAAGGATTCGTTACTCGGAAACCCGCCCTCTTCCGCCATCATCTCATCAAACTGTGGGAAGTCCTTCGCAAGAGACCATTTCTCGATCTTCAGTTCGGGATGCCGTTTGCGCCAATCGGAAAAACATCTTTCAATCCCGGCTTCCGCCTCTTTGATCAAGGGCGCGTGTTTTCTTCGGAACTCTTCGTTCTGCTCGTTGATTATCTGCTGCAATTTATGGGGATCGGATTCAGACCAATGTTTATACACCATCGACGCGATGGAGATCCGGTACCACTCTTTATCAACCGTGACGCTATTGGGTCCGCTCGTAAGTGCCTCCTGAGGAAAGATCACCGAGACCGCTAGCGCGATCATCGCGCTGAACAGCGGCACACGGCTGAAAATAAACAGAAAGGAATTTCGTTTCATGGCGTCGATTCTTCATCCTCGAAAATTCCAACCGACCGCAACACCCAAAGCCTGAACGACCACCCCCCCTGCCCAGAGAGTATTCCGCAACAGCACCATCCGGTAGGTTGGTGCCATGTCATTCAAATCGATTGGGAACGGGATTGTGAGGCCCGCCTTGAGGGTCGATACCCACCAGAACAGGACTCCAACCGCGAACACGGGGAATCCACCCGCGTAGCCAAGTAAAAAAGCACTGATTCCGGCGCCGGCAACCACGAAATACGCGAGCTGCCACAGCCCGCCCAGGGCCTGGATTCCGTACTGCCATGTCAAAGCCACGGTCGTTCCCAGCGGGAACCCGTTTGCTTTCATGTAGGCCCCGGCAAAGCCGGCGTAGACAGCCGCGCGCAGGAAGAACTCCACAAGTAATTCCGCACAGATCAGAATCAGCGCGCCCTTCGCCCAAAGCGGCAGACTCGCACGGGGACGGGTCATGAAAGAGATGAAGGCCGGTCCCCAAAGAGCCCAGTACGCATAGCCCAGCGCCACCACCCCGCAAGGAAGAAGGACGAACGCACCGAACGCCGTTGGATACAAGATCACTCCGTCGGCGAGCGAGTGGTGCGCAGACTTCATGAATAGGACGAGGATTGCCAGAGAAAGAAGACCCAGGGTGACCAGGATGATCCCCTCGGTTTTTGCAACTGTCGAGGCGGAAGTGTGAAGCAAACCCGGAAGAAACCTTACGCTTCCGACAAGTAATCCGAAGACCAGGAGATTCGAGATAATTGATATCGATACTATCTTCATCATTGTGATTGTGATCGTGCTTTCGGTAGATACGCTGATTGACCGGTGTTATGATTGCAATGAACCTCCCCGCAGCAAGCTGCGGGGTATCTGTAACAGGGAAGGCTAATGTCATTTGAGCAACCTGCGGTTTCTCAAACTCTTCCCTTTATAAGGTGACCCTGTAGCGAGCTACAGGGAATTGCAAGTTCAAGCACAGGGAAGTCAAGAACAAAAGGGGGCGCTTTGCGAGACGAGCGACGGCGCCCATTATTTTCGTATGCGAAAGTTCGAAAGCGCTTCGAGATGCGTTTTGATCACCTGGTCTTCGGTTCCGGTCGGAACGGCTAGAAAGCCCCGAACAGCGCTCATTCCACCATTGTTCTGATAGGGAATATGACCCGGGTGACTAACGGCGAAAAGATAATTACTCCCCACGTTAAGAGCATCAAACTGCTTACTGCGGCCAAAGCCACCCCATAAAATCATCGATCTTTTCCCGTGCCGTTGAGGATCTTTACAATCTGGACGGACAACGCGTCAGCCTCGCTTCGGGTGCCTTCAGCGGAAACAAATTTTTCAACGACGGTTGCAAGAACCAGTATTGAATTTCCTTCGGCACAGGATTGCAAAGCCTCTTGCGAAATCATTTTTCCTCGCTCCTTACCGTAAAGCGATGACGAAACAACTGCTATTCCGACAACATAGCAGAACCATACAATTCCCAAACGTACTTTTGTCATTGCAACCCCGGACAAAGTCGACTTCCTAATAAAGGAAAAATCAATCTGCGAAAACTACGATCGATCGTGCGGCCAGGTCGTGAATAGCCCGCCGTTTTTGACTGAAAGGCAGGGTAAAGAATGAAAGCATTCCGAGAAACGCTTTTATGAGAATCCGGGTGTATGCCATGAGTAGCGAGATGCGTTCTAAGGAAGGGTATCGCCTGACCCGCACCCTCATGATCTTCTGGCCGAGCGTGCAAAAGCGGCTGGTGCATAACGGCTCATATACGAAAAACAGGAACAGGATCAGGCCGACTCGGACCTTGACGCCGGTGTCACTTGCGTTGTCGAAAACATAGGCGATCGAGATAATCGAAGCGAGAACGAAGCCAACGTCGATTGCCGTCGCGATATAGCGGCGTGTCAGCGTAGGATATTCCCCGTCCTCAACAGCGACTTTTATTTCCCAATATTCCCCCGAGCCGGACTGCTCGCTGGATACGGCCGGCTTTTGGACGCGCTCCCGGTATTTATCGAAAATGATCCCACAGAAGTTACACTCGATATCCGAGGGTGATTTCTTATGGCATTTCGGGCATTGCATTTGTTTATGTTCAGGTCCTTTATTTATTTGCACGCTGCGTATCAGCGTCCCGGTGTTGAAAATGACAATATTCAAGTCTGACCCCATTTCGCTTGACGGCGCCTTTTAATGGGTGACCCCATAAGGTACACTACCCGAATGACTGGCTGGGGCCTGCCTGCTTGATGGGCGGTGGTAAGAGCTGTACCTTGGTGTCCCCAATCGTCAGCGTGTAACCCTTCAGAGAAACCTTAACGCCGTTGACTTCCACAACCTTCGTCGCGCGGTCGTTCTTGCGTTCGAATTGCATCGGCCATTCTATCTTAGGGATCCTGGGAATGGTGAAAAAGCTCCTCGACTCGTGGAAGCTGATTCTAGTCGTGAAGAGATGTTGCGTGACGTCAAAAGCCTGGCCTATCGCATCCAATCCTTGTGCGCGGATTGGCAACCCCTGCTGCACGAAACCCTCAGAGACGATTCCCATCCCATCCTCTGGGAGTATCCAGCACCAGTCCCCCCGACGACCGAACCTAAACACGGCGCGACTGCCGTTTTGCGTGAAGGGCCTGGGCGTCCAAACCACGTTCTGGAGAGGCCAGCTCGGGTTGTCGCTCGGAGAGAAAAAACCCGCATCAAGGAGCTCGAGTTCCACCTCAAGCTGTGCATAGTAGTTCGTAACCGATGTCCCTATGCTGCCGCCCTGCCAGTGGGGGAAGACGCTCACCGTCTGGCTCTCAACAAGCGAGTCAGGGGCATCGAAATCAGGACTGATACTCCCCGCTGATAACGATGGCCGGGGGAACACAATACCGGCCATGCCTTGCGCGGAGGTGTATAGCGAGTCATCAGGAACCCAGTAGTCAAGATCGGCCTTGTCGACAGTACCTTTTACCAGCACGTTATACGCGTAGGGATTACTGCTTGAAAGCTCGATGGGAACCTGGATAACCGGCCACGTGGTGGGCAGGGACCACAGCGATAACCCATATACACGGTACATATAGCTGACCGTGCCTTTTAGGTTGGTCTGCATCTCGAGCTTTACCCTGTAGCCCCCCTTCGGTCCCGGCAACATCGTCTTGCCAAGGATCTTAGCGCTGACCATGAGACTGGCGGGAACTGGGGCAGGCAGCACGAGGGAGGGCGTAGCCGGGAGGTAGGAGCGGAGTTTCAGTTCAATCGCCCGACTGCACACCGCACAGAATCGAGGCGACAGATCTCGCATGGTGCAGCTGTGCTCCGGACGGAATAGCCCGCGACTGTAATAGCCGCCCCCCTCAAACAGCCCGACCGTGCCGGCGCTGACACTAGGGGGGGTGGGACAGGGCGTCGAGGGCAAGACCAGATCCTCCCACTTGAGCCCGACTCTTGTGTTGTGTGCGGTGATGTTGACTTCCCAGGGCTCAAGCCACAAGAACCCACCCCATGTGCGGTTGTCATCCGTGCCATTGCAGGCGTAGCACTCGTACTCGTCCGCAAGCCCGAACATATGGCCGAGTTCATGGATGGCGACTTTTTCCCAGCCTGGCTCACTCGAGAACTTGGCCACGGAACCGCCCGCTCCTACGCCGAGTCCGTTGTTAATGAGCACGAGAATCGTCGTGTAGTTGGGCACGAACGCGCGTACCGTGTCCTCCACCAGCCACGAATCTATCTGTGGAACGCGTCGAACACCGTAGCCGCAAGTTGCCGAGTCGAAATAGGTGGCTACCTTATTCCCGCTTCCGGTAGTACCATCCGCGCAGGTCAAGGGGTCGTCAATCCCGGAGTCTGTGGAGCGAACGTCCAGCCGGTGGATGTTGATGGCAGACCAACTATCGTGGAAGGGCTGAGTCCAGTACAGAGCCCTCACAAACGCCAAGCATTGAGAGCGGTACGTCTCAATCTCGTCGAGCGTCGCATCCTGCCGATACCCCTCGGAAACCAGCACGATATTGTACCGGGAGGAGTTCGGCCCGTTGGAAACAAGTTTGCTGTACTGAACAACCCCGCCATCTTGTCGCCCCATCTTACGCTCCCCTCTCGTCTTTGAGTGCACTGATTGTGAACGTGACGGTGTTAACAAACTCTACGTTGCCAGCGCGGTCCTCCGACCAGAACTCCAGCGTGTGACTGCCGGGGGTGCTTACGACGACGGTGGTTCCCTCCTGCTGGGCTCCGCCGTCCACCTTGTAGTAGGTGTGAGCGACGCCTGAGCCGCCGGCGTTATCGGTGGCTTCCAGGCGGATAGTAGCCGAGTCGGTGTAGTTGACCAACGTGTTAGAGACCGTGAGGGGAGCGGTCAGGTCAGATCCTGCCGCATCCGGACCGATGGCCTTCGCGAGCGTGAATCGGGCAATCTCGGTGGGCGGTCTTGAGACATCGAGTTCCGCACCGGGTTTCGGAGGTGTGAATCCAAACAGAACCACCGAGTGTGCGTCATCCAAGTCGGGCACCGTTATTGTGTAGAACCCCTCTGGCCGTTCTGTCCTTCTAAACGCCAGGGGCCTTTCCGGGTCGCCGGTCGCAACCTCCACCCAAGGGTCCAGCGGGTTGCGGTCGAAGCCACGGTATAGGCGTTCGCCTCCTTTGGCTTGAACTTCGTACCAGAAGCGGGCGCGTGGCTGGTCGGGCCCGAGGTCTGCCGATGGCAGCACAGGCATGTTCACGCTGCGTTCAAAGACGAGTTGGAAGGCGGATCCGTCGAGCGAGAATGTCAGTCGAATCGCCTGCGGTGGTCGCACGTCATCCTGCGACTGTCTGGAATCAGGCCTCATGCGCAGCCCCCCCTACGTGCAACCCGGATCCAAGTGGCATCTTTATCATGCGAATCTCCCGCCCTGTTTTTTCAGCCTTTTCTTCGGAGATAAATTCGGACATCGTTTCCTCGCTTTCCTCGGGCAATTGCTTCGAATTCTACTCTATCATTTGCCGGCTTATCTTTTTGGGTGAAGACGTATTTGTGACCGTAGGGGGTCAGTGGATCCCGGGGGCCAGACTTTGAAATTGGCATTCTCATCTGACGGCACCCTCACGCGGACCCCTAACCTCATTGATTGTTTGCGATCCGAAGCGGCCACTTCCATGCCACAAAAGCCCACAAAATATAATAGGCCGTAACAAACAGAAGATTGCGGCCCTGAATGATCTTCTCGACAAAACCAAGGCGCCCCTGGATAAATGTCTCTTGCCAGGAAGTTCCGAAGCCTTGGCCAAAAGAAAGTACCGCGATCAATATCATCATCGGAAAAAACATGAGCATATTTTTCAATACTTCAGCTCGCATCATATCCTCATCAGCGGTCTGCAGCGATAGTATGCCCAGCCCGCGCGTGACCAGAATTGC
This sequence comes from Nitrospirota bacterium, assembly GCA_963749655.1. GTDB lineage: Bacteria > Nitrospirota > UBA9217 > UBA9217 > UBA9217 > JAJYKN01. Next base: position 133,328 of record CAVVOB010000028.1, read on the forward strand.
ATAAAATCCGATCAGGGCGCCATGGTCCCTATGAAACAGGTAGGTGGAGGTTCCCAGAATGAAATAGAAAACGATCAGCCCCCAGTAAATGCGCTGGAGCTCTTTTGAGCCCCCCTCCATATGCATGACCATTGCCGTGCCTGCCAGGAGGGTGATGGCATGACAGGAGAGAAACTCCATAAGGCAAAGCTTATTAAAGCTCACCCAGCCTATAAGTTTTTCACCTGTGCCAAATCGCGGATTCAACCAGGCCATGAAATACAGGAGGGCCGTAACAACATAGCCGAAAGCTGAATGTAAAGAAGCGTTTAATCTCATACGGTAAACTCTGCACTGAAACCAGTTTTGTAAAGCGCCAAATCACGGTGTCTGCCCGATATAGTGGCAGTCGGGGAGTTCCTCCATTGCGTCCGTCTGCTCAATCAGTTCGGGATATACGTGGCCAACCAGGAAGCCCATGGACATGTTCAGCCGAACGAACCGGGTCTGGCCCTGGGCGAGCGTTAACGTCAGTTTTCGTTCGACCTCCGTCGTCGTTGCCAGTTCATAGTTCCCCGGCAAAAGATCGACATAGAAGAAGCCTCTTGGGACCGCTTGGCCGATCACGGTGCCGTTCAGCTGGACCTTCGGCTGGACCGCCATTCCGTAGGAACCCGAACGGTACAGAGAAATATTCTTCCCTTTTCCGGAGATAACGGCGTTATCCTGTCAGCCATCTCTGAGAACTTCGGTCCTGACGCGCAACCGCCTGTCACCACCACAAACAGCAAAAGAAACCTTAGCATCCTTACCATATCTCCCTCCCTCATGTGACTATGGATTCACATTCACGGCCGTGATAACAAGCTGTACGGGCTTCTCAAGCGGCGAGAAACTTTGCTCGACCGGAAGATAGAATCCGACCAGCCGCGATGAAGAGACGACGATATACGCTTCGTGGATGTGCGACGCTTCAACGGTCAGGATCTGTTCGCTGCTCTTGAAAACCTGTCCATAGGAAGTCGTACCGATGTAGTTCCACCTGGTATTTGCGCGCAGGGTTCTGTTGTACCCTGTTCCGAGCGATACATTTACATTCTTATCGAGTATGAAGGACGAAGATGTACTGTTGTCGGTAACGAGTGCCGTGGGTAGCTGAGTCACGTGGACTACATTGAACGGACATGCATTCAGCAGCACGATCACGATAAAGAGAAACGCGGACCTGTACGCTTTATTCATCGAGCATCCTCCAAAGGTCGAAACCTGCTCATGGTCACTACTGATCATATCAACAGCAGCGTCATGACGTACACGAAAATATAAGGCTCCCGGCCACGGGTAAATTTTCGTTTTAAATACTCCAGGAATTGACAACTACCGGGGAATGGACACGGTTGATGGGACGAGAATAGGACAAACGAATAGAAAAGGCAAGCATCTCGATGGGGTATTTTTGGGGGAGGACTTTACTGCAGTTCAAAGTTCATAGTTCTGAGTTCAGAGTGAAGGTTATGGTTCGCCGGTTGAATTTAATGCGAGATTTTTCAAAAGGGACAACTGCCTGCTGACCTTTACCAACTCCCGACTCAAAACTAGAAACTCAAAACTGATTTATGACCGCCCGTTCAAAACAGGCCAGTCATTTTGTTGCCATCTATTGATTCCAAGCGGGCCTCAAGTCCGATTAACCTTTTGATTTAAAATAACTTCAAAAGACTATATAGCTTTGGTCTTTATATTGCAGTCTATTGCAACAAAACCCATGGAAATACTAAAGATCGGGCATCAACCGAGGTCATCTACGAGAGGGGGAACTCTTTATGCCGCTCCGCAAGATCGATACCCTGCCGGACCCTGACTTGTCAGATAAGACAGTCGTCGAAATCCATGGCGCAGGCCTCAGACCCAGGGAACTGGACAGCGATACGGTTGTGTTCTGCAGGCACGTCAACGGGCTGGCGCCGGACCACGTTTGCGTCATTTTCAGAAGGCAGACAGCCGAGACGGGAAAACGCATGTGCGAGGGGTGCGTCATTGATGCGGTACTGTATCGAAGTCAAGAAGCGGTCCGGGATTGTGTTCGCGTGTGCAACGCTTAGGACCGGAGGATTCTGACTGACGGTTCTTACGGGGCTTCTTTGCTCCGAATGGAATTTATTATAAACAGGTTTTTTCGATGACCTTCTTTGCTTCTTCTCTGGTTATGCCGTATTGATAATATATATATAATGACACCATGTCTGCCAGTTGATCCTTGGAAATATCCGGCATGATCTCGAGGATCTCTTCCTTAAAATAATTGGCTGCTTCACAAAGCGGCATGTCGTCTTTCTTGATCATTCTCGTTCCCCTTTCCTCTCCGGAAGTTGCGCACCTGGTTCAGAACAAGCCGGCCGCCTGCATCAATAGTAGCAAGTATAGCATAACGCAAAGGAAGTCGAGGGACATCTTGAGGAAGCGGGACAGGGTGGGATTTTTCTTAAGGGTTTATAGACTTGACGTCAGCTCCTGAGCATTGGTCGTCACTCAGAACTCAAAACCAAGAACTCAACACTGCAGTAAAAACTACCACAAATGATGCACCTGCGGCCGAATGTGGCGGTCGTAGATCGCCTGGATTTTTTCCATGGTGGAGTCTGAAAGCGGGGGCAGGTCCGCAGCGCGGATGTTGTCCTCGGCCTGCGTCGGCCGCTTGGCGCCCGGGATGGTGCAGGTCACGGCATCGTACATCAGGATCCACCGCAGGGCCAGCTGGGCCATGGTGGCTTCTGGCGGGACGAGGGAACGCAACTCCTCGACAGCTTTGAGTCCGGTCTCGAAATCCACGCCGGAAAAGGTCTCGCCCCGGTCGAATGCCCGGCCCTCGCGGTTGAAGGTTCGGTGGTCGTCGGGAGAGAACGTGGTGGCGGGCGTCATCTTTCCGGTGAGCATGCCGGACGCGAGAGGCACGCGGGCGATGATGCCCACGCCGCGGCGTTTTGGCCTTCGGCGAAAAAACCTTCGGCAGGACGCAGGCGGAAGATGTTGAAGATGATCATCACGGATTGCACATCGGGGTATTCAATGGCCTTCTCTGCTTCGTCGATGCGTTCCACGCTGACGCCGTAGTGGCGGATCTTGCCCTGCTGCACCAGGTCATCCAGGATCCCGAACACTTCGGAGTTGTAGACGGCAACGGGCGGGCAGTGCAGCTGCATGAGGTCTATGGTTTCGACGCCGAGGTTTTGCAAACTCTCCTCGACAAAGGCGGTCATATTTTCGCGATTGTAGCCTTGAACGTCGGGATTGACCTGCATGCCCATCTTGGTGGCGATGTAAAAGGGCTCATTCCGCTGTTGCCGCAGACGGCCCAGAAGCGGTTCGCTGCCGTATACGTCCGCGGTGTCGAAAAAGTTGACGCCGAGGTCCAACGCGCGGTTGAGCGTAGCAAGCGATTCACGATCGTCCACCGGGCCCCACAAGCTGCCCATTGCCCACGTGCCGAGGCCGATGGTCGATACTTTCCAGCCTGTGCGTCCGAGTTCACGGTATTCCATGGTATCTCCGTCCCATACAGTCGCCTAATTAAACTATACTCCGTTTTTTAGGCGCCCGCGGAAACGTGAGGGACCGTGCAAATGTGATAGCCTCGTAATAGTTGTCATTCCCGCTTGTCGGGAATCGTGTTGCCGCTTAACGCACTGATAAGATACGATTCCAGACAAGCCCCGACTGGTCGGGGCCGGCCGGCAGCGCCCCGCATCAATATTTCACAAGAAGCGGGGAATGGCTGTACTTTGGTGATCTTCGACTTTTTACGAATACATCAAGTGTAGAACCTTACCAACTGCGGAATGGAAAAGACAGCGGTCGGTAGTCGGCAGCAAGGGGCACGGAATGAAATTGCGATTTGCGGATTCTAAAACAAGCTGAAAGCTGCCCGCTGACAGCGTGTTGAATTTTAAATTGCGGATTGCCGGCTTCCGGCATCCGGACCCTGGCTACTGGCCCCAGGACCCCGTTTCTAACGACCTGAGACATGAAACAGACCATCACCGGTTCATGCTCTCGGTATACATGATCATCCGGATGCTCGCATCAACTACGGCCCGGTACCTGCTTTCCAGGAACGTGCGGCAGGCGTTGTTGTTTCCCTTGGACGTACAAATGCCGCCGGACAGACTGAACCGCTTTTCATCATCGTTGCCGGCATAGGGAGCGAAGCCCGGCTTTACGGTTTTCGGATAGCTTCCGTCCTGCGCAGGGTTCCGTATGGTCCAGAAGACCTCGGTCCACGTCTTGCCCTTCATGTCGAACGAATCAGCGGCAATGGACTTCTTCATTTCCCTTCTCGTATCATCTGCAAGTTCCTTAAGCAGCGCTTCGAGAGCGCGGGCGATTCCCTCTTCTGTGTTTCCATATTTCAGAATAGCCTCTCTGTTCAAAGCCTTTAACTCCTCGCAGCGCCCGGTCGACAGCCGGTAATCTATCCGCGCGGGGTCGAGATATTCGTCGAAGGGATCGGGCTTATTCTTCGTGAACAAGCCCTTCCACCCCTCGGCTTTTACATGATAGTTGGGCGCGACATGGGCCGGCACTGCCGTTTCCTGGATATAATGCAATACCCTCCCGCCTGCCTCATAGAGGTCCCTGCTGTTTTTTTCCCTGCCCGCTTTCACGAACTCCTGCAGCCGCTTCTTGAAAATGCGATGGAACGACTGGGACGCTTTCATCGCATCCTTCGTCCCGTTGAAGGCATCGTAGAAATGCCAGTTTCTGATCCGGGTGCAGGTCAGATCGTCCTCATGCCGGGTGAAGTCGACAAGGATCTGTCCTGATTTTGCATCTAGCGGTTTTGCACCCGATGCACCCTGCAGCGGGCTGACGCAGGCGTTGTTGTATTCTTCAATCGCATGCGCCGTGACCTTCGAATGGAGCGCAGCGTCGATCGCGCCGGCATTCTGCCCGAAACCGAGGAACGCGATTATTAGGAATACGATGGTCGCCGAGTTTTTCATTGAGGATATCTCCTTCAATTCCTTTTGTTTGAAGAACAGGAGTTATCGTGGAGGGACTGATTGATTATAAGGATATGCGGTCCGGTGTCAAGGCCGGGAAAGCCGGGTCCTGGGTCCAGCACAGCCGGGGTGCGGATGTCAAAAGACCGCAAACCCGGAAAGAATTTTTTTATGCTATTATATACCGCAAGAGGGGGGGGCGAAAGGAGCAATGATGAGTGCATTCGTTCAGGAAGCCGCGAGTCCGCGCCTGTCATCGGTCCGAAAAAGAACGGCACGGAGGTCCGTCAAATGGACCAACCTCTGTCCCTATACCCTCGAGGACCGCAGCAAGTGCTCTTCAAAGAAGCCCTTCAGGCGCGTGTGTGCATACACTCTCGAGGCCGGCTGCAAATGATCCCGGCCGATTGTTTATTCTTGATCTGTAATGGGGATTCTCACTGGTCTGAGGAGTTGGGCCTTGAAATATCAGTTGCGAAAATTTACAACTGGCCGTTAAATCGCGGAAAATTTCGAGCGGCCGCAACTTGCGTAATCGAAAATCTATGCTATACTTTGAGCCAGGTTGTCTGAAATCATTCAACACAGTTTGCCTTGGGTTTTGAGAGGAGAGGTACCGCAAGTATACAAAATGCCTTCATGCATCATGCGGTGTGCAAGCCCTCACGGAAGCAGAGAGGGTAGCCTAAAGCATGTGCTGGGGCGGACTACTTGTCAACCAGCCTCGCAACTACTCAAAACTCAAGGCAGACCTTAATTCCCTTCTGTAAACCCCTCGTAGACTGAAACAACCTCAATCCTCTCGGCAATTTAGAACCCCACATGGGGTCAGACATCGGAAACTAGGTTTTATCCAGCTGTCTTTTGATCTTGGCAACGTGTCCGGCCATGCTCAAGCGTTCCGGTTCATAGCCGCTGATCGAAGCTCCGTCGATGGAAAGATAGGCCGCTATATCTTTGACCGTATGACCCATGCTTCGCGCAACAAAGCTGACAACATTTCTCGCTCTCGTTACAGTTCTAACACGCGTCCCTGACCGAAGTGTCGCCTTATCAATGCCTTCTGTGCGTTCTACCGCGTCCGCGATGTCATCCAATGACACCCGTTTCCTTTTTGAAGAATTATCTTCTATCCGCTCAGCCAGCACACGTTCGACAAACGCGTCGCTTCCCTTCAGCCTCTGATCTTTGACAGCATAGACTTCATCGGGTTTCAGATCCTCCGGTTCCCGCATGAATTCCCGATACAGGCGCTTCGCCCGGGACTTACTCTCCGAGAACATCCTCAATACATGATCCGTATCAACCAGACTCAACGGGTTTAATTTTCCCGAATAGGCATGATGACTGCTCCAGGGGTAGCGGTCCAGACGGTCGGCAATCTTGGCTCGGAGGGAATTTCTCTGGAGATACCGGAGCAAAGCCAGCAGGTACTCTTCCTTCTCGCACAGGATCGCCTTGTAACGTCCCTGGAACTAATGGCCGACCGTACGGTACTTGTGGTTGTAATAGAGAGTGTATCGTTGATTGAGGCCCTGGAGTATCTTGGACAGCGGTATCTCTCGGGTTTCGATCAGAAGATGAACATGGTTCCCCATGAGAATATAGGCATGGAGGAAGAACTTATAGCGGTTTTTATAGATCGCGAGGAACTGGAGATATTTCTGGTAATCCGGGGTATCTTGGAAAATCTTCTGGCGCTGGTTGCCGCGGGTAATGATGTGATAGAATGCGCCCTCGTACTCGATGCGAGGTTTGCGTGCCATGGCGCAAGAGTATTAAAAGGCGGCGCAGATGTCAATAACCTAATTTCCGATGTCTGACCCCATTCGGTCCCCCTTATCTTATGGTGCCTGAGAGGACAGGGACGAGACCAGCAATATCAGCCCCATTCATGTCTTTTGTAACAAGGCCGGACAGACTGAAGTCCTCCACCGTGGGGCTATACCCCGCTGAGATCGAGCAGTTGACGGTGGAGAACTCCCCCATACTGAATCCGTGTGCGCTGGCGATCACGATTTTTATCGTTGCCGGGAATGTGCCTGAAGCCGCCGAGTATACCCCATACGTTATCGAATCCGGGGCCGCCGCACCTGATGCAGTAACTACGCCGTCGTCGGTCCATGGCGGGTTCACGGTACTGTTCGCCGTAACTCCCGGCGGCAGAGCGAGAGTAACATCTATGCCGTATATCACGGTTGCAGTCCCTGATGTAGCCAGCGAGATAACTGCCGCGGTCGGCTGAGGCGCTGCGTTGTTGCCGCCCCCCGTGCTGCCGCACGCAGCAAGCATGAGCAGCATCAGTATAAATGTCAGGGATCCTGGATTCACCATTTTCTTCATAGAAGTATTCTCCATAGAAAAAATTTTACCAGATTATCAAGCCGACTGCCCGTCTCAGGATCACGACAACATCTCCTATGTCGATCGTTCCGTTCGGCTGGGGCTGCCCGTTTACGAGCGGCGACACGTCGCCGTGGACTAGATCGTCGGATGTTGCCGTCTCGACTCCCGCTACGATGCGAAGAGCCTTAAGAGCATCGGTCACGTCAACAATACCATCTTTGTTAAAGTCACCGTCCGGCACCCACCTGATAGTCGTGCTAGTAAAAGTTGCCGTTACCCCACCGATGGTAAGCGTCGTATCCATTGCAGTTGAATAGGCGTCAGATGATATTTGCCGCACCACGACTGCCTGTCCGTTTGTTATGGTCCCGGTCTCTGAAGTGTACAAACCTCCGTCAATGGAATACTTTCCTCCTGTGATGCTGATAGATGCAGGCGTATTGATACCTGTCACTGTTATGGAATCCGATATAATTTCGCTGTTCAGAGAGACATCAATTTGACTCGCAAAAACAAAAGCATCGGGCTCGCGATCCAAATATTCATATGCTCCGATGTCCACATACTGGCCTAAGACTCTCGGATTTCCGTCAATGTCTTTGGATAGCATGGAGGGAGCGGAGTTTTCCCCCGCATCGATCAGGGGTGAATTCGACGAAAGATGATAATCACCGGCGGACTGGTTATTGAACAGAGGATCTCTATTCAGATTAGAGCCCTCGATCGTGAAAGTACCCGATACTTTATCAGGATCAAAATCATTGTTAAAAGCATTTACCGTCGAACCAAGACGAGAATTATCTATGAAAATTTCGCCGCCTTGCTGGTCTGCATTACCCCATATGACATTGCTGTACATATTGACGACCGTCGTATAATTGCCTATATGGAGATAGAAGCCGGCGCCGCTCTGCGTGCCTGCTCCATTCCCGCTTATCGTGTTGTTGATAACATCGGCGTTCCCGGCAACAAACAAGTACAAGCCGGCAAATAAATCGCTGGCATGATTGTCAGTGATGACATTGCCGGATACGATCAATGAGCCGGGATTATTAACGTTGACTCTAGCGCCTCCTCCAAAGCTTGCAGTATTGTTGCTTATTATATTTCCAGTGAGATTTACGGAACCGCTTGAGCCCATATTTATCCCACCAACCTCATTCGCGGCCGTATTATTCTGTATGATACTGTTTGATACGGCTATCCGGTTGCCGTTGCTCCACAAAAGCAGCCCTCCGTTATTGTAAGCTTTGCCGTTTTTGATGGAAACGCCGTCAACAACGAGCTGAGCAGATGGTGTGCTGTTCAATCCGTAAATGTAAAGGACCCCCGGGGAACCATATCCCTGATCTATATTTTCTCCATCAAGAACCGTATTGGCAGGATTGAGGTCCCTTACAGCGCAATCCAGAGAGACGCCGGAGTACCCCCCCTGGAGAACGAGGCTATAGGGCTTGTCAGTTTGATAAGAGAACGCCGACCTGTTGTTCTCCGATATGCCATACGTCCCCTGTAGTATTTTAACGATGTTGTTTTCATTGTTGATCTTTGCATTATTGAGCGCATTTTGAAGTTCTCCACTTGTATGTACACAATGGACCTGAGTGCAGGCATCTCCAAAACCAAAGCCATTGGAGTCAAGTTGATCGGGATTGTATGTCGTCGGACAATTGTCAAGAACATCCGCGATTCCATCACCATCGGCATCCAGCGCTTCGACTCCCGCAGTAGTAACGGTGAAGACATCACTCATTTCGCCGATGAAAAGGGTTGCTTCGACCGTTGTCGAAGCGCTTGATGATGAATTTAGACGAACTGTAACCGCCTGACCATTGACGACAGAGCCCATAAGAGAAGTATATACTCCCCCATTAATCGAATATTCTCCACCGATAACAGCAATGGAAACGGGGACGGTGATGCCGGTAATTGTAATCGTATTCGAACTGACGAGCGTGTTGATTTGAACGCCCGTCTGATCCTCAAGTACAAAGGCATCCGGCGTGGCATCTGAAGCCTCTGTTGTTACGGAGAAGATACCTGCAACATCGCCAATCGTGAGGCTGGCACCAGTGGTCGTTGAATTATTCGGAGAAGACGTGACCCGTAATCGAACCGAGTCGCCGTTACGAATCGTACCGGCTGTGCCGACCCACTGACCGCTGTTATCGACCTCATACTCGCCGCCGCTGATTGAGATCACAGCAGTACTGTTTATCCCGGTCACAGTAATGGCATTCGACATGACCTGGGCGTTCACTGTGATGCCGGTTTGAGCGATAAAGCTGAACGCGTCGGGAGTGGCATCGTATGCGACGATCTTTCTGATACGGTGATCGCCCGTGTCGGCGATATAGACATCTCCCGTACTGTCGAAAGCAACACCGGAAGGCCCGTTCATGCTTGCATCGGTGGCAGGGCCGTAGTCGCCGGCAGAACTGTAATCTCCATTTCCGGCTATTGTACTGATCAATCCGGTTGAAGCATCTACCTTCCGAACATTATACGTGTCAGCAATGAATAAATCTCCCCCGCTCGTGACGCTGATGCCGCGCGGGTTATACAATGTGCGCCAACGTGGCAGCACCGTTGTCTCCGGAGTATCCGGAAGTTCCATTTCCCGCAACGGTCGTTATCAATCCTGTTGTTGCATCTACCTTCCGGATACTGCTGTTATTCGTGTCCGAAATATAAATATTCCCGGAGCCGTCAACGGCCACAGCCTGCGGCATTGCAAGGCTCGCTGCTGTGGCAGGACCATTGTCTCCGGCATAACCGTAACCGTAACTGCCGGCAACAGTCGTGATCACGCCGGTAATTGCGTCCACTCTCCGAATACGGCTGTTATACGTGTCCGCAATATATATGTTGCCGTAGCTGTCAAGGGCGACTCCAAAAGGAACGCTGATCCACGCTGATGTCGCCGGTCTGTTATCTCCCGAATACCCTCCTGACCCACTGCCTGCCACCGTCGTGATCACTCCGGTAGTTGCATCCACTCTCCGAATACGGTTGTTATTCGTGTCTGCGATGTAAATGTTCCCGGGACCGTCGACCGCTATACCCCGGGGAGTAAAGAGACAAGCTGCTGCAGCCGGGCCGTTGTCTCCGCACAATCCAGAAGTTCCACTGCCCGCTACGGTTGCGATAACGCCTGATAATGCGTCTACCCTCCTGATACGGTTGTTGTCTGTATCCGCAATAAAGATGTTGCCTTCCCTATCAACAGCAATGTTCCCGGGTTCAGAAAAGAGTGCGAAAACAGCAGGCCCGCCGTCTCCAGTATAGGCCCCGCCATAGGCACTGACGCTGACCCCCGCTACCGTAGAAATAACTCCTGTTGCTACATCAACTCTTCTGATGCGGCTGTTATTCGTATCGACAATAAGAATTCCCGTTGCCTCTGCGACTACTCCACGAGGAGAAGCCAAACTTGCTGACACTGCAGTCCCCTTGTCGCCGGCAAATCCTGACGTGCCCGTTCCTGCTATCGTGGTGATGACTCCGCTCACAGCATCCACCTTCCGGACACGGTGATTAGTTGTGTCAGCTATATATACATTGCCGCCGCTGTCGGCACTGATACCGCTCGGGTAATACAATGCTGCCGATACTGCAGCGCCGTTGTCTCCGGAATATCCAAATGTTCCATTACCAGCCACGGTCGTGATCACTCCGGTAGTTGCATTTACCTTCCTTATGCGGCTGTTACTCGAGTCCGCAATATAAACATTTCCGGAACCATCGACCGCCACGCTTTCCGTATAACTGAGGCGAGCAGTTGTGGCAGGACCGGTGTCTCCGGAAAATCCATACGTCCCATCGCCCGCTATGGTCGTAATAATTCCTGTTTGTGCATTTACCTTCCTGATGCGGTAGTTGCTTGTATCTGCGATATACATATTGTTAAAGCTGTCTACAGCAATTCCTCCAGGGTTGATTTGTGCTGAAGTGGCCGGTCCATTGTCTCCGGAAAAACCTGCGGTCCCATTGCCAGCCACCGTTGTGATCACTCCCGTCTCTGCGCTTATCTTTCTGACGCGTTCGTTGTTCCCGTCACTGAAGTAGATATTTCCTGCGCTGTCGAGCGCTACACCCACCGGATAGCTTAGCGCAGCTGACGAAGCAGCACCGTTATCCCCTGAGTAGCCGGCCGAACCATTACCGGCAATAGTAGAAATCACTCCTGTTGCAGCATCGATTTTTCGTATTCGATTCCCGGAAGAATCTGCAATGTATATGTTTCCGACTGCGTCTTTCGCCGCGCTGGAAGGATGCGCAAGTCTTGCCGTGGTCGCCGGCCCGCCGTCACCAACGCCTCCGGCTATAGTATAGATATCCCCGATGTTGTACAGATTGTATGTTATTGATGTTTCCGCCGGGTACGCTGTGAGATCCCCCATGTTCCGTACCTGCACGCCGACCATATACTCTCCGGATTGATAGCCGGTTGTGTCCCAGCTCCAGGTATTGGAGGTCGAATAGTCCTGAACCGTTGCCCAGGTCCCCGCAGTCCGAAGTCGAAATTTATACTCGTAGTGACCTGTGCCGCCGCTGCCGGTGGCTATGAACGAAACAAGCGAGCCGGCCGGCTGAGGATTCACAAGGTTTGTCGTCAGAGCAGCGCTGATATCTGATGACGTTACAACACCGAAGGTGGATGAAACCCATCCGATTGTCAGAATGGTATCGGTCCTTGTGCCGTACGTTGGTGCTGACATCTGGCGCACCCGGACAACGTTGCCGTTGACAACGGTGCCGGCCATGCTTGTCCAAGTTCCGCTGTCGTTGACCTCGTACTCGCCGCCCGAGATTGTCAGTGGCGCAGGTGAATTGATGCCCGTGACAGTGACACTGTTCGATATAATCACCGTATTGATCGCTGCATTCGTCTGTTCACTGAAGATGAACGGCTCAGGCGTCGTATCGGGAGGCATAGTAGTAACTCCGAAAGTATCGGAAACCCCTCCAATCATCAGAACCGCGTTGGTCGTCGTAGAATACCTTGATGACGACATCAGCCGTACCCGGATCGTATCGCTATTGTTGGCGGTCCCACTCGCGCTCGACCAGATCCCGCTCCCGTTGATTTCGTACTCACCGCCCGAGATCATAATCGTTGTGGCCGCGACAATACCGTTAACGGTGATGCTATTAGAGATAATCATCGTATTGGTTGCCGCGTCAGTCTGGTCGGTTAATGCGAACGGATCCGGCGTGGTATCGGGTGGCAGGGTGGTAACACTAAAGGTATCGGAAACCCCTCCGATCGTCAGAACCGCATTGGTCGTTGTTGAATAGGCTGAAGACGACATCAACCGAATACGGACCGGATTCTCGTTACTCACCGTTCCTGTCTGAGACGTCCAAAGCCCGCTATTGTTGATCTCATATTGACCGCCTGTTATCGAGATCGGAACTCCTCCTGTAATACCGGTGACCGTTATTGTATTCGAAGTAGCAAGCGTGGACAGCGGGAAGTTTGCCTGGTCAATGAAACTGAAATTATTTGGTGGTGTGCCCCACGGAATGACGCTATTTGAAGCTTCTGACTCCGGCCCGGTTCCGACTGCGTTTGTCGCCCTTACCTTAAAGGTATAGGCCGTGCCGTTCATGAGTCCGGTCACGATGTGCGTAGTATCAGGCGATCCGCCCGTGCTGTCCACACCGCCGACCGGATTTGATATTACGGTATACGCCGTTATCGGGCTGCCGCCATCATAGGCCGGCGCCGTAAACGTTACGGTCGCTGACTCATAACCTGCAATCGCTGTGACATCGGTCGGTGCGTCGGGACCCGTCTGCGGGGTCATAAGAGTATACGCGGTCATGCTTCCCGGGATAAGCGTGCTTTTATTCATGGAGGTTGCTTCCTGCCCATCGCCTGCAAATGCATATACCGTATGCAATCCCACAGTTTGTGAAGGGATAGTGAAACTTCCGCTATTGTCCGCTACAGTTGCATGCTGCCACGCGCCGGTCCACGTGTCTACTTGATAATATATATTTTGCACAGTGGGGGCTATGGGAGAGTAGCTGCTTGTTGTGGTATAACTAAGGGTAGGATTGCTGACGAGCGCAGTATTGCCCTCCAGCGGAGTGATGGCGACGGTAAGCGGAATGGGCTGGACCTCTTGTTCAGAAATGGCCGTAACATTAGCACTTGTATAGTTTGCCACGTATATCCTGTTCGTCGCCGGATTTACCGCGAGGGCGATCGGAGATGAACCGACTGCAACAGATACCGTTGTATTCGTAGCTCCATCGATCACGGTCACACTTGCATCGCCATTATTCACGGCGTATATTTTGTTGGTGGCAGGGTTCACGGTCACATCTTCGGGAAACGCCCCTGCGCCGACACCGGACGTGCTGTTTGTTGCGCCGTCTATTACGGTTACGCTGGAGCCACCATGATTCGTGACATATATCCTGTTTGTAAACGGATTTACTGCAATAGCATGGGGGAGTGAACCGACCGCGACAGTAGTTGGGACGTTCGTAGCTCCATCTATGACTGTTATACTGCTACTTTCATAATTTGCCACGTAGACCTTGTTAGTGACGCTGTTCACGTCTATAGCACAGGGAGACGAGCCGACGGTAACCGCAGCTGTATCATTCGTGTCGCCGTCAATCACGGTTACATTATTGTCGACGTGGCTTACGACATATATATTATTAGTGACTACATTAATTGCCAGCGCAGTCGGGAAAAGACCCACTGCGACATTTGTAGTCCCGTTCGTTTCTCCGTCAATAACGGTCACGGTATTGGTCCCGTTGTTTGAAACATAGATTTTATTGGTGACCGGATTTATTTTTATATGCTCGGGATTCGCGCCAACGGGAACCGTTGTTGTCGTATTGGTCAAGCCGTCTATGACGGTTACTGTATCACTGTTATAGTTGGAGACATATATCTTGTTTGTTACAGGATTCACAGAGGCTTCGTACGGATATCTACCGGTCGCTATGGTAGCCGTCGTGTTGGTTTCGCCGTCTATCATCGTCACCGTGTCGGCGAGATAATTTGTAACATACACCTTGTTCGTTACAGCGTTCACGGCCACGGAACTGGGGCTGGAACCCGCATCAATAGTCGTGGTGACATTCTTCGCTCCGTCTATCACGCTGACGTTTTTGCTCCAATTATTCACCACGTATATCTTATTGGTGACGGAGTTTGCCGTCACTGCGACGGGGTACGAACCTGCGGATATTGTGCTCGTGGCATTCGTCGCCCCGTCTATTATGGTCACCACACTGCGGTTCGCCACATATACTCTGTTGGTAGCGGTGTTTACAGACACGGACCCGGGCTGCCAATCAGCGGCAATCGTGGTTGTTCCCTCCGTTGAGCCGTCTATGACCGTGACATTATAGCTTCCTGAATTTGCCACATAGATCTTGTTGGTGACGGGATTCGCTGCCACAGCGGTAGGATACGATCCGGTTGCAATGGTGGCCGTGCTATTCGTCGCCCCGTCTATAACCGTAACGGTATTGCCCCAATAATTGGAAACGTATATCTTGTTAGCAACGGGATTGACAGCTATGCTTACCGGACCGGAACCCGCGGTGATGGTTTCTAGGGCATTTGTTACCCCATCAATGACCGTTACGCTTGCACTATTCATGTTTGCCACGTATATTTTGTTCGTAACGGGGTTTACCGCCACCGCATTAGGACTTGTCCCCGCGGTAACAGTGGATGTGGTGTTCGATTTCCCGTCGATAACGGTTACATTAGCACTATTAAAATTTGCAACATATATCTTATTGGTGATTGAGTTTACGGCTATTGCCATTGGGCAGGAACCGACGGCGACGGTCGACGTGGCGTTCGTTGCACCATCTATGACGGTAACAGTGTCGCTGCCTCTATTCCCCACGTATATTTTATTAGTAATAGAATTTACTGCTACGGGCCCTGGACTCACACCCACCGAGACAGTGACGGCTGCGTTCGTCTCGCCATCTATCACGGTCACGGTTTGGCTGTCGAAATTCGTCACATATGTCTTGTTCGTAACAGGATTCACCGCTGCGTCAAGAGGGTTCGATCCGACGGGTATCGAAGCAGTTACATATTCGGCTTGAGCCAACAATGGTGCAAGCAGAAAAACACAAAAGAACATCGAGCATATGGCAACAGAGAGTGCCGGTTTCATAGATCTTCTAAAATGTTTCATATTATTGATACCCTCTTGTCATAAGGATCTTTGGAAACGTTCTTGCTATTTGATAGTGGGAATCATATACAGGACAGGCTTAAAGTTTGTCTTGTTTCCCTTCTGCCAATTGAACCCCTGCTGGACCCACTCCGGGCGTCGCGGCATTTAAAGCTTTCTATTCCAGACGTCGTTCATATCGCAAAATGTGCCCGAGGCATTCTGCGAAAAACGCTCTTAAACACTGATCATAATGCCGTACAGGCGTTGAAAGGTCAGACCTTGAAGTAAAGGGACAGCCTCAATTCTTCAAACCCCTTTGCCGACCTGCCTGATCGAGGGATGGGATTTCAATTCGAAATGTGGAAAGAACTGTTTGAAATGATTTGATTAAACAGCGGAATCCATCGTAGCTGGATAGCGTGATTATACGGATATACGACCTGTTGTCAAGAATGCCGATGGGGTATTTTTAGGGTATGTGTTATACTAGCGCATCTTTTCGAACATAACACACGCTCGTGACACAGCCTTTTTACCGCTGCATCCCATCAGCCAAGCGGTTCCCTTCGTTCGTAGTACTTCACCGTGGCAAAAAGCGCGGGAGACATTCTCGCGATTTTTCCTTCCCTGGTCAGGAAGAGGATCTTCTGCCGGTGCGTGCCGAGAAGCTCTCTCCCGCTGTAATCCTCGCGGTAGATGTCGAAATTCATCTGGACGCTCGTTCTTTTTATGTCCGAAAAGGTTACTGCGATGCGAATACGGTCCAGCAGCTTCGCTGAACGGAGAAATTTGTGGGTTACGTCGAGGACCGCGGGGCAGACGCTTCCAAGCTCGTCGGGGTGGTGGCTGAGAATGAACTCCTCTCTCGCCCTGGTGCACCAGTCGAAATATTTCAGATAATAGACCACGCCGTAAAAGTCGATGTCCCCGAACAGCACCTTCGTTTCCCAGGTGAAGACATTGCCGGCAGCCATTGTCTCTTTCCGGCTGTTGTCGCTGTCCAGGGCGGCCGGCGAAGACGAGGGATTGCTGTTGATCCGGTTGTTTGCAAGGCTGGAAAGCGTATTATCGGACACCCGTGCTCCTCGCCGCGCGGCGTCACTTCAGGGACGCTTTCGGGCGGCCGTTCTGCGGCTGCGGTTAACGCGGCTGTTTCGAAGAGGGGCTCGCAAGTCTCCGCGGCAACTCCTCCACGACGCGATAAGAGCGGCTGCAAAATGGGACGATTCCCTCGAATGTCGCCCATGAAAATACGACAAAGGGCGACGATGGCTTGATTTTTTTATGAATGATGTACTGCGAAAGATGAGCCGGCAAAGAAGAGCACGTGATGCGGTGCATTGATATCATACCTGCAATCCATGGTCAATAAAAAAAATGGGGTATTTTTGGGGTACTACCCTGCAATTTGACATCAGAATGCTGCACGAAATAGCATTCCCCTTGACGATTCCGTGTCTGGCAAGTTTTTTTTCGTTTTCGATGCTGCTCACTTGGTGGAATGGTTAACAGACACACAAGGAAGGAGACGCGATTAACGCTCCTCCGTCCTTGTGTTTGTTTATCGACCGCCCCTCACTTCATAGAATGAAGCGCCAACCTGTTCCCCTCGCAGTCCTCGTAATGGGCGATAAACCCGTACTCTCCGATCCCGGTTTTCGGCATCAGCGTCTTCCCGCCGTTCGCAGTAATTCTCCTGAGCGTCTCCGGAATATCTTCAACGCTGAAATACAGGATCGCTCCCGTACGCGACGGTTCATAGGACTCGCCCTTGACGAGTCCGCCCGCTGCTCCCGGCGCGCCCTGCGTAAAAGGAAACATCGCCATTTTCATTTCCCCCATGTCTTCCCGGGTCAGCTGCACATCAAACACTTTTTCATGGAACGTTACGGCCCTGTCCAGGTCTTTGACCGGGATCTCGAACCAGTTGGCAATATGAGACTTCACTGCAACCGTTGCCATAGACACCTTCTTTCACCCGTCCCTCTCCGCTCAACGAGCAGTCCGAGGTCATACCGAGGTTCTATATTTCCGGAAAGGATCTTCCGCAGCCGCACTGTATGTCGGCTTTCATGATTCAAGTATAGCACTGCGTCCGGTTTCATCTATCTGCGGTCATCTGCATTCTCTGCGGAGAACTGTTGCTTTCTCGTCTACGCAAGACAAACAGGCCTATGACCCGCATAAACCTGACAAGAAGCGCAGGAGTGCTATTTTTTATTTATGGCTACAGCGCAGGATCGACATTCATCTTTAAAGGAGAACACCATGGCGATATACACAATTGCTCAGTATCAGGTCAAACCGCAGGCAATCGATAAGGTCAAACTTGCAATCGAGGAATTCGTCCGCTATGTCAAGGCACATGAGCCCGGCACCCGGATGTACACGGCATGGCAGCAGAAGGATGATCCGACGCGCTTCGTGCACCTTTTTATTTTTGCAGATGAAGCTTCCCTTGCAGCCCATGGTGCATCAGAGGCGGTAAAACGCTTCGAATCAATCTACGCTCCCGAGCTGGCCGGTGGAGACGTCGTCTTTACCGATTATAACCTGGTGGCCACCAACGAGGAGAAGCACCAGCTTGACAAAGAAAAGGCCGCCTGACCTCACTTGTGCTGCTCTTTCAGGGGACGCATCCGGGGCACCCATCGGGGAACGCTCTTTTTATACTGGAGATAGTTTTCTCCGAACCGCTTCTCCAGGCCGGGCTCTTCCGACAGCACAAAGTACAGGTGGTTGATGCCCAGGAAGAGGATGAACCAGATGCCCGTTGCCCGCGAACCCGCGTAGAGGGCTTCGCCGAGCAGCATCAAGGCAACGCCGCTGATCATGGGATTCCGCACATACCGATAGGGACCCGCGGAAACCAGTTTGCGAGTCAGGGTCCCAGGGCGCCAGCGTTCCCGCTCCCTTCCGGGCAAACAGCGCCACGCACCATGCAAACAGAAATAAGCCTGCTGCAAAGACAAGTGAACCGAGACCATGAAACAGAAGGGGAATGACATCATTCCCCTTCCCTTGATCGTCGATGGCCTCCCCTGCGGTCATCAGCCAGTACGGCACTGCAACGACCACCATGAACGGCATGAGCAGAATCGCGACCAGATGCCGAAACACCTTCACCATGGTCCCCCCTCACTAACGAACTACATCTGCAACCACGGGCGGCTTAGCCGCACACGGCAATGCACAAGCAGACGAGCACTTTTCCCCCCTCAGTGAGTGCGGCCCCGTCGCACCTGTGTTCCACGCGCCCGGTCTCTTCTTCAGCCTCACGCAATCTCCCTGCTCCGTTTCAGCGCGAGTAAGTGAAGCAGAATGAAGAGCGGCACGAAAAACGTCGGGATGAGGTTCACCGGAAATCTCGTCATGAGCGCCGTAGAAACGCCGGTCCTCAGGATCCCGTAGGAGCTGACGGAATAGAGAATGCCGAGCGAAATCGCCGACACGAGGTCGATCAGACCGAATATGTTCCACGCGATATATGCCGCGCGCAGGCGGGGCGACCGCTCAGGTTTACGAAGCGCCCTGGCCAGGGGCAGACAGAACGACGCGGCAATGATGTCGCCAAGCCCCTCGGGATACCCGAACTGGGGCGGCAAAACGTTCACCATGGCGCCGATCATGAAGCCGAGGCCGACAAAGCGCCAAGTATGCGTGATGGTTATGAACCACAGCGGGATGCCGTCAACGGCGTGCCGGAGTCGCGGATTGGACGCGTAAGCGATGATGAACCCGACTATCGGCACGACCAGAAAAAGCCCCAATAACACGGGCGGCGTGTCGGGCTGGTTCTGGCCGAAAAGCCCCCTCAGGCCTCCGATAAAAGCCGCTACAAACCAGAAGCCGACCACACCGTACACGGCACGCAGCATTGCATGCGATTCCTCATCATGCGCTTCGTGCATAAATCGATGGAAAGAATATTTCATACGACTCACCCCCTTCCATGACTGACAGAAGACCTTATTCTCGCCTTTCTCTATGTAATCTGCGTAATCCGTGGAAACAAGGCTAGACCCTTCTCTCCGCTGCTGTCCCTCGACAAATGCGTTTCGAGGGCAAGCTGTGAGCGCGCAGAAAAGGCTGATAAACACAACCGTTCTTTTCCGGATCTTCTTACGCTGCTTTTCTTTCCTTGTTGAACGCCTCAAGCAGCCCGGCAAGGCGGTCCATGCTCTCGTAGATCCCTTCCTCCATGCCCTCCCTGATCATGCCGTCGCGGTCCTCGACGGACTGAAACACCGTTTTCTCCGTCACCTTCGTCCCGCCGTCCGCTTCCTCGAACGTCACCGTATCCAGCGACGCATGGCCCGGCATGCCTTCGAATTCAAAGGTGCCGACGATCCTCTCGGGCGGACGGACCTCATGGTAAACGCCGTGGAAGGCATACATGTTGCCCCCGGCGTCGCGGTGGACGAACCGCCATTTCCCGCCCGATTGAGCGTCCAGCTTGTCGATTATGGTCGTGAACCGCTTCGGTCCCCACCAGTTCGGGATCAGATAAGGATCGGTGTACGCCTTGAACACGAGATTTCGCGGCGCATCAAAAACACGGACGATCGTGACCTCCTGTTTTCCTCGTTCCGCGATGATCCGGCTGCCGCCCTTCACGATGCTTTCCGCCAGCTTGTCGAACGACTCGCTCCAGCCCGTTTCGGTCATTTCGCGCATCAGGCCGGCGGGAATACCCTCGTGCCGCAGGACCATCTTCGTCTTGTTGCCCTCGTCTTCGAGCGTCACGGTCACGAGCAGCTCCAGCGGCCAGTCGCCCGCCATGCCGTAATGCGAGGCCGGGACGACATTGCCCTTCTCATCGGCAAAACTGTCGGTCACTACGAGCCGCTCATGAGGAACGATTTCCCGGTACGTGCCGGTGGACCAGTAGTCCTTGCCGTCGGGACCGCGCATGCAGTTGAGATATTTACCTCCCACGCGAAGGTCGATCTTGCTGACCGGGGCTGTAAAGTATTTCGGGCCCCACCATGTTTTCGTCAGTTCGGGATCGGTCCAGGCTTTCCATACTCTCTCGCGCGGCGCATCGAATATGCGCGTGATTGTGAGTTCATCTTTATTCTTTTCGATTGCCATAGTGCGCCTCCTTCTCTTACGGTGCTTCAAACGAGCGTCTCGCTGCGGGTGCAGGAGGACGAGACGTTCCCTGACCTGAACGTCCTTGTCAGGACCAAACGAAACCGGTTATCGCTTCACTTCCACGAGCAGAAACTCGACATCCTCTTCTGCCCGGACTTCGATCATCTTCTCTTCCGTGATCATGGCCGACTCCCAGCGCCGGGACATGCGAGCCGTTCACGGTTATCGGCCCTCCCTCCAGCACATACAGATAGATGCCCCGTCCCGGCATCAAGGTCATAGCGCTCCGTCTTGCCCGCGTGCAGGAAGCTGGAGAACACCCGGGCATCGGCTGCAAGCGGCAGAGCTGCCCGGATCGCCGCTCGATACCAGCTCAAGGAAGCGGTCGGTCCTCTCCGCTCTTTTCGACGGGTTTCTGCTCCACCGACGGGTCGAGGCCGTGACGCGACGGATAGAACCACATCTGGATGAAGCGCATGGGCCGGTCCGGGAGGTTGTTGATCTCCGAGTGCCACATGCCGCGGCCTACCGTCGTATGCTGCACCCATCCTTTTTTCAGGACACCGCCCTTGCCGCGCTCGTCGGCGTGACGGAATTCTCCGTCTGCGACATAGGTGACCACTTCGTTGTCCCGGTGGGGATGAAGCGGCCAGATCGCGCCGGGCGAAAGCGTATCGTCATTGAACACGCGCAGCGTGCCGAAATCCTCGAACTGCGGATCGTAATAGTCGCCGAAGGAGAAATGCCACCGGCCGTGGAAACTGCCGTTTTTGAGCTCGCCGTCGATCTGGTATATGGTTTCGGGAGCCCGAACTCGTATCATGGAACCGCCTCCACCTTACAGGATGGATTATATCTTCTTTATTTAAGTATACATCCCGGAGACGATTTGGGGCGGCGGCGCTTTTCTTTTAGATTTTTCTTTTCCTTCTAATCTTCCTTTAATCTGCCCTGTGCTAGAGTGATTTCAACAGCAAGGATTCGATCGACGAATTCCATTTCCCCAGGATCATTACGAAGGAGGATATCATGAAACTCAACGCAGAGAGGCTTATCAGTGAATCGAGATTCGCGAAAGTGCTGCAGCGGGCCGAAGTTTTTGCAGTAACCGCGGCGCTCAGCCTGTTTTTCGCGGCTGGAATGGCGGAAGCAGAGGATCATGGAGTCCGCCATGCAGGAGACGATCGACAGAGCGGCAGTGAGAGCAAGATCTACGGCATCGTCGAGAAGACGCCCCGGGGCGAGATCGGCACCTGGATCGTAAGCGGACGTGAGATCGTTGTGACCAAAGACACACGGATCAAGGAAAAGCACGGCAAGGCCGAGGCAGGAGCGTACGTTGAAGTGGAGGGAATTGCCGACGGCAAAACCTTCACCGCCTACGAAGTCAAGGTAAAGAGGGCGACAGAAAGCAGGCGATGAAAAGAATGGCAAATAAGAGATTCAAAATCGTAAAGCAGAAGACTACTTTTTGACAGGATAACAGGATGAACAGGATATTTAAATCATTTTGGTCTTTATCAGATCTAATCCTGTTATCCTGTCGAAAAAGAATATTTGCTGGATTTCCATAATTTTGGAGGACAAACATCATGACGAACAGCATCGACGATAAGAGCAGCTCCCTCGGCCCCTTTGCGATCCTGGTCCACCTGGGCCTTCTCCTCTTCGGCCTCTCAGCAGCCTTGACCGGCCTTCTGGCAGAGGATTACAAGAAAATCGAGCACCTGGGATTCACGATCCACAGCTGGCTCGGCATGGGCCTTGCGGGCCTTGTCGGGCTGCGGATGGCAACCGGGATCATCGGCCCCCGAAGCGTCCGCTTTGCGCGATGGATGCCCTTCACAGTGTCGCGCATGAGGCTCGTTTTCGAGGATGTTGCCGGTCTTTTGAAATTCCGCATGCCGGAGCGGCCCACGCACCAGGGCCTGGCCGGACTGGTCCAGACTTTCGGTCTTGCCGTGTTCCTTCTCATGGCCGCGACCGGCGCATATCTCTATTTTTTCCTCGAACCCGGGCACAAGGCCCACGGCTTTGTCCACGACGTGAAGGAGCTGCACGAGGCCGGCGTTGTTCTCATCCCGGCCTTTCTGTCCCTTCATGGAGGCGCAGTCCTGATGCATGCCCTGCGCGGCAACCATATCTGGAAGAAAATATTTTTCATCTCTGATACAATAAAGAAGCGCAGAAGCCGTGCGGAAACCCTGCTGGAAGAACGATGAAGATCCTTATTGTCGAAGACGAACAGAAGCTTGCCCGGATCCTGAAAAAAGGCCTCGAGGAAAACGACTTTACCGTGGACCTCTCCTTTGACGGCGACGAGGGAATGCACATGGCCGAGACTTATTCCTACGATGCCGTGCTCCTAGACCTCATGCTTCCCGGAAGGGACGGCCTCTCGATCCTCAAGGCGCTTCGCGCGAAAAAGATAGACCTGCCGGTCCTTGTTCTCACCGCCCGCGGGGACGTCGAGGACCGGATCAAAGGACTCGACATCGGAGCCGACGACTACATCGCCAAGCCCTTCGATTTCGCCGAGCTCATGGCACGCCTGCGCGCGGCAATAAGGAGGAGCAAGGGGAAGCCCTCGCCGATCATCAAGATCGCAAATCTGTCCATTGATTCGAACGCAAAAACGGTCTCCCGCTCGGGCAAGGCGATCGCGCTCTCGGCCCGGGAATACGCGCTGCTCGAATACCTCGCCCTCAACGCCGGCCGCGTCGTGAGCAGGACCGAGGTGATAGAGCACGTCTATTCCTCGGAGTACGAGTGGGACAGCAACGTCATCGATGTGTACATCAACTACCTGAGGAACAAGGTCGACAAGGGCTTCGACAAGCCGCTCATTCACACGGTGCGCGGCGCGGGCTATGTCCTGAAAGGCGAATGATGACGATCGTACCCCGGTCCATAACAGGCAGGCTTTTTCTCTGGCTGTTTCTCGGCGGTGCCGTTGTGCTGATGTCCGCGGGTCTGTTTCTCGACAGCGAGGTCCGAAAGATCGTCATCGAATCCGTCGACCGCACGCTCCATTCCAAACGCCAGATGATCACCGGGCTCCTGCACGAGGAGCACGGCGGGATCGAGCTCGAGCTCTCGGACATCATCGCCGGAGAATACATCATCCCCCGCTCAGGCCATTACTACCGCGTCATGATGGACGACCGTGTTCTCGCGGCCTCCCCCTCCCTTGTCAGGGACGACTTCCTTTTTCTTCCGGCAGGCGCCGCACCAGGGGGCACGGCGCCCCGAGAAGGCCTGTACACATCGATCGGGCCTGACGACGAACCGGTGCGCGTTCTCCGGTATCAATACGCAGCCTTCAGCAGGCAGTTTGACGTGGTCCTTGCGGAAAGCCTCGTTGACAGCCTCTCGATGATATCCACCTTCAGGAACTTCCTTGCCGTTTCCATACCCCTCTCCCTGCTGGTCCTTTGTTTCGCTGCCTGGTGGATCGCCAAAGCTTCCCTCCGGCCGCTCGCGTCCTTCTCCGCAGCCATTGAGGCGATCACCCACCGGGACCTCGAAAAGCGCATCGACGGGGTCGCGACCGTCCGGGAGCTGGCAAAACTCGCCCAATCCTTCAACGCCATGCTCGACCGCCTGAACTCGGTGTTCATGGGCCAGAAACGGCTCGTCGCCGATGCGTCCCATGAGCTCAAAACGCCCCTTTCGATCATCAGGGCTCAATGCGATGTGGCGCTTCAGCGGGCACGGACCGCGGAAGAGTACGTCGAGTCGCTCAAATCGATCCAGTCGACATCGCAGTCCATGGAAAAGCTCATCAGCGATCTGCTTTCCCTGGCGCGGCTTGATGCGGGACTGGTCTCTTCAGAAGGCGCTGCCGCTGTTCCCCTCGGGGAATGCGTCAAGAGCGCCCTTCAGATGACGGAAACGCTCGCAGCGGAGAGGCGCGTGACCGTGATTGCGGAGATCGATGAAACGCTTGTTGTATCCGGTTCCCGAACCGCTTTGTCGGAGGCCTGTTTGAACATTATCGAAAACGCCGTACGATATAACGCCGAAGGAGGTTCGGTCTCCGTGTCCGCGAAAGCCGACAGCGGGAGGGCGATCCTCACCGTTGCCGACACGGGGATCGGACTAAAAAGGGACGAACTGGACAGGATCTTCGAACGTTTTTACCGCGCTGACGCAGTACGGGGCACTGACGGGACCGGCCTGGGACTCAGCATCGTGAAAGCCGTTGTCGAATCCCACGGCGGGACGATAACGGTAGAAAGCGAGCCCGGCAGGGGAAGCAGGTTCATCATCGTCCTTCCGATCGGCAGGAAAACGGGAACACCAGCACCCGACGGCAAGCCATGACAGGCGAGAGCTCATACCGGCTGGGGGATTTCCGGATCATCGTGTACGATGACGTCCTACTTCGATGGGAGCGCCACGCGGCGCTCGGCATGGCGCAATCCGGGCGGTGCTATCTGCTGGGAGACGTGCTTGTCATCGGGGAAAAGAACCGCGACGAAGACGGCTTCCTGATCGGCGAATTCCATGACATGCTGCAAAAGTTGCCGGCCTGGACCATGACGCGCTACTATTGCCATGCCAGCGGTTTGCTCGACACCGGGACCGGACAGAGCATCAACGGGAAAGCACTGGCTCGTTTTTCATTCCCTGCGAACGGGAGCGCGGCCCGGTCGAAGAAGGAGCTGCTCGCGGGTCCCGGCGAGTACCGGCTCGGCCATTATCAGATCACGGCCGTTCCCGGGGGCGGGATTTCATGGAAAGCCTATGGAGACGGGCACAGGATCGTGAGCGGGTCCTGCAGCATCGAGTCGGGCATCCTGGTCGTCGGACCGCGTGAGCGCGACGACCCCGGCACGGAACAGCGGAATTTTTCCGACAGCCTGGCACATCTGCGGCCGTGGAACGAAACCGCGATCTGGTGCCACGCTTCCGTTCTTCAGCAGTGCCGGGATATGCTTCAGAAGGATACTGATACAAACGAAGTAAATATTGTTACATCCGGGAAAATCCCCCTCGCCCAACCCTCTCCCCGCTGGGGAGAGGACAAAGGTGAGGGGCAAGGCAGTAACAAACCTAAATGCGTTTGTATTAACAATGTCGGAATGAACAGGCTTTGTGCGGGATTGCTGAACCACCCTGTCGGGAGCAGACCGGCGCTGCGGATGAAAGCGCCCGAAGAGACCGCACCTCCTCTCCACAGGAAAACGGCAGACATTGACCGCTTCAAACGAAGGTCATTGCTGCTGTTGATGTCGGGATGGACTGCGCTCGTAAACGCCTGGCAGCGCGCGCAAAAAGGGATGGTGTGGTTGAAATGGCCTGTTGTGCTCCTCGTCGTACTGGTGCTGCTCGGCTTGACCGCGGCACTCATCATCGCCGGGAAGGGCTCCCACTGGATGCATGACCCCGGGAAGCACCACCACGACCACCACGACGACTGACCTCATAACCCCCACCTTGACGAATTGATACAGTGAAGAACGAATACCTGCAGGACTCGTGCGCGCAATCGAATATTCCCAATCCAAAAATCGTATCTTTCAGTATGTTATGCGGCAAAACGATTCCCGATAAGACGGCGCTTTCAATACAGCTTCCGGCAAGATATCCCCGCTTTTTCAAAAGACGCACGCAGCTCCTCTCCCTTGTCCTGCAGAAAATCCTCGCCCCTCGCCTGCTCCATGCCGTATTTTTTATATGCCCAGTCTGCATAGTGGTAATTGTACCGGTCTATCAGGACATGATCCACTTTGCCTTTTAAGAGATCAACGAGCCCCTCGGCATGAGGAAGCAGAGGCGCGATCATGACGAATGTCGATATGCCCTCGTCATGAAGGACCTTCAAAGCCTCGACCCGCTCGGCTATTGCAGGAGCGCCGGGCTCGAAGATCTTCCGCACCTTCTCATCAGCTGTCGTGATGGTGAACCCAACCTCAACGTCCGCTGCTTTCTTCAGGAGGTCGATATCGCGCAGCACGAGGGGGGACTTTGTCTGGATCGTGACCGGCCATTTATTTTCAACGAGGATTGTGAGGCATTTTCGGGTCAGCTCGTATTTCTTTTCGAGATATTGGTAAGCATCGCAGACCCCGCTGATCCAGACCCTGCCCTTCTTCTTTTTGTTCACCTCCCGGGCCAGAAGCTCCGCTGCGTTCACCTTCACATCTACAAAGGCGCCCCAGGGCTCCCGATGGCGGGTGAATCGCTTCATGAACTTCGCGTAGCAATAGAGGCAGTTGTGCCCGCATCCCACGTAGGCGTTCAGGGCATACTCGTAGATCTGCGATTTCGAAAGGATGGTCTTTGCATGGATCTCTTTCACGATCATAAGACATTATACAACAGAAGAGTCGGAAGATCAGGAGAGACGTTGCCCCGTTCAACTCAGCAGGTATGCTAAAAGGATTTATCGAGATCATTTCCCTCAGAACTGTTACCATGTCCCGACATCTTTTCTTCACCGGCGATTTGACGCGCATCTATTTTGGGAGTGCTTACATTCCGCATTCCGCATTTTTTTCCCCTTCGTCTTTTCTCGCTGCCTCCCCGGCACCCTTCATTTTTGCTAGAATTTATTAAGGGAGAGCACGAAACGCACTCGGTCCGAAAAGCTTCGCAATCCTTGCATCACGACGAAAGGAAACGATATGAACATCGAGATCTCTGACAAAGAATACCGCGACCTGCTGGATATCCTGCACATAGCCGACGTGGTCATGTCCGGACACCGGAGGGAAGAAGACGGCCGCACCGCGCGGCACCGGGCGCTGATCCAGAAGCTCTACGGCCTCGCGCACAACGAAAGCTTTGACCGGCTCATCAGCTACAACGAAAGCCGGAACAAATACGTCCCGACCGGAGATTTTGAACAGAACACCCTCGCTCATAGGGTCATCGACGAGTACGGAGACCACCTCTTCTGGGACCAGCTGATCTCGCGGCTGTCGGTCCGGGATGCGGCGCTTATTGCAGGCGGGATGGACCAACTCAACGCCATGAATGACAACGACCGCGGGCAGGTGGAAGGGCCGATCCGGCAGCGGTACATCGAGGAATTCACCTCCCACGGCGTTGCCAACCTGGAGATCCTCGAACGCTTCGGCGCAGGCAATGCCATGCCGATAAAGACGTCGGACTGATCCCGAGACCGATCGCGGGCAACCTGAGCCGAGAGTCTCTCATTCTTTTCAATCTGTCCCTCGCGCCAGTCTCTCTCAGTTTGAAAACTGTGCCGTCCCCGGAAATCCCTGCAGAACCCCTGAAAACCGATTTTTTTACCCTCTACCTGATCTGTGCATGCTAAGCAGCACTTTAAAGGTACTGCCCGTATGAGCTTTCGCTGACAGAATGAGACGGTTGTTCAAAGTGAGCCACCGTATTTGATCAGGTTGTTCGGTGCGTGTGCAATTTCTTCGCGGCATCTCTCACAAATTCAATAGATTAGCGACAAAAAATGTTGTGGCACACCGCTTGCTAATATCTGTGTTGGTTGTACATTGATTTCTGGCCATCTTTTTTTTTTGAAAAAGAAGACGATCCTCAACAATTGTCAATTCCCCATTATAGGTAATTTTATATTTTACTCTTGATGATCAAATTGCGGCAGAGACCGCATGAGCTGGGCGGTTTGCAATATTTACGGCACTGGAAGGCGAGAACAGGTCGCCCTTGATGCGGTTCGTCGCCGCCTTTACCATTTCAATTTTTTTACTCGGACAAGAGGAAAGGAGTTTCCCCACCATGAAGAAAGGAGAACGGATTATGAAGAGTAGAATCGCGCTTTTCAGCATTACAGTGTTGACGCTTCTCGGTACGACGATGGCAGGAAACGGCAGTGCCAGCACCCTGGTGCAGCAGACAGCGCTTCCGGGCGCGTGCGTTCCCCAGTTTGCGGTTTCCCTGCCTGTGTTCGGGCCGGCAGGATCCATCAAGCCGCGTAGATGCGGACAAGCATCCCGCACTCACCGTGACGATGAAGGAGATCGACCAGCAGGTGCTCCCTTCAGGCACGGACACCTGCGGGATGGGCGTGATCTTCGGGAAGACCCGGGTCTGGGCCTATGAGACCACTGATTCGTTCACGAACAAAGTGCTGGGGCCTGCAAACTGGCCCGCGGTCACGGTCGAAACGCTGCGCGGGGTGCCCACTCTCATGAAGTACGTGAACAATCTCCCGAGCTTCGATTCGACCAATCCCACAGGCCCGGGCATGGTGCAGGGACTGGTATCGGTTGACAAGACGCTCATGTGGGCCGACCCGCTCAATGTGGGAATGATGAATCCCTGCCTGGACAACCCGCTGGGAGCGGGGTGCAACCAGCCCTACACCGGGCCGGTCCCGGCTGTGGTGCACCTTCACGGAGGCGAGATCTCCTCGCTCTATGACGGCGGACCGGAGGCATGGATGACGCCGGACGGCAAGACCGGAACGGGCTTTTATTCCCTCTACAACGCCGGAGCAGGCAAGGCGGTTTATGCCTATCTGAACAGGCAGGAGCCCGGGACCCTCTGGTTCCACGACCATGCCATGGGCGCGACACGAACGAACGTGTACAGCGGCATGGCGGCCTTCTACTTCCTGCGCGACTCGAAGAGCGAGCCCAACAACCTTCCGCAAGGACGCCTATGAGATCGAAATGGCGATCCAGGACCGTCAGTTCGACACGAACAGCCAGCTCTTCTTCCCTGACGGGAGCGATGCACTCTGCGGCACAGGACTGGCCGGCGATCCCTGTTTGAACGGCGCACCCGGCAACCCGACGGTCCATCCTTTCTGGATCCCCGAATTCTTCGGCGACGTGGCGATCGTAAACGGCGCACCCTGGCCCTATTATAATGTCCAGCCCCGGCGCTATCGTTTCCGGATTCTTGACGGGTCGAATGCGCGGTTCTACAATCTCAATTTCGGAGCAGCTAAGGTCTACGCAATCGGGTCCGACGGCAACTACTTGAACAAACCGGCGGCTCTTGCGAATCTGTTCATGGCGCCGGGCGAGCGCTATGATGTGATCGTGGACTTCTCCGGACTCGGACGGACAGACAATCACGGTCACGAACGACGCCAAGGCACCCTATCCCGACGGCATGTCGCCGGTGCCCTACTCGAGCGCTTCATGCACAGGAGGCACCTGTCCGGCTGATCAGCCGACCATGGCGAACATCATGCAGTTCCGCGTAAGCTCCGCGGCCGTGAGCGACTCGAGCTGCAACCCGACTGTAGCGGGCAACTGCACACGGCCGTCCTCGATCGTTGCCCTGACCGACGGAGCCGGTCACCTGGCGTCGGGTGTGAAGATCGACAAAAAACGGCAGCTTATCCTGAAGGAGTACGAAGACCCGGTGACCCAGACGCCTGTCATGGTGCTGGTAAACAACACCATGTTCGATGGTACGCGTTCGGCAAGCATCGATGCAGAATTCGGAACGGACGGCGTGAGCGAACTGCCGCAGCAGGGCTCGACCGAGCTCTGGGAGATCATCAACCTGACCGTGGACGCTCACCCGATCCACACCCATCTGACCCAGTTCCAGATCGTGAGCCGTGAGAGCTTCACGGACACCTACGTTGCCGACTGGTCTGCGGCATTCGGAACAGGGCCAACCCCGCTGCCGACGACGTGTACGGCGGGACAGTTCTGCCCGGGGTATGGACCGCCGCTTTCCTACAGCACGCTGAACGCTGACGGCGCTTTGGGCGGAAACCCGGCCATCAGCCCCTACCTCATGGGCGATGTGACGGCTCCGGCGCCTGAAGAAGCGGGCTGGAAGGACACGGCAAAGGTCATGCCCGGCCAGGTGCTGAGGCTCGCTGGTCAGGTATGTGCCGAGCTCGACTCCGCTTGTGGCCAACCAAACCTACGCAGGACAGAACAAATACGCCTTCGACCCGACCAAGGGCGACGGATACGTATGGCATTGCCATATCATCGACCATGAAGACAACGAAATGATGAGGCCTTTCAGGGTCGTGAAGTAGTAACGGAGATGGCGGCGAGCGCAGGAGAGGAAGCAAATCATGAAGATGAAATGGATTACACTCTCGATCGTGAGTACGGGCCTGGCTGGCTTCCCTGGCCCTGGCCGGTGAACAGACCATGCTCAAGGACCAGAAGGCAAGAGACAGCTACAGCCTGGGCTACCAGTTCGGCCGACAACCTGGCCGGTCAGGAAGTGGAGCTTGACAAGGAGGTCCTTGTCGCCGCAGTGCGCGACGCGCTCGAAGGCAAGAAAGCCCGTTCTCAGCCTGACTGAGATTGATGACACCGTAAAGGAACTGCGGCGCAAGGTGGTTTTCCTGCAGGGCCAGCGGACCCGAGAGCTGGCGGCCAGGAACCTGGAGGAAGCGAAGTCGTTCCTTGAAGCAAATGCAAAAAAAGAAGGCGTTATAACCCTCCCGAGCGGACTGCAGTACAGAGTCATCAGGGAAGGGAAAGGGCAGGGTCCGAAAGCGACCGACGGCGTCAGGATGCGCTACCGGGGGACGCTCGTAAACGGCACCGAGTTCGACAACGCGGCAAAGCCACGCCGACAGCGATGTCCCGGTGATCCCGGTCTCAGGCGCGCAACAAGGGCTGGTCCGAGGCGCTTCAGCTCATGAAGCCGGGCTCCAAGTGGCAGCTCTTCGTGCCCCCGCAACTGGGTTACGGGGAACAACAGGTCGGCCGTGTTCCTCCGAACAGCGTCCTGATCTATGATCTGGAACTGCTGTCCGTTGTGGACAGGTCTGCCGCGGGCAAGGCTTCGGCTGCGGGGTCCCGGGAAAAAAGGAATTAGCAAATCAGGGTCCGGGAAGTATACGGGCCCACATCAAGTCACCAGTGATAAAGGAGGTTAATACTATGAATTTTTTTAAGATAAAATGGGCAGTATTGAGCCTGGGAGTACTCCTGCTGGCTGCGTGCAGCAGCGGCAGCGGCAGTTCGCCCTCTGGCAGCTCCATAGTGATGACCGCTACCGATGCGACGGGAGCACAGACGACGTTTGTTGCAACCGACGCCAATTCGCTCTTCTCGGCCCATACGAACACGACCGAGAACAAGACCGTCATCGAGGTCTGCAGTGATGTCGACAAGAACAATGATTGCTCGAAAGTGATGATCATGACCATCGACGGGACCACGGCCCAGAAGTATACGATGGATTCTGCCGACGCTCTGTCGCAGATCGTCTGGCATAGCGACGATCCTGAAGGGTCATTCACGAACCACTATCTCAGCAGCGCAGGCGAGATCGGTGTCGAGAGCATCAACGACACAACAGGCGGATTCGTGGCAGGCACGATAAACGCCACCCTCGAATGCAACAGCGGCTGCAGCGGCACCGCCACCGTGTCCGGCAAATACCAGATCGCTCTCGGTCAATAGAAACCCGGATCAACACGAGTGAGCACGGCTTTCAAAGGCCGGGGATCAACTCCCCGGCTTTTTCTTTTCCCTAGTTACATACGCCCTGAATTTGACCCGTCTGAATTGCCTCATTCCAAAATCCCTGTTGATGCCCTCCATGCTATACTTGAATCATCATTCTGTAATCGCCTTCCATGACAGACGACCTCAAACACAGGATAGCCGCAGCTCGGGGCCTTGAGAAAGCCGACCTCGTATTGAAGGGCGGCAGCCTCGTCAATGTATTTTCCGGCGAGATCTACGAAACCGATATCGCTGTCGTGGACGGCAGGATCGCGGGCCTCGGCGGGTACGACGGCCGCACGGTCGTCGACGTCTCATCGAAATTCATCCTTCCCGGCTTGATCGACAGCCACGTGCATGTTGAAAGCTCGATGCTCACGCCTGCCGAGTTCTGCAGGGCCGCGCTCCCGCACGGTACCACCGCCGTAGTCGCCGATCCCCACGAGATAGCGAACGTCCTCGGAAAGACCGGGATCCGGTACATGCTTGCCGCGTCAGAAGGCCTTCCCCTGGACTTCTACTTCATGCTTCCGTCCTGTGTGCCCACCTCTTCACTCGAGACCTCGGGCGCGCGGCTTTCGACAGCGGACCTCCTGCCGCTGCTCAAACACAGACGGGTGCTCGGCCTGGCCGAGATGATGAATTATCCCGGAGTGCTGAATGGCGATCCCGGCGTACTGCGGAAGCTCAAGGCTTTCTCCGGCGCAGCGATAGACGGCCATGCGCCCGAGGTTTCAGGCAATGATCTTTCAGCTTACGCAGGCGCGGGGATATCGTCGGACCACGAGTGCACGACAGCGGAAGAAGCACGGGAGAAAGTCAGGCTGGGCATGACGGTCTTCATGCGCGAAGGCTCGGCCGCCAGGGACCTCGAGGCCCTTCTTCCGGCGGTTACGCCCGCCAATGCGCAGTTCTTTACGCTGGCAACGGACGACTTCCAGCCCGGCGAGCTGAAGCAGGGAAGCATCAACCGGCTCGTTCAAAAAGCCGTGCGCTTCGGCCTGGATCCCGTCACGGCCGTCCGGATGGCCACCATCAATTCGGCGCGCCACTTCGGGCTCCGCCGCAAGGGCGCGGTGCTGCCGGGATACGATGCCGACATGGTCATCGTCAGCGGCCTGAAGGATTTTTCCGTGGAAAAGGTCTTCAAGCTCGGGAAACTGGTAGCCGAGGGAGGGAGCTGTACCTGTGGCGTCAGTCGCATACAAAGCGCCCGGGCAAGGGAAACGGTCAGGACCGGACCGATAAGCATACAGGACCTCCGGATAAAAGCAAAGACGCGTCACGCCAGGGTCATCGAGCTAATCCCGAACCAGATCGAGACAAAGTGCTCCATCCTGCCGGTGACCGTACGGGACGGCCACGTTGTCTCCGATGTGCAGAGTGATGTTCTCAAGCTTGTCGTTATCGAGCGTCACAAGGCTACGGGCAGACGGGGGCTCGGCCTGCTCAGGGGCCTCGGGCTCAAGACAGGCGCTCTTGCGGCAACCGTGGCCCACGACTCGCACAACATCATCGCCTGCGGGGTCGCTGATGAAGACATCGTTGCCGCTGTATCGCGCCTGCAAAAGATCCGGGGCGGGCTCGTGGTCGTGAATCGCGGAAGAGTGATTGCGGAAATCCCCCTGCCCATCGCAGGGCTCATGTCGGAAAGCCCCTTGACTTCGTCGTCAGCAGGCTTGCGAAGATCGATTCAGCTGTCAAGGAGCTCGGCGCCACGATCGAACATCCCTTCGGCGTGCTGTCGTTCCTGGCCCTGCCGGTCGTGCCCGAGCTGAAGCTCACGGACCGGGGGCTCGTGGACGTGAAACAGTTCAGGATCGTGGACTTGTTTGTTTGAAAAACACACTCTTGTGTCAAGATGCGATTTGTCTTTCTTTGCGACTTGGCGGCTTTGCGCGAGACATGCCTTTTTGTGAAGTGTTTGTATTCTCTACTGCAGAACCGCCTACATCGCGGAAGGAATAACCCAGCGTATGATCGAGATCGAGGAAATACTTTTCGACGAACAGGCAATTCGCGGCAAGGTACGGGAGCTGGCGGTGCGCATCGCGCACGACTACGCAGAGCAAGGACCTCGTTCTGGTCTGCATCCTGAAGGGAGCGGTCGTTTTTTTCGCGGACCTGATGCGCGAGATACCTTTTCCCGTGGCAGTCGACTTCATCTGCGCGTCGAGCTATGGCATGTCTACGACCGCGGCGAAGGAAATACGGATCAAAAAGGACATTGAAGCCGATGTGCGGGGACGGCACGTGCTTCTCGTTGATACGATTATCGATACGGGAGAGACCCTCGCATGCCTGTTCAAACGCTTCGCGGAAAAGGAACCGGCAAGCCTCGAGGCCGTGGTCCTGCTTGACAAGAAACCGCGCCGGAGCGTCGAGGTAGCGGTCAAGTACCGGGGGTTCGAGATCCCTGACCGGTTCGTGGTCGGCTACGGCGTGGACTGCGCGGAGCAGTACCGGAACCTGCCCTACGTCGCGACAGTCAAAACATGACGGCAACAGGCGGCAGCAAGCTCCACTACTTCGACGTCGTATATTCAAACAGGCAGGCAACCAAAGATGAGCATAGATAAACACCGATGAAGGGAATTTACATCAAAAGTGAATCGAGCCGCCGACGCAACGTCTCGCCTTAAAGCTTTTTCTCATAGATCCGGTATTTTTTGTAAAGCTTTCCGCCCATGACTTCGCAGCCTTTTTGCATAAGGACGTTGTCCTCCAGGATCCATGACATTTCCGCGCGCTCGTAGCCTTTGCGCCTGGCCGCCTTGAACGACTCAAGGTAGAGCAGTCCCTCGATGCCCCTCTTCCGGTACTCTTCCTTCACGCCCGTGGTCAGGACGCGAATATCCGATATTTTTCTCGAATACCATAAAAACTTCATAATGCCCAGGAGGCCCAGTCTGCCGTTGATCCTGCCGAGGACCTGGTTGTAATCCGGCACGGCCATGAAGAATCCTGCCGGATTGCCGTTCACCTCGGCCAGGATGAGCAACTCCGGCGCAATGAGCGGTTTGAGCCGCTCGGCCATGGAGTCGATCTCTTCTTCGGTCATGGGAACGAAACCCCAGTTCCTGCTCCAGGCTGAATTATAGATATCCTTCACGATTTTGAGTTCCCGGTTGAAGTGCTTCATGTCTGCCGGGCGCACGACGAGACCCGGAACTTTCTTCCTGACCGCATCTGCCAGCCTTTCGAGCCTTTTGCCGGCCGATACGTCGGCAATCACCGAGATATAGGCGTAGAGGTCCTTGGACTTCGCCAGTCCGCACTGATCCATGTACTCCAGATAATAGGGAGGCGTGTAGGTCATCATGATCATGGGAGGAGAGTCGAACCCTTCGAGCAGGAAACCGCACTCGTCGTTCGTCGAGGGATTCATGGGCCCGCGCATGACCTCCATCTTGCGCTCCTTGAGCCATGACGACGCAACATTGAGAAGCTTTTCCGCGATCACGGGATCGGGAAGGCATTCAAAGTAGCCGAAGAAGCCGGCCTGCTCGTTGTGGGTTTCGATATGGTTGCGGTCGATGATCGCCGCTATCCTGCCCACGGCCTCGTTGTTTTTGCGGGCGAGAAAATACGCGGCCTCGGCGTGCCGGAAAAAAGGGTTCTTGTTGCCGAGGACGAATTTGACATCGCTCAGAAGCGGCGGCACCCAGTTGGGGTTGCCGGCATAGACTTTCCAGGGAAAGCGTATGAATTCGTCCAAACCTTTTGCGCCGGATATCTGTTCGATCTTCACGCTCGATCCTGCTGCGGCAACCGCGGACAACTTCATCGCACACGGTTAAACCGGACACCAGTTTGATTTCGGGAATCGAGCTAAAAGGCTGAAAATGCATTCGACGGGATAACGGGATGAAATCTGGACGAGCGCCTTTGGGCTGGTTCAATCTTATAGATCGAACCAAACAGTATCGCATGGTTCAGGGTGCAAGCCTGAACCAGCCGGAGACTGAACAATCAACATAGGAATGTTAACCAGTCGATCCTGTTATCCTGTCACAAAGTTATTGTTTTCGGGTTCCTGCGTGTTTCGCGAAGCGAAACCCGTGGTTTCAACGTATGTGTTTTACGAAATCACGCCCAGCTGCTTCCCCGCCTGCTCGACGATCCCGAGCACCCGGTCGAGCATCTCGTCGGTGTGGGTCGCCATGTAACTCGTACGGATCATGCACCGCCCCTGCGGCACCGCGGGAGGCACCACGGGGTTCGCGAACACGCCTTCGTTGCCGAGGATTTTCCACATCATGAACGCCCGCTCCATCTCCCC
This sequence comes from Nitrospirota bacterium, assembly GCA_963749655.1. Lineage (GTDB taxonomy): Bacteria > Nitrospirota > UBA9217 > UBA9217 > UBA9217 > JAJYKN01. The sequence continues at coordinate 169,602 of CAVVOB010000028.1, forward strand.
CATCATGAGCGGTATGATCGGCGTTTCGGCGACGCCGGTGTCGAAGCCCATCTGCTTGAACGCCTTCATCATCTTGTTCGTGTTGTGCCAGAGCCGCTCCCTGCGCTCCGGCTCCCGGTCGATGATGTCCAGCGCCGCGATGACCGCTGCCACGGACGCAGGCGGCGGGCTTGCGCTGAAGATGAGCGGCCGGGAAGGGTGCTTCATGTAGTGAATGACGTCCTCGTCCGCGACGACGAAGCCGCCGATGGAGGCGAGAGACTTGCTGTAGGTGCCCATGATCACGTCGACTTCCTTCTCGAGGCCGAAATGCTCGGCAGTGCCGCGGCCGGTCTTTCCCAGAACGCCGATGCCGTGTGCGTCGTCCACCATGAGACGGGCGCCGTATTTTTTGCAGACCTTCACGATGTCCGGGAGCGGCGCGATGTCGCCTTCCATGCTGTACACGCCGTCCACGACCACGAGCTTGCCCCGGTCTCCGCATTCGTTGAGGACGAAGTCGAGGCTCCTCATGTCGTTGTGCCTGAATTTTTTAATCTCGGCGAAGGACAGCCTGCAGGCGTCGATGATGCTGGCGTGGTCGAGCTTGTCGATCACGACCACGTCGTCCTTGCCGGCGAGGGAAGCAATGATGCCGAGGTTGGTCTGGTAGCCCGTGGAAAAAGTGAGCGCCGCGTCCTTGCGGAAGAACGTCGCCAGCTTGTCTTCGAGCTCCACGTGAATGTCGAGCGTGCCGTTCAGGAAGCGCGAACCCGCGCACCCGCTCCCATACTTCCGCACGGCCTCGATGGCCGCTTCCTTCACCTTCGGGTGGTTGGTGAGCCCGAGATAGTTGTTCGACCCGAGCATGATCATCTTCCTGCCTTCGACGATCACCTCGGGATCCTGGGCCGATTCCACGACGTGAAAATAGGGATAGAACCCCGCTGCCATGACCTCTTTCGCCGTGGTAAACGTCCGGCACTTTTCGAAAAGGTCCCCCTTGGCGCCCTGCTCCGCGTTCGGGGCAGCGCCTGTCTTCTTTTTAGAGCCAGTTGTTATCACGGTACCACCTCCATGTGGCGTTCAGGCCTTGCTGTAGTGAATGGGCTGCCTTGAATCCCAGTTCTTTTTCTATTTTAACGGTATCGCAGATCCAGTATGGTTGTGAAGCTTCCAGCACCTTCTGCCTGTTCATGGGCGAAGGCTTCGAGGTGAACAGGCTCCCGACCTCGGACAGCGAGACCGATCAGGTATGCGGCAGCATAGGGAATTTTGACGGCGAGCGCTTTTACGCTTCCTGCAGTCAGCAGGGATTCCCTGAATTCCGTCCACGAATAGGGACGGCTTTCGGCTGCAAAATATACGCTGCCGCTCGGGGCCGGCTTCTCCACGGCAAGGCAGAGGGCCTGCACAAGGTCATCGACATAGCAGAAATTGAGAAACCGCTCTTTGCCCGTGATCTCCAGCGTCAGGCCCCGAGCAGCCCAGCGGAAGAGCTCGAACATGTCCCGGTCCCGGGGGCCGTATACAACCGACGGACGAAGGATGACGACAGGAAAGCGGTCCTTGTATACAAGCGCTTCCTGTTCGGCAAGGAGCTTGCTCCTGCCGTAATCGGAAACCGGATGAGGAGTGTCGCTGTCCATCACCGGATTTCCGTCAGGGCTCGGACCTGCCGCCGCCTGGCTCGAAACCACGATGAATTTCTCGATGCCCGGATTATATCGCGCGCATGCTTCCAGAAGATTCCTGGTCCCGATGTGATTTACCGCATAGTAGTCCGCAGGCCGTTTCGCCTTGGTAAGCCCTGCGGCGTGGATGACAACGGAAGCCTGTGCCACGGCATGAGCGAGCGTGTCGGGCCTTGTGCAGTCGCCTGCCTTTACGTCGATCATTGCTCCCGAAAGCCATCGGAGGTTCGCAGGGTCCCGCGCGAGGCAGGAAACGGAATGCCCCTGTCTGAGCAGCGCTTCAACCAGGTGGCTTCCGATGAAACCGGTGCCGCCGGTAACGAAAATCTTTTTCACGCGAAGCCCCCCCGCTCAGTTCTTTTTCAGGCAGGTCGTTGTTGTCGTACGCTTGAAATGCAGCAAAGGACAGTATCGATTCGCAGGATAATAATATAGTAGCATAACGACAGAAGGAGAGCAATCAAGGCGGTAAAAAACTTGAGGCAGTCGTCACCCCACGGTGTCATTTTCCCGAAGGTCGGGATCCCGAGAAGAGCCGGTGCATGGCCGGAGCAATGACGATGGTCAGCAGGGCAAGCGCGATGCCGGCCAGGACATCGATTACGTAATGATATCTGAGGTACACGGTTGAGATGATCAGGGCTGCCGCTGCAGGCGCCAGGACCCGGAAAAGCGCTTTCTCCCGAAACTTGCCTGCGAAGCAGAGCGTCACCAGAGCCACGGCGGTATGTCCGCTCGGAAAGGCATCGGTCTTGTTGCGCTCGAGCATATCGAGGGTCTGTTGTATCCACGAGGTGATCGGCCCTCTCTGGAGCTCCGCAGTCTGCAGGTGGTTCAGGGTGAACCGGGGCCCGACTGCGGGAAAAAGCAGATACCCGGCGTAGGAAAGATAAAAACAGAGAAGGAGAGCAAAGACCGCGGCTTCAAACTCGTTCTCCTTTCCCCCGGCAAAAAGCAGGACAGCGAGCGAGATCGGCATGAAATAGTAGCTGATGTATGCGATCTGGAGCACCGCGGTGAGCCAGGCATTATTGAATCGTTCCATCCATACGGTGGGATGAACGGCAAAGAGCAGGTGGTCGACTCGGATCAGGACATCGTCGTAGTATCTGCTCCGGACCAGGGGAATGATGTCGCCGAGGCTGTTGAAAATAACGACGACCGCAATGATCGGGAAGAAGGCGTGCAGGAGCCTGAAAAATCCCTTTCCGGAGTACCTTTCCTTGAGCGCAGCGAGTGCAATGACGGCGAGCGCCAGCAAGGCGTACTTGAGGATGATCTGGGGCCATGACGCAATCGATGGAGTGTTAAGCAGGACCGTTGCGGCAAGCATCCCGATGAAAAAAAGGGTGAGGCGGTCAGCTGGATTCAGTCGGGTCCGCATACGCATAGACAGGGTTATACAATACTTGGTGCTGAAAAGCAAGGAAAGCAACTGAAGAATGTTTTGAAAACCATCGGATACGGGCGAGCTTCTCGATGCACCGGCCGACGCAAAACTGAATGGCCTCTTGTGCAGTTATCCTACTTTCCGAGGTTGTCCCATTGTTCATACATTTTTCTTAGGCAACCCTTATTTTTCCCCTGTTCGGCGGCAGATTTTTTAGGATAAGAAAGGCCCACAAATTGAACACAAATCCTAAAAAGAACCATAACGTTTGATTTCTACTTTTTCTCTTTGCGAGTCTGTAATCCAGAATTCCGAATACAACACCAAGTACAACGAAGCCAACTATGTTGAACATATTGAGATAAAACAAAGAAAAATTTCTCTTAGGCAGAGTAGCAATGTAATTATATATAAATTTGTTCACTCCTGATAGTTGTGCAGCCGTAAGTAACGTTGCGATAGCAATACAAGTAGTTAATGTATTTTTTAAAAATTTCATTTGCTTAAACTCCCGGGGAAACAAATGGGATCAGGCATCTGAAACGAGTTCTTTCGTGCTGCCTCCGGATCCCCAGAACCGTGCGTAAACAAGCCCCTAGCTCACCCTTCTGTCCAGGCTCCGGTACTGGATGGCTTCCGAGATATGGTGCGAAACGATCGCCTCGCTGCCTTCGAGATCGGCAATGGTCCGGGAGACTTTGAGAATGCGGTTGTAGGCGCGGGCGGAGAGGCCGAGGCGGTTCATGGCCGTCTCCATCAACCGGAGGCTGTCTTCGTCGATTTTGCAGTGCTTGCGGATGTGCCGCGGCTTCATCTGCGCGTTGGCATAGATGCTGTCGCTTTTGAACCGCTCCTGCTGGACCGTTCGCGCCCGCGTCACCCGCTCGCGGATGGACGTCGACGGTTCGGCTATCACATCCGAGGCGATCTCGCCAAACTTGATGGCCGGGACCTCGATGTGAATGTCGATGCGGTCGAGAAGGGGGCCGGACACGCGCGACCGGTATGACTGGATCTGATGGGGCGTGCAGAGACACTGATGCACCGGGTCGCCGTGGAAGCCGCACTTGCAGGGGTTCATGGCCGCGACCAGCATCAACGATGCGGGATAGGTGAGCGAGGTCACGGCGCGGGAGATCGTGACCTGGCCGTCCTCAAGAGGCTGGCGGAGCGCTTCGAGCACGTTTCGTTTGAACTCAGGCAGCTCGTCGAGGAACAGCACGCCGTTATGCGACAGACTAACCTCGCCGGGCCTGGGCACCTGGCCGCCGCCGATCAGGCCTGCGTCGGAAATGGTGTGGTGCGGACTGCGGAAGGGCCTCGCTGCAATGAGCGGCTGCCCCTGCTTCAGGAGGCCCATGATGCTGTGGATCTTCGTGGTCTCGATCGACTCATCGAAGTTCATGCGGGGCAGGACCGACGGCAGGCGCCGGGCGAGCATGGTCTTTCCCGAACCGGGCGGTCCGATCATGATGATGTTGTGGCCGCCTGCTGCCGCGACCTCGATCGCGCGCTTGGCGTGCTCCTGCCCCTTTACTTCGAAAAAATCCTCGGGGTAGGAAGAAAAGGCTTCGAAGGCGTTCGGCAGATCGATCCGTACCGGCTCCGGCCGGGCTGAACCGGTCAGGAACTCTACGACCTCGGGAAGCGTATGCATGCCGTAGATGTTCACCGACTCGACAACTGCCGCCTCGGCTGCATTGTCGGCGGGGATCACCATGGCGCGGTAGCCCGTCTTCTTGGCGAGCACGGCCATGGAAAGGGCGCCCCGCACCGGCTTGACCCTGCCGTCGAGGGAAAGCTCGCCCACGATGAGGAGGCCCTGCACCATCTCCTGTGTCAGGATTCCCTCGGCGATCAGCATGCCGATCGCGATGGGCAGGTCGAAAGCCGAGCCCTCCTTCTTGATGTCCGCAGGGGCGAGGTTCACCACGACCTGCTTGAGCGGAAAATCGAAGCCCGTGTTCTTGAGCGCCGCACGCACGCGCTCCTTGCTCTCCTTCACGGCCGCATCGGGCAGGCCCACGGTGGCGAAAAAGGGAAGTCCTCTGCTCGTGACGTCGACCTCGACTTCAACGGGATAGGCATCAATGCCGAGCACGGCGGAGCTGATGACCTTGGAGAGCATAAGAGCTCCTTTTTTAATGCGGAATGCGGATTACGGAATGCGAAATGAAGGGCATGAACCCTTACTCCGAATACGTGAATGGATGACAGCGAGAATAGCAGAGAACTGAGAGAATTGTCAAACGGAAAGTATTCGGATGCGGATTGCGATGCGGGTGAATGGGGTCAAGGGTAACGTTGCAAGGAGGAAGATTTTTGATCCCTTGCAACTTGCTCCTGCTGCTTTAACCTTGCTGCTTGCTACTTGCTACTGGACCCTGGCCCCTGGCTGCCGGCCCCTGCTTCCTGACCCTTTGCTTCTTCCTGCTCGAAACGCGTAACAAAAGCGCCGATGAACTTCATATTCCGTACGTAGTCGGCAAAAGGCACTTCCCTCACCACGCCGCCGCCGGGACGGCCGGGCCGTTCCTTGTCGCCTGCGGCATGAATGACGTAGGGCTTGCCCGACTTGATATGGACCACGGAAAGATGGGCCACAATCTCTTCAACCATGCGCTTCTTCGGGTCCTTTACCCAGAAGATGATGTCTCCGTCCTGAAGCTTTTTCTGGAGCGTTCTGGTCAGGAGCGCTTGCTTCGGAAGAATGTCGACGGTTTCCCTGCCCCGCGAGCCCGGGATCGCGCTTGCCGCTCCGAGGTCGGCGGTTATGTTCTTCCCCCACTTGTTGCTCATGACCATGTCTTCGCCGTACTGGAAACGATCGTCATAATTCGACACGATGCCGTTCGAGAGCTTCCCCCGGGTCATGAAGCGCAGGTCGAGCGCCTTCGCGACTGCTTCGCCGGGCGTGCTCGTTTCGGCAAGCTCGACCGAACGGAAGGCGTGGTACATGCAGTCGACCTTCTCATCAGCGACGATGCGATTGGTCCGGACGTAGAGGCCGAGGGGATCGGGGTCATAGGGAGTGCCGATGAAGCGGCCCGCCCAGTAGGCAATGCGTTTGCCCAGCGGCATTCCCGCGGTCCGCGCCTGCGCAAGGAGGATCTCTTCGGCGGTCATGTCGACAGGCCGCTTGCGCTCGTTCAGGCCGGCGTCGATTATCCGCAGTCCGTACTGAAGCGAACGGGCGTACCGCGCCTCATGAATGCCCGCCGCCTGGACCGCGCCCTTGCGGGCTATCTGAAGGAACTGACCGTTCCCCAGATACAAGCCCTCCTGCTCGCCGTAAAATACGAGGATGTCTCCGGCCGCGAGGTCCTGCTTCGATACCCGATCGGCCTGGGTCTGGAGCGCCGACAATCCGCGGCCGAGCGGGAAGCCGTGGATGCGGTACGTGATCTCGATCAGGCCGTTGATATCGATGCCCTGGGTGGTCATGCCGCCCTGGAGATACCGGACGCCGCGGAAACGCTTGGCGGTGTTTGCGATATCGTCGGGCCTCGTGAGGTTCAGCACGGGGTCGGTGTTTTTGACCGGCATCGCATCGTCCGACTCGATGATCGCGACGGACCGGTCCGGGAACCGGACCTTGTACCCTTCCTGCGTTTTCTCGACGACCGGCAGGCGGGTGCCTCCGTAGAGCGGCACCTTGTGGTTGCCGGTCCTGTCCAGGATCAATGCCTCGGTTTTGGGAACGGAAACGACGATCCAGGTGCGGTCGGTGTTGAGGTAGTGGCGTCCCCCGTCCTTGGGAAGCAGAACGGCCTCCTGCTGGACCCATCCCTCACGATCGCCCTGACCAGGAATGAGAACGCGGTAGCGGTTGTCCTGCTTGCCGAGAATGCGGACCTCGTCGCCCATGAGCACCTGGGTGGCGAGCGTCGATTTGGGCACCGGCTCCTCGTGAACGTTCGCGAGCGGAGCGGCAATGATGCCCGAGAGTATGCGGGAAGGATCCTGCGCCGGCAGTGTCGTGGTGGCAAAGAGGAAGAAGAACAGAAACGGGACGGCTGTAAGGAGCTTGTTTTTCATTGGAGTACTGAGGAAAGCTTACGGTGGCATCCCGCGCGGTCCTGCGGGATGAAAAAAAATGGTGCCGAAGGGGGGACTCGAACCCCCATGGCTTGCGCCACACGCCCCTCAAACGTGCGTGTCTACCAGTTCCACCACTTCGGCACTTGTAAAAACTCAGCCGCAGAGTACACTGAGATCACAGAGCGAACGGACGGCGATGAGCCTGCTCTGGATGTTCTCTGCGGTTAGATGGGCTTTATTTCTTCATCGCCGGCTGCTTCGCATGCGCCGGAGTGAGCCAGTCTGAATGCAAGCCCGCGCGGCCGTGGACGATATCGAAGAACGCCGCCTGCAGGTCCTTGGTAACCGGCCCCGGCTTTCCTTTGCCGATCGTCCGGTTGTCCACTTCGCGGATCGGGGTGATTTCCGCCGCGGTGCCGCTGAAGAACGCCTCGTCGGCGATGTACAGCTCGTCGCGCGTGAACCGTTCCTCGACGACGCGCATTCCCCGCTCCGCGGCAAGCTGCATGATCGTATCGCGCGTGATGCCTTCGAGGATCGAGGTGAGCGGCGGCGTCTTGATCACGCCTTTGCGGACCATGAAAATATTTTCGCCGCTGCCCTCCGCCACGTAGCCGTCGGTGTCGAGCAGGACGGCCTCATCATACCCGTCCTTGAGCGCTTCGCGCTTGGCAAGAAGCGAGTTTGCATAATTTGCCGTGGTCTTCGAACGGACCATGGTGGCGTTGACATGGGGACGGCTGTACGACGCTATTTTGACGCGGATGCCTTTCTCGAGGCCTTCATCGCCGAGATAGCTTCCCCAGGGCCAGACCGCGATCGAAACCTGTATGGGATTGTCCGCCGGAAAAACCCCCATGGCGCCGTAGCCGATATACGCCAGCGGCCTGATATAGCATGCATCGATCTTGTTTACGCGGATGGTTTCGAGGGTCGCCTCGACGACCGCCTCCCGGGTGAAGGGCATCTCCATCTGCAGGATATGAGCGGAGTCGAAGAAACGATCGATGTGCTCCCGCAGACGGAAAACGGCGGGGCCGCTGTCCGTCTTGTAGCAGCGGATGCCCTCGAACACGCCCGTTCCGTAGTGAAGGGAATGGGTCAGGATGTGCGTCGTTGCGTCCTTCCATGCGACGAACGAGCCGTTCATCCATATTTTTTCCGTTGCCTGAAGCATAGACGACATTTATAACAGCCTGTGTCTGAATTGTCAAATGTTTTTTTCCCGCTGGTTGCCGCTTGCGAAGGCCGTATGCAGGCGACAAAAAACCCTTTTCCGTGTGGGAAAAGGGCGGCTGGCGTGGTGAAATGAGGGTCCCGTTTGCCGGGTGCCGGTCGCAAGTCAGGAACAGGAGCATGACGCGCGAATCAACGGGCGGTCCCGCGAAGCGGTTATTGAACGGCTAGATGATGCCGCGCTTTCTCGCCTTGATGATGGCGTCGCTCCGGTCTTTTGCCTGAAGCTTTTCGTAAATATTCTTGATATGAGTGTGGACGGTATGGGTGCTGATGCTCAGCCGCTCTCCGATCTCCTTGTACGTCAGCCCCTCTTCCACGCGCTTGACGATCTCGGTTTCCCGCTGGGTCAGCAGAAAATCCTCTCCCGTTGCATCGTCCTGAAACTCGTGGATGATCTTGCGGGCGATCTTCGGGCTCATGGGCGCGCCGCCCTTGTAGAGCGAGTGGATCGATTCGATGATTTCGCGGGGGCTGCTTCCCTTCAGTATATACCCGGAAGCGCCTGCCTTGATGGCGGAAAACACCTTCTCGCGGTCCTCGAAAACGGTATGGGCCATGATCTCGAGGGACGGCATCTCTTCTTTGGCTTTTTTAATGAGCTCCACGCCGCTCATGCCGGGAAGCCCCAGATCGGTCAGCATGACCTCGGGCGCGGCATTCCTCAGGGACTTTATGGCGTCTTCGGCCGACCGGTAGGCCCCGGCAACGGTAATGCCTTCTTCGCCTCTCAGGAGCAGCGTGAGATTTTCAAGCAGGAGGGGGTCGTCTTCAATAATCACAAGTCGCATTGGGGTACTCTACCACAAAACGGGCTAGAGTACCATACCCTCTTCAGGGTATTTTAGGGGTAGGGGGATCCGGATCCTGATGCAGGCACCCGGTCCTGGGGAAATCTCCGCTGACCCGCCGAGCTCGCCTGCGCGTTGTTTCATGTTCGAAAGACCCCTGCCGCCGCAGGCATCGGTCTTCAGTCCCACGCCGTCGTCCCGGACGATCAACTGCACCTCCTGCGGCAGGACTTCCAGAAGCACGGCGACCTGACGCGCTTTCGCATGTTTGATAACGTTCATCAGCGCTTCCTTATAGATCTTGAATAAGTTGACCCACAGCAGGCTGCCGGGCTGCTCCCGGTCTTCTGCTATATCGGTTTTCAGGTCAAAACCGATGCCGTGCGGTTCGAGCATGCTGTTCCCCTGATTCCTGAGCTCCACGGCCAGGGTTCGCCAGTTGAGCTCCTTGCTGTCCAGGCTGTGCATAAAGCTCCGGATTTCTCCGATCCCCTCACGGGAGAGCCGCGAGATGATCGCCAGCTTTTTCTTGATGCCCTCGATGTCCTCGGACTTCTGCGCCAGCTCCGAAAGTATGCTGATATTGGTCGTGATCCCGCCGATCCCGTCATGGAGATCCATGAGGATCTTTTCCTTCTCCAGGACATGCCGCTTTTCCTCGCCTATCCGCTGCTCGTACAGGTTCACCATCTCCGCTTCCGCACGCTTCCGGTCCGTGATATCGAACAACGTGGCGATGACTGCGGTTTTCCCCTCGTACTCGATGACGCCGGCGGTCATGCTGATCCACCGTAGTTCGTTGTTCTTCGTGACGATTGCATATTCATATTCCGGGGGAACGTTCTCCCCTCGCATCCGGGCCTCGCCGCGCCGGCGTACCGTGTCCCGATAATCGGGATGGATGATGTCCCAGAAATCCGTGGTCATGAGCTCGGCGCGGTCCCGGCCGGTCAACTGTTCACAGGCGGGATTCACGTAGATCAGCCGGCCTTCCCGGTAGATGATGATCCCGGCCGTCGTCGTCTCCGCCAGGGTCCGGAACCGGGTTTCGCTTTCCAGCAGGGATCGGGTGGCAGCCTGCAGCTCCTGATAGTAGCGCTCGCGCTCTTCCTCCGCCCTCTTTCTGCCGGTGATGTCGATGAGCGTTCCGAGGACTGCCGACTGTCCTTCATATTCGGTGACGCCGGCCGTCATGAGGACCCATCGCTCTGCGCCGTTCTTTCTGACGATCTTGAATTCATACTGCGTCGGCGCATCGCCGCTGCTGAGCCGCTCGCGAGCTCTCTCCCGGACAAGATCGATGAAAGCAGGGTGCACCAAGCTCATGAAATTCATGGTCAGATATTCCTCGACCGTATACCCTCCGATTATCTCGGCAGCCTTGTTCGCATACAGGAAGTTACCGCCCTGGTGGATGAAAATGGCAATCGCCGCCGTATCGGCCAGAGTGCCGAATTTCTGCTCGCTCTCCTTGAAAGACCGCCGCGCCTGCCGGGCATCTTCGTAAAGCCGCGCATTCTCGATGGCCACGGCCGTCTGACCGGCCAGCATTTCCAAGAGGTCGATGTCGCTCTGGACATAGGGCTCCCCGTTGCCCTTGCGGCCCAATACGATGAACCCCCTGACGTCTCCTTTGTAGCCCAGGGGGATGATCAGTTCCGCCGACGTTGTTTTCATGTACTCGCAGACGATGGCGATGCTGTTGTCGGAGCTCGTTCGGTCGAGCTCCTCCCGCACGATGATCTCCTGCGTCCGGCGCAGCAGGTCGACGACGGCGGTGTTCACGGGGCAGCCGTTTGCGCTTTCGCCCCGAACGCTGCGGTCAGGCTGACGCGTGACCCAGTCGTTCTTCTCCCGGATGACGAGACAGATATTCTCGACGCCGAGGCCTTTTTTCATGCTCGCAATGATGTAGTCCAGCAGCTCGTCAAGCTTGAGGATGGTGATGATCGCCTTCGTGGACTCCCTGAGCACGCTCTGATAATCGTATTTGTCCTGAAGCACCATCTGCTGGATCCGGCGCTGCACCGCCGGCCTGAAGGGCGTCCCGAAGAGGAGGACGCCGATGAACGAGAGCGACAGCATGATCGCGAGCGACTCACCGAGTGCGGGCGAAAGAATTTTGAACAGGAGGATGTGCACCAGAGATACCGCCAGGGACAGAAACACCACGTTGAGCAGGCGGGAGATCATGACCCGCAGGTCGAAGAGCCGGTGCCGGGTGATCGCAAAATAGGTGAGCACGACCCAGGGCAGGCTGAAGTACGAAGCCAGGGCTGGGTCGACGGCGCCGACCACCGGCTGAATGCCGGCGATAACGATGCAGCCGCCGGTAAAGAACATCGTGCCGTACAGAAACAGGCTCAACTGCTGCTTCTTGATGCCCGCCATCCGCGTTCGGGCGCGGTAGACCTCGATCAGAAGCCAGAGAGCCATGAAGGAGCCGATGATCCGGGAGGGCTCCTCCAGCGGTCCGTCGATGTTCACATAGGGAATCAGCGACGGGTCGCCCGGCTCGACCAGGTCGGTAAAAAGCGTCAGCGCGAAAATGACGGTCCAGAACGGGTAGAACGTCCATCCGACGATCCGTGCAACGCGGCTGTTCTCGTCCTGCAGGTAATAGATGAACTGGAGGCAGGCGGGAACCATGAACCAGCCGATCCAGGTAGCCCGGTTGAAGAAGTTGTAGTCTCGGCCCTGGGATGCCAGAGTATAGGAGACGGCGGTGCAGAACACGAAGACGGCGGCGGAAAAATAGAGGAGCGCGCCTGCCCGCATGGCACGGCTCCCGCCGGGCGCCTGCCTGAGGAGTGCCAGCCCGAGGATCACCTCGAGAATGCCGCCGGCGTAGAGCGGATAACTGATAAGGTGGTACAGGTCCATCGTAATCAGGCCCCAGCAACTTCTTGCATTTTAATGCGCCAACAGTCGGATAAAGCGTCACTGCAACCGGCTGAAAACCAGCCGCAGAAAAATCAGCAGCACTGCATAAAAGAATTTTTTCCGGAATGGGATTGGGCAGAAAACTCTATACATAGTATTGTATGTTAGCACATAGATTACGTCAAGAGAATTTTGTTATTCAAAAAAAACACGGGTTTGTCCAAAAACAGGCGTCCTATGCCGGCCTTTCCTCCTGAAAGGCCACGCCCTTTTCGTTTGACAGGGTGAAAGTCCGGCGCTAGACTTGAGTTGTAGACGATCGATATCAGAGGAGGGTGCAATGCAGATCAAGACTATCCTGTTCCCGACCGACTTTTCCCAGGGCGCGCGAGCTGCCATGGACCATGCCGTATCGCTGGCCACGACCTACCATGCAAAGCTGGTCCTGCTCTACGTCATCCAGGACATCAGCATTGCCGAATGGTATATTCCCTCGACGCTTTCCGTGACCGACCTCGTAGAGGACATGCAGAAGAGCGCTGATCAGGAAATGGCCAAATGGGTCGCCGAGGTCTCCTCCAAGGCCGGAAACGTGGAAAAACTTATCGTGCGGGGTGTGCCTTTCGTGGAAATCATCAAGACGGCGAAGGAGCTGAACGCGGATTTGATCGTCATCGGCACCCACGGCAGGACTGGGATCGACCACATGCTCTTCGGCAGCACGGCGGAGAAGGTCGTGCGCAAGGCGTCCTGTCCCGTGCTCACGGTCCGGGTCGCAGGCAAGGAGTTCAAGATGCCGTAGAGCCGGACGAATCCAGAACCCAAATATAAAAAGCCCCACCTGTGGAAACAGGCGGGGCTTTTTATTTCGAAGTATCCGATCCTGCTTGCCGATACTTACGGGTTGTACCGCGCAAGGACGAAGTAATAATCGGAGGCGTTCGGCGTGGTGGTGCCTGATACCACGATCTTGCCGTCCGAGGGCTGTATGGCAACGTCGAAGGCGGCGTCAAAGTCCGTCCCGATCGCGAGTGTCGTGACGCCGTCCCCGCTGAACGACGTGTCGAGGCTGCCGTCGGCACTGTAGCGGACAACGGCGAAATCCATGTTCGAGCCGTTGTGGTTGCCGCCGACCGCGACGATCCTGTTGTCCGACTGGACAGCGAGGCCCCGGATGATTTCGGCGGCAGTCCCGATCTGGGTGATGACCCTGCCGTCCCCGTCAAAGCTCGTGTCGAGGGCTCCATTGGAATCGTATCTCGCAAGCGCCATATCATTGTCGCTTCCGTTGTACGCATATCCTCCCGCGAGGATCTTGCCGTTTGTCTGGATGGTGACGGCGTAGGCCCCGTCATCGCCGCCCACGCCTCCCATATCGGTCACGACCTTGCCGTCGCCATCAAAGCTCGTATCGAGCGAGCCGTCGGTATTGTACCGGACAAGGACGAAATCCTCATCATAGGTCACGCCGTTCGTTGTCTGTCCTGCCGCGATGATCTTGCCGTCGGCCTGGATGGCGACGCCGTACGCTGTGCTCGGCCAGTCCGTATAGATCGCAGTCCTTACCTTGCCGGTCCCATTGAACGTCGTATCAAGGGAGCCGTCGGCATTGTAGCGTACGACGGCGAAATCGCCGTCATAAATCGTGTTTGATTCCCCTGCCACGACGATCTTCCCGTCCGTTTGAAGAGCTACGCTGCGCGCCCAATCCGTGATCGTTCCGACCTGGGTCGTAACGAGGCCGCCTGCGCCGAAGCTTGTATCGAGGGAGCCGTCTGTATTGTACCGTGCCACGGCAAAGGCGCAATACACGCCGGGGTTGCTCTGGCAGGAGTCGCCGGCCACTACGATCTTGCCGTCGGACTGCATGGCGACGCTCTCGGCGTAGGAATAGGTCCTGACAGGAGTTGTTACGATGCCGTCCGCGTTGAAGCTCGTATCGAGGGAGCCATCGGTATTGTAGCGGACAACGGCAAATTCGTAGTTTTCGCCGTTTTCGAACGATCCCACCGACACGATCTTTCCATCCGCCTGGATGGCGACGCCCCTTGGAATATTCAGTCCGCTGACGGTGGTGGTGACAATGCCGATCAGATTGAAGGTGGTGTCGAGCGTACCCGCGGGAGAAGGAGGAGCCGCGGTGATGACGGCCGAATCCGCCGTGCTGTCCACGGTCCCGTCATTGACCGTAAGGCTTACCACATAGGAGCCGTCCTTGTCTGCGGTAAACGTGGGGTGCGACGCCGTAGCATCGGAAAATACCGCGGTGCTGAGCGGCGGCAGGGAGGTGAACGACCAGAGATAGGTCAGGTTGTCGCCGTTGGCATCGCTGCTGTTGCTCCCGTCGAGCGTCACCGTTGCTCCGGTGGCTACATTCTGGTCCAGACCGGCATCGGCAACCGGGGCGGCATTGCCGCTGGAAGCCGTGATGGTGACCGTATCCGCTGCGCTGTCCACGGTTCCGTCGTTGACGATGAGGCTCGCCACATACGTTCCGTCCACGTCCGCGGTGAACGTTGGCTGCGAGACTGTTGAGTCGGACAATACCGCGGCGCTGATAGGCGGAGCGGAGATGATTGCCCAGGAATAGGTCAGGCTGTCGCCGTTCGCGTCGCTGCTGCCGCTTCCGTCGAGCGTCACTGTCGCTCCGGTGGCTACGTTCTGGTCCGGGCCTGCGTTGGCGACGGGGACGGCGTTCCCTGAGGCCGCCGTGATGGTAACCGTGTCAGCGTCGCTGTTCGCTGTTCCGTCGTTGACCGTGAGGCTGAGAACATAGGGTCCCTCCGCATCGGCGACAAACACAGGCTTGACTGCGGTTGCGCTGGACAGGACCGCCGTGCTTCCGGCGGGTCTCGCCGTCAATGTCCATGCATACGAGAGCGTGCCTCCGCTCGAGCTGCCGCTTGCGCTTCCGTCGAGGGTCACCGTCGACCCGGTCACGACACTCTGGTCGCGGCCGGCGTCCGCAACAGGGGCCGCGGGATTGTTACTGTTATTCGAGCTGCACCCGGACAGGAGTGCAAACATAAAAACGAGTGATACAAGCAATAATCGCTTCATGACTTTCCTCCTTTGAAACTTTCTCTTTATGTCATCCGGAATCACTGCTAGGAGTATCAAACCAACCCCGCAAATCCCCGTCAGTTCCCGATCTACTTGAATCTCCAGATGGCCATGTCGTAATACGGGTCTATTTCTCCATTTTCACTGGCTCCTGCGACCACTATCCGTCCCGAAGGAGTCAAGCGTGATGGCGTAGCCCTCGTCATTGCCTCCGCCCGCCGCGCCGTCGTTGATCGCATATCCTGTGCCGTTGAAGGTCGTGTCGAGCGTGCCGTCGGTGTTGTACCGCCAGATGGTCAGATCGCTGTTGCCATCGGCATTTTCGCTCAGTCCTGCGACCGCTATCCGCCCAGAGGAGTCGGTCGTGATGGAGTAGCCTTCGTCACTGCCGTTGGTTCCGCCTGCCGCTCCGGCGTTGACCGCATATCCCGTGCCGTTGAAGGTATCATCGAGAGTGCCGTCGGTGTTATATCTCCAAATGGTCATATCGGTATCGGAGGCTGCGTTCATGCTGTATCCAGCAACCAGGATCCGTCCCGAGGAGTCGAGCGTGACAGCGTAGCCGATGTCGCTTGCGGTGCCGCCCGCCGCTCCGTCGTGCACAGCATATCCCGTGCCGTTGAAAGTATCGTCGATCGTACCGTCCGTATTGTATCGCCAGACGACCATGTCGAAATTGCCGGCTGCATTCAGGCTGTACCCAGCAACCACTATCTTTCCCGAAGCGTCGATTGCGACGGCATTGCCGTAGTCGGCGCTGTTTCCGCCCGCCGCGTTGTTGTGGGCCGCATATCCCGTACCGTTGAAGGTATCGTCAAGCGTCCCGTCCGTGTTGTATCGCCAGACGACCATGTCCCAACCACCCGACGCGCTTACACTCTGTCCCGCAACCACTATCTTTCCCGAAGAATCGATCGAGACAGCGTTGCCCATGTCATTGCCGCTTCCGCCGGCTGCATTGTTATGAGCCACATACCCCGTGCCGCCGAACGCGGTGTCGAGCGTGCCGTCCGTGTTGTATCGCCAGACAACCATATCGTAATTACTGGATCCCCTGTTGCTGTATCCTGCGACCACTATCCGTCCCGAAGAGTCGAGCGTCATTGCTTTGCCATAGTCACCGCCGTTTCCGCCCGCCGCATTGTTGTGGGTCGCATAGCCCGTGTTGTTGAAGCTCGTATCGAGCGTGCCGGCGGCGTTGTATCTCCAGATCGCCATGTCGTAATCGCCGCCCGGTGCGGTGCTGTATCCGGCGGCTACTATCCGCCCCGAGGAGTCAACGGCGACGCCGTTGCCCCAGTCATTGAATATTCCTCCTGCCGCATTGCTATGGACCACATACCCCATGCCGCCGAACGTGGTATCGAGTACTCCGGCGGCGGGGCCTGTCGTTGTCGCCATGATCGTGACTGTGTCCGCCGTACTGTCAACCGTGCCGTCGCTCACCACAAGACTCATCACATATGCTCCGTCCTTGTCAGCCGTGAAAGTCGGATTCACCAGGGTAGCGCTTGACAACACTGCAACGCTCCCTACGGGAACCGAGGTGAACGACCAGGCGTACATAAGCGCGTTCCCGTCGGCGTCTGTGCTGCCGCTGCCGTTAAGCAAAACCAGCGCTTCCGTTGCTATATTCTGGTCCTGTCCGGCGTTCGCCGTAGGAGCGGTATTGCTGCCGCCCGTACTTCCGCCTCCGCCGCCTTTGCAGCCTGCCACAAAGACGGTTAAAGTGATTATTGCCGCCACTGCAGCAACTATCACACTGGATCGTTTCATATTGGGCTCCTTTTTAAGTATGAGTTTGTCAATGAAATCCCCTTACCGGTACTCGCTCTTGAAGATTTGCCTAAAGGTATCTACACGCTGCCACCACGATATTATTGCGTTGCCGTTATCATCCATGGACACATCCGGGTCATCAGCATCAGAGCCCGCGACATTGATACGATCAGCCAATGAAGCAGGGTTTGTCCAGGCGCCGTTCCGGTACTCGCTCTTGTAGATCGAATCATAATCGCCGTCGTATTGCTTCCAGGTGATAATTGCGTTTCCGTTATCGTCCATGGCCGCATCCGGAGCGTAGGCATCGTCGTATGCCGATTCAACGCTGATATGATCATCCAGTGAGGAGGGATTGATCCAGGCTCCGTTCCGATACTCGCTCTTGTAGGTTTGATTAGTTACGCCGTCAGATTGCGCCCACGTGATGATCGCGCTTCCGTTGTTGTCCATGGCCACTCGCGGATACTGGACTGATTGTCCGGCTACACTGATGTGGTCGTCCAATGACACCGGGTTCGTCCATATCCCATTGCGGCACTCGCTCTTGTAGACCTGATAGTTCGTGCCGCTGCTGTCATACTGTATCCAGATGATGATGGCGTCCCCATTGTTGCTCATAACCACCAGCGGAAACTCGACGGACGGTCCAGTAACGTTGATGTGGTCGCTGGTCGAGGTAGGATGGCTCCAGATCCCGTTGCGGTACTCGCTCTTATAAATCCGGTCATTTGTTCCGTCCCATTGCGTCCACGTGATGATTGAGTTTCCGTTGTCGGCCAGGGCCACGTGCGGGTTCGAAGCATACTGCCCGGCGGCGGTGATTTGATCCGCGAGCGAGGAAGCATCGTTCCAAACGCCGTTGCGATATTCACTCATATATATCCGGTCGTATGCGCCGTCGAATTGATGCCAAGTGATGATAGCGTTACCATTGCTGTCCATCGCCATCTGCGGATAATCCGCGGACTGTCCGGCGATGCCGATATGGTCGCTGGTCGATGTGGGATGGGTCCAGATCCCATTGCGGTACGAGCTCTTGTAGACCTGATTATTCGTCCCATCGGACTGTTGCCACATGATGATTGTGTTTCCGTTGTCGTCCATGGCGACTTCTTGTGAAATCGCATCCTGTCCTGCAAAGCTGATGTGGTCATCCAACGACGAAGGACTGATCCAGACCCCATTACGGTACTCGCTCTTGTAGATCTGATATTTTCCGCTGCTGTCAAACTGACACCACGTAATGACGGCGTCGCCGTTTTTGCCCAGGGAAACCCGGGGGGAAAGGGCGTCCTGACCGGCCACGCTGATGTGGTCGCTCAATGAAGAGGGGTTGACCCAGGTCTTGTTCGCGCAGGCAACGGCGACCGCGGTCACATCTGCATCGGAACTGCCGCTGCCGTTGGTGACCGAACAGTTCTGGTTCGAGGGCCTTGATTGTATGATCACGCTGTATGCCGTGCCGTTTGAAACCGCAGTCGCGAAGGTGAACGCGCCGTCCCGCGTAATGGTCAGGTCGTCCGCACCGTTGTTCCGGAGCACCAGCGTGCCGGACAGCCCGCTCACCGCACCGCCGACTGTATACGTTGATCCTCCTGACGAGGAGCCTCCGCCTCCGCTGCAGGCCACAATGAGAAAAAGCAATACCAGCAAAACAAAGCTTTTTATTTTCGACATATCTTCCTCCTATTTGCGTTGACTGCCCGCGTGCTTTTTTTGTCCCGTTCCGTTACCAACTCGGCCCTGCATCTGCGGGCGCGGAACCGAGCGACGGGGTAAAGTCAACGGTGCTGGTTGAACCGTTCTGATTACGGGTCGCCGGCTCGCCCTGCTGCCAGTAATTATTGCCAAGGGGGATAGATCCCCTGTCTGTGACGAGAGATCAAGCATGCCCGCACCATCGAAAACATTGTAGGCTATCTGGCCTGCGCTTACCGGCCCTGCCGACGCGTTGATAAAATCCAGGACATAGTTGTCCGTTCCGGGCGCAATGATGTTGTGGTCCATTAGAAATCCTGTTGCCTGATGATCGCCGGAGATCGTAGGAGCCAGTTTTGTAAGGCTGCAGTTTTGAATGATCGCCCCTGAGGAAGGCTGCAGATCCATTCTGGCGTAGTTGCTGTTGGCAATCAGGTAAAGGTTGAAAAATTTAGGCTTGCAGTTGGAAATATCGACAGCCTGACCGGTCTGCAGGTTGAGGACCTGAGCATTCTGGAACAAGGTCCCCTCGCCGGACCCGTAGTCGACGCAGCCGTTGATCGTGATCTTGAAACCCTGATCTGCAGCAAGCGCGGTGCCTGTTGCATGGGAAGAGAGCGTTGCGGATTGTGCGGTCGAGGCAAGTATCCTGAAGAGGCCGTTCACAACAAGGGAATTACCCTGCAGAATGTCGAGGGTGCTGTTGTCAAGAACGTACAGTTTCGTCCCGCTGCTGACGTTCACGGATCCCTCCGAGTTGACGCTGCCCTCGACGATGTAAGGGCTGAGGTCGCTCGTCGTGGTGATCCCGGAGGCAAGGCTTGAGGCGAGTCGGGTGCCGTGGATGTTCTTTACAATATTCGAAGGGCTGGATTCAGCGTCGCCGACCGACGTTACCTGGTAATAGTGGACAGCTCCGTCGCCCTCCGGCGATGCGATCGCGTCGTCATAGGACGTTCCGGTTATCGGCTGGGCGTTTATTTTCGTAAAGACGGCGTTGTCCGTGCTTTTATAGAGGTTGTACCCGGTCAGATTTACGCCGGTGCTTGCCTCCCAGCTCAGGTGAATAGTTCCCAGCGATCCTGTTGCAGCCGGATTCGCGGGAACCGAAGGCGCAGACGCAGGGGCTGATCCGGCCCCCCCGCCTCCCCCGCTGCAGGCGGCTGTTATCAGGAAAAAAGCAAGCATCAATATACAGCCTTTTGAATGCATCCTTTACCTCCCTTGTTTCGAGTGGCGGGAGCCGAAGGCTCCTCGAATTGCGCGACTCCCGGCCGGCAACCGACCGGGAGCGTCGCGGTTTGTCTATATCCCTTTCCTCTATCCTACGGATACGTTGCATACAAAATATTGCCTGCACTGGACCATACACCTCCGTAGGTCTGGATCCCCATCCAGTCGCCATCTGCCGGTGTTGATATCCCGTCTCCTCCGGTATCGCCAAGCTTGGAATCATCGTTGATCGAGGTAAAATAATTTCCCGTTCCCTGGTTGAGAGCCCCATACAGGTACACGCTGATTTTCCCATTCTGGAGGAACTTCAGGATAACGTTGTTCGCCAGAGTAAGGCTGCCGGGATTTGTGTTGCCGTCATCCCCTATAGCGAGCGTGTAACCCATTACATACGGAACTTCGGTGTTTGACCAGGCTACATTGCCTTGCACTGCATAAAGCGTGGTGTCCAGGAATATGCCGTTGTACGTGTTCGTTACCGTAACACCGCTGACCACTGCGTGGAAGATATTGGAATTGTCGATATTCACCCGGCCGTTGATGTTGAGAGGCACGTCGTTATCATAGAAGGTGTTTCCTGTAATGATCGAGCCCGGACCAGCGCCCCGGAGGTTCAGCGCCGCGTTGAACCTGTAGGAAAAGTCATTTTATGCTATAATGACGCCATTAAAATGCTGCACGGAAGCATGAATACCCCTCACCCACGGGAGCGCGCATGGCGAAATACAAAGGCTACGATTATTCCCAAGGCAAATTTATCCCGATCAACTTCGACAAACAAATCCTCCCCGGCACCTTCGAACACACCCTCCACTATCTCATCGACAGCGACCTCGACCTATCCGCTTTTGATCTCCGGTACAGGAACGACGAAACCGGCGCCCCGGCCTACGATCCCCGGATCATGCTCAAGATCGTCCTGTATGCCTACTCCAAAGGGATCACCTCCAGCCGGAAGATCGCCGACTGTTGCAACGAGAATGTCGTGTTCATGGCCCTGTCCGCCGACACCCGGCCGCACTTCACCACGATCGCCGATTTCATCTCATCGAACGACCAGGAGACGGTGAAGCTCTTCCTTGAAGTACTCTTTATCTGCGACCGGATGGGCCTGATCGGCAAAGAGATGTTCGCTATCGATGGCTGCAAGCTCCCTTCGAACGCTTCAAAGGAATGGAGCGGAACTAAAAAGGATCTTCGACGTAAGAAAGAAAAGATGGAGAAGGCGATCAAGGCAATGATCGCTCAGCATAAGGAACGGGACAAAACCGAGACCGACCACGCGGTAATCGAGAAGGAAGAGCAGTATATAGCCACCCTCAAGGCGAAGATCAAAAAGATAAAAGACTTCATGAACGATAACGACGACAAGCCCGGCAGCAAGGGGCCGAGGAAGAGCAACATAACCGACAACGAAAGCGCGAATATGATGACTTCGCACGGAGTAGTCCAGGGTTACAACGGTGTAGCCATGGTGGACAGCAAACACCAGGTAGTTGTCCATGCCGATGCGACCGGAGACTCCGAGACTGCAATACTTAAACCCATGGTCGAAGGGACCCGGGGAAACTTCAAGACAATCGGAAAAGAAGAGGACATCTTCAAAAAGACCCAACTGACGACCGATGCCGGTTTTCATTCCGCAATGAACGTGCAGATGGTAATCGAAGAAGGCATCGACGCATACATCGCGGATAACAAGTTCCGTCATCGCGATCCCCGATATGCTACGGCCGACAGGCATAAGGAGAGGTTCAATAAAGAGATCGCAAAGAAATTCGACCGGCCGATCGTCTTCCAGCCGAGAGACTTCACGGTGAGCCCGGATAAAAGCTTCTGCACCTGCCCGGCCGGGAAACGGATGTACAAATGCGGCAACGCGAATCATCATGGACTCCATGCGATCAAGTATCACGGAACAAAACGAGACTGTATCCCGTGCACGCAGCGCGCGCAGTGCCTGAAGAACCCCGAAGTGACCGAAACGCGCCAGTTCTCCCATTTCACAGGCAGGACCAACAAACAAGAAAAGACCTTCACGCAGAAGATGCGAGAGAAGATAGACTCGGTGGCCGGCAAGTTGATCTACGGACGAAGGATGGCGACGGTCGAACCGGTATTTGCTGACATCCGATCGAGTCTCGGTCTCGACCGCTTCAGTCTCAGAGGGAAAAAGAAGGTAAGCACCCAGTGGCGGCTATACTGTGTGGTTCACAACCTGCTCAAAGTGCACCGATACGGGTTCGGGTTCGCGGAAAGTTGAGATAACGGGAAGCAGAAAGAGAAAGAAAATGCAGTAGCGAGATCGACCAGGACCGATTGAATCACGCAAAAGCTCAAATCAAGAACTCACCCTGATAAAAACTTGCTACCGGGGATCAATGATGCTTTTCAAATCGACTTTTTCTACAGACTCGTTGTGGGAGTCCGCGGGCGTGCCGCCCCTGTTGTGGGCAAAGGTGCCGTTCGTGATCGTCACTGTATCGTAGTTGTTTTCGACCAAGACTGTCGGGCTGGGAGGCACGGCGCCGCCGCCGTAGGAGAATCGGCAGCGGTTGAAGACCGATCCGGCCCCCGTTACCCTGATGTACGACCAGTCAAGCGGCGCGGCCGCGGTTTGACCGCCGTCAGCGTCGGTATCGCCGCCCACGGTGTCGTCGTGGAGGGAGGTAAATATGATGCCGGTGGACCCATTCGCGGTCAGGGTGCCGGCAACGCTGATGTTCGTGACATCAAGCTTCACGATGACGTTGTCGCCGAGCGTTATCGACTTGCCCGCAGGAATCGAGAGCACCTTTGCAATCACATAGGGCACTTCGGTGTTCGACCAGGCGATATTCCCGACCTGGGTTGAGTCTCCGTTCCAGAAGATGCCGTTGTAAGTATTCGTGACCGTAACGCCGCTTACCATTTGGTGGAACACATTGGTATTGTCGAGATCGTACAGTGCGTTTATGACCAGGGGCACGTCGTTGTCATAGAAGGTATTGCCGCTGATGACGGTGCCCGCGCCGGCGAAGGTCGCGAATAATGCAGCGCCGCGATAGTCCGTCAGCGTGCCTCCCTTATTATGCGCAAAGGTGCAGTTCGTTACCGTTGCCGAAGAAGCATTGTTTATTCCCAGCGTGTGCGCCGGCGTGCCCGAGAAGCCCCCGCCGTAGGTGAAGACGCAGTGATTGAACATTGAGCCGCTCACGTTCACGAAAATAGAGTTCCAGTCGCCGCGCGCAGGTGTGGCGGCGGTGCCGTCATTGTTCGTGTCGCCCCCGTACGTGTCGTCCTTGATGGACGTAAAGGGGATCGGCGTGGAGCTGCTCCCGCCGTCGGCGACGATCGATCCTCCTGTATTAACGGTTATCGATTTACCGCCCTGGAACTTGACGATCGCGCCTGGTTCGATCGTGAGCGCGGCGGTCACGTCGATGGAGTTCTCGATAACATGAATGCTGCAGCTGGTCCACGTCGCTGCGGCTGTGATGTCCTCGGTAACCGAGATAACTGTTAGAGATTCGCACGTGCCCGGGGTTACCGGCGGCGTAACCGGCGGCGTGCCGTCCCCTCCTTTTCCGTTTCCGCTGCACCCGGTAAGAATTGCCGCTGTAAAAAACACAAGCAATGCCGATAAAAAGAACCGTTTCATAAAACCTCCTTTTGCGTTGTTACGAAATATCAGCAGGTTCTGCTGAGTCGTTCTCCTTCTTCTGCGTCAACCCTTCCGGCTGCATCATGTTTGCAGCCGCATTGTCGGACTGCTCAGGATGGTAGGTTTTTATCCTCTTTGCATTTTCTCTTCCGGTTTTTTACGGAGTTTAGAATTATCCAGAGCTCATCGAGGCTGGTGAAGACCTTTTTTTCCGTGCCTCCGGCCTCCTCCACAATTCCCACGAAACTCCTCGGATTGTTTTCTTCTTCCCGATATATTCGCACGATGAAGCTGTTCATATGATCTCCGCTTGTGTTGTTATTCGCGTAATAAGAACAGAGGGTTGCTAAACGGGCTGCACTGTAACAAAAGGGGAGTCACCAATCGGTCACAGATTGCACAAATATTTTGGCAGGTGCTTTCTTAACGGAAAATCAGAGGGATAGGTTCTTTGGAGCAAGAATTACTGGTGAAAATTCGAGGACAGAACCGCGCGAAACGAATGTGCTATTTCCGAAATGAGGAGTAAATGGCTTCCGTTTTGGCGGAGGGTGCAATTCCGAGGATAGAGGCAAGAACGGTCCGGCAGCGACTATAAATACGTGTCGCTTCCGCTTGTTGGCCGAGCGTCTGGTAACAGGTCATGAGATGCTGATAGAACTCTTCGGCGAGCTCGTCCGTTTCAAGCCCGCGCTCGAAGGTCTCGGCTGCTTTGTGCCACTGCCCGGACTTTTCCAGGTAAAGGCCCTGCTGAAGAACGAGCCGGAGAAATTTAGTTCGCAGCCGCTCCCGGTATGCCGCGGTCCAGACCTGCTCCGTGTCGCCGGGCAGGAAATATCCCTGGTAGAGATCCAGGGCTTTTTCACCGCAGGTGTAAGCGTCTGCAGCGATGCTCTCCCTTTCGCGACCGTTCTGATCGCCGGCAGAGCGCCACAGGGACTCCGCCCGCTCATGCATCCGCTCAAAGGACCAGGCATCGACCGCAGCAGAAACGGGGATCAAGCGACAGCCGCCGCTCTTGCAGGAGCAGCGCTTTTTCGCTGCCAGCAAGAGAGCGGAGCCTCTGAAGGGTGGTCGAGAACGCACTGTGCGCGGCATCGCCGTCCGAATCCGGCCAGAGGAGATCGGTGATCTTTTCTTCCGGGACCTCGCTGCCTCCGAACGCGATCAGGGCCTTGAGCAGCATGAGCGGCCTGTGCTGCACTTTGCGGCCCGTCCCCGCGCGTTTGCCGTCCTTCAGCACTTCGAATCTGCCGAGGGTGATGATCCTGAGCGGCCAGGGCCAGGCTTCGCTGACTGCTGCCGGGTTTTCAGGCTCAAGACGATGAGCCGTGATGAGGTGGAGGACATACTCCGGTTCGATCCCGGCCTCAAGCGCCCTGGCGCACAGCCCCGCCAGCGTTTTACGCCGCCACCCTGCTACGTTCATTATGGTATGCGCCTTGCCAAGCGACAGGGCGCGGCCGAGCATCGTCAGGCCCTTTGCATCGGATGAAGCCCTTTTTTCGGAAAACTCGAACAATGCATTCAAAAGCAGACAGGAGAATTCAAGGAGGATGCTCTTCATCATGCGGGCGATCTCAAGCGTTTTTTCCGCGCGCTCGCGCGCCTCGGCAATATTGCCCGTGTGGTAAAGGGCCTGGCTCAGATTGTACAGGCTCCAGGCAAGGGCAAAGGGGGCGCCGCCCGCTGCCGCCAGTTTTTCCGATAGACGGGCATGTTCCAGGGACGCGGAAAAGTCATCGCGGCAGCGGGCATCAAGGGATGCGAGATTATGATAAAGGACCGCGTCAAGGCGATTGTCAAAGTTCGTTGCAGCGGTCAGTCTGTGCAAACCCTCTGCTGACGCCGCGCAATCACCGGCGATAGTGCTGCAATAAACATCCTGTGCGTAGAGTTTCCATTCGAAATTGTGAAGACCGTGGAAGCGGGCTGTTTCCAGTCCCTCGGCAATTGCTTTCCGACAGGCATCAATCGAGGCCGTGGCCCACCCATGAATCGCTTTCATCAGGCATCCCATGACCCTGATAACAGGCGGGACATCAGGCGACTTCATGGCAAGATGCAGGTCGTTCATCAGTGACGGCATGTCGGTCGGAAATTCTGTCCATGAATAATAAATCAGCAGAAAGGCAGCATTGATCACCCGCTGGGTGTTGTCCCGACAGGAAGGCATAAGCGACTTCGCTCTCTCGAACCAGAAGGAGAGCCGGGGATGATCGGGACGAGCCATATACAGGATCGTGAACATGGCAAAGGTTGCGCGGATTTCAAGCTCAGGCGATGAAAATCCGTTTGACTGCTTGACAATGTCTTCGAGTTCGTTTATCCAGCGGTCCACGCCGGTGAGGTCGCTGAACGAGACCGCGTAAGAATCCAGAACAGCCAGGCAGACGAGGATCAATCCTTCACGGCTGCCCTCCTTTTTGAAAAGTTCGAAAGCTGACTCCAACCCTTTCCTGTTTTCCACCGGGTTGAACGGCCCCAGGCAGACAGCCTGCCAGAACAGGAGCCAGGGGGCGGAAAGGATGATTTCCCGGGGAAGCCGTTCGATCCACTCCAGGAGGGTCCTGTTTCTGCCCTGGCTGATCAGTTGCTGCGCGTTGCCGAGAATGAGCGGCGCCAGGCTGTTCCAATCTTCGGCACGCGAAAGAAGCGCCACGGCATCTTCCACCTGTCCCGATTCCTCCAGGACAACGGCGGCCCGCTTTTGTAGCCGGGAAAGCCCCTCCGGGCTGAGTGAGTTCTGCATCCGCGTCAGCAGAAATTCCCGGAAGAGCGAATGGTATTGGTAGGTCAATTCGGGGACGCATGCGTTTTTCCGTAAAAAAATTGTCGCGGCTTAAAGCGGCAAGTATGCTGCCTGCGTTATCACGATCGGTCAGCTGTATTGCCGTCCCAACGGTCATCTGCGGCAGAAGCGACGACATGGTCAGAAAATCACGCGTCTCGAAGTCCAGCTTATCGAGGACCTCGCCGGCGAAGTAATCGAAGACTTCCAGCCGCGCCGGATCCTCCTCGGATGGGGGGCCGCCGCTCTTTGCACCCGCGCTTTCCATAAGAAGCACCAGACCTGCGACCCATCCCTCCGTTTTCGCGTGCAGTTCCTCGATGATGCTTTCAGTTAATTTCACTTTTCGCCGGGCGAACTGTTTCGTTTCTTCGAGCGTAAACCGCAGTTCGTCCCATCCGACAACCCGAATTGCCCCGCTTGCCCGAAGGCGCGAAAATGCGGCCGGCGGCTCATTCCTGCTGAGAACGATCACCTGGATCCCGCCCGGGGCGAGCGCCAGTCCGGTTTGTACGACATCGTGAAACGGTGAATCCTCCGGCACGTCCTGATAATTATCAAAAACGACGGCAAAGGGAGGCCTCAATCTTTTGTAAAGACTTTCAAAGAACCGCCGGGTAAATGTTGCGATGCCGCTCAGGTATTCAGGAGTTAAAAGAGGAAGGGGTTTTCGATAACGGGGCGCGGCTTTTTTCGTTGCCAGGCCCAGGTAGTAGAAAAACGCCGCGATATCCGAGTCGCGATCATCCGTCTGGTACCACAGGCACGGAAGCTTGCGCGCATCGAGATAGCCGGCGAGGAGAGAGGTCTTGCCGGAACCGGCCGGTCCGGTCACCCAGAGAATCGGCTGTTTTCGCGCGCTGTCGAGGAGCCGAAACAGCCTTTTCCGGGGGATGATGGATGCCGCATTGGGCCGGCTGATTTTGGCTATCGCGATCTTCTCCACGGATAAGTCCGCCTTTGCACAACCTGCCGGCCGGTGCTGCCCCTGATGAATAAAGCTGCGGCATTGATGTGCTAAGGTAGCGCATCCTTCAGTTTGAAGTCAAGGGAATATTACCGCGCAAATCGGCAGAAACCATTTTTTGCGGGACTCCGCGTAGATCGGATAATGGAAGGAAGCACAAAAGAAAAAGGACAGGCCCTCATGGCCTGTCCTTATCGGTTGAAAAAATGATGAGCGGGATTACTGTCCCAGAAGGGTCGTAAAGGTGTCGTGATGCCCTTCTTCCTGCGACAGGATTTCCTCGAAGAGCAGCCTGGTAGTTTCGTCCCCCTCGGAGGCGGCCTGTTTGATGATGTCCTTGTAGAGCGTGATGGCCTCTTCCTCGGCCTTCACGTCGGCCTTGAGCATCTGCTCCGGCGTGCCGCCGACGGCAATGGAGTTCGGCTTGGTCGTGGGATTTACGTCGAAATAGAACAGCCTCTCCGCGATCTTCTCGGCATGCTTCATCTCGTCCATGGCCACGTCCTCGAACACATCCATGAGCGACGACGAGTTCATGCCTTTTACCATGATGTGGTGCCACATGTACTGGACAATCGCCTGGAGCTCTCCCGCGATCGCCTGATTCATCATTTCCGTCAGTTTGGGACTCGCCTTCTGTACCATCTGTTTCGCCTCCTTTGATGATTAAATGTCTTCCCTGAATCGGCACGAATGTATTAACTATAGCACAGGGACCAGGTGATGGCAAATCCCCTGCTTATTTCATACTTTCCCGTTGCCTTCTCCCTTTGCTTGAAATATAATGTCGCGATCATGAAGGCAGAAATGGTTTTACTGACTACACTTAATGAGGAGCATTGAAAGACATGGGGAAAAACATTGTTTACAAAATCCTGGAATCGCACCTCGTCGAAGGCAAGCTCGAACCGGGCACCGAGATCGCGATCCGGATCGACCAGACCCTGACGCAGGACGCCACCGGCACCATGGCATACCTCCAGTTCGAGGCCATGGACGTGCCGCGGGTCAAGACCGAACTGTCGGTGAGCTACGTTGACCACAATACGCTCCAGGACGGGTACGAGAACGCCGACGACCACCGCTACCTCATGACCGTGGCCTCGCGCTACGGCATCTATTACTCCAAGGCGGGCAACGGCATCTGCCACCAGGTCCATCTCGAACGCTTCGGCAGGCCTGGCAGAACGCTTCTCGGTTCGGACTCCCATACGCCGACCGGCGGCGGCATCGGCATGATCGCCATCGGAGCAGGCGGGCTTGATGTCGCTGTCGCAATGGGCGGCGGCCCGTTCTACCTCACCTGCCCCAAGGTGGTGAAGGTGACCCTCACGGGAAAACTCCGTCCCTGGGTATCGGCAAAAGACGTGATCCTTACAATCCTCCGGATACTGACGACAAAAGGCAACGTAGGCACCGTGATCGAGTACGCAGGCGAAGGAATAAAGACGCTTACCGTGCCCGAACGGGCCACGATCACGAACATGGGCGCGGAGCTTGGCGTCACGACCTCGGTCTTCCCGAGCGACGAGATCACCCGGGCTTTCCTCAAGGCCCAGAAGAGGGATACCGAGTGGACAGCTCTTGTTGCCGACGCTGATGCTGAGTATCACAAGGTGATCGATATCGACCTGGCTGCGGTCGAACCCCTGATGGCCAAACCGCACTCTCCGGATAACATCGGGACCGTGAAGGAGCTTTCCGGCACAAAGGTGGACCAGGTAATGGTGGGCTCGTGCACCAACTCATCGTATCGTGATCTGATGATCGTGGCCTCGATGCTCAAAGGCCGCCGTGTATTTCCCGACGTGAGCTTCGGCGTTGCGCCGGGCTCGCGCCAGGTGCTCGAGATGATCGCGAAGAACGGAGCCCTTGCCGATATCATAACTGCAGGCGCACGGGTGCTCGAATCGACCTGCGGCTTCTGCATCGGTGCGGGCCAGGCGCCGAAGACCGACGCAATCTCGATCCGGACGAGCAACCGGAATTTCGAGGGCCGCTCGGGCACCAAGAGCGCTAAGGTGTTTCTTGCAAGCCCTGAGACCGCGGTTGCAGCTGCGCTCACCGGCGGCGTCACGGACCCCCGGGACCTCGGCATTCCTTACCCGCAGGTGGAAATACCCGCAGAGTTTTGGATCGATGACAGCATGGTCCTTCCGCCGTCAAAGGACCCGCTCTCTGTTACAGTCTACCGCGGCCCGAACATCGGGGACCCGCCTGCTGCGGAGCCCCTTCCTGAAACGATCACGGGTGTTGTTGCGATCAAGGTAGGCGATAAGATCACGACGGACCACATCATGCCTGCAGGCTCTCGCCTGAAGTACCGCTCGAATATACCGAAGTATGCAGAGTTCGTGTTCGAGGGCGTGGATGCGGGGTTCTCGAAGAAAGCGCTGGAGAATAAAAAAGCAGGCGTCCATAATATCGTGATCGCCGGCGCAAGCTACGGGCAGGGCTCGAGCCGCGAGCATGCTGCCATATGCCCGATGTATCTGGGCGTCAAGGCGGTGATCGCAAAGTCCTTTGAACGGATCCATGCGGCGAACCTGATCAATTTCGGAATCTTGCCGCTCACCTTTGCGAACGAGACGGATTATGACGCCATAGGAGCGAACGAGAAGGTCGAGATAAAGGACATTAAGGCAACTCTTGCGAAAGGTGCGGACCTCGTCATGAAGACTGCGGGCGGAAAAATTGTTACGCTCAAGTATTCGCTGAGCGCGCGGCAGCGCGACATCCTGCTCGCAGGTGGAATGTTAAACTATACAAGGTCGCAGAGCAAATAAAAGCTCTCGTTCTTCGTGCAGTCCAAACAGCAAAAGCCGCATTCGTTTGAATGCGGCTTTTTATTTTCCGAATTGCTCGTCTAGGGGACTGCGGAGAACCCATTCTATCCGCGGACCCTCTTGATCGTGCCATTGTTGATCATTTGATGGAACTGGGCGAGCAGGGCTTTTTCTTCCTTGTCGAGATGTCCGTCGTCCTGCGCTGCATGCATGATTTTGTTGTACTCATCGGGCGTTATTTCGAGATCGCTGATAGCTTCATTGATGATCTGTTTCAACGCTCCTGCTGACTTGCTCGGTTTTTCCATAGAGGCCTCCTGCATGGTTGTGGAATTGAAAATCCTGAATGCGTATAGTTTACCTGCTCACCAGTCCAGTGTCAAATTCGTTCGCCACAAAAGCAGGAGTCCCGCGTCGGCAAAAAACTCTGGTTCGGGCTCAACCCGAAAATGATCACATGAGATATTACATGATCTGTGCGGCGTTATTTCCGGTCTCCAACTGTTCAGTTATAATTCACCATGTTCTCTATGTTTTTCGTCTGCCTCTCGGCGCTTTCCCAGATCACGTTTATCGCGTCCGCGGAAATGCTTCTCCAGCGGGCCCCCGTAGGCTTGTATAAATGACCCTCTGTCGACAAACTATATTTTTCAACGAGCGGATCCAGCTCCTGGAACACATAGATGCGTCCCTTGGGCACAAAGGGAAGTTGATTCACCTGCGTCTGGTACTGGCAAAACAGCTGACCGTCTTTGTACGTAGCCAAAAGGCGCGAGTAGGCGTCGAACACGGCGCTCTCCGCTTTTGAAGCTGCCTTGTCTTTTAACGCCGCCGTCCCGGAGGCAAGTTTTTGCAGCAATGACTCCGGAACCTCGCAGGGTCTATCGGGCGTTATCGCGTTCTTCAAGGCACGCGCTGTCCGGTTCAGGTCCGAGAATTTTTCTTTGTCTATTCCACCCGGTTCTGATACACAGCCGGAACCCAGGAGCATTGTTGCCAGCAGCAATATCAAGACTACCTTGTTCCGTCTCATACGTCCCTTTAAAATAGATCGTTTAGATTATATCGAAGTACTTTTGTTATCGCAAAGGGGGAAGAACGCAGTGCGTCGCGGGCAGGGCAATTCTCGATCCATGCGTGACAGCGGTGCCTACAGCTTTACTTCCCGCAGATACTTTGCCGCGTCCTCGGGCGGCGTAGGATTGATATAGAAGCCCGAACCGCGCTCGAAACCCTCGACCCTGGTCAAACGGGGCATGATCTCCAGATGCCAATGGAAGTCGTCGTTCAGCGTGTGCCAGTGGCCGCGGCGGGGCACCCGGTTCGGCGCGGAATAGAGCATGAAGTTATAGGGCGG
The DNA here is from genome assembly GCA_963749655.1 of Nitrospirota bacterium. Classification (GTDB taxonomy): domain Bacteria; phylum Nitrospirota; class UBA9217; order UBA9217; family UBA9217; genus JAJYKN01. Next base: position 200,936 of record CAVVOB010000028.1, read on the forward strand.
ATTATGCAGGACGGCGCCGAGACGCTTGAGCGAATTCTTGAGCGTCCGGGAAAAATCCATGATCTCTTCCTTGGTGATGTCCACGTAGGAGCACAGGTGTTTCTTGGGATAGATCCAGATCTCGAAGGGATAGCGGGGCGCGAAGGGCACAATGACCAGGAAGTGACGCGTTTCTTCGACGACCCGCTCCGGCGACGCCTGCTCCTGCCTGATGATGTCGCAGAAGATGCATCGTTCCTTGTAATCGTAATACGACTTTGCGCCGTCCAGCTTTTCCTTCACCGACTTTGGAATGACGGGCGTGGCGATGAGCTGGGAATGGGGGTGGTTTACGGCTGCGCCTGCAGTCCAGCCCTGGTTTTTGTAGACCAGTACGTAACGGAGGCGGCTGTCACGCTCGAGATCGAGGATGCGGTCGCGATAGGACCAGAGGACCTTCTCGACCTGGTTCTCCGGCAGGTCTTCAAGCCGGAGGCCGTGCTCCGGGCTTTCGATGATGATTTCGTGTGCGCCGATCCCGTTCATCCAGTCGTAGATGCCGCTGCCTTCACGTTCCAGGCTGCCCTCGATGTGAAGCACCGGGAACTTGCTCGGGATCACGCGCACCCACCAGCCGGTGGAGTTCGGAAGGGTCTTCTCGGGGCGGAACGATGCTATCTCGGGAGGGGTCTTCGCTTCGTTGCCGCTGCAAAAAGGGCATTCCTCCGGCGTCACATCGTCTGCAGGCTCTTCAAATGAATAATCTTCGGGTTTTTTCGGACGCTCGGTGGATACAATGATCCACCGGCCGACGATGGGGTCCTTCCGGAGCCGTGACATATCAGTTACCCGATCTGGCCCGCTGCTCGGTCAGAACCTTGTGGACGATCCGTTTGAGCTCTTTGATCCGGATGGGTTTGTTGATATACTCAGCGGCGCCGAGACTCATGGCCTTGAGGTAGCTTTCCACTTCACCGTAGGCCGTTACCATGATCACATCGGTCTTTGACCCCGTTTTGCGGATCTCCTGCAGCAGCTGGAGGCCGTCCATCACGGGCATCTTAATGTCGGTGATCACAAGGTGAAAAGGTTGTTTTTTGAACAGGATCAGCGCGTCTTCACCGGTGCTCGCAAGGGACACTTCGTACCCCTCGTCCGTCAATATGGTGTTAAAAAGCTCGCGTGCGCCCTCTTCGTCATCCACTACAAGAATCTTCATCTATTCTCCCGAATCCTGTGGTAAAGCAAAAATATCATAAAATCCGCGGCACGTCAAGGTGCAGGGGGGGCAGAAGCAAAAAAAAACGTGTAAAAAACGGACGTTTCCGCTGATCAGCAGCGACGGCTTATTGGTTCATTTGATACAGAAGGCGCAGCCCCTCAAGGGTGAGTTGAGGTCTGATGTCCCGGATGCTCCTGGTCTCGGGCGAAATGAGCTCTGCAAGGCCTCCGGTGGCGACGATCTTCGCATCCGGTGAAAGCTCCCGCTTCATGCGCTCCACGATGCCGTCCACGAGCCCCGCGTAGCCGTAGATGATCCCCGCCTGCATGGCACTGATCGTGTCGGGGCCGATAACCTTCTCCGGCTTGATCAGTTCGACGCGGGGCAGTTTGGACGCGCGCTGAAACAGCGCTTCGGCGGATATCTTCACGCCCGGACAGATCGCGCCGCCGAGATAGTTTCCGTCCTTCGTGACCGCGCAGAACGTCGTTGCCGTCCCGAAATCCACGATGATGATCGGCCCGCCGTACAACTTGTACGCAGCAGCGGCGTTTACGATCCGGTCCGCGCCGACTTCCTTCGGGTTATCATAGCGGATCGTGATTCCCGTCTTGAGCGCGTGCGTCACGACCATGGGCTCGATGCGGAAATACTTGCGTGAAACCTCAACCATCACGGGCAGCAAGGGAGGCACAACCGTTGAGATGATGACGCCCGTGATCTGGGAGAATTCGGTGCCGGAAAATCCGAAGAGGTCCTTGAAGATCATGGCGTATTCATCCGGCGTGATCTGCGTGTTCGTGCCGACGCGCCAGTTCTCGACGAGCCGTTCCTTGTCGAACACGCCGAGGACCACGTTGGTGTTGCCGATGTCGATGGCTAAAAGCATGGCACAACTCCTGAAATCAGCCACGAATTTCACGAATTTTCACGAAGAAGACGTTTAAATCTGACGACATAAGGCAAAAGCTCTTGTCTTTACTAGTAGAAATCCTTCTCTAGCTTTCATTCGTGGAAATTCGTGTTAATTCGTGGCTGACATGGTTTTACGATTTTTTCAGTATCGTCACATCCCCCGCGGCCACCGTGCGCAGGGTCCCGTCGTCCTGCCTGATGACAAGCCTTCCTTCATCGTCGATCTGCTCTGCGATTCCGGCAATCGTCTCGCCGGTCCCGCCCACGGCAACACGGTTGCCTGTCGTGATATTGAGCCGTTCCCATTCTTTGAGAACAGCATGCGGGTGATCGAGAAACGCATGGTACCACCGTTCAAGTTCCCTCAGAATCTCCTGCACCAGTGCTGCCCGGTTGAGGCGATGCCCGGTTTCGGTCTGGAGCGTGGTCGCGATCTGGCGGAGTTCTTCCGGCAGCTCACCGGTATCCATGTTCACGTCCACGCCGATTCCGAGCACGATGTGCCTGATCCGGTCCTGTTCGGCGCTCATCTCCGTGAGGAGGCCGCATACTTTCTTCCCGTTGATGAAGATATCGTTCGGCCACTTGATGCCGGCCGCAATTCCGCATTGTTTGCCGATGGCAGTCGCCGCGGCCACTGCACCCATCAAGGTAACGAGCGGCGCCTTGTGCAGTGGAACGTCGGGCCGCAGCACGACGCTCATATACAGATTGCCCTTCGGTGAGATCCATCGCCTGCCGCGCCGGCCTTTCCCTCCGGTCTGCGTCTCGGCGATCACGATCGTGCCCTCAGCCGCGCCGTGGGAAGCCAGCTCCATGGCTTGCGTATTCGTCGAGTCGACCTGCGGCAACAGACGCACGTCCCTGCCCATGACCCGGGTCCTGAGCCCTGCCGTGATATCGCTCCGGCGCAGCACATCGGGCTCGGATGTGATCTTGTATCCTCGGGACGGGACCGCCTCAATGCCGAATCCGTCACGCTCCAGCGACTTGATATACTTCCACACCATGGTGCGGGAGATGCCGGTTTTCCGTCCCAGCTCCTCGCCGGAAAGAAATGCTGCCTGCGATGAACGAAGCAGGTTAAGGATTTTGTCTTTATACATAGCTCGGGACCTGGGCTGGCTGCCGGAGACATCAACTTCGCCGTGCTCTCCTGGACCCTGTCAACAGGACCCCGGGCCCTGTCACTTTATCTTCATACTGATATCCGCCGCCGGCGCGGAATGGGTAAGGCTACCCGAGGAAATGAAGTCTACGCCGGTCTCAGCGATGGCGCGGACGGTTTCGAGCGTCACATTGCCCGATGCCTCGATAAGAGCCCGGCCGGCGATCAGCTTGACGGCCCCGAGCATAAGGTCGATTGGCATGTTGTCGAGCATGATGATGTCCGCCCCCGCATTCAAGGCCTCTCGGACTTCGTCCAGCGTTCCTGTCTCGACCTCAATCTTGAGCAGGTGGTGCGCCGACTGCCGCGCCCGCTCGACGGCCCGCGTGATGCCGCCGGAGGCTTTAATATGGTTGTCCTTGATCAGCGTGCCGTCGAAGAGGCCGAAGCGGTGGTTCTTTCCACCCCCCATGCGCACAGCATACTTTTCAAGCCGGCGCAGGCCGGGAAGCGTTTTCCGCGTGTCCAGGATCTCGGCCTTCAGGCCGTTGATCCGCTCCACGTATTTCGCCGTGAGCGTCGCAATGCCCGACAGGTGCTGGAGCATGTTCAGCGCAACGCGCTCGCCGGCAAGCAGTGCCCGCGTATTTCCCGACAGTTTTGCGATCTCCGTTACTGCGTGTATCCGTTCGCCGTCCCTTGCATAGGAGGCAAACTGGATCTCAGGATCGACACGTCGGAACACTTCGCGCGCGATGTCCAGGCCGGCCAGGACCAGTTCCTGTTTTACCAGCACCACGGCTGTGGAGCTTGCATCCGGCCGGATCGTCGCATCGGACGTCACGTCGCCGTTGCCGATGTCTTCGGCAAGGGCGCGTTCTATGAGATCTGCAAGAGAGCGGTCTTTGTGCATGATAAGAATGATCCGGGCTACCCCAGCATCTTCAGGCTCTGTTCGAGCTTCTCCCGTTTTGCTTTGAAGTCTTCGAGCTTTGCCGTGTCCTTCTCGACCACTGCCTTCGGCGCCTTGTCAACGAACTCTTTGTTCGAGAGTTTCCTGGAGAACGTTTCGATGTCCTTGGAGATCTTCGCGATCTCTTTCTGGAGCCGGTCGCGCTCCTGGGTCAGGTCGAGGACCCCTTCAAACGGCACGTAGATTTCCGCCCCCTTGATCACTCCCGTGGCGGCTGCCTTGGGTTTTGCTTCACGAACACCGATACGAAGCTCATTGATACGCGCGAGCGTCTTCAGGTATCCGGCGCTTGCCGCCAGGTGCTCGCCGACCTTCGCGTCCTCGACATTCACGATCGCCTTGATCTGCAGCGAGGGCGCTATGTTCATTTCTCCGCGGATGTTCCTGATCGCCAGGATCGCATCCATGACCATCTGCATGTCCTGTTCGATCCCGGCATCAATCAGTTTTTCATCGGCCTGGGGATAGGCTGCAACCATGATGGATTCGCATTTGCCTTCCTGCTTGTCATTCCGCATTCCCCATTCCGCATTCCGCACTGACTCGGGAAGGGTCTGCCAGATTTCCTCGGTAATAAAAGGCATGATCGGATGCAGCATGCGGAGCGTCGTCTCCAGAACGTGGGCGAGCACGGTTTGCGCCGCTTTTCGTTGAAGAGATCCCTTTTCCTCGTTTAACGCATTCTTTGAAAGTTCAAGATACCAATCGCAGTACTCATGCCAGATGAACTGGTACAACCCTGAGGCAACATCGTTAAACCGGTATTCCGTGAGTGCGGCCTGCATGTCCCGGGTCACGGAATTGAGACGCGAGAGAATCCATTTATCGGCAAGAGAGGTGTGGGGAGTCTCGAGCTCGGTGCTCGGAACAAATCCCTCTTCCAGGTTCATGATAACGAACCGGCTCGCATTCCAGATCTTGTTCGCGAAGTTCCGGTAGCCCTCGATGCGCTCCGTGGACATCTTGATGTCACGGCCCTGGGCCGCAATAGCCGTCAGCGTAAAGCGGAATGCATCGGTGCCGAACTGGTCGATCATCACGAGCGGATCGATGACGTTGCCCTTGGACTTGCTCATCTTCTGGCCTTCGGCATCGCGAATCGAGCGCATGGATGTACACATGCCTGAAGGGCACTTCGTTCATGAAATGAAGCCCCATCATGATCATCCGGGCGACCCAGAAAAAGATGATGTCGAGGCCGGTCACGAGAACGGACGTGGGATAGTAGAACGCAAGCTCCCGGGTCTTCTCAGGCCATCCCAGCGTTGAAAAAGGCCAGAGAGCCGACGAAAACCACGTATCGAGTACGTCGGTCTCCTGACGGAGGTTCTTGTTCCCGCACTTCTGGCAGGCCGTCGGATCAGTGCGACTGACCGTTATCGTGCCGCAGTCATCGCAGTACCAGGCAGGAATGCGGTGCCCCCACCAGATCTGGCGCGATATGCACCAGTCCTTGATGTTCCGCATCCACTCGAAATAGGTGTTCTCCCAGGGCTTGGGATAGAACCTGATCCGGTCTTCCTCAACCGCCTTGACCGCAGGCTCTGCGAGCGGTCCTGTTTTCACGAACCACTGGGGAGACAGGAACGGCTCCACCACCGTCTTGCAACGGTAGCATTTGCCGATGGCGTGGTCGTGGTCCTCGGTTTTGATCAGGTAGCCCCGCTCCTGAAGCAGCTCGACAATCATACCGCGCGCTTTTTTTGTCGGCTTGCCTGCGACAAGTTTCATCACGTCGGGCAGCACATCGGGGATGTCGGTCAGGATCTCGGCCTTATCGTCGAGCATCTTGATGCGCGCCAGGTTAGGGATCTGGCGCTGGGCCGCCTCGGCGTCGTTGAAATCATGGGCCGGCGTCACCTTGACGGCGCCGGTGCCGAATTCGAGGTCCACGAGGATGGAATCACCGATGATCGGTACCTGGCGCGTGGTGAGCGGCAGGTCGATGGTCTTGCCGATGAGGTCCTTGTGCCGCGGGTCGAGTGGGTGCACGGCCACGGCAGTGTCGCCGAACATGGTCTCGGGCCGCGTCGTGGCCACCGTCAGCCGGATATTATGATCATGGCTCAGGGGATAGGCTATGTAATAGAGCTTGCCCTTCTCGTTCTCGTGTTCGACTTCGATGTCCGACAGGGCCGTATGGCAGCGCGGGCACCAGTTGATAAGCCGCTCGCCGCGGTAGATGAGCCCCTCTTCGTACAAGCGGACGAAGACCTCGCGCACGGCCTTCGACAGGCCTTCGTCCATGGTAAAGCGCTCGCGCTCCCAGTCGCAGGAGGCGCCGAGCCGCTTCAGCTGGCTGATGATCCTGCCGCCGTACTCCTTCTTCCACTCCCAGACCTTCTCGATGAACTTTTCCCTGCCGAGGCTGTGCCGGTCGATGTGGTCCTTCGCGAGCTGGCGCTCGACAACGTTCTGCGTGGCGATGCCCGCATGGTCCGTTCCCGGCATCCAGAGCGCGTTCCTGCCCGACATGCGCATCCAGCGGATAAGAATATCCTGAAGGGTATTATCGAAAGCATGGCCGACGTGAAGCTGGCCGGTGACGTTCGGAGGGGGAATCACAATACAGTACGGCGACCCGCCCTTGTCGACGTCGGCGTGAAAATAGTTTTTCCGGAGCCAGAAGTCGTACCACTTCTGCTCAACGGATTTCGGATCGTAGGACTTGGATAGTTCCCTGATGGACATGCAAAGAGCTCCTTCTGTTCAAAACGTATTGATCGCGGAGAACGCGTCCATCCTGTCCCCCGGGAAATTGCCTCTTCAATAAAAAATAGGGGAGCGAGTCCCCTATCTTGTCTGCGTGCTTCCTGCCTGCGCGCCGCTCGTATGCCCCTGGAGAAAACCGGCACCGCGCTGTGGAGGGTCCAGGGAAAACTGCATCACGAACGGGGCTTTTTTTACTGTAAAGCCTTCAGCCGCTCGATCTCTTCTTTAATCAGATTCTCCGCAAGCTGCGGGATCACTTCCCAGGCAACCTGTTCGATGACCTCGCGGGCAATTTGCCGGGTGATGGCGCCCACGGCTTCCTGAATCCCCCGCCGTACTGTATCCTCCGAAATTTTCGGAATGGGCGGCGTCATGTCCTTGAAGATCTCGACGGCCATTTTCGAAATGGTTTCTTCAGCAATACCGCGGAGCTCCTCTGACGGGATCGCGGCAGGCCGGGCGGCGGAGACGCCCTCCAGGGATGCCTTCACGGTCTTGGCAGCGACCTCTTCCATCATGCTCCTGAGCGCGCCGTCCGATACCTGCGGAGCTGCGGGCTGGGGCATTTCGGAAAAGACCTCTCTGGCCATCTTGGCGACTTTCTCCTCCGCCATTCCCCACAAGTCGCTCGCTGAAAGTGAAGGTACGGGAATTTTCGCAATGGCTTCCTGCGCCATCCTTGCCATCGTTTTTTCCGCCATGATCCGCAGTTCCGCCTCCGGCAGTGCAGGCGCAGCAACAGCCGCCGGCGCCGGGGTAGCAGGCTTCTTCGGCAGTGTCGGCGTCTCAACAGGAGGCTCCATCTCCATGGCCGCGGCCAGCGATTCAAAGGGAACGATTTCGCCCTTCATGTCCTCTTCCGTATCAGAGAGACCCAATCCAGCCCGTATCTCTTCAACGGCCCTCGGGCCGGTCGGCAGGGCCTTCTCCACTTCCCGCGCCAGCGACGCTGCAACCTCTTCGACCTCCGCTTCTACCTCGTAGACCGCGTCTTCGGAGATGGGCGGAGCGGGGGCTGCGGCAGCCGCTTTCCTGATCTCTGCATCACTCGGTGCTTCCTGGATTATCTCGAAAATGTCCGAAGGCGTTGACGGTTTTTTCGGCTTGGAGAACGAGGGCGGGGCCTCGGGAGCTGCGGCTTTCGGCACACGGGGTTCCGCGAACGGTTTCGACGCAGGAGGTTCCGGAGCCGCCGGACGGGGTGCCGGTTCAGCCAGCCGCGGCGGAGCGGCAGCGAGCGCCTTTTTGACCTTGCCGATCAGCTCCTGAGACTCGAAGGGCTTGGCGATATTGTCGAGGATCCCGGCCTGCTTGCCCTTTACGGAATCATATACATCGTCCCTGCTCATCATGAGGATGACCGGCAGCGACGCCAGCTGGGGGGTCTGCTTCATGCGGGAAGCCAGGGCATACCCGTCGACGCGCGGAAGATCGACGTCGACAAGCACCACATCAGGGCTGACCCGCGCAGCCTCGCTCAGGGCCGTTTCGCCGTCACTGACGCAGAGCACTTCGTAGTCCCGTCCGGAAAACAGCATTTCCACCACCTTCTGGATGGTGATGCTTTTATCGGCGAGCAGAATCTTAACCGGCATGGAGCAACCTTTCAAAGTCGAGGATCGTGACTTCCTGGTCGTCGTCGAAGACGACGCCGCGCGTAAGGTTTGGATCGATTCCCGGCGTCTTCGCGGCGGATATGGACGGTTCTTCGAGACTCACCATCTTGGTTACGCCGTCCACGATTATGCCGAAGGGAACCTTGTTTTCTTCGAGTAAAATGATGCCCTGTCCCGGCGCGCTCGGTTCCCGGGTTTCGGCAGTGAACCCGATCGGGCCCGGCTTGCTCAGCCCGAGGCGCTGGGCCAGATTAAAGACCGGATAAATGGTCCCCCGGTAGTCGATCAGCCCGTCGATATAGGAATAGGCGAGCGGCACCCGCCGCGCCGGACGCCAGGGCAGGATTTCTATCGCTCCGCTCAAGCGTACGCCGAAAGACCGGCCGGCCAGGGAAAATATAAGATACCTGCTCGTCATGGCAGCAGCCCATCCTCGTTCAAGAGGAGTACCAGGCTGTCTTTGTGCCGAAGGATCCCGCGATAGTATTGCAGGCTCGGGTTCATGATGCCGGCCGGCAGGGGTGTCGCCTGCTGGGCCGTATCCATGATTTCCGTAACCGAATCCACGAGGAGCCCCAGAACCCCTTTGGCGCAGCGGACAACCAGGAGCGCCGCGCCCGGCGGACCGGAAATCTTAAAAACCTTTTTTACGTCCATCACCGGGATCGTTTTTCCGCGGTGCACGATCTTCCCCTCGAAAAGCTCCGTCAGTTTTGCGTCCTTCTGGAGATTGCGCGGAACGGAGATCTCGATCAGCTTCGTGATGGGCAGGGCATAATTGTCGCCGCCCAGTGATAATATCAGAAATCGGGAGCTGTCGTCCATAGGTTCCTGCGATTATGCCCGTCCCGCGACGGCGGCTCCGCTCAGAAGTTTTTTCAGCGCTCCCAGCATCTCTTGTTCTTCGAAGGGCTTGACCAGATAATCATGGGCGCCCATATCCAGGGCCTTTTGCCGGTGCTTGTCGCCCGCCCGGGAGGTCAGCACGATGACCGGAATGTTCATGAGGTCCGCGTTCTTCTTCATTTCCGCCATCAGGTCGTACCCGTGCATGACGGGCATCTCGAGATCGGTGATCACGGCGTCGAATTTCATGCGGCCCATGATGTTCAGCGCCTCCATGCCGTCCGGTGCAACCTCCACCTCGTAGCCGGTGCGGTCAAGGAACCGCTGCACATATTTGCGGATGCTGATGGAATCGTCGACGACGAGTACCTTCGGCTTCCGCTTCGAGAGGTCGGGCGGGGGCGCCTCCTGCTCCTGACTAACGGTCGCACGGGTCGCCACTGCGCCTTCGTCTCCGAAGAGCGATGCGATATTGATGATGAGCCGGACGGCGCCTTCGCCGGAAATCGTAGCGCCCGAAAACAGCTTGATGCCTTTCAAATAGTCGCCCAGCGATTTCACGACGATCTCTTCCCGGCCGATGATCTCCTCCACCATGAGCGCGATCCGTTTTTCAGCCATGCCGAGAATCAGCGTCGGATGACGGAAGGTGTCTTCCTTGCTCGGAAACTTGCCCACGCCGAGAAGCTCATTCATCTTGAGCAGCTTGACCAGCGTCCCCCGCAAGCTCACCATTTCATCGCCTGCGGCGCGCTGGATGTCTTTGTTCGAGAACCGGGTCGTTTCCTCAACGAGGTTCATCGGGACGGCCAGTTCCTGGTCGTTCAGCTTCACGATCAGTGCCTGGGCGATCGCAAGAGTCAGCGGAAGCCTGATCATGAACCGGGTGCCTACGCCTTTTTCGGTCTTGATCTCGATCCTGCCGTTGATCCTCGCAAGCTGGGTGGACACCACGTCCATGCCCACGCCGCGGCCCGATATCTTTCCCACCTTCGTCGCCGTGGAAAAACCCGGGCGGAAAATAAGGTTGATGGCTTCAAGATCGGAAAGGGACTGCGCTTCAGGATTGGTCAGGAACCCCTTATCAACTGCCGTTTTTCTGAGGTTCGCCGGATCCATGCCCCGTCCGTCGTCTTCAATCTGCAGAATGATGCTGTTGCCTTCGTGCCGTGCATTCAGGATGAGCACGCCGGTAGGTTCCTTGCCGAGTGCTCGGCGCTCGGGCACCGTTTCGATGCCGTGGGAGATGGCATTCCTGATCATGTGCATGAGCGGATCGGAGATGATCTCGAAGATCGTTTTGTCGATCTTGGTCTCGCCGCCGGAGACGACCATGTTGAGTTGCTTGTTCTCCTCCTGGGCAAGGTCGCGGACAGGCCGCTGGAACATCTGGTACAGCTTGTCCACTTCGACCATGCGGGCCATGGTGATCTCGTCCTGAAGGTTGGTCGTGATCGTGGAGATGCGGGCCGTGTCAATCTCAAAGGAATCAAAGAAGCCGGCAAGTTCGGTCATGATCTCATTCGTATCGTTCGAGATCTCCGTCAGCTTGCGTGAAAGCAGGTTAAAATCGTCGTACCGGTCGAACTCCAGTTCGAGAAAATCGGTGGATTGCGCTGCTTCCTCGTGGTGGTTCTCCGCGGAGTCCACGGTCATCGTGTACTCGTACTTTTCTTCGAACTTTTTTATTTCGTGGAGCAGCCGGCTCTGGCTGAAAGCGAGTTCCTCCCGGAGCGACTTGATCAAATCGACCTGGCGGGAAAGCCGGTTGCGGTTGACGACCATCTCGCCGACAAGGTTCATCAGGTTATCGAGCCGCTCGATATTGACGCGGATGAACTGCTTTTCCAGATCGACGGCATCCGTGGCGCGGCGGCCTGTTCCGCGTTTTTCGAGAATGCCGCTCTTCTTGGCCTCTTCGAGCTCCAGCTTGAGCGGAACGTTCGCGTCGGCGGGGGCAATGAAAGGTGCCGGGGGTCTTGCTGCCGGAGCCGCTTTCGAGGCGGGCAGCGCCGCGGGCCGGGGGGGTGACGACTGCGGGGCTGGAGGCGCCGCTTTCGGGGGGGCCGGTTCCTTGCGGATAGGCTGCGCCGGGGCTGGCTGGTCCCAGCCTACATCAAAGGTCTTTTCCCACGCCAGGTCGAGATCATCCTTGCTTGATGGCAGCGCCGGGGCCGCGGGCTTGGCCGGAGGGGCAGCGCTTGCCGGACGCGCCTTCTCTTCGGGAGCGGCCTGGATGCGGCTGACCACGTCCTTGTACGCGCGGCCGATGGTCTCCACCACGAGGGTGTCCTCTGGCTGGTTGGACGCTACACCGTCCACCATGACCTTCACGGCATCGACGCTGTCGAAAAGAAAATTCAGGGTCTCTTTGGTGATGGGGATCGTTCCCGATCGGAACATGCCCAGCATGTCCTCGGCCTTGTGGGCCACGTCGCTGACTCCCTGAAAACCCATCATGGCCGCGGAGCCCTTCAGCGTGTGGGCCGCGCGGAAGAGCTCGTCGATCATGGCGTTGTCGGACGGATCCTTTTCAAGGGACAACAGTCCCTTGTTCAGGTTCTGGAGATGCTCGCCAGCCTCGATCAGAAAGAACTCGATGATGCCTGATTTATCCAACGGTCCGGCCATAGCGTTTATTCGATGAAGCCGAGCTTGATCTCCTCGTCGCTTGTCGTGACCCCGTCAACGGAAGGCGGGAAGCCTTCAAGCGCCGGGAGAGGCGGAAGTTCGCTCGTCATGGAGGGCACGGGAGCGGGGGCCGCAGCAAACGCTTCCTTCCCGATCTTGAACCTGCCGATAGCGTCATTCAGGCGTTTCGTGAGGTCTGCCAGACCGCTGATCGTCGCCACCGTGTCCTGCACGCCGTGGGTCGTTTCCTGGGTCAGCTGGGAGATGTTGTCCATGGTGTGCACCACGCTGACCGTGGACTTCACCTGGTCCGCCGCGGCCCGCGTGATGTCCGTCATGAGGGTTGCGGTCTGTTTAACGATCTGTTCGATTTCGCGAAGCGCGGCACCGGCCTGGTCCGCGAGCTTTGTACCTTCCTCCACCTCGCGGGTTCCTTCTTCCATCACCGTCACGGCTTCGCTTGTTTCCACCTGAATGCCCTTGATGAGGCCGGTAATGTCCTTCGTGGCGCGCGCGGCCCGTTCAGCCAGCTTCCGGACTTCGTCGGCAACGACCGCAAAACCCTTACCCTGTTCGCCTGCGCGGGCGGCTTCGATTGCGGCGTTCAGTGCCAGCAGGTTCGTCTGGGTGGCGATTTCGTTGATCACTTCGATGATGGCGCCGATTTCGAGGGACCGTTCGCCGAGGCCCTTGATCTTCTTACCAGTGGACTGCACGGTTGCGCGGATGCGCTGCATGCCCTTGATCGTTTCCGACACGGCCGCGCCGCCCTTGACGGCGGCCTGGGTGGCCTTGACCGAGGTCTGGGTGGCCGCTTCGGCGTTCTCCGCCATCCGCTGGGTGGTCTGGGACATGGTGTTCACGGCGTCCGATGCGTTCCGGATCTGTGCGGCCTGCTGCTCAGCGCCCAAGCGCATGCGCTCCGCGGAATGGAGAATATCTGCGGTCGACCGCTGGATCTCGTTTGCGACGTTGCTGGCCTGGCTCACCAGCGTGGTAAGACCGGTGATCATGAGGTTGAACGCGTCGGCCACGGACCCCAGTGCGTCGGCGGTCACTTCGGCCTTGATCGTCAGGTCGCCTTCCGCGGCCGTGCTCACGACGGATAGAAGGTCCATGACCTGGTGCTGCATCTTGTCCCGGTCGGACTCCGTCTGGATAAGGCCCTGAAGACGGTCGATCGTGCTGTTCAGCGTGCTGCCGAGCTGTCCGAGTTCGTCGCCCGTTTTCACGTTCGCTTTCTTCGTGAGATCGCCGCGGCCGAGGGCTTCGGCGATCCGCATGAGGTCCTTCACCGGCGCGATCGTCACGGCGGTCATGAACAGGGTAAAGATGACGAGAATGACGAGGAAACCGCCGCCGACGTACATGATCTTATAGAGCAGGTTTCTGATGTTGGATTTAATGAGGGTCATGTTGAGGCCGACGTGGACGGTGCCGAGCGTGCCGCCGGCAATCGGGGACGCGATATCGATGACCTCGACGGCGCTCTCTTTGAGACTGATCGATGCGGCCGCGGTGCCGAACGGAACCCCGGGTTTCAGGATATTGATGTTCTGGAGCGCGGGCGGTATCGCGTTTCCTTCAAAGGACGACGAAAGGATGCGTCCCCGGCCGTCACGGATGAAGCAGTACGCGACTTCGGGCTGGCTGATCGCTTCCCCCTGGATGAACTGCAGCGCGTTGAGATCTTCCACCTGGACCGGCTCCACGGCCTTGACGCTCAGACCGTCAGCGACGATGAGCGTCTTGTTGATCGCCTCGTCCTTGAGCGCGTTCTGGATCTGCAGGTATATGAACCCGAGAATGCTCGATCCGAACACGGCGGACATGCTGATAATCATCAGCGCAATCTTGGTTCTGATGCTCATCCGATAGAAGGGATTCCATATTTTCATCGCTTTACTCCTTTAAAAGAGGACTCTGACAGGAGGCACGAAACGCCGCGTGCCGCCCGGGACTTCCTGTTCATGCCAACTTGATCTCATCGAGGATACGGTCGATGTTCAACAGCGCCGCCACTTCGTTGTCCCGCTGGATGATGCCCTTCACGAAGCGGGTGCGGCTCCTGGCTGAGGACGGCGTGCCCGTCGCCGTATCTGCAGGAAGGGCCTGGATACTGCTTTCAGGAACGCCGACGACCGCCGAAACGTTATCGACGCCGATGCCGAGCATCATGGTGCCGTGTTTAAGGATTGCTATCTGGCCGGGCGCGGACAGGTGCGGCAGGGACAGCGCCGGACGAATATCGACGATCGGAACGATATTGCCTCGCAGATTAATGACACCGAGGACATGGGAAGGTGTGGTGGGGACAGGGAAGATATTCTGCGGGATGATGATTTCCGTCAACAGGTCAACCGGGAGAGCATAGGTGTCCTCGCCTATACTGAAGAGACAAATCCTTACTTCCTCTTCCGGTAGCACATCTATTACATCGGCGGTGACATCGTCGTCAATTGCGGCCAAACGGGCCCCCCTCCAGGGTTAGATGTATTTCTTAACCGCTTTGAGCAGGTCCTCGGGCTTGAACGGTTTGGTCAAATACTCATCTGCACCCTGTTTCATCCCCCAAAACTTGTCGCTTTCCTGATCTTTGGATGTAACCATGATGACCGGAATGTTTTTGAACTGATCGTTGCTCTTGATATCCCTGCAGACCTGAAAACCATTTTTTTTGGGCATAATCACGTCGAGAATTATCAGGTCGATTTTCTCGGATTTTACCTTCGCTTCCGCTGCTTCTCCGTCCATGACGGTGACGATCGTATGGCCCGTCGGCTGGAGCGCCTGCGTAAAAATTTGAAGCTCTGCCAGGCTATCATCAGCAATCAGTATTTTGGCCATTCTGGTCTCCTTTTACCCGATGTACAGGTTAGTAAAAATTAACATATTTCCTTGGGTGTGTCAAGTTTTCGTTTTGTTTTCTTCGTGTTAGGACACCTGCTCCGATGCGCAGGAAGCTATCTCCGCCTCCTGATCAAATTCACCGACAGGAGGATGAACATGCTCTTTACCACGTCGAATTCACCGACGCAAAGCGTATCGATGATCTCCTGAATGGTACGGCGGCCGTCGACGTAGGAAAATACCTTGAGGTCCATGTCGCTCATGCCGCGCGTGGTCAGCTCCTCTGCATTTCCGATCATGGGCTCGAAGACGATGTCGAAGTGAGGGATCTTCTGCTGGATCAGACTCCACTCGTCCGCACGCCTGGCTCCCTCGAGGAGCAGGTCGTCTACTTTCAGCTGGACGGGATGGGAAAATACGGGCGGGACTGCCTTCTCGAACGAGAACTCACCGTCCTTCCAGGCCATGATCTTGAAAATGGCCGACTCTGTATGACGGCGGAGGCAGTCGACGAATATTTTCTGATCGACAATTTTTTCCTGGGAAAGAACGCGATCAATCGGCTGCGACGTCATGTCCGCGATGCGCATGACATAATCGAGGCTCTTCTCATCGATCTTACAGGTTCTTCGGAGCAGTTCTTCGACAGCGGACCGGCTCTCGCTGCAGTTTGAAGAAGCAAAGACAACGGCTCCGTCCTTGAAGAATACTTCGACGGCGTCGCCGGAACGGCTGATGGACAGCTTGCCGGTCTGGCGCTGGAGACCGAGCATTTGCAGCACCTCGACGATGCGAACGCTCGCGAGGTTGCCCTGGATGCCGGCGTTTTCTGCATGCTGCGGTTTAGCCAGCTCCTTCCTGATGAGTTCGGGCAGCGTGGTCTTGATGAACTCGCCAAGCACCTGTTCGACTATGGACCGAACCATGGACTCCATCGCGCCCGCACCTGCGTAGGATGCGGGGGCCGGCTCGTCCCTGACCTCGGCGGGCCGCTCCCGCCGCAGTCCGCGGGCTGGCTCTCGCTGGGATGTTCGGGCAAGTGCGGCTGCTTCGGCTTCCGCGGCCTGTCGTTTGTCGATGACTTCCCGTATCTTTGCAAGGAGTTCTTCAGGCTGGAACGGTTTCGTAAAATATTCGGTGATCCCGAGGGTGTCGACGAACTTGCTGCCGACCTTGTCGCCCTTGGATGTCACGAGAATAATGGGAGTATCCTTGAAATTCGGGTCGTCCTTGAGGGTCTTGCAGACCTGGAAACCGTTCATCTTGGGCATGACGAAATCCACAAGAATGACGGCAGGTCGTTCGGAGCGCGCCTTGGCGATACCCTCTTCTCCGTCCGAGGCGAGCACGACCTGATAACCCTGCGAGGACAGGATCATCTCGATAAGCCGCTGTACGGTCGGACTATCGTCTATATCGAGGATTTTCTCCCCAGCCATCACAACCCCCAAACACTGCAAAAAACAGTTGAATATTAGCAGGGGAACATGCCATTGTCAACAGCTTAAACTTCTCGGGCACAAAAATACTGTTCGGATCGCGGGCACCCCCCGCCTCCTTGCACCGGGCCCGCAGCAGACTGTTACAGCCGAGCGGCGACGGCATCAAGAAACGCCTCGGTCTGCGCATAGGCCGCCGGCTTGGGGTCGGCGATCGCGGCAAGGTCCTTTGTCATGACGCCGCTTTCGATGACGCTGATCACGACCTCTTCGAGCTTCCGGGCGAACGCCGTGACCTCGGGCGAGCCGTCCATGTCCCCGCGTCGGGCGATGGCGCCGGTCCAGGCAAAGATTGACGCCACGGAATTGGTCGACGTGGGATTGCCCTTGAGGTGTTCATAGTAGTGGCGCATGACCGTACCGTGGGCGGCTTCGTATACATACTTGCCTTCAGGCGATACGAGCACCGAGGTCATGAGGCCCAGGCTGCCGAAGCCCGATGCTACCATGTCGCTCATGACGTCGCCGTCGTAGTTCATGCAGGCCCAGAGCATGCCGCCCTCCGCCTTCATGATCTGCGCAACCGCGTCATCGATCAGCATGTAGCGGTACTTGACGCCGAGCTTCTCGAACTCCGCCTTCCTGCGCCGCTGCTTCCCGGTCGAAAAGTTCCTTGAAGAATCCATGATAGGTCTTCGAGATCGTGTCCTTGGCCCCGAACCAGAGGTCGCATTTTTCACCGAGGGCGTAATTGATGCAGGCACGGGCAAAACTGCGGATCGATTTTTCCGTATTGTGCATGCCCATGACTACTCCCGGCCCCTTGAACTCATGCACGACGAGCGACACCTTGTCGCCGCCCGTTGCCGGCGTGAACAGAAGCTCGGCTTTGCCTGCGCCGGGGACCTTGAACTCCACGGACTTGTAAATGTCGCCGTAGGCATGCCTGCCGATGCTGATCGGCTTTTTCCAGCTCCGCACCGCGGGCGGGACGTTCTTCACGATGATCGGTTTGCGGAAGACGGTGCCGTCAAGGATGGAGCGTATCGTGCCGTTCGGACTCTTCCAGGCCTGCTTCAGATTGTACTCCTTCACGCGAGCCGCATTGGGCGTGATCGTCGCGCATTTTACGCCGACACCGTGCTCCTGGACCGCCTGGGCGGCCTCGATGGTCACGGCATCATCGGTCGCGTCCCGGTTTTTTATGCCGAGGTCGAAATATTTCAAGTTCATGACAAGTGGGGGAACAGAAGTTTTTCCTTGATCAGCTTCCAGATGATCCGCTGTCATCTCATCGCCGTCCATCTCGACAATGGGGCCTCGTACCTGAATCTTCACGGTCATCTCCTTGCAGGGAATCAACGATAATACAGCGTTGTGGAGGGGATTGTAAGGCCTGGGGCATGAATTGTCAACAGCGCAGTCCGGCACAATGTTGACTGCCGGCGGCCGGAACGAATGGGCACTGATGGGCCTCCGGAACGCGTCCGCTCGCTTGCCCCTTGGCGTGCCTGCGGACGACGGCGCTTTACGAAAAAGCCCTTTTCGGAAAACGAAGTGAAAAAGGAATTGCAACCCCCCGCTGGGTAGAATTCCTGCTGCACGGTGCGGGTATTGTCTTTGTACCGTAGTTGCGCAGAAAGACCATTGTCTTTTTTCTACTTCAGCGACAAGGGAAATTTGCGGCAACACGATGGATACCGCGGCAGGCAAGTATTCCGGAATATCGCGGTTCGAATAATACCGGAACGACGCCTGCTGCTGATGTTGCCAGGCCCCGAGTTATTCCCGAACACACGTCCACCTGCCTGTAGCGGGCCGCTACGACGACTTCTTCACCGCATACCCCACAGAGGACAGCGCTGTCTCGATCTCGCCGAGCGCGGAAGGATCATCGATCGTTGACGGTATGGCATAGGCTTCTCCGTCAGCGATCTTCCGCATGGTTCCGCGCAGGATCTTGCCGGACCGCGTCTTGGGCAGCCGCTTCACGACGCAGGTCTCCTTGTAACAGGCGAACGGGCCTATGGTATTTCTGACCATCCTGGCGAGCTCGCTCCTGATTTCCTCGCCATCCCTGTCTGCGCCGGACTTCAGCACCACCAGCCCGAGGGGGAGCTGCCCCTTGAGGCCGTCATGCACGCCGATGACGGCGCATTCGGCCACGTCCTTGTGCGTGGACACGACCTCTTCCATTTCTCCGGTAGACAACCGGTGACCGGCGACATTGATCACATCGTCGACGCGCCCCATGATGAAGACGTAGCCTTCCTCATCGATGAAACCGCCGTCGCTGGTGAAGTAGTATCCCGGGAAGGGTTTGAGGTACGATTCGAGAAAGCGCTGGTCAGCCTGCCAGAGCGTGGGCAGCGTTCCGGGAGGCAGGGGCAGTTTTATGGCGACGAGCCCCTCCTGCTTCGGTCCGAGCTCCTTGCCGGCCGGATCCAGAATCTTCACGTTGAATCCCGGCACCGGCCTGGTGGAGGAGCCCGGCTTGATCGCAAAGGACTCGATGCCGACCGGATTCGCGGTAATGGGCCAGCCGGTTTCGGTCTGCCACCAGTGGTCGATGACCGGTTTTTTCAGAAGCGAGTGCGCCCAGTGATAGGTATCGGGATCGAGCCGCTCGCCTGCCAGGAAGAGTGCCTTGAATCCCGACAGGTCGTACTTTTTAATGAACTCTCCCTTCGGATCTTCCTTTTTGATTGCACGGAAGGCGGTAGGCGCGGTGAACATGACCTTCACGTTATGCTGGGAGATGACGCGCCAGAAGGCTCCGGCGTCCGGCGTGCCGACCGACTTCCCTTCATACAGGATCGTCGTGCATCCGGCAAGCAGGGGGCCGTAAACAATATAGGAGTGACCGACGACCCAACCTACGTCCGATGCCGCCCAGAACACGTCGCCGGGCTCAACCCCATAGATATTCTCCATGCTCCACCGGAGGGCAACTGCATGACCGCCGTTGTCGCGAACCACGCCCTTGGGTTTGCCTGTCGTGCCTGATGTGTAGAGGATATACAGCGGGTCCGTGGCTTTTACCGGCATGCAGGGAGCAGGATGAGCGCTCGCCATGAGCTCATTCCAGTCCAGGTCGCGGCCGAGGTTCATGGATGCTTTTACCAGGTGACGCTGAAAGACGATGCACTTCTCGGGTTTGTGGGCCGCTTCTGCGATGGCCTTGTCGACCAGGGGCTTGTATTCGATGAGACGCTTGACCTCCACGGCGCCGGAGGCGGTGACGATGAGCTTCGGCTTGGCATCGTCGATCCTGATGGCGAGTTCGTGAGGCGCAAAGCCGCCGAACACCACGGAATGGACGGCACCCACTCGAGCACAGGCCAGCATGGCGATCACGGCCTGGGGTATCATGGGCATATAGATGATGATCGTGTCGCCCTTGTGGACGCCGAGGGCGTCGAGAACGCCGGCGAAGCGGGAAACCTGCTCCAGAAGTTCGCGGTACGTGAACTTTTCGATCGTATTGGTCACCGGGCTGTCGTAGATGAGCGCAACCTGATCGGCCCGTCCGCCTTCAACGTGGCGGTCGAGGGCATTGTAGCACGTATTCAGCTCGCCGCCTTTATACCAGCGGTAGAACGGCGGATTGGATTCATCCAGCGTCTCATCCCACTTCTTGTGCCATCCGATTGCCTCGGCTGCAGCAGCCCAGAATCCCTTCGGATCTTCTATGCTGTTCGAAAACTGATCACTATACTTGCCCATACCCCCCCCTTGCAGCGTACCTTATACGCCCTCCTATAATAGAAAACAGTCTTCATGCTGTCAACACCTTTAGAAATGCTCCCGCTTAATGACCAAGCGCCCTTCCCCGATGGTGCCCCCGCCCACGACCGTGTCGCCGCTGTAAAACACCGCTGCCTGGCCCGGACAGACGCCGGGAACGGGCTTGGCAAAGGCTACACGAACCCTGTCCGTTCCACGCTGCTCGATGACGGCAGGCACGAAGGGCGACCGGTAACGGATCTTGACAGTAACATTCATTCGTTCGGGCAGTTCATTGGCGGCTCCGAAGCTCAGGTCCGATACGGTCATCTCTGCCGTTTCGAGCTCGCGCAGTTTCCCCAGCACGACCCTGTTCGTGTCCGGCTCAACCCGTACGACATAAAGCCGCTCGCCTGCGGCCACGCCGAGCTTTCTTCTCTGTCCGACCGTAAAAAAAGCGATGCCGTCGTGTCTGCCGACGATAGTTCCGTCGGTCATCACCATCTCGCCGGGCCGAAGGATTTCCGGGGCCTGTTCTTTCAGGAAGGAGCGATAGTCATTGTCCGGAACAAAGCAAATCTCCTGGCTTTCTGGCCGTTCAGCCGTCGGAAGAGCAAGCTTGCGCGCGAGCTCTCGGACAGCGGTCTTCTGCATTCCCCCGAGGGGAAGCAGGACACGCTCCATCTGCTCCTGTGTCAGACGGTACAAAAAGTAGCTCTGGTCCTTGCCCGCGTCGAGACCTTTCTTTAAAAGAAAACGGGATGTGGCCTCATCACGGTCTATGCGGGCATAATGGCCGGTAGCGAGAAAGTCAAAACCCTGTGCGCGGGCATAATCCAGGAGCAGATGAAACTTGATGAGGTCATTGCAGCGGATGCAGGGATTGGGCGTTCGGCCGCTCCGGTACTCGGCAACGAAGTTGTTGACGATCTGCTGTGAGAACTCAGCCTGCAGGTCGAGGAGGTGATGAGGGATGGAGAGATGATGACAGACAGCCTGCGCAGAGCCGATGTCGCAGCAGACACCCGCCGTTAGCTTCATGGTAATGCCTTCGACATCATACCCCTGTTGACGGAGCAGTGCGGCAGTGACGGAGCTGTCCACCCCGCCGCTCATGGCTGCGAGAACGCGTTTAGTCATATGGAAGTCGCTGCGCGGCGAGGCGAATAATCCTCAAGAAAATAGTCAACCACGAATTTTCACGAATTGACACGAATTATGAAAAATAGATTCTTCGGATTCCCTGGTCGTTTTTTTATGAATGTGCTGCACCTTGGGATAATCTGAATTTTTGAGAAGCCGTCTCCGTTTTTCAGTCGAATCGGCCTTATTCGTGAAATTCGTGTCGATTCGTGGCTGATTCTCAAGTCTTTTTCCACTTCAACACAAGCAGCGCGATCGCGCCGATCATGAAAAAGATACTGCCCGCGAGCGCCCAGAGCGCACCAGGGTCCTTGTTCACCAGGATGAGTGCTGCAGTTCCCTGCTCGAAGCTCAGGCTCTTGAGATAAATGCCGACGCCGTGGTAGAAGAGGGGCCGGTTCGGGCCCAACGTTCCGCTCTTTACCATCTTGTCGTTCTCATACAGCGAGACCTCCGCGGACCAGTCCCGCATATATCCCGAGGGATCGGTTTTTGCATCGAGGGAACGCAAGGAAAGGGTACGGCCCTCCGGCAGGCGCGCAAAGGCGCCCTCGTTCATCATGCCGGACAGCTTGTAGCCCCAGCCGGCACCCAAGAGGTGCGCGAGCAGGATGAAAAGAAATCCAATATGGATCACCTGCGGCGAAAGGCGACGTAGAACATCGGCACGAGACCATTTCCCGCGTATGGCCAGGATGCTGCAAACGATAGTATTGATGGTGAGCAGAACGAGGCCTGCAAGGACCGCGAAGAACCACCACGTCTGCCAGAGGTTCTGCGCTGCCAGGTCCTCGATCCACTGAAAAAGAAGGACGTCGTTCATTGGCGCGAAGACGGCGCGGTGCACCGGCATCATATAGGAGCCGATGAAGAAGAGGCAGACCAGTCCGAACAGAGTCCAGACCGTCGTCTTGAGAGAGAGGAAGAAGTTCTTCATGGCAATCTGCAGAGCGCATGGCGCAGAGCGCATGGCGCGGGCTGTATGAAGTGCAACGCTATGCTCTCTGCCCTATGCATTCTGATTCCTTTCAGAACTCATGCGAACTCTTCATCAGAAGCCCGACGCCCGCATACGTGAACAGGACGATCACGAATCCGATAATCCCCATCCAGATCACTTTCGGCCCGGCCCATCCCCGCACGAGCCGGGCATGCAGATAGAGGCTGTAGAAGAACCACACGATAGTGGTCCAGAGCTCTTTCGGAGTCCAGAGCCAGTAGGTTCCCCAGGCAAGATTGGCCCAGATCCCGCCGAAGATCATGGCGACGGAGAACAGTACATAGCCCAGGAGAAGGCTTCGGTACTGGTTGATTTCTGCGCGCTCTTCATCAGCCCTCAAAGCGAGGATTCCAAAAATTGCGCCGGCCGCAAAGAACGCGTAGGAAAGAAACGAAAGGACGACGTGAAGCTCGAACCAGATGGTATTGAGCACCGGAGGGAGCGGACCGGGCATGGCTGCCGGCGAAAAAGCGCTTCCGAGCAGAAAAAGAAGGATCAGCGGAACACTGAGATAGGTGAAGAGATCGCGCGCGCGCTTCCATCCCGTGATGATACAGACTGCTCCGACGGCGAGGGCAAGAAAGCCCATCGTTTCCCGCATGCCGAACAGCGGGATCCTTCCATATCGGAGAGCGGTCTGGGTCACGAGCAGGATGTGAAAGCCGACCGCGGGCAGCATAAAGCGCGGACCGAAGAACGCGAAGCAATAGAGGATGAAAAGAATAATGTCGATGTACGTCATTGGACAAGCGACCGGTGCGAAGACACAAAAGGCATTCCGGACGACCGGAATGCCTTTTTATTTTTATAATGGAAGCAGCGCTGCAAAATTACTTCTTGCCGAGGATCGCCTCTTTGGCGGCCTTTGCCACGCGGAACTTCACGACTTTCTTGGCGGGAATCTTGATGGCCTCGCCGGTCTGGGGGTTCCGGCCCATGCGGGCCTTGCGCTGCACGAGCACGAGCTTGCCGAGACCGGGAAGCGTAAAGGCATTCTTGGCTTCCTTGTATGCGAGAGCCGCGATGTCCTCGAGGATCTGGAGCGCCAGTTTCTTCTTGATGTCTGCCTTCTTCGCGATGTGGTCTGCAATCTGGGACTTCGTCATGGCTTTTGCCATACATATACCTCCTTAAGATTAGAAAATGAGAAAATTTCTAACTGCACAGGGCAGATAGTCGCGTGATTCGAGGAAGAGTATACACACGCCATTTTAAAATAGCAAGTGAAATTTATCATTTTTACCGGGGTATTTTTGGGGTACCCTCTGTTCATACAGGCTGGACGCGATGAAAGTGTCCTCGCGATACGTTCGCCTCCGCGGCGCCGCCGGCTTCCGCGTTTTCGCTGAAAGGGAAGCGTGTCTCGCCTTTGCGCGCGTTCAGTTTCTCGCATGACGGTTGAGCGCAGTGCGTCACCGTGCAGAAATCAGTGGAAGACGAGCGCTCCTCGTCTGCTGACGCATCACGGTGCCCGTTTTCGGGTTGACTTGACCGCCGGATTTATGATAATTTATGCGTGCTGGTTACCGGCAACTACTCTCTTCAGGAGGCATGATCATGGCTACAAAGACAAACTTCATACTGAAAGTCCAGGACGCAAAGCTCGCAGACGTCCAGAAGGCGCTCAAAGACGCCAACATCAGCGTCGTAAGCATCATGGAGATCCACAAGGAAGAAGCATAGACCGGCGCGGGAAGTATTTGCCGGCACACCACTTCGCAGACGAGCGGAGGACTGAAGGGCGGCATTCCGTCGCAGCCTTATCGCAATTATCTGCTATACTCTATATTAGATCAGGCAACGGCATTCAGAGTTCATGAAAATAACTTTAACGGATCTCGAACAGATAGCACAGGCCCTCTCGATCAGGGTGTCCTACGATGACCTCAAGACGTCGCGGGGCGGATCATGTCGCGTCATGGAAGCCCGGCGGATCATCATCAACAAGCACCTTCTGAACAGCGAGAAGATCAACCTTCTGGCCAGGGAGCTTGGCAATTTCAACCTCGAAGGGCTTAACATCCCGGACAGGGTCAAAAAAAAGATCGAGGAAGAATCGGTATCTCGGGCCGAAACGTAGGATCGACAGGGCGGCCGCCGAGAACGTGCTCGTGTTTCGTTGCCGGTCCGGGGAAGGTTGCCGCACATGAAAAAACTCGCGATCCTGTACTGTATTGCTCTTCTTTTCCAGGGATGCACCTACGCAATATCCCGGGACATCGCCGCCCAGGCGGACAATACCATTTCCTTTAAAATGCTGCAGGACAACCCCGAGGCCTTCGCAGGCAAGCTCCTCGTACTCGGGGGAACGATCGACCAGACCCTCCAGACGAAACAAGGCACCCTGATAGAGATCATCCAGAAGCCCCTCGACTACTGGGGCAAGCCTAAGCGGACCGACCGCAGCGGCGGCCGTTTTCTTTTGCTGTCGTCCCGTCGCCTCGATGCCCTGGTGTACGCGCCCGGCCGGCAGATCACCGTTGCCGCAGAAGTGGAGGGCACGCGAAGCAGCGCTCCGAACGAAACGGATTTCAGCTATCCGATGCTTCACGTACGGGAGCTGAAACTCTGGGAGGCTGAACGGCGGGCCTCGGACGCTCCGCAGTGGACCGATCCGCTCTA
The DNA here is from genome assembly GCA_963749655.1 of Nitrospirota bacterium. Taxonomy (GTDB): domain Bacteria; phylum Nitrospirota; class UBA9217; order UBA9217; family UBA9217; genus JAJYKN01. Next base: position 225,718 of record CAVVOB010000028.1, read on the forward strand.
TGATCCCAATACCAGCCGGCACGACTGGTAGCGCGACCCCGGACGTCACGGGAGGCATCCATGAGCAGCACCGGACAGGTTAAACGAATCATCGCTCTCCTTCCTCTTCTCACTGTTGTTGTACTCTGGCTTGCTGGCTGTGCGCCGTCGTTCCCGAGGGAATTGCTCGATCGGGTCGACCGGCGCGTGACGTTCAGCGAGCTCTTGCGCGACCCCGACCACTTCAAAGGAGCTCTTCTCATGCTCGGAGGCTTGATCGTCGCCTCCCGAAATGCACAGGACGGCACGGACCTCGAAATGCTCCAGGGGCCCCTGGACAGCGACGGCGCTCCCCGCGATCTTGACCGATCGGAAGGACGCTTCCTGGTCCACAGCGATAAGTTTCTGGACCCGGCGGTCTTTCACCCCGGTCGCCTGATCACGGTCATCGGAGAAGTGGCCGGCCATCGGACGATGCCCTTCGGCGAAATCACGTATCAATACCCGGTCCTCGACGCAAAGTCCCTGCAGCTCTGGAAGCCTGATGCCGGACCGCGGTTCTTTTTCGGCATCGGCGTAACACACTCGATATAGCGCGGTCTGCGACAATACAGCTCCTCCCGGCGTCCGAGTGCTGATGCCCGGGCGGCTTGCTGAAAGGATACATACATGATGACAAAACGGTCCCAAGTGGTGTTCTTCCTTGTCATGGTTTTGCTTCTCATCAGCCTCTTCCGGTTTTTTTCCGAACCGCCGTCCGAAAATATCCCTTACAGCCGCTTCAAAACGCTCGTGGCCGAAAAAAAAGTCAAGGATATCGTCATCACGCGTGACTATATCCGCGGCCTGCTCGTACCGGAAAAAACCGGTGAAAAGGAAAAATCTTTTTCCGTTGTTCGCGTCGAAGACAACGATCTCGTCAAGAACCTCGAGGCCGGCGGCGTTTCGTACCGCGGCGAAATTTCCGATAACTGGATCCGGGACTTTCTCCTGACCTGGATCCTTCCCCTCGTGGTCCTCATGGTGATCTGGAGCTTTGTCTTCCGCCGCATGGGCGGCGGCAATCCCGGAGAGACGTTCATGAGCTTCGGCAAGTCTCGCGCGAAGATCTACGGCGAGAGCGAAGTGAAGGTCACCTTCAACGATGTGGCCGGCGTGGACGAAGCTAAAGAAGAGCTCATGGAGATCATCGAGTTTCTCCGCCATCCTGACAAGTTCACCAAGCTGGGCGGCCGCATTCCCAAGGGAGTCCTGCTTGTCGGCCCTCCGGGAACAGGTAAAACGCTCCTGTCGAAGGCCGTCGCCGGCGAAGCAAAGGTCCCCTTCTTTTCCATGTCGGGGTCCGAGTTTGTGGAAATGTTCGTCGGCGTCGGAGCATCGCGCGTCCGCGACCTGTTCCAGCAGGCGGTCCAGAAGGCGCCGTGCATCATCTTCATCGATGAGCTCGATGCTCTCGGCCGGGCGCGCGGCGTGGGCATCGCAGGCGCTCACGAAGAGCGGGAGCAGACCCTGAACCAGCTCCTTGCGGAGATGGACGGCTTTGACGCCCGCAAGGGCGTGATCATCATGGCCGCAACCAACCGCCCCGAGATCCTCGACCCCGCACTGCTCCGGCCCGGCCGCTTCGACCGGCACGTACTGGTGGACAGGCCCAACATCAAGGACCGCGAGGACATCCTGAGGATCCACATCCGGGGCGTGAAGCTCTCAAAGGACGTGGACATTTCGGTACTTGCGGCGCGGACACCCGGCTTTGTCGGCGCCGACCTGGCGAACATCGTAAATGAGGCCGCGCTCCTGGCCGCACGCAAGAACAAAACGGAAGTGGACATGACGGACTTCGAGGCTGCCATCGACCGTATCGTCGCCGGCCTGGAAAAGAAGCGACGGGTCATGAACAAAAAGGAAAAGGAGACCGTCGCCTACCACGAATGCGGACACACCATCGTCGCGGAGCTGCTGCCGTCAACGGACCCGGTGCATCGCGTGTCCATCGTACAGCGCGGCATCGCGGCGCTCGGATACACGCTCCAGCTCCCGATCGAGGACCGCTATCTCATGACGAAGACCGAGCTGCAGGACAAACTCTGTGTCATGCTCGGCGGCCGCGTGGCAGAGGAGCTCATCTTCAAGGAATCCTCGACAGGCGCCCAAAACGACCTTCAGCGCGCAGCGGATATCGCGCGCAGCATGGTCACGGAATACGGCATGACCGAAAAGTTCGGCCCCCTCACCTTTGCCAAGGATCGGCGCCCCCTTTTCCTCGATATCGGCATGCCGTCGGGCGCAAAGGAGTACAGCGAGGACACGGCTCGTGAGATCGACCAGGAGGTAAGACGGATCGTCGATGATGCGTACCGAAAGGTGCAGGGCCTCCTGTCTGCGAACGAGGACAAGCTGAAGCTGCTTGCCGGGGCGCTCCTGGAGAAGGAAACCATCGAGGGCGGGGAGATCCGACGAATCCTCGGATTGCCGGAGAAAAGGGGGGAATAAGGAAAGACGTCAGAAACGGGAAGGTACCAGGATTGCGGGCGGCCTACAGGGAGAGGCGTGCATATTCCTCCTGACCGCGCACCATTTCCTTCAGCTGCAGAATCCGCTCGCGAATCTTGACGAGCTTGCTGAAACCCAGCTCGCCGACATAGGGAGTCAGCGCGATCGTGATCATCCGCGGCGTCAGTCTTTCCCGGGGGATCTTCTTGAGCACTTCCGAGACGATCTCCTTGACCCGCCTGTCGCTCAGCACATCGCCTTGCGCTGATGCGTCTGCCGCTCGCGGGGCTATCGCGGCCTCGAGCTGCTGATACAGCGTCGTCTTGTACTGCCCGTCGATCATGCCCGTATATTCGAAATAGTCGAGCGCTTTTCGGATCTCCCGGGCCGGCGTCCCGTTCTGTCTGATGTAGTCGATAATCGCACCGGTGTCCCTCTTGAATACAGCCTCGTACGGCAGGATCCCCTTGTCCAGCACCTGCCGCCTGTCGATCACGTGCCCCACCTCGTCCGCCATGAGCCCAAGGTCTTCTTCCGTCCTGTACTTCAGCTCATCGGGATATTTTACCAGGCTGATGAGATCATCGTGAAACTCCTTCATTGCATAGGGCGTTCCGTCCCGCTTCTCCCTCCGGAACTTCTTTACCATTCTCGCGAATGCCGCCGGATCGTCATCACTTCTGTTAACCAGGAAAGTAAACTCAAGCCGGCTCAGCTCCTCGATCGGTCGGAACTTCTCGCGCCCGGTCAGGATGACCTCCACCCCGCTTCGTGCGTGGCGATACCGCATTCCCGGGAAGTCCTCTGCATCGATCCAGTTATCAGGGTTGTCGACCAGGCCGGGAATAAAGCCTAGCCTGACGAGAGCATCGATGTTCTGCTGGCCCCGAACCATGACGGTCTGGCTGCTTGTTGCCTTTTCAATGATTTCCAGAACAGTATCGAGCCTGCTCTCGCGTGACATCCGTGCTTCCTCTGCCGCCCTTTCCGCCGCCAATTTTCGTTCTTCCTGCCGATATTCATTCGCTACGTGCGTGTAGGCTTCCCGGATCACGAGGACTTCGGACACCAGTCTGCTGAGCGGCATTTCAACGGAGTTGACGAGATCGTCCATTGAGGGCAGATGCGGCGTGATGACGATCAGGGTGTCGCCTAGTTTTCCTTTTGTCTTGACGACCCTGAATAAGGACCCGTCCCTGAACTTCAGGATGTTTTTTTTCACTTTTCCGACGGCTTCATAGGAGACCGGTCCGTTCCTCCTGCCCAGGTCCCCGCCGGTCAATTCAAAAAGCACCTGGGAAAACTCTTCCGGCGTGCCTTGAATCGATCCTCCGACCGCGGCCCGATCCTTCAAAAGTTGCGCAAGCGGGTTCTGCGTGTGACCTCCGAAGAGTTTTGTCCGCATTCTTTCGAACATGTCCGAGCTCATACTTGTTCCTTTTTACGGTGATTTTCGACAGGAAGCGCTCCGTCAGGATGTGTGACGTTCCAATGCAGCGGAGTATATCATCGGGGAATTTAGCAGAGAAGAAGTGAAAAGTCAAAAGAGAACAGGCCGGCAGCTCCCCGGGTTTTGAAATCAGGCAGCATGACGATCGGGGAGACTTATTCATCCGGCTGTCCCAAAGACTTCAAATGGTCGTATCGCGAAGAGGGCTTTACCCTTTGTTCTTGTAAATGAATCCGAGCCATATCCGGTACGGACCGGGTGTACCCCACGGCACAAAGGCCACGCGGTCTCCGGGCTTGATCGAATAGCTCAAAGACTGGGTGACGCCGTTTACGATGATGACCTCGATTTCTTCCCGGGGAATTTCCAGTTTTTTCGCCAGATCGGTTCCGGTGGTCGATTGCTTGAGGTCCAGGCGCAGGGGGTCCGGCCACTTTTTTTTTCTGGCAATGCTGGCTAAACGACCGAAGGCCCGTACTTCGATGGTTTTTTGGTTTTGTCCCGTCATTGGTGAGGCCTCCTTCCTCAAAGTGTCTACCGTTCTAGTATAGCAGACACCCGGAGGACGGCGGGAGAACCCGCACACGTTCGAGTTCATCTAGTTACCGGCGGTTAAAAAGTTTCCGCATAGTTACATCCCCGGCTTTAAATTAAACCCCGGTTGGACGCAGCGCAATGATCTTAATCCCAACGGATGATTGGCGCAGTGTTTGAGGCGCGGTTTTTTTTCAGCGTCCGTCAGCCTGATGATTGCACAAGCGGCGTCTTTTTGATACAATCGGGTATCGAGGGGGTGCGCATGAAGAAGCTGCTTAATGCCGGAGTCGTGGTCGTGATCGCACTTATTGCACTTGTGGCTCACGCAGAAGAGTCAACCATGATAACTACGGACGACCTGGAACGGAAATACCCGTCCGCAGGCGAGGCTGAAAACAGGGCACAGACACGGCAGAACGAAAGAATGAGGCTCGAAAATGAATGCCCGGCGCTCAAGGAGAGCGTAGATGCCGCCCGCACGGCAGCGTACGACGATACGGACCCGCGACCTTATGCCGACAGAGCCCAGCAATATTACCGGTTGAAGTCGGCATATTCGAGCAAGTGCGGAGGAACCACGCTCTTCTGACCACGTTTTAATTTTGCCGGGTCGTCTTCTCTAGACGCGATCGCCGGACTTCTGCTTTTTGAAATCGTTCAGCGAAACGACCTGTCTCTTGTCGCCGCCGGTCTCTTCTGCGTGCGTTGAGCCGGGCTCTTTGCCCGTATCGTTCCTGAGAAACTGCACTCCCGCTTCTGGTGAAAACACGCCGAGCAGATCGTCATGATGAATGAAAATGTCTTCCCTGCGGGCGCCGAACACGAGGACGCAGGCGATATTGCCCTCGGCGTCCCAGTCCAGCACATTGCTGGTCTTGTTGTTGAAAACCAGGACCAGCCCCTGCTTTTTCTCTTCTTCCGTAAAGCCCCGCGTCCCGATGGTTGTGTTGCCTGAGTATCTCACCAGGAGATAAACGCTTCCGAAATCATTCCAGATGTCGTAGAACAGCCGCTGCAGGTAGGCTACTTGTTTTTTCATGGCGGTGTAAAGCAAAACTCCTTGCCGAAAAACGTATCGTCTTCGAGCATGAAACGTCCGGGAACTTTCTCTGGAAAAGTGAGAGATCCAAGACGGCGTGACTCTCGATAAGGTGTCTCAGCGCGATTGTCGCCTGTACGACGAGTTGCAGGTCTGCTTACTTCCTCCGCAGGAACACGACAAAGGCCCCGCTGCCGCCCTTGTCTCGCGGCGCGGGCGCGAACTCTGCGACCATGGACTTCCCCTTCTTTCTCAGCCACTCGGCAGCCGCCCCCTGCAGGACCGGTCCTTCCGGAGAATTGAGCCCTTTTCCTGTTATTACCAGGACAGCGTCCTGCTGCAGCGCGTAGGCAGCCACGACAAAGTGCTCCAGTCGAGTAAGGGCCTCGTCCCGCAGAAAACCGTGGAGATCGAGTTCATCGCTGATGCGGATCGTTCCGCGCTTCAGCTGTCTCATGCGGCTCGATGCGGACCGCTGCTCCCGGCCATCTTCTTCATCAACGGACCGCTCCGCCTCTTTCATGGACGTCCCGATTTTCCGCATTGCCTGGAGAAAGAGCTGCCCCTCGTCACGGGTCGGAGGAATCGCAGGTTCAGCCTGCAATGTCTCGGCCTGTCTCGCACGAGGTCCCTCGCCGGCCCCTATCCTTCTGGCTCCCGACATGGCCTTCAGAAAAAGCTCGCTGTCGTCTTCGTGGGAGGTTTCCTGCCTGCGGAGAGGAGCCCGTTTTTCTTCCTTTTTCCCGGATTGCGGTTTAAATCCCTTGAGGGACCGGAATGGCGTATTCCTGAAATCTCCGGCCGGCTGATCGTCGGTTTTCTTTTTTTTCATAGCTGATGCATTTTTGTCATGCCGCTGAATCCCTTTATTAATTCAGTTCGAACAAGCCTCTCAATTTCTGCGTGCACTGCGAATACTGCGGGAAATAACGGGGTACCCCGGGACGATGTTCAGAGACTGCACAAAACGGCAAGCGTTCTCCTCCGGCTTGTGCGATCTCTTTTGCATCCGGCTAATGATCCGGATAGCGTTCGCTGATGCTGCGAATCGTATCAAGGCAGGAAAAAAGCGTATCGACCATTTCGGGATCGAAGTGCGTTCCCGAACAGGACCGCAGCTCCTCCAGGACGCGCGCCTCGTCCCATCGTTCTTTGTATGTCCTGCGCGACCCGAGCGCGTCGTATACGTCGGCGAGGGAGACGACCCTGCCGAATACCGGTATCTCCTCGCCTTTTCTGGGGCGCGGCGATCCGTCGCTGTTTCCTGTGCCCGGGACGGCGCTTCCGTCCGCGACATTGACGTTACCCGGATAACCGGTCCCGTCCCATTTCTCATGGTGCGTAAGAGCGACGACGGCTGCGGCCTCGTCGAACTCCGAGTAGCGGTCGGAAAAAAGCCGCGCGCCCATTATGGTATGCTGCTTCATTGCTTCACGCTCCGCGTCATCGAGACGCCCGGGTTTCTTCAGGATCGCATCGGAGACCGCCACCTTGCCCACATCGTGGAGCATCGCCGCCATGCGGAGGATGTCCCGGTTCTTGTCGATCTCGGCAGCGGGGATGCCGCGCCTCGCGGCCCACGACTCGTAAATTGCGACGGTATAGGCGGCGACGCGGTTCACATGAGCGCCCGTCTCCTTGGGATCGCGCAGCTCGGCCATCTTGATGGTCCGCAGGATCATGGCCCGCGTCATTTGCGCGCGTTCGATAGCCACGGCGGCCATGTTCGCGAAATGCATGATGATCGGCTCGTCTCGTTTCGAGAAGGGGACTGCTTTTCCGGCGGAATTCATCGCGTTGATCAGCTGAAGCACGCCTGCGGTTTCACCGCGGTTGTTCTTGAGGGGGAACGTCAGCATGGAACGGGTGCGGTACCCGGAAAGGTCGTCGTAGGTCCGGTTGAATGCGTAGGGAAGCCCGGAGCGCAGTTTGTAGGCATCAGGGATGTTCAGGGGCTCGCCGGTGTTGCCCACATAGCCGGCGATCGTCTTATTGTTGATGGGTATGGAGAAAGTCGAGTAAATGAGTTTCCTGCCCGGAGGAAGCCTTTTCTGCTGCGTTTCGTTCTGGGTGTAGCTGAATTTCAGCTGATCGCCTTCCCTGACGTAGATCGAACCTGCGTCGGCGCGGACAAGGCTGCGCGCTTCCTGAAGGAGCCGTTCCAGGAGCACGTCAACATCCTTGATTTCCGTGAGCTCCACGCCCAGGGTCATGACCCGGTCGAGTTTCTGTCGTTCGCTCACCATGGAGGATATTAGCAACATCCGCCCTGTTTTGTCAATCCGGGAGTCGGGGCAGGGCGCCGGGTTAATTAGTAATTGACTCACTTGTGCTTTTTTGATATAGTAGAACACTAAATTTCGTAAAGCACCGTCGGGCTCTGAGCGGATGATAAACCGCCGGACCGGGGACAGAGGTTGTAATGATGGTAACTGATTCCAAATTGCTGACAATCAAGAAAAAACTCCTGAAGCAGCGTCAGGATCTTCTTTCCGAAGCCGAGCATACTCTGAACAACAAGCTCAGCACGGAGAAGGAAAGTTTTCCGGACCCAACCGACCAGGCAGTGGCCGAGCTGGACAACAACTTCCTGCTCAGATTGCGCGGACGGGAGCAGAAGCTTCTGAAAAAGATCGACGAGGCGATAGCGAGGATAGACGGCGGCACCTACGGCGTCTGCGAATCCTGCGGCGGACCCATCGGTCCGAAGCGCCTGGAAGCCCGCCCCGTGACCACGCTCTGCATCGAGTGCAAGACGCAGCAGGAAGAAGAGGAAAAGCGGACCGCTGACTGACCTCTCTTGTCCGCAGTACCTGATTCACGAAATGAAAAGGGATCAACCGTATATTCGGCTGATCCCTTTTATATTCTTCATGGTGGGCGCTACTGGAATTGAACCAGTAGAACCCTCTTCTGAAAGTGTCCCTCCCCGATTAAGAAGAATAATAAATCAAAGACATAGTGTTTCAAAACAATCCGAGTGTTGCAAAAATTCATCGGACAAGACTCGGACAAAGAGAAACCAACCCGAGGGGAATAGTCTAGGGCAATATCAATTCTCAAACTGGCCAGCTTGGTACACTGATTTAAGTGCGGCTAAGAAGGCCCTGGTAACTTGGCGATTTTCGAGACGTGTTTAACCGCCGATGACTTTGAAGAAGAGATACCTTCTCCCTCTTTAACAATGCTCTCAAGGATATTTGGCCAATAGTCAGCATCGGCCGTATTTAATCGAAGCTTAACCAATGTTCCCTTGAGCGGAATAGGTTGGGATATATCTGCGCGTGCCGGAGAGAGAAAATACTCAGAACTTATGATTGAGAAATTACCATAGCGGCGACCGAGTTCAGATACTAGATATAGTCCGAAACCCGTGTTAGCCCATTGTGAATCCATATCCATATGCAAGGCACTCGAGACGCCAGGTTGCAATGCTAAGTTAAGCGCTGTTGGGGCATCCGATACGGAATATGCCTGCCCAAGAGAGTCCAAAATGCCTATGCCTCGATCAGCGATGGCGATCTCTGTAAAACCATTTGCCCAGTGTTGAGCCATTACAGAACACTTTTCGACCTTCGCATGTTCAAACGCATTCCTGATTATTTCACGAAAGCAATAGGACAGCATTATAGCAGCACTCTCATTAGGCACAGAGTACAGCCCGAATGTGATCAAGTATATCCTGAACTGTTTTAAAATATATCCCGAAAAATTCTGGAACGAATAAGGCCGGACACTCTCCGGCCTTATTTTATTTCTCGTATCTTCCGAGCCATCCCCTTGGACCTGCCTCTAGCCTAGATTATCTCTGTCTTTTTTGTTCAGAATTTTGCGATCTTCATTCCACGTCTTATAATATGACACTTTTACTTCTAAAAGAGGTGGTGAAACGAATGATTTTGAAATAGGCCATCCTAGAATGGATAGGATGGCTCGCTCTAGAATCCACTGTAAATTCTCCTTGGCGGATATTAATGCGCACTCCTCAGTATAGGTAAAATAGTCCCCATGAATGAGACGGTGCCTGATTTCCGAAAGCGATATTCCTTTCTCATGATCACAAACCGGCCAAAGATCATCCAAGCAAATTAAATATGAATCACAAAAACTCTTGAAAGCAGTAGAAAAAGATATTCTATTTAAGTCGGATATCTTTTGATAAAGCATTTTTCTTTTTTTCTTATGCTTATCTCCTTTAAGTGGTTCGTAATCATGGATGCAATTTTTCATGTATTTACTAAATTCACTATAGTCATCAGATAGAGGTGTGAAAATATATTCTAACTCTGATGCTTGGCGAAAATATAAAACTAGAGATTCAAGGGCGGAAAATAGTAACAGGTAGGAGTTTTCAATTGTTCTGTTTAAGTCATATGCTGCAATGACATGTCCAATCGCGTGTCTTACTAATTGCGGACCTTTAAGCTTTTCGAGCATATCATATGCTTGAAAGATAAATTCATCGATATGAGAAATTTCAATAAGTTCATGAAGACTATTTTTTAATTTTAAATCAGGAATAGCAATATCATGTCTAAAATGTTTTACTTGGGTCGTTGGTGTATCATATTCCCATCCTATACAAGCACATTTGCTTCTTTCCGCTAAACTTACCAACATTAATAAATCATCAATATGAAAGAGAATCCCTGACTCGATATTTACTAGTTCGTCAGGTTTCTCAACTTCAAATTCCGCAACAAGTTCTGCACGGCTTATTGTCTCTCCATTCACAGTCTCAGTAAATCGATAATGATTGTTAAATCTCAGTTCAATGTGATTAGGCAAGGAGAACGCGTGCCGACTCTCAGTGGTAATTCTTACATTACCATCAACATTTCGTTCTTCCATCACATTCGGTTCAAGCATTTTGCTAGGCGTCAGCCAAAAAACTTCTGTGCTTTTTTGGATTAGATCTTTATTGCTATCGATATTATAGAAGTGTTCAGAAATTGTTAGGTCTATCGGCCAAGCAGAAATACGATTTTCCTTTATTTTTCTTCCCCAGTATTTACCAGAACGATGCTTTGTAAAAACCCTCTTTGAATAGATACTCACTTCTTTTTTACCATGAAATCCTATCACCTCCCCTGACACCGAAAATTCGTGAATATCCTTCAATTGTTTCACCTGTTCGTCGTTTGGGAAAAAAAGATAATTTATAGGATTTGTCAAATGGTCTGGCAAATAAAGATAGCAGAGGACATTTTCAACCCGTGTTGCATCTGTCACAATCGTTGATAAAAACCTGTAGTCTTCATTCTTTTGGTTCATCATATTGCTAGTGGCCTCGTTCAATTTGCTAGCGAAGATTCATTGGTATGATGCAGTGTTCAATATTGCCCTCGCACGTGACGTTTTGAGTTATCGCTCCTGTTTTGTGCTTTGACTCTGGATGCGAACATTTTTTATATTCACGTATTATCTGTTTTCGAGGATTGCGATTAGTGGGCATCACTTTGCTTTCAGATTTAATTTGTTTGTATGAATAAAATTTACAAACAGACATAGGTTGAACCTCCTTTATCTTTTTCGACTCAGAGCAGAAGTATATCACTTAAAGAAGTGTTTCACACGGGAATTGAATATACAAATATTATTCCTTGATATTACTATAATTAGCACTAGAATAATTACTATTAAGAAAGGGGGTTCAATGATTAACTTGAAATTTGTCACCGTGTCGGAATTACGGCTTAAAACTACTAAGATTGTCGCAGAGGTGGAGAAGACCGGGAGGCAGGTTATCGTAACAAAGAATGGGAGGCCGGTTGTAGTGGTGCAGCGTGTAACAGAAGATGAATTAAGCCTAGACAGGCCAAAAAAGAAATAGCCGATCAGAAGCAAACACGAAAACGAAAATGGAAAAAAGGAAATGCAATTCAAGATTCTTGCGGCTGTGCCTGAGAAGGATCAACCCATATTCCGCTTTGCAATCTATCACCCTATCCGGCCCGGTGAGCTTCGAGCGCTTCGGGTCAAGGATTTTCTAGTTGATCAGGGTATGGTGCAGATCAGCCGCGCATTCTCTCTCACAGAAGAGCGATCGAGGAAGAACAAAAAGCCCTATTACCTTCCCCTATCCGCAACGTTCGACCGCAGCGTGCTCAAGGGGAAGCTGCCAGAGGCATTTGTATTCCTGAACGCAATAGGAAGGCCGTACACTGACTCCGGATTGCGGAAGATATGGAGAAGGGCCTGCAAGAACGCCAAGGTGCCATATATCAATTTCTACAACGCTACGCGCCATTCCATCGCGTCTCAGGCACTCAACGCGGGTGTTCCGCTGGACAGGATTTCACAGGCCCTCGGTCACAGCAACCTTGAGATCACGCGCCGGTATGCGAGTTTGAATGTGCAGAAACTTCGTGACGTAGTTGATGGACTCGGACAGGACTCGGACAAACAAAAAATCCGTGAGATAAACCCACGGATTGTGATAGGAATTATGGTGGGCGCTACTGGGATTGAACCAGTGGCCCCTGCCGTGTGAAGGCAGTGCTCTCCCGCTGAGCTAAGCGCCCTGAAACAGATACTTTTTAACACAAGCACTGCGGGTTAGTCAAGATAATTCTAGGATTTGAAAATCGGTTTGAACCGCGAAGCCGCGAGGGACGCAAAGGAAACCGTAAGAGAAAACCATTGTCTGGTTTTAAACCAGGGCTTAGAGCTTTTGACCTCCTCGCGCTCTTTGCGCCGTTGCGGATAGTGTTTCAGTCGATCATCAGTATCGCACATTTCAGATACTGCGTCTCCCGTGCAGCGAGCAAGACGGGATGGTCCCTTGCCTGAGAGCGCATCTCCAGGAGCCTGACCTGGCGGCCGGCGGAATAGGCCGCGTCGATCAGCATCTCGCGGAACAGCTCTTCATCGATATGATGGGAGCAGGAGCATGTTGCGAGGATTCCGCCCGGTTCGAGCAGCTTCATGCCACGCATATTGATTTCCTTGTATCCCTTCAGCGCTTCGCGCACCTTTGCCCTGCTCTTCACGAATGCGGGCGGATCAAGAACCACGCATCCGAAGCGTTCCCGATTTTTTTCCAGGGAGCGCAGCTCGTCGAACACATCAGCGACCCTGAACTTCACGGCCAGTCCGTTGAGCGCGGCATTCTCCGCAGCAAGCTGCACGGCCCGGGCGGATGCGTCGATGCCCGTAACGTCCGCGGCTCCGGCCCGCGCCGCGCTGAGCGCCCAGGCGCCGACGTAACAGAAACAGTCGAGTACGCGGCGGCCCCGCACGTATCCTGTGAGTGCAAGCCGGTTCTCGCGCTGATCGAAGAAAAAGCCCGTCTTCTGCCCTTCGAGAACGTCAACGCGGTAGCGGATGCCGGACTCTTCAAACATCACCGGCCCCTCCACCGACCCCAGGAGGACCCGCTTTTCCTGAATAAGCCCCTCAAGTGCCCGGGTGGGCGAATCATTCCGCGCGACGACGGCGGTCGGCGTATAAACTTCCGAAAGCACGGCGATCACATCATCGAGCATCCGGTCGATCCCCGCAGTCAGCGACTGGATAACCAGCGTGCCGGCATACTTGTCCACGATCAGGCCGGGAAGGCCGTCTCCTTCGCTGTAGAAGGCGCGGTGGGATTCGCCGAGCCCGAGCCCGGTCCGAAGTTCGCGGCCGGCATTGATCCGTTTGCGAAGAAAATCGCGGTCGATCGGCTCCTGCGTGCGGGTCATAATGCGCACCGCTATGAGCGAGCGGGGATTGCAGTATCCCCGGGCAATGAAGCGCCCCGAGGCATCAAGGACATCGACGATATCGCCGGGTTCGAGGTCCTTTGGCACTTCCCGAAGCTCATTGCTGAAGATCCAGGGGTGGCCGCGCAGAATGCGCCGGTCTTCCTTGGGTTTAAGGTGTACGGTTTTCATGGGAGGGTGATGGGATAAAAGCGCATAGGGCATGGCGCGGAGGGCGGGGGGACAAAAATACATGGGGCATAGTGCAAGGGGCATAGAGTCTGGTTACTCTGCCTTTTACTTTATGTTCACTGCCCTTTGCTCTATATGCTTTGTCGTTACACTAACACTATGCTCTCTGCGCTATGCCCTTTGCTGTTTTACAGCTTATTCTCGATGTGGGAATCGCTCCGCAGCGTCTGGAGCCAGCTCCGGTAGGTGTTCTCCACCTTCTGCTTATAGAGCGTGTCCATGATATCGTCCTTCACCTTTTCGTACGGCGTGACCGGTGTGCGGATTTCCTCGAGCCTGATGATATGGTAGCCGCCGGAGCAGAGGAAAGGCTTTGAAATCTCCCCGACTTTAAGGGGCCGCGCAGCCTCCTGGATCTCGGCAAGCATGTGCTCCCGCTTCATGAAGCCGAGGTCGCCGTCATCCGATGCGGTCGAACCGAACGAACTCTCATGCACGAGGCGGAGGAAATCCTCGCCTTTGCAGGCGCGTTCGTAAGCCGCCTGGGCTGCCGCCTTTACCGCAGCGGTCTGGGCCGGCGTAGCGTTGTCCGGGAGGGAAAGATAGATCTGCCTCAGCCGGACCTCTTCGGGAAGGGCATAGGATGCGCGATTGCGGTCATAGTACGAGCGGACCTCAGCTTCGTCCACCACGACGCCGGACCGCACGTACTTGTTGAACATGCGCGAGAGCGTCATCTGCTCACGAAGTTCCTGTTTGTACTGGTCGAGGGAAAGTCCCTCCTTGGCGAGCGCGGTCTCGAACTTCTTCGTATCAAATGAGTTGCGCTTCATGATGTCGGCGACGGCATCGGTCAGCTCCTTGTCGGTCACGTCCATACCGGCCTTTTTCGCGGCGGCCATCTGGAGCTTCCGGTCGATCATGTCTTCGAGGACCGTCCGCTCATCGGTTTTGATGTCCTTGCTCTCGTTCTTCTTCTGCGTCTCTTCGCGCTGCAGGTCGCTTAAGGTTATGATGTCGTCGTTCACCACCGCGACAACGCGGTCGACGACCACGGACGCCGCAGCAGTTCCCTGCACCGTACCTACATGAATGAGGGCCATCATAAGAATGCTGGCCAGGACCGTCTTTCGTTTCATACTGTTCATACCTCGGCTCCGCTGTTCCTGTTCTTTTCTGTTGCCTTTTGGCGTTAAGTTTACTATTATTCTTTTGTTCTTATTATGAAAAAGCTTTTCCCACTGCTTATCCCTGCGCTGCTTATCGCTGTTCTTGCCGATTCCGCTCCTGCGGCTGCCGCATCCGACCCGCCGGCCGGGGAGGAAATCACCGTCGCAGCAGTTGGGGACCTCATGCTCGGCGGAAGGGCCGAGCCGTTTCTCAAGGAGTTCGGTCCCGCCTACCCCTTTTCCGATGTGATGCCCTTCCTCGGAAAGGCAGATGTACTGGTCGGCAACCTGGAATCCCCCATCTCCCTCCGCGGCACAGCAGTGGAGAACAAGAAATTCACGCTCCGCGCCGGTCCCGTCGCCGCCGAGGCGCTCAAAAGCGCCGGGTTCCGCGTGGTCACGCTGGCAAACAACCATGCCATGGACTTCGGCCCCCTGGCGCTCCAGGACACGCTCGCGACGCTGGGCGAGAGCGACATCCTCTTTACCGGCGCCGGCATGAACCTCGATGACGCCCGTTCGCCGGCCGTCGTGAAAATAAAGGGAAAGACACTTGCGTTCCTCGCCTATTCCCTCACCTTCCCGCTCGAATTCTTCGCATCAGCCGGCCGGCCCGGCACCGCGCCGGGATATGCGGAATACGTAAAGGCTGACATCGAAAAGGTGCGGCCGCTGGCCGACCTCGTCATCGTTTCATTCCACTGGGGCGCCGAGCTCATGACCGCGGCCAAGGATTATCAGATCGAACTCGGCCGCCAGGCCATCAACTGGGGCGCCGACCTTGTGCTGGGCCACCATCCCCATGTCCTGCAGGAACTCGAGGTATACAAGGGACACCTCATCGCCTACAGCCTCGGTAATTTCGTGTTCGGGTCCGAGAGCAATCGCACAAACACCAGCATGATACTCCTTTTGACCTTTCAGGGCAAGGATCTCATGCGGGTCGAAGCCATCCCCCTGGACGTAAATAATTACCGGGTCAAATACCGACCCCGCCCGCCAAAGGGGCGGGACGCGGATGCGGTTCTGGAGAGCGTCAACGCGGCCTCGGCCCGGTTCAAGACCGCCCTCACAATCGAGAACGGCCGAGGTGCGATCATGCTGGCGCACCCAGAACCTGTCACGACCACGACCGCCAGTACTCCCCGGTAGGCCTTACGGCTGCGTCTTCAACGCCTGGTAATTCACCTCGAATTTCGTGCGGGACCGGAGTTCCTTGAGCCAGCTCTTATACCGCTCGTCCTCTTTCACTCTGCGGAGCTTTTCTGCAATGTCTTTGTAGGCGTCGTCCAGACTTGTCCTTCCCGCGTTCCGCTTGCCCTCGAGCTTGAAGATATGAAATCCGTACGGGCTCTTAACGACACCGCTCAATCCGCCCTTCGGAAGGCTGAACACGATGTTGAACTCCGCCGGCATGTCTCCCCGTGCAAAATAGCCGAGATCGCCTCCCTGTTCCGCCTCGGGCGCCGTGGACCTGGCCCGGGCGAGCGCGGCAAAGTCGGCGCTGTCGTTCTGGAGCTGCGCCAGAAGTTTCCGGGCTTCCTCCTCGGTGGCAACGACGATCTGGCGCACATGCACCTGCTCCGGCCTGTCGAATTCTTCCTGGTGGGTTTGATAATAGCGCTTAACGTCCGGCGGCGACACGGAAATTTGCCGGTTCACGTCGCGCGCAAGGAGCCGCTCGACCATCATGTCCTCCCAGACATCGGACTTCCACTTTTCGAAATCGATGCCCTGGCTGGCCAGGAACTCCTTTACATCCTTGCCGTTCTCTTCCGTGATGGCGGCGATCCGCTTGTTGATTTCGGGCAGGCCGACTTTGATGCGTCTGCGCTGGGCCTCGCGCAGCATCATCTTCCTCTCGATGAGCCGGTTGAGGAACTCCTCCCGGACCTCGAGCTCGACTTCGCGGTCCGGCTTGAATCCCGCGCGGTTGAACCGCTCCAGAAACTCGGCGAGCGTGATCGGGTCTCCGTTCACCGTGGCAACGACCCTGACATCGGCAGAGACCACGGCCGCGGGCGGCGGAGCGGCTTTTTCCTCGACCTCCGTCCTGCTCTTGCATCCAAAAAATACAAGCCCCAGCAACAGTGCCGGGGCCAGTAGTCGTTCAAGTGGGATTGTCTTCATATGCTGCTCTCTGCGGGGGCTTACTTCCTGGCTTCCTCTTTTTTCGGAGCGGGCTGCACCTTGATGTTCGAAAGATCCAGTTCCTTCGGCTGCTGGGCAAGCGTTGCCGCCGCATCGTTCAGGGCCTTGTCGTCCACCGATACCTTGGCCTTGGCTTTCAGGCCGTTGGCATATTCAACGTAGAGATCTCTCCTTCGCTCCTGCATCATCCGCATCTTCAGCTGCGGCTCGATCTCTTTCAGGCTGACTTCCTTGCCCGCTGCGGCCTTTATCTTGTCCTTGTTCTTGGCGTAGTATTCGCGAACTTCCTGGTCCGTCGGCGCCGCTATCTTGCCGAGCTTCTCGCCGATCTCCTTCTTCAGGACGGTGTTGAACAATTCGTTCTTGGCGTCTTCCTGCAGCCTGCGCTCCATTTCCTTTTTGAGCGTTTCCTGCCGCTTCCGGTATTCGCCGTCCTTGTCGATACCCTGCCGCTTGGCTTCCTGAAGCACCAGCTCGATCCCGATCAGATCCTCCAGGAACTCCTTCCGCGCCTTGGGGTCGGACACCACCGCCTGCTGCATCTGGGGCGCCAGATCCTCGAGCTGCTTCTTGAAATCGCCGACCGTGATCGTTGTCCTGTTCACCCGGGCCAGAACAGGACCGTCGGATGCCTTATTGCAGCCCGCCAGGGCCGTGGTGATCGCCAATATCGAAATGCCTGCAGCCAGTTTACGCTTCATCATGGTAATTGATTCCTCCGGTTAACGTTGCATCTTTTGGATTAGGTGCATGAACTGCCGAACAACAGCATAGAAGTCGTTTATAACACACTAGGAAAGTTCCTGCAAGCACTTTTTAACCGCTTCCGACGCGGTCCGAAGCGACTCGTCGGCCAGCGCGACGCGAAGCGTGAATTCCGGGATCAGCCGGATCCTGCCCTTGCTTTTTTTCAGAATGTTCATCACGCGCTCCGGTGAAATGTTTGCCTGTTCGCTGAACGTGATCGTAAGGCTCTCCGCGCCCGCGTCGACGCGGGACACGCCCGATTTCCGCGCGATGAGCTTGATGCTCATGATCTCGAAAAGGTTGGCCGTGGCTTCCGGCAGCTCGCCGTACCGGTCGCGCAAGCCGGCGCCGATGTCCTGCAGCTCCGCTTCATTCGATGCGCTTGAGATCTCCTTATATGCCGCAAGCCGCATGCTCACATCGCCGATGTAGTCCTCGGGAATGAAGGCCGACGCGCGCATGTTGATCTGCGTATCCGCTTCCGGCGCGAGATCTTCACCGCGCATTTGCGCCATGGCATCTTCCATCATCTGCGTGTACAGGTCGATACCTACGGCCGCGATATGGCCGGACTGCTGTTTGCCCAGCAGGTTCCCCGCCCCGCGCGTTTCCAGGTCCTGGGCCGCGACGCGGAAACCCGCTCCCAGCTCCGACAGCTCCTGGATCGCCCGGAGCCGCTTGCGCGCCGTTTCCGACAGGAGCTCGTCCGCCGGCGTAAGCAGGTACGCATAGGCTTTCTCGCGGCTCCTGCCGACGCGTCCCTTGATCTGGTACAGGTCGGCCAGCCCGAAGCGGTCCGCCCTGTTGATGATGATGGTGTTCGCCTCGGGGATGTCGATGCCCGATTCGATGATCGTCGTGGTTACGAGCACGTTCAGTTCGCCGGCGATGAACTTCGTCATGACATCCTCGATCTCGTGCTCGGGGAGCTGTCCGTGGCCGATGCCGATTTTCGCCTCGGGCACCAGGTTCCGGACGAAATCCGCCATCCGCTCGATTCCCTGGACGCGGTTGTGCACGAAAAAGACGCGGCCGCCCCGTCCGATCTCGTGCATGATCGCTTCGCGGATGACCCGTTTGCCGAAACGCGCGAGGACGACCTGGATGGCCTGCCGATCCAGCGGCGGCGTCTCGATGATCGAAAGATCGCGGATCCCGGCGAGGGACATGTGCAGCGTGCGCGGAATGGGCGTGGCGGTGAGCGTGAGCACGTCCACGAGCTTCATCATCTCCTTGATCCGCTCCTTGTGCTTCACGCCGAACTTGTGCTCCTCGTCCACGACGAGCAGACCGAGGTTTTTGAAGACCACGTCCTTCTGCAGCAGACGGTGCGTGCCGATCACGATGTCGACCGTGCCGCTCTTCAGGCCCTTGAGCGTGTCCTGCTGCTCGGCGCGGGTGCGAAAGCGGGACAGCATCTCCACGCGGACCGAGAACGATGAGAGCCGCTGGGAGAAGGTCCGGTGGTGCTGATCGGCAAGCAGCGTGGTGGGCACGAGCACCGCCGCCTGCATGCCGTCCTCGACGGCCTTGAACGCGGCCCGGAGCGCGACCTCCGTCTTACCGTATCCCACGTCGCCGCACACGAGGCGGTCCATAGGCCTCGGCCGCTGCATGTCCGCCAGGACATCGTCGATCGCCCGCTGCTGGTCCGGCGTTTCTTCATAGGGAAAGGCGCCCTCGAACTCCCGGTAAAGATTGTCGGGAGGAGAGAAGGAGGCGCGGTGCTGGGCCTCGCGTGCGGCATAGATGGCCACGAGCTCCTGCGCCATGGCGAGAATGTCCTTCTTGACCTTTTCCTTGGTCCGCGCCCAGGCCGGCGCGCCGAGACGGTCAAGCTTGGGCGCCGATCCCTCGACGCCGATGTATTTCTGCACCTTGTCGAGACTGTAGAGCGGAACGTGGAGCTTTGCATCAGGCTCGTAGCGGAGCGTGAGAAAGTCCGTCTCGAACCCGTCGAGGCTGATATGCGTCAGGCCCTGGTACTCGCCCACGCCGTAGTCCGTATGGACCACGAAATCGCCGGGCTTCAGTTCCTTGAATGTGGAAAGGAACGGCGATACCTTGGACCTTGCAGCCGCGGGACGATGGACCTTCCTGCCGAAGATCTCCTCTTCGGTGATGATAATGAGCCCGAGCTCCTGCCACGCGAACCCCTCCGAGACCCTGCCGACGGAGAGCGTAATGGGCCAGGGCCCGGTGTCCTGTTCCGTCAGCATCGGGGCGAGCGCCGCGCCGAGGCCGTACTCCAAAAACTGTTTTTTGACGCGCGCTGCCGCCTCCCCGGTGCCGCAGACGATCGCAACGCGGTTAAAGTCGCGGAGCCGCCTCAGCTTTTCCACGAGGCCCGCCATCGATCCTTCTGCCGGTTCGCGGCCGGCCTCGGGAGTTTCCTTGCCGATCGGCTTGGTCAGGCGCACACTGAGCCACGAGGCGGACTTGGTGTCCATGCGAAGGGCCCCTGCCCCTGTTTCGAGCAGGCGGAGATTGATTGCCGGGTGGCCCGCGAGCGCTGCTGCGATGCTTTCGTCTTCCAGATACAGCGCCGCGGCTTCGGGCAGCGTTCGACCTTCTCCAACCTCCTCCTCCCTGCCCTGGTTGATCTTCAGAGAGAGCTCTTGAAGGGCGCCCGTGATCTCATCAGGCTCGAGCAGGACAGCGAAACTGTTCCGGGGCACATAGGCGAACAGAGGGTCCATATCGTAGAAGAACGGGGCCAGGCATTCGCCTCCCGGCGGTAGCATCCCCTGCTTGACCTGGTCGATCAGCGCTTCATCGTTGACCGCGCTGCCGAAACGTTCAGCTCCCTTTGCGTCGATGATAAGCTCTCTCACGGGCAGCACCACTGCTTCCCCGATCTCCGCAAGCGAGCGCTGCGTTTCCACATCGAATGCGCGCAGGGATTCGAGGGTGTCCCCGAAGAACTCCATGCGCACCGGTTGTTCATGGAGGGGCGAAAAGAAATCGACGATGTCTCCCCGCCTGCTGAACTCGCCCACGCGCGTGACCAGGGAGGCGGACTCGTACCCCGTAGCAACAAGCGACGCAACGAGCTCGTCAGGGGCAATGGCAGAGGCCTTGGTGATGGTCTTTACCGCTTCGGCGAAGAGCTCCCAGGGAGGAAGCTTTTGCATGAGCGACGGGACCGGCGCAACAAGGATGCCTGCTGTAGTGGTGATCAGGTTGTACAGGACGCGCATCCGCTCGCCCACGGTAATGCTGTCGGGCGAGTCGGCCTCGAAAGGAAGCAGGCCCCAGGACGGGAACAGGGTTGCTTCAAGAGGCTTTTCGATCTCGTTCATCGGAAGTGCCGTTCGAAAGAACTTCAGGTCCTCGACAAGCGTTTCTGCTGCCTCTTCCGTCGCCGTGACCACCAGGAGAGAAGCTCCTGCTTCACGAGCGAGGCCCAATAAAAAGAGGGCCTTGGAGGCCCCCCACAGTTCGCTTACTTCAATCGTCCTTTTGCCGGCCCGGATCTCGCCCAGCACAGGCAGGACAATGTCGTGCAGACTCTTCATGGTAGATTACTATAACACGGCGGGCCGTTCTTATGCAACAGGGGCCGTCCAAATACCCTTGCCAAGGCAGACGGTCTCGGCTACAATCCGTTATGGGCGCTTCGTCAGTCAAAAGAGGAAAGAAGACGTGGTATCTCTATATTGTGGTATGCTGCGACGAGACGCTTTACACTGGAATCACCAACGATCTGCCGGGCCGCTTAAACCGGCACAACGCAGGCACTGCGTCGCGGTATACAAGAAGCAGGCTGCCTGTCAGGCTTCTCTATAAAAAGCGCTGCATCAACCGCTCCAGCGCCTTGAAGCAGGAATACGCGCTGAAACAGCTGTCGCGGACCGAGAAGATGGCGCTGATTCGAAAAAATGCTGTAAGGCGGCAGCAGACGTCCATATCCCGCAAATTCATACGGAGCAGGGCATGACCACGAACAATTTAGAGTCCTATCGCAGAGAATTTCCGATAACAGAGAAGTATGCCTATCTCGACCACGCGGGAGTAGCTCCGCTTTCCAACCGCGTGAAGGACGCCGTCACCTCGTTTCTCGCTGAATCCCTTGAAGGCGGTGCGTTCCATTACCCTGTCTGGGCAAGACGGATCATGGATGCAAGGCAGGCCTGTGCCGCTCTTCTGAACGCCCGGCCGGATGAGATCGCCTTTGTGAGGAGCACCTCTCACGGCCTTTCGCTCGTTGCCGAAGGCCTGGAGTGGAAAAGAGGGGACAACGTACTTATCTACGAGAAGGAGTTTCCTTCCAATATATATCCCTGGCAGAACCTCGGCAGAAAAGGCGTCGGAACGCGCATCATCCCGTCCCGGGAGGGCAGGATCGTGCTGGATGACATCGAACGGCTGATCGACAAGAGGACGCGGTTGCTCTCCCTCAGCTCGGTGCAGTTCACGAACGGTTTCAGATCCGACCTCAAGGCAGTGTCGAACCTGTGCCGCGGCAGGGGCGTCCTGTTCTGCGTCGACGCGATCCAGAGTCTTGGGGTCCTTCCCCTGGATGTAAAGGACTGCGGTATCGATTTCCTTTCAGCCGACGCGCACAAGTGGCTCCTCGGGCCGGAAGGCATAGGCGTATTCTGACTGCCGAAAGGAACTGGCTTCTTCCCTCAATCCGCCCCTGGTGGGCTGGAAGAGCGTTCAGCGGGATATGGATTTCGAGCGACCGGACCTTCAGTTAAAAAAAGACGCCCTTCGGTTCGAAGAGGGGTCGCTCAATCTTCTCGGCATCTTCGGTCTCAGGGCTGCGGTGGACCTCCTGCACGAAGCGGGCATCGAGCGCATAGAACAGCGCGTGCTCGATCTTGGCGACAGCATCATTGAAAAGGCGAAGGGGCGCGGCTATTCCGTGCTCACCCCCGAAAACCGGAAAGCGCGTGGAGGGATCGTCACCATACGCGGGTCCTTCGATCCTTTTTCCCTGCGCGACGCGCTGCGGGAAAAGGGGATCATGGTGAACGTTCGGGCAGGAGGCCTGCGGCTTTCACCCCATTTCTACACGAGCGAAGAGGACATCGAACGCTGTTTCAGAACAATTGACGGCCTGGTGCGGGCTACATCATAATAACTGCGGAGAGCATGGCGCAGAGTGGAGAGCGGAGCGGCAGGAACACAGAACGCCGCTTTACACCATGCGCTATGCATGATGCTCCCAAGGAGGAGACTATGGCTGATTTTTCACGGAATGATCTGGTGCGACATGAACAGCATGGAATCGGGAAGGTTGCCGGCTGCACGGGCGGCGATTGTACGGTCCTTTTCCCGCGTCTCGGCAAGGAGGCAGTAGTGACTGACGACGAGCTGCAGCTCCTGTCCGAAGCCGAGACAACGGCCTATGACATGGTACGGCTCGCGGTCTTCGAGCTCAATCGCGAGGAGGCGCCGGAGATTGCGCTCGGCAGCCGCTGGCAGGGAGGCGAGATGATCCTGAAGCCGGGTGATGCGGGCACCGCGTCCAAGAGCGTTCCCATCGAGACCTTCTTTCACAAAATCGTCATGGTCCGCGACCGCCTGCGGGTCATGGAGGCGCAGATCAACGGGCACAAGGTCCTGACCGACGCCGAAAAGGTCGATCTGCAGCAGTACATCACCCGGATCTACGGCTCACTCACCACGTTCAATGTTCTGTTCAGGGACAAGAAGGACCACTTCGTGGGTCAAAAGGGCGAGGGCTGATCAGGGCGGGTTTATCGTGTCAGCTTTCCTTGATCCTCTTCTTCACCCGGTCCCAGGACCGGGTGATCAGGAAACTCTCTTCCATGTTGGCGACCATGCGTCTGAATTTATTCATGGGTACGGCGAAGGTCAGCGTTTCTTTCGGAACAAAGGGCCGGGCGGAGATATCGAACATGCCGATCACGGCGCGGGGGCGGGCGGCGCTCTTCTCCAGACAGGGATACAAAACCATCGAGCCGCAGCCTGCTGAAAAGGGGCAGAAAACACCATTGGGCTCTGCTTCGCCGTAATTGGCCAGGGTGAAGAGGCCGGACAGAACGTCCGGTGCTGCGAAAAAAACCACGGCTTCAGGTTCGTCTGCTGTTTCGAGCGCATCGAACCGTTTGAAAACAATGAGGGGTGCGGGCGCCTTGAACTTCGGCGCCATCCGCATCATCTCCCTGACGATCTCGGGAGATTTCTTGTAGCGCTCGCCTTCGAGCTTGCCGGGAATGCCGCAGGACAGAAAATATTCAAACGTGGGGCCGGTCTCGTCGCTGAACCCCGCATACCGCTTTCCTCCGCCGCACCCGATCGAGTCAACATCAAGGAAAGCGGTTTTCCTTTCCGGACGGTCGCCAGCACGCCGATCATGCACTGGTGACCGGAGGGCGGCGGAACCTTCGCGGTACCGTCATGCCTGCCTGCATAGTAAAAGGCGATGGGCAGTTCCGCATCGCCGAAGTACCTGCTCCACTGCTCCAGAAATCTCGTTTTCAGCGCTGGTTCCATGATTTCCCCCGTTCGGAATTGATCGCCGAAATTCCCGCACGAGAAAGAGACTGCCGGTCAGGAGCGTCGTCTGTGACCTCCGGTCCTCCGCTCTTTGCCGCTTCGCCGCTCGGGACCGTCGTAATCCGGATCGTTGAATTGCCGCCGGTCTTCCCCTGTCCGCCTTTCCTCCCAGGCCCGTCGCTCCTTTTTCAGCCGCTTATGGACCAACTCGAACAGTATCTGTCGTCTTTCCAGAAGGAGGGTCCGGTGCTTTGTTTTGCTGCGGACATCCTGCAACTGCAGCTCGAATTGATGGTCCGTGAGCAGCGAAATGAGAAGCTGCTCGATCCTGGTAAAAGCCTTCTTTTCTTCGTCATGGGTCCTGTCTTTTTTCCCCGAGATCGCGGCCAGACATTCCCCGATCCCGCCTGCAAACTTGCTGCTGTGGTCATAGACGGCGCCGTAAAGCCGGCTCAGGGCGCGGGTGTCTTCACGAAAGACCTCGGCGATCTCCTGGGAAAGGATATCGACGTCGTGCTTTGCCTTTTCGAGGTCTTTTTTCGTGATCTGCCCCTGGTGCAGCGCATTCCTGAGGTCCTCTTTGAACGACGCCTTGATTTCGTCGATCTGCTGCTGCTCTTCTTCCCGTGTTTTTTCGACGTCCGAAAGAACGGCCTTCGCCGTCTCACAGAGCTGCTCGATCTTGACAAGATTGTCCCGGACATAGAACGCGATGCGTTCAAGCTCGTCCGCCAGGACCTGCCGCTGTCGCTTGAGCTTGACCAGAAGCGTTTTCCGCTCATCGACCATGTCACGAAGCCTGATCGCCCGCTCCGTCTGTCGAGCGCCCGCTTTCAACGCGGCCAGCTCTTCCTCAGCGGACTTGATGAACACCTCGGGCTTCCTGAGATCGAGACTGAGAAAGGTATGAAGATGATACAAATACTGCTCCACGGCCGTTTTGAGTCCGGGGCTGAAGAAACAGGTGTGGCTCAACACGCTCAGGCAGGCCCTCTCCGAAAAGCCTTTGCCGACGACGCCGAACCGCTCCGGGCCTTCAAAGGTCAGGATAGTATCGAGCTGTTTTGCATAAGGCGCCAGGTCTTCGCCATGCTTCTCCGGCCGGCCCTCTTTTTTCGGGCTTTCGAGGAAGATACGGATGTCCTCCGGCGAGGGCAAAAGGTCGTCGCCTGATCCGAAACGCAGGCCGAATATGTGTTTATCGTTCATCATCTCACAAGTAATGGTATAGAGGGTAACATGCTGTGCCAGGTGCGATCTTAGCCGCTGTCATCGGGGCCTCATATAAAAAAGAACGCGCACGCGGGGACGCCGGCGTACATGATCCTTTTCTTGCATATTGTTCTTAGTTTATTTTTCGAGACCTTTACTATGACTGCCAGCTGGGAAGCGAGGCAGGATTCTCGGACAGAAACATGATCGCTGAAGCTATCTTACTGAACTGCAGGCGTTCGGTCAAGTGCGATGTGACATTCCGCCCGTGAAGGCCACTGTGTCCGGTAGGCCTTCACCTGCCGCGTCATATCATATACGTGGAATCCACAGAGGGAACGGCCGCCCGCTTTTTCACCTTGTGGTCTTCGTTCGCGGCCGCGTGCTCGAGGATCTTGTACACCGATTCCACAGCCTCTTCGGCGTTAACGGCGCGTGCGATTGCATCTGCGGAAAAGGCGGTCCCGGCGTTCCTGCGCAGATAGGCAAGGACCTCGCCCTGAAGCTTGATGACGGCGCCGGCCATCGTCTTGCCTGCTTCCACGCCGGGCTGATGATAGGCATTGATATTCACCAGCGTTGCATAGAATCCGACGGCCCGTTCATAAAGCGCGATCAGCGCACCGATCGAGGACGCGTCGAGCCCGTTCAAGGTAATCGTAATCGATGTGCGCCCCTTTTCATACAGCGCATTCCGGGTCCCGTGGAGATAACTGCTCAGGTAATCTCCGCTCGTCACGTCCGGCTCCACTTCGATCGACGGCACATTCTGGTCCTTCAGGATCTCGATGAAGGTCGCAAAGAAGTTGTTCAGTCCGTCCCGCAGCTGCTGGACATAGGCATGCTGGTCGGTTGTGCCCTTGTTGCCGTAGACCGCGATCCCCTGATGCACCGTCTTTCCATCGAGGTCCTTTTCTTTTCCGAGGGATTCCATCACCAGCTGCTGCAGATACTTGGGGAACAGCACAAGCCGGTCCTTGTACGGCAAAATCACCATATCCTTCCGTCCTGCGCCTCCGCCGGCGCAGTGCCAGGAAAGCGCCAGAAGCGCCGCGGGATTGCCGAGGGTTTTCCTGCTCCGGGTGATCTCATCACACCCTGCTGCGCCTTTCAGGAGTCCTTCGATGTCCAGCCCCTGAAGAGCGGCAGGCAGGAGCCCTACGGCCGAGGTCGCGGAAGTTCTCCCGCCGACCCAGTCCCACATGGGGAATCTGGCAAGCCATCCGCCCTTCTCCGCCGCAACGTCGAGTTTGCTTCCCGCTCCGGTCACGGCCACCGCATGCTTCTCGAATGAAAGGCCTGCGCTGCGATACGCAGCGGCGACCTCGAGCATCCCGTTCCGGGTTTCCGTGGTGCCCCCGCTTTTCGAGATCACGATGGTGAGCGTTTCATCGAGGCCGCTCCCGATGCGCGCCAGAACGCGGCGCATCCCGTCCGGGTCCGTATTATCAAGGAACAGCGGCTCCATCTTGTCGGATACCGACCCCAGCGCGTCGGCGATGAACTGCGGACCGAGGGCCGAACCGCCTATGCCGATGCTCAAAAATCGTGTGAAGCGGCCTCCCGGCCGCGGACCAATTTTCCCCGCATGTACGGCAGCGGCAAAATCGCCGACCTTCCGGACCGTGTCGATGATCAGTCGTCGCAGCTCCGGGTCGGGCGCCCGCTCCGGGTTTCGCAGCCAGTAGTGGCCGACCATGCGGCTCTCATCGGGATTTGCAATGGCGCCGGACTCAAGAGCCTCCATAGCGTCGTACGCCTGTCTGATTGCGGGCTCCATCCCTGACAGGTATTCATCAGAAAGCCCCATCCGGCTGATGTCGAGCGCCAGTCCGATGGAAGGACATTCGCACAGGTATTTTTTGTATCGTTCCCAAAGCGATCTGTTGTTCATGATATCATCCTTTATCGATAATGACACGACGATGCGTTATGAATGCATATGCCCCGGCACTGGGCGAAGACGGATCGAGTTCCTGTCTGAGGCCCGGAGATCATTCGTCCTTCCCGTAAACAGCACGGATTCTTTTGCCGAGCTCCCGTAGTGCGTCGGGAAAGGACATGCCCTGGTCCATGATCTCGCGCACCACCTCTGCCTTGCTCAGGGCCTCGATGACAGCGTTCTGTTCGGCAACCACCCCGCAGGCATTCTCGCCCCTGGCGAGCTGTTCCTGAATGCACGCTTCCAACTGGTCCAGGCCGTATTGCTCCGTCAACTTCTTCAGTTCTTTTGTTTCCATGGCAGTATGAGAAGGATGGTTGTATTTTATCATAAATGTGCTTTCTGATGCAGTTGTTTTCCCTTTCCCCGCCATTTGACAGATGGCGCATCCGCTGGTAGACTTGTGCCTATGGTTGATCACCTTTCCGCTGATAAACTCGAGCTGGTCCACTGCGTGTCTGATTTGGTGGAAAAGAGCCGGCTGTGGGTGGAGATCGCGCGTCTCGGCATGACCAGGGAATTCATCGAGAAAAGCGACAACCTCTATGCCCGGATCATGATGGAGCTCGATTTCATTGAAGCCCATGCGCCTTCATCGGTCATGGAGGCAAAAAAGCTCAAATCCCTCGCAGCAGCAATGTCTCTCAGAGAGCAGCATTCGCAGACCCTGCCGAACCGCTTGCGCGTTGCCTGACCAGCCCTCCGATCTTTTGTTCCTTTGCCTGATGCTTCCGGTGTTGATCCGCGCTTTGAATATGCGTATTAACCTTCCGGGAGATGCAGTGATATCGCTGAAAAAGAATCATGCCATAGTATGACCAGGGAACCCTCACCAAGAGACGAATTCAGCGTAGGTAGATATTTCTCGCGGCACGTGCAGCGTATGTGGCGACCTGCTGAACTATTTCACCGCAAAGGGTACCTTAGTTAACCTGATACTTAAGACTGTGTTTAAAAAGCTGTTCGCTTCGCAACGTAAAAGTTACATCAGCGCGACCAAATACTCAGACCAGATCTTTTTACACCATCAAGCTTCCGTCTTCGCTGCGACCGCACGCACTCTCACAATCATCAAAGATGAGAGCCCCGCTGTTTTTTTTTCAAAAAACGCAAGCACACTGTCACAAAATCCTTTTTCGGGCTTCACTGTTTGTGGTAATATAGCCCATGATTGAACAGGACACCATCTGCGCGGTCTCCACGCCGCCGGGCGACGGCGGCATCGGCATCATTCGTTTGAGCGGCCGGCAGGCCATTGCACTGGCTGCGGTTCTGTTCAAACCGCAGCGGGACAAGGTGATCGCAGACGCAGCGAGCCACACGCTCCATTACGGCCACGTTGTTGATCCCGGTACGGGAGAAGTGATCGACGAGGCATTGGTCAGCGTCATGCGCGCGCCGGCTACCTACACGCGAGAAGATGTTGTTGAGTTCAACTGCCACGGCGGCATGATGCCGCTTCGGCGGACCATGGAATTGCTCATCAGGACAGGCGCGCGGCAGGCAGAGCCCGGCGAATTCACACGCCGCGCTTTTCTGAACGGAAGAATAGACCTTGCTCAGGCCGAGGCGGTGATGGACACCATCAGGGCCCGGACCGACCTGTGCCTCAGGGCGGCGAACGAGCAGCTCCGCGGCGGTCTCTCGGCGGAGGTATCGACGCTCCGTGAGCGCCTCCTGTCAATCATCGTATCGGTCGAGGCGGGCATCGATTTTCCCGAGGAAGATATAGAGACCGAATCAGGCAGGCCGCTTGCCGAGCTCATAAGGGGGGTCGTTTCCGGCATTGACGATCTGCTTGCGGGATACAATTACGGAAGGATTCTCCGCAGCGGCTTTGCCGCCGCCATCGTGGGCAGACCGAACGTGGGAAAATCCTCGCTCCTGAACGCGCTGCTCAAACAGGACCGGGCAATCGTCACCGAGGTGCCGGGTACGACCCGTGACGTGCTTGAGGAATACGTGAATGTTTCCGGCATTCCACTCCGCATCCTCGACACGGCAGGCATCAGGCACTCCCATGATATTGTAGAGCAGGAGGGGGTCCGCAGGAGCCTGGCGGCAATCGCTTCAGCGGACATTGTTCTGGTCGTTCTCGACGGATCAATGCCGCTGACCGCTGACGACCGGCGTGTGCTCCACGAGGTGAAAGGGAGAAGCACCATCGCGGTCATCAATAAATCCGACCTTGACCGGCAGCTCGAAGGCATCGATTGGCCCGATACCCGGGTCTCGGTATCCTGCCGCAGGAACGATGGACTTGACGACCTCAAGAAGGCGATCGCCGACAAGGTTCATACAGGCGCTGTAAAATCGCCGGCCCATGCCTGGGCCGTGAACCAGCGCCACAGGACAGCGCTGCAAAAGACCCGTGACAGCCTGCAGTCGGCCCTCGCGTCGGTCGAAAGCAGCCTTTCGCCGGAGTTTGTAGCCGTGGATCTGCGCGGAGCGCTCGACAGCCTGGGTCTCATTACCGGCGCAACGCATACGGAAGACATTCTCGAGCGGATATTCAGCGATTTTTGCATCGGCAAATAGCCGTCTGCCATAGGGAACGGCTGATCAAGGTAAGTTGAATTGATGTATACGTTTTATCAACTATGTCTTCTTCTGGAAACTACGACATAATCGTTATCGGCGCAGGACATGCCGGTTGTGAGGCTGCTCTCGCAGCCGCGCGCATGGGATGCGACACGCTCATGCTCACGATGAACCTCGACAGCATCGCGCTCATGTCCTGCAACCCGGCGATCGGCGGCCTGGCCAAGGGACATCTCGTAAAGGAGATCGATGCACTCGGCGGCGAGATGGCACGGATCATTGACCGCACCGGAATCCAGTTCCGCATTCTGAACAGGAGCAAAGGGCCTGCAGTACACGGCACGCGCGCCCAGGCGGACAAACAGCGGTATCGCCTCGCGATGAAAGAGTCGGTCGAGAAGCAGAATCGCCTTGACGTCAAACAGGGTCTGGTCGAACGGCTCCTGATTGAGGACGGCAGTGTTGTCGGCGTGGAAACGAACATCGGCGTCCAGTACCTGTCTTCATCGGTGATCATTACGACCGGAACGTTCCTGAAGGGTCTCATTCATATCGGACTGGTGAATTATCCGTCAGGCAGGGCAGGGGAGTTCCCCTCTGTCGGCCTTTCGGACTGTTTGCGCGAACTCG
This sequence comes from Nitrospirota bacterium, assembly GCA_963749655.1. GTDB lineage: Bacteria > Nitrospirota > UBA9217 > UBA9217 > UBA9217 > JAJYKN01. The sequence continues at coordinate 255,956 of CAVVOB010000028.1, forward strand.
GGTTTGAAATCAGCAGGCTCAAGACCGGTACACCGGCACGCTTGAACGGCCGGACCATCGATTTTTCAAAAATGAAGCCGCAGCAGGGAGACGATCCGGCGCCATTCTTCTCTTTTACAGAGAATCTACACCCTCTCCCACAAATGCCCTGTTTTCTAACTTATACGAATCGGACGACCCATGAATTTATTTTAAAAAACCTTGATCGCTCCCCACTGTATGCCGGTGTTATTAAAGGAATAGGGCCGCGCTATTGTCCTTCTATAGAGGACAAGGTCAAACGTTTTTCAGAGCGTGACCGGCATCAGGTGTTTCTCGAGCCTGAGGGCCTTGATACCGAGGAATACTACGCCAACGGCGTATCAACAAGCCTTCCCTATGATGTTCAGGTCATGATATACCGGTCCATAGCCGGACTTGAGGATGTCGAGATCATGAGGCCGGCTTATGCCATAGAATACGATTTCGCGCCGCCTACACAGATCCTGCACACACTGGAAACAAAGAAGGTCCGCGGGCTTTATTTCGCGGGCCAGATCAATGGTACGTCGGGTTATGAGGAAGCTGCAGCCCAGGGACTCATGGCCGGAATCAATGCCGCGCTTAAGATCCAGAAGCGGTCCCCGCTCATTCTTTCCCGTGCTGAGGCCTACATCGGTGTGTTGATCGATGATCTTGTCACGCGCGGTACGAATGAGCCTTATCGTATGTTCACCTCCCGCGCCGAATACCGGCTTCTTCTGCGCGAAGACAACGCCGATCTGCGGCTCCGCGCGCGGGGGCATGAAATCGGCCTTGTGCCTTCAGACATATATAATGAGTTTCTTGAAAAGAAACAAAACATCGAGAGTGAAATTGGACGGCTGAAAAAAACCTGGGTTAAGCCGACTCAAAGCATAAATGACATCCTTATCAAAGCTGATTCTACGCCTCTTGTGGGAGAAACTTCTCTTGATCAACTTTTGAAGCGGCCAGAGGTGGGATATCATCACATCTATACCCTCTGTCCAGGAGACAGTACGCTTGCTCCTGCAGTTGCCGAGCAGGTGGAGATCCAGGTAAAGTACGAGGGATATATTCAGCGTCAGCTCCAACAGGTGGAGCAGTTTGCATCAATGGAGCAGAAAGGTGTGCCCGCAGACATGGACTATGATGCTATTACCGGTCTGGGCGCTGAGGTGAAGCAGAAACTGAAGCAGGTGCAGCCGGTTTCGCTCGGTCAGGCATCGCGCATATCAGGCATCACTCCGGCCGCCATATCCCTGCTCATGGTCGCGCTCGATAAGCGGAAGAGGGGACGGGCATGACCGGTCCGGACAAAAGGCCTGTCGTGCGCGCTGCGACAGCGACGGAGTCCAGGCGATGACCCCAGAGGGAGCTGCTCTCTGACGGCGCGCGCGAGCTCGGGATCGATCTATCGCTTGAGGAGATCAACTCCCTTTTCCTCTTTCTGGCAGAGCTGAAAAAGTGGAACCGGAAGATCAACCTTACGGCCATCAGGGACGAGCAGGACATTATCATAAAACATGTCCTTGACTCCCTCTCGTACCTGAAGGGCTTTGATGAGACCCCGGGATTGAGGCTTCTGGACATGGGATCGGGCGCAGGCTTTCCGGCTTTGGTGATCAAGATCGTCCGGCCCGGCATAGCCGTCACGCTCGTCGAATCGGTGAAGAAGAAGGCCTCCTTTCTGCGCCATTGCATGAGGACCCTCAGGATAGCAGGGCTCGAGGTCATGGACATACGGCTCGAAAAGCTTGAGGCCTCCACCCATGCATCCTTCGATGTCGTAACAGCCCGGGCATTTGCGGACATGTCCTCTGCGGTTTCCGCAGGCTCTGTTTTTCTTAAGCCCGGCGGTCGGATGGTATTGAGCCGGGGCCCGCAGGAGACCATCAGCGAGGCAGAGCTGGCAGAAGCGGGAATGTCACGGGAGAGCAGGATCGACCTTGTTCTTCCCCATTCGGATAATAATAGGTCGATCTGGATTTTTCGCAAAGCCGGATAGATAACTGAAGGGAGTGTATTTCCCGGACCATCGCTCTGCGAAGAAGAGACTAAGACGGTACGCGATGTTGTCGCGTACCGTACCGGCACTCAGAAGGATGCTTTCCAGCCAAGGACAATCATGTCAGAGACTACACTCAAAATACCGACGGAGTGGCGCGAGTGCGCTGCGGAAATCAACGCCCAGGGCGGACCGGTGCTTGCAATAGGAGAGACCGGCTCGGGCAAGACGACGTTTTGCCTCTACCTTGCAGGACTCGCCTGCAGGACCAACAAGCGGGTCGCCTGGATCGATGCTGATCCCGGGCGGCCTTATATCGGTCCGCCGGCAGCTCTTTCCCTGACACCCTTTACCGACGCATCAGATCTGCTGAAGCGAAAGAACCCGATGACCATGAGTTTTATCGGGAACACCTCCCCGGTGGGCAGGCTCCTCGAAATGATCTCGGGACTCCAGAAGCTGGTCTCTTATGCGCGGTCGCTCGAGTCGGACCTCATCCTCATTAATGCCTGTGGTCTCGTAAGCGGGGGAGCGGCCCGGGAGCTCAACTTCCATGAGATCGACATGATCTCTCCGCGCTATGTCGTCGGCCTGCAGAGAGGGGCCGAGATCGAGCATCTGCTTGCTCCGCACTCCCATCGCGCGAACCTGCTGATCCGCCGTCTCCCGGTATCGCCTGATGCGAAGATGCTGACCCGAGAAGCCAGACAGGCCGCTCGGGAGCAGCGCTTCAAGGACTACTTCCGCGGCGCGGATTTTCATGAGATCTCGCTCTATGATGTCGGCGTCCATGGCACCGGGCTGGGCAACGGCGAACGTCTCGGGTTCCGCGACATCAACAAGCTCTCGAAGATCCTTCAGGCCATCGTGGTCCACGCCGAACTGTCCACAGACCGCCTGTTCATCATCATTGACGGCAACTATGCCGAGGCAGAGTTGTATACTGCCAAAGACCAGTACAATGTACGCGATGTCGTGATTGTCAAAATGTCCGAGCTGGACCACCTGCTTGTCGGTCTGAACGATGACCGGAATCTTTGCCTCGGCCTCGGCATTCTGCGGACCATCGATGTAAAGGAACTTTCCATCAGGGTGATCACCCCGCTCAAAGACGTATCCAATGTTCGCCATATTTCCCTCGGCTCTCTTCGGGTAAGCCCCGCCGGCACCGAGCTGGGCCAGGTATAAACCCACACGTCCTGCATTCCCAGCCTTATCATTCACCAATCCCTATGTTCCACGTGGAACATGATGCCGGACAGAGGGCCTTCCGACGGAGCCTGATTTCTTCCCACCTCTCTCATAGACTTCGGAATCAGCCGTCTGCAAGCAACCTTCCTCATTAAAATATTTTTAAGACAAGCCTCCCTATATGATGCGCGTCATAACCATCCTGTTGCCCGTCCCGTATACTGCGCCTCGACAAGGCAATTGAAACAGCCATCTTAATTTAACCGAGGAGGTCAGGAATGTTTTGTTATCAGTGCGAACAGGCTTCAAACGGCAAAGGATGCACCAAGATCGGGGTGTGCGGCAAGGACCCGGAGTTATCGGCTTTGCAGGACCTCTTGATCTATTCTCTGAAAGGGCTTTCGCTCGTTGCAGTTGAAGGCAGGGGGCACGGCGTCAATGACGAGGAAGTCAATCTCTTCCTGACCAAGGGGCTCTTTTCAACGCTCACGAACGTGGACTTCGATCCCCAACGGTTCGAAAAGCTTATCCGGAAGAGCGTCGAGCTCCGCGAGGGGCTGAAGGCAAAGGTCAAAGCAGCAGGCGGCAGAACGGACTTCGCCCACGGCAGCGCTTCCTACTAACCGGCTGCGACCGTTGAGGCAATGGCAAAGCAGGGCCGCGAGGTCCGGGAGCGGGTGCCTGATGCCATGATCAACCCCGACATCCAGTCGCTCCAGGACATTCTTCTGTTCGGTCTCAAGGGCGTGGCGGCTTACGCGGATCATGCCCAGATCCTCGGGAAAACCGATGATTCGGTTTATGCATTCATGGCCGAGGCCCTGGCAGCTATGACCGGCACTGATCTCGGCCTGAATGAATGGATCGCGCTCGTGCTTAAATGCGGAGAGGTGAACCTCAAGACAATGGAGATCCTCGATGCGGCCAATACCGGAACCTACGGTCACCCGGTGCCGACAAAGGTTCCCTTGGGATCGAAAAAAGGAAAGGCAATTCTCGTTTCTGGACATGATCTGAAGGACCTCGAAGCAATTCTGAAGCAGAGTGAAGGCAAGGGGATCAATGTTTACACCCACGGCGAGATGCTGCCTGCGCACGGCTATCCGGCGCTCAAGAAATATCCGCACTTCTACGGTCATTACGGAACCGCCTGGCAGAACCAGCACAAGGAGTTCGCTCACTTCCCCGGCGCGATCGTTATGACAACGAACTGCATCCAGAAACCGCTGGCATCGTATAAGGACAATCTCTTTACCTGTGGTCTTGTTGGATGGCCCGATGTCGCCCATATCGCAGATGGAAGCTTCAGGCCGGTGATCGAACGGGCTTTGGCGCTTCCCGGCTTTACTGAGGACGCACCGGGCAAGGAGGTCTTCGCAGGTTTTGCACGGAATTCCGTGCTCGGTGTGGCAGACAAGGTGATCGATGCGGTGAAAGAGGGCCAGATCCGCCACTTCTTCCTCGTCGGCGGCTGCGACGGCGCCAAGCCGGGAAGGAACTATTATACCGAATTCGTGGAAAAGGCCCCGAAAGACACCGTGGTCCTGACCCTGGCCTGCGGCAAGTTCCGGTTCTTTGACAAGAACCTCGGGGACATCGGCGGCATTCCCCGGCTGCTCGACATCGGCCAGTGCAATGATGCCTATTCCGCTATTCAGATCGCCCTTGCCCTCTCAAAGGCCTTCAACCTCGGCGTAAATGATCTGCCGCTGTCGCTTGTCCTGTCCTGGTACGAGCAGAAGGCCGTCGCGATCCTGCTGACGCTGCTCCATCTCGGCATCAAGGACATCCGCCTTGGCCCGACGCTCCCGGCCTTTATAACGCCGAATGTGCTCGACGTTCTCGTCAAGAACTTCAGCATCCGGCCCATTGCTGCGACCGCCGATGAGGACCTTGAGGATATTCTCGGTCCCTGCTGGAACCGGACCAAGGCAGAATGCCCGGAAGCAGACGAAGTGAGCGCTTAAAACTTCCATATATATGCTACTAAAGAAACCTCCGTGCGGCAGGTCGGAAAATCCGTCCTGCCGTTCCTTTTTCTCGATGTTCCACGTGGAACATTGGACAAGGGATGGACGTCGTAACCGAAACTGCCGCCGCTTCCGCTCCCTTTTCACGAGCTGTTAGAAAGAATCCGGCGAATATCCATCGAAAAAATTCCTGTCAATTCGCGGCAAGCCTCTGTTTCCTAATTTTTTCTTCCTTTTGTCATGCTCCTATGGTAAATTGATCCGGTTCTGAACCAATTATCGGAGGGCAGCATACGAGCATGGGCAAGGTCATAGCAATCGCCAATCAGAAGGGCGGAGTCGGCAAAACAACAACCACGGTGAACATCGCCGCGTCGCTTGCTGCTGCTGAAAAAAAAGTGCTCCTCATCGATTCGGACCCCCAGGGAAACTCCACGAGCGGCATGGGGATCGACCGAAAGGACATCGCCGGCAGCACCTACGACCTCTTTACCTCCAGGAAGACCATCCCGGAGATCAAGAAATCAACGCATTTTCCCTGGCTCGACGTGGTCCCGGCGAAGATCGATCTCGTCGGCGTCGAGGTTGAGCTCATTCAGATGATCGCCCGCGAGCGGGTGCTGAAGAAAGCGATCGCTCCCTTCAGGGATGAATATGATTACGTGCTCATCGACTGCCCCCCGTCCCTTGGCCTGCTTACGGTGAATGCCTTGACCGCGGCCGACGGAGTCATTATCCCGGTGCAGTGCGAATATTACGCCCTCGAAGGCCTGTCCGCTCTTACCAATACCATCAAGCTCATCAAGCAGGACCTGAATCCCGATCTCGCCATCGAGGGTGTGCTCCTCACCATGTACGACAGCAGAAACAACCTGGCGGACCAGGTGGCATCAGAAGTCAGAAAGTACTTCGGAAGCAAAGTATATACAACCGTCATCCACAGGAATGTGGCTCTCTCCGAAGCGCCGAGCCACGGCAAGCCCGTGCTGCTCTACGACATCCGGTCCCGCGGCGCCCAGAGCTATCTCGAACTCGCCAAGGAGGTCATCAGCCATGCAAAAGCAGGCGCTCGGTAAGGGGCTCGGCGCCCTCATCCCGGACCTCTCGTCGCTCGATGATTCGGAGAAGAAGGCGCTCGGCATCAACGAGATCGAGCTCGACAAGATCATCCCGAACGAATACCAGCCGCGCAAGGTCTTCAATGATGAAAAGCTGAAGGAGCTCGCGGCCTCAATCAGGGAACAGGGTGTGATTCAGCCCGTGATCGTGCACAAGTCCGGCAGCGGCTATCAGTTGATCGCCGGAGAACGGCGATGGCGGGCGTCCCGTCTCGCAGGCCTCAAGACCATACCCGCACTCGTGAAGGAAGCTACCAAGCGCGAACTGCTCGAGATGGCCCTGATCGAGAACATCCAGCGCGAGGACCTGAACCCCCTCGAAGCAGCCGAGGCGTACAAACGGCTCCAGGATGAATTCAAGCTTACGCAGGAAGACCTCGCGAGGCGTGTGGGCAAAGAGCGCTCGACGGTCACGAACTTCCTCCGCATCCTCCATCTGCCGAAAGAGGTAAAGCAGGATCTGTCCACGGGCGCGCTCTCCATGGGCCACGCCAAGGCACTGCTGTCGCTCGAGCGCAGCCGCGACCAGATCCAGGCAGGCGCCTTGATAGTAAAGAAGGGGCTCTCGGTGCGCGAAGCCGAGGTACTGGCCAACAGACTCAAGAACCCGCAACGGGAAAAGAAGGCCTCTCAGAGCGCTGATCTGAAATCGCTCGAAGAAAAGCTCAGGAAGTCTCTGGGCACGAAGGTAAGCATCGCCCGGAAAGCGAAGGGCGGACGGATCGTGATTGAGTATTACTCGGCAGAAGAGCTGGACCGGATACTGGAAAAAATCAGTTAGCCACGAATTAACACGAATTTTCACGAAAAGAACTCGGTGTTTGGTTCTGCCTTTACCATTCGTGTCCATTCGTGAAAATTCGTGGCAAAAAATAGAGTTTTCGGAGGTTATCCATGTTGAAGAAAGGTTCTGGTTCACCTGAGCAGGCGGAAATCACCGCATTCCTGGGGAAGGGAACGGAATTCAAGGGCGTGCTGAGTTTCGAGGGCACCATCCGCGTCGACGGCAAAGTGGAAGGCGAGATCGTCTCCAAAGACACCCTCATCGCGGGCGACGGCGCATTCCTCCAGGGCGAGATCACCATCGGCACGCTCATCTCGAGCGGCAAGATTGTGGGCAACGTCAACGCGACCCAGAAAGTTCACATCCTGGCTCCCGCGAACATCCAGGGCAACATCCGCACTCCCAAGCTCATCATTGAAGAAGGCGTGACCTTCGACGGCAAGTGCGAAATGGCCGGGGAAAAGAAGGCAGCGGAACAGAAGGTCGTGTCGCTCACGGACCGGTAATTTTCTTCGACGCACAATACCAGGAAAAAAGAAGAAGGGGGGAGCGGCGGTGAAGTGCGTCATACCCCATTCGCGCGTTCATCCTTCTTCTTAGGATTTTCCCCCGGGAATATAAAAAACACTCATGACTCTTTTCCATCTCTTCCGCACTCCGGCTCTCTCTCCATACCAGACCGCGGGCCTGCTCGCAGCAGCACAGCAGAACGTCTCATCCGTCATCACGGCGCTCGAGACCGAGTTCTGTTTCAACGTGGCATCCGACAGCGCGCTCTCCGCTGATGAGATGCGTCTGCTGCGCTGGCTCCTGGCCGAGACCTTCGAGCCGGAAAAATTTTCCACGAGCAGTTTCCTAACTCATAACTCCAAACTCCGAACTCAAAACGCGGTTCTTGAAGTCGGTCCCCGCATGAACTTCACGACAGCCTGGTCCACGAACGCGGTCTCGGTCTGTCATGCCTGCGGTCTTTCGAAGATCACGAGGATCGAGCGCTCGCGCAGATACCGACTTGACCTCAAACCAGGGGCATCCCTTTCCGCGGAGCAGACAGGGAGATTCCTTTCCCTCGTTCATGACCGGATGACCGAGTGCCCCTATCCCGCGCCGCTTGCAACCTTCGAGACCGGGATCAAGCCCGAGCCCGTCAGGACCATCCCGCTCCTGCAGGAGGGGAGGCCGGCACTGGAGCGGATCAACCGCGAAATGGGGCTGGGGCTCGATGACTGGGACCTTGACTACTACACGAACCTCTTCGTCAAAGACATCGGACGAAACCCCACCAACGTGGAATGCTTCGACCTGTCCCAGTCCAACAGCGAGCACTCACGCCACTGGTTCTTCCGCGGCAAGCTGGTCGTCGACGGGAAGGAAATTCCCGAGACCCTCATGAAGATCGTGAAGGCGACCTGGGAGGCGAACCGGAACAACAGCGTCATCGCCTTCAGCGACAATTCCAGCGCCATCATCGGCTATGACATCACGACGATCGTACCCCGAGTCCGTGGGCAGGCCGTCCCCCTTCCGGGAGACGAAGCGGAAATATCATGTGATCCTGACGGCCGAGACGCACAACTTCCCGTCGGGCGTGGCCCCTTTCCCGGGCGCCGAGACCGGCACGGGCGGCCGCATCCGCGACGTGCAGGCCACGGGCACGGGCGGCCTGGTGGTGTCCGGCACGGCGGCCTACTGCGTGGGCAATCTCCGGATCCCGGGGTACGAGCTTCCGTGGGAAGATCCGGCATATGCATATCCGAATAATCTCGCCTCACCGCTTCAGATCGAGGTCGAGGCAAGCAACGGCGCTTCGGACTACGGCAACAAGTTCGGCGAACCAGTGATCCAGGGCTTCACCCGCTCCTTCGGCCTGCGCCTGCCCGACGGCGAGCGCAGGGAGTGGCTCAAGCCGATCATGTTCTCCGGCGGCATCGGCCAGATGGACAGCCGCCATACGGAAAAAACCGCAGCCCGAGAAGGGCATGCTCGTGGTGAAGGTGGGCGGACCGGCCTACCGCATCGGCATGGGCGGCGGGGCCGCCTCGTCCATGATCCAGGGCGAGAACGTGGCCGAACTCGACTTTAATGCCGTGCAGCGCGGCGACGCTGAGATGGAGCAGAAGCTGAACCGCGTGATCCGCGCCTGCGTGGAGCTGGGGGACAAGAACCCGATCCAGAGCATTCACGACCAGGGCGCAGGCGGCAACTGCAATGTGGTGAAGGAGATCGTCCATCCGGCCGGCGCCAAGATCGAGATCCGGAAGATCCTCGTCGGAGATGCAACGCTCTCGGTGCTCGAGATCTGGGGCGCCGAATATCAGGAGCAGAACGCGCTTCTGCTGAAGCCGGAGCACGAAGACCAGTTCCGCTCGCTCTGCAGGCGCGAGAAGGTTCCCGTGGCGATCATCGGCACGGTGACCGGCAGCGGCTACTATCGTCCTCTATGACGCAAACGACGGATCGACGCCCGAGAACCTGGAGCTTGCCAAAGTCCTGGGCGACATGCCGCAGAAGGTGTTCAAGCTCGACCGGCTGCCGCGCACCCTCAAGCCGCTTGAACTTCCGAAAGACCTTACCGTGCGCCAGGCACTCGACCGGGTGCTGCGGCTTCTTTCGGTCGGGTCCAAGCGCTTTCTTACGAACAAGGTCGACCGCTCGGTCACCGGCCTCATCGCCCGGCAGCAGTGCGCAGGTCCGCTTCAGCTCACGGTGTCCGATGTGGCCGTCATTGCTCAGTCCCACTTCGGCCTGACCGGCGCCGCGATCTCGATCGGCGAGCAGCCGGTGAAGGAGCTTATCGATCCCGCTGCCATGGCCAGAATGAGCGTGGGCGAAGCCCTGACGAACATGGTCTGGGCCCGCGTCTCCGGTCTCGGCGACATTCGCTGCTCTGCAAACTGGATGTGGGCACCGAAGCTTCCCGGCGAAGGGTCCCGTATGTACGACGCCGCGGTTGCCATGCGCGACGTGATGATCGAGTTCGGCATGGCCGTGGACGGAGGCAAGGACAGCCTGTCCATGGCCGCCCGGGTGACGAATGCGGACGGCACCCACGAAACCGTGAAGTCGCCGGGCACGCTCGTGATCTCCGCCTATGTGACCTGCCCGGACATAACGAAGACCGTGACGCCGGACCTCAAGGCGCCGGGGAGAAGCAAGCTCCTCTTCATTGATCTCGGAAGCATCCAAAACCGCATGGGCGGTTCCGCCCTCGCGCAGGTCTTCGGCCAGGTCGGCGACCGTTGTCCCGACCTCGATGATCCGCAGGCTCTCACCAGGACCTTCAATGCCGTCCAGCAGCTCGTTTCCGACGGGCTGATCCTCTCCGGCCACGACCGGTCCGACGGAGGACTCGCGACGACGCTGCTCGAAATGGCCTTTGCCGGCAACTGCGGCATCGAGATCGATCTCGGAAAACAGGACGATGAGCATAGCCGCGCTCTTCTCGGAAGAGCTCGGGCCTCGCGATCGAATATCTCCCGTCGCTGAAGAAGCGAAAATATTCTCGATTCTTGATAATGCCGCAGTGCCGTATCAGGTGATCGGCAAAACGCTCGCGGACAAGCGAGTCGTCTTTTCACTCCGCACTCCTCACTCCTCACATCCGCACTGTCCTTGACGAGGACATGCGCGTTCTCCGCGACATCTGGGAAGAGACGAGCCACCAGCTCGATCTCCTGCAGCGAAACCCGGAAAACATCGGGACGAGCGGAAGAACATCTATGACCGGAAAGGACCGTCCTTCAGCCTTTCCTTCAACCCGAAGCAGACAGCCGATGATCTCCTCTGCAGCCCTTCGAAACCGAAGGTTGCCGTCATCCGCGAGGAAGGAAGCAACGGGGACCGTGAGATGGTCTCGGCCTTCTTACCTGGCCGGGTTCGAGCCCTGGGACGTGACCGTGACCGACCTGCTCGACGGCCGCATCAAGCTCGACCAGTTCCGCGGCGTTGTCTTCGTGGGCGGATTCAGTTATGCCGACGTGCTCGATTCCGCCAAGGGCTGGGCAGCCTCCATCCGGTTCAACAAAAAGGTCTGGGACCAGTTCGAGAAGTTCTATCACCGCCCGGACACCTTCAGCCTCGGCGTGTGCAACGGCTGCCAGCTCATGGCGCTTCTGGGCTGGGTGCCCTGGCGCGGCATCGAGGACCAGCTTCCAGCCGCGCTTCATCCACAACAAGTCGGGAAGATTCGAGTCCCGCTTCTCGACCGTGAAGATCCTGAAGAGCCCGTCCATCATGCTCTCGGGAATGGAAAAGTCCGTGCTCGGCATCTGGGTGGCCCACGGCGAAGGCCTGGCCTATTTCCCGGACAAGAAGATGTTCAGGGAATGCGAGCACGGCCTGGCGCCGGTCCGATACGTCGATGACGATTCAAAGATCACCGAAGCCTATCCCTTCAATCCCAACGGCTCGCCCGCAGGCATTGCCGGCCTCTGCTCCCCTGACGGACGCCACCTCGCCATGATGCCTCACCCCGAGCGCGCGGTGCTCAACTTGGCAGTGGGGCTGGATGCCCGAGGAGCTCAAAAAGATCCCTCGACGCTTCGCCCTGGCTCAGGATGTTCCAGAATGCCCGGGAGTGGTGTCAGAGAAACAAGTAAGCAGTTCTACGACAGGGAACGACGGCAGATGCAGGAGTCTCGATGACGGAGATCGTTATCCGGGAAGTCACGAAGAAAGGAGCGGCAATGCCTCTCGTACGAATTTCATTGATGCAGGGAAAGCCGGAGGGTTTCGGCAAAAAGGTAGGCGAGATCGTGTACCGCGCCATGACCGAGACGCTGAATGTTCCCCCGAAGGACAATTTTCAGATCATTACCGAACACGACAGCAACTCGCTCATTTACGACCCCGCGTACCTCGACATCCCGCGCACCGACGGCGTGGTCTTCATCCAGATCACGCTCAATGAAGGCAGGACCGTTGATCTCAAAAAAACATTCTACCGGGTAACAGCCGACCGTCTGAACAAGGAGCTCGGCATCCGGCCGGGGGACGTCCTCATCAGCCTCGTTGAAGTGAAGAAGGAGAACTGGTCCTTCGGAAACGGCATCGCCCAGTACGCTTCATGAACAATAAACGGCTCGGCCTCGCCTTTCCCTGTTCCTTTCCCATCAAGGTCATGGGGCTCAATACCGATGCCTTCTCGTCGGCAGTATATGCTGCCGTGAACAGACACCTCGAGCAGGGCCGCTATACCGTCGAATCCAAGCTCAGCAGCGGCAGCAAATATCTCTCCCTGACGATAACCTTCACGGCCCAAAGCAAAGAGCAGCTCGATGCCATCTATGAAGAACTGAACGCAAGGGAAGAAGTCTTAATGACGCTTTAACCCGGGAAACATCCCCGGTCCGCCCGGCGAAAAATTTCTCTCCCTCAGGCCGATACTCCTCTCAATCACAAGGCAACTGCATTAATACCTCGCGCCTTGCGATACTATTCGGTTCCTGCTCCACAACGAGTCCCGTTTCCGACTCCTGACACTCCTCTCCCGGAACCGGCCCCTGATCATGCACCTTTGCTATTGACTTCGTCAGGTGTTCTGGATATATTTCGAATAAATGATGACCATCACTGAAATCGACGTCGTGCGGGCTTGCCAGACGCTTTTCGGAAAAGAAATCAATATCAGCAGAGATTTTCTTTTTTACATGCAGCCCAGCGGCGTCAAGTCCGCCTACCGCAGGAAAGCCAAGGAAACCCACCCCGATCTGTACGCAGCCGATCCTCTTGATATTCAGCAGAAACAAACCGTTCTGTTCCGTGAAGTACTGGGCGCTTACGACGTCCTGAGCCTTTTCTTCAAGCAGCGTGAAGAAGGGGGCTGGAAGCATGTCAAGGCGCGTCCGGCAGCGCCAATACGGCCCCGGACCGAGCGGCGCACTAAATCGCGGCCGGAATCCGCTTCAAGCGGCAAAGGGGACGAGACGTACTACCATGGCAGCGTCCCTTTCCGCAGGCTTCAGGTCGGGCAGTACCTCTACTACCGCGGAATGATCTCCTTCGGCGCGCTGATCGATGCGCTGGTGTGGCAGCGCAAGCAGCGGCCCACGATCGGCGATATCGCGATTCGCTGGGGGTGGCTCGACAGCGAGCGCATCAAGAAATTGTTTGCCGCCACGGACATGCCGCGGCGCTTTGGAGAAAAGGCGGTCGAGCTCGGCTTCCTTACCGTCTTTCAGGTGAATACCATCCTCATGTACCAGCGCACGCAGCAGATCAGGCTGGGGAACTACTTCATCGAGAAAGCTATTCTTACGACCGAGCAGCTCGACCAGCTGGTACGCGATCTCCATGAACACAATGCCGCGGTTTTTACCCGCATAAAGCCATCGAAAGACCGCCGCCCGTCCTTTGTCTGAACCTTGCCGCTGTACCCTACTCGAATGCGAATTGATTGATAACGCCCGGGGGGTTCACAGCTTCCTTTCCCGCCCGGGGAATCAACCTGCTCTGCTCCAGGTGAAGCACGATCGCTTCAACGCACTCCTTGATGGACAAAAGGTCCGTGCGCAGGTGCAGTTCGGGCTTCTCGGGCTCCTCGTAGGGAGCACTGATACCCGTGAAGTCCTTGATGATGCCCGCCCTGGCCTTCTTGTACGCGCCTTTGGGATCGCGCGACTCGCATGTTTCCACCGGGCAATCGACGAAGACCTCGATGAACGAATCCTCTCCGCAGGTCTTCCGGGCGAGAAGACGGTCGCTGCGGTAAGGGGATATGAACGCAGTGAGATTGATGATGCCGCAGTCGGTGAAGAGCCTTGCGACTTCGCCGATCCTTCGGATGTTCTCGGTGCGGTCTTCGGGGCTGAAGCCGAGGTTCCGGTTCAGTCCGTGCCGGATGTTGTCTCCGTCCAGGATATAGGTATGCATGCCCCGTGTGTGGAGCGCGGCCTCGGTCGCAACGGCAAGGGTCGACTTGCCTGATGCCGACAGGCCCGTGAACCAGACGGTGAACCCGCGATGGCCTTTCAGGAGCTCCCGCTCCCTGCGGCCCACTACTCCGTGATGCCAGACTATATGCGTTGTATTCTGCTCATCCATTCGTGCCTCCTTCTTGTGGTATCCCCTTGTTGAAGCCGGTCTAGGTCCTATTCCGAATTTACCTTTGCCTTGGCGATATTGTCTATATAGTTAGTAGGCATTACGTTCAAAAAAAATCATGCTTTCAGCAGGTCGGCAAAGGTCGTCGCTTCCAGGAGGCGCGAGGTGTAGTCACGGATGTTCTTCATGAGCTTGGTCAACGATTTGCTCTGCTCGATCGGCGTGGAGTGATAATAATGCCTGCTCACCGATCCGACAGGCGCAAGCGCCCCGTCCATAAGCCGGACGATCTCGGCCACCGACACCTCCCCGGGCTGCTTGATCAGTTCGTATCCGCCGTCGGCGCCCCGCTTGCTTCGAATGTAGCCTGCTTTATTCAATAGGAGCAGGATGTGCTCGAGGTATTTCCGGGGGATCTTCTTTCTTCGAGCGATATCATCCGTCTTCACCAGACCGGCATCATAATGTTCCGCCAGATCGAGCAAAGCCAGACAGGCATATTCGCTCTTGGTCGTCAATTTCATGGTTTAATTATACTAATTAGGTAGGCTTTGTCAAGATTGAAGATCGCCGGCACTACAAAGCTTGAAAGACATCAGGAGAAAAGGAAGGAACGGGTGGCGGGGAGCATCCGGAATATTCGCTTCCGGTTCGATCCATACAAGACCAAGGCAGCTGATCAGGTGACTGCGGGATATTCTTGGCGGGTCTCTCCCGGACAACACTCTCTGCGGACGCTTCTGCCGTCACTATTCGAGAGCGACCGAAAAGCTGCCCGGATAACCGTGATCAGCAAATTCCTGCTCCGCATGCTCCGCGGTCTTCAGGGAAGAATATTTTCCTGCATAAACGCGATAGAAGATGTCGCCGCTGATCTCGGTCCGGTGAACTTCCGAGAATCCGTACAGCTTTCGCATTTCGCGGGACAGCTTTTCGGCATTGCCGGGATCCTTGAACGAACCTACTTGCACGGAGTAATTACCTGCGTCGTAGCTGTCCAGGGCCCGGTACTCGTCCGTGCCGCTGCCGCGGTAACCGAGCGCCTCGATCCTGACCGGCGCTGTTCCGGCCACATCAACGCCCAGTTTCTTTGCGGCGGAATAGGACAGGTCGATGATCCGGCCCTTTACAAAGGGGCCGCGGTCATTGACGCGCACGACCACCTCCCGCCCGTTGTCCCTGTTCCGCACCTTTACGAATACCCCGAGCGGAAGCGTCTTGTGCGCCGCGGTCATGGCGTGCATATCGTACACTTCGCCGTTGCTCGTCTTCTTTCCATGAAAATCCCTGCCGTACCAGCTCGCAACGCCGGTCTGCACAAAGCCCTCATGGCTCGCGAGCGGCTCGTACCGCTTGCC
The DNA here is from genome assembly GCA_963749655.1 of Nitrospirota bacterium. Lineage (GTDB taxonomy): Bacteria > Nitrospirota > UBA9217 > UBA9217 > UBA9217 > JAJYKN01. Next base: position 271,426 of record CAVVOB010000028.1, read on the forward strand.
GTCTACAACGTAGGGCTTTTGCGACGGTCTCGACGCGGGCCGAACGCCGCCTTTAGGCGGCCTCTTCGGTCCGCATGCCGTCACAACGAGCAAACAGCAGAGCAGTATGATGAGCCGGTTTATCATGACCCTTGCTTTTAGTGCATTTCTCCTGTTATGATGACAATCAAACGGATGCCCGGTATAAAGCGAATAATACAAAGTATTGTTCGGCAGATCAACACAAAAAGGGTGCATTCGCGATCTTGATGCAGGGCCGCAGCAGCAGGCCCGAACGCAGGTATGATTTGGATATGAGCCCCTCTGAGAACAGCCGTGAATCCGTCAGGGTCTTTCGCAGCGTCGGTCCCCTGGCAGCCGACGAAACGCGTTCCCTTCTCGCGAAGTTCCGCATCGCCCTGCCTGACCGTCCTGGCTCCCTTGCCGGATTCGCGTCCGCCATTGCCCAGGCCGGCGGCAACATTTCTTTTTTCCACTACGACCGCTCCATTGACAGCAGCCGCGTTGCCGTCGAGGTCAGGCTCGAAGACGAGCCGTCTCTCGCCGAGCTCCTGTCATCGCTTAAGGACAAACAGTACCATGTCGAAGCGGAGGGGGCGCTGCAGGACGACATTCTTGTTACCGCGGCCGAGAGCGTCCTTGAAATCAAGGTCAGACTCGTGAACGAGCCGGGCTCCCTGGCCGCCTTTGCCCGGCTCCTGGCAACGCACGACGCGAACGTCATCTATATGCTCTATGACGAGGACATCGACGCCGGCTCGGCGGACATCGCCCTGGCTACTGCGAGCCCGCAGGAGATCGACCTCCTGCTGCGCGCCGTGAACGAAAAGGGATATCATTACCGCGTCGTGTACCGCGGCAGCGACGAGCAGGCCGCGGCCGACATCATCGGTCTCAAGCTGATCGAGAAGTTCTTCCTCCGGCTGAAATCGCTGCTCTCCTCCGCTGATGTGGCAGAGATCAAGTCCCTGGTCGAGTCCTCCCGGGACCTGCAGCAGGACCTTGCCCGGTTCGCGGCCGAGGCCGGGAACCATCTCGAGGCCGGCGACGTGTTCGAGACCGTGCTCACTTTCGCGTCCCGCTCGCGGAGCAGGACCGGCAGCAACTTCTCGGCCGCGGAAATGAAGCCGATCAAGCTTCCCGGAGGCGTGGACCTTCTCGGCTTCCGCCTGCCCACGAGCGAAAACTTCTATCTCTTCCGCGAAACAGACGGCGCACTCACCATGATCGATGCAGGCCACGGCATCTACTACGCCGACATCAAGCGGCTCCTGTCGTCCCGCGGCATGGACCCCGCTCGGGTAACAAGAATCTTCGTGACCCACCCTGATACGGACCACATCGGCGCTGCAGGCTACTTCGAACGCGAGTACGGCACCGAGGTCTACCTGCACAGCGGAAGCGCGGATGTTATCGCGAACATGAACCGGGCGTACGGAGCTGCCGGCGGCCTGCTGAACCTGAACAAATACTACACAAGGCTGTCTGCGCGGTTCACCGAGTGCCTGTTCCCCGCGAGCCCCCGGTATTTCAAGGCCGCAGACGGTCCTGCCTTCGGCGCCTTTCCGGTCATCGACGCCTTTGACCTCGGACCGTTGACGTTCGACGTGCTCGAAAGCCACGGAGGCCATACGCCGGGGCTGGTCTTCTTCCTCAACAGGCAGTGCGGCCTGCTCTTCACCTCGGATTTCCTGCTGAACGTGAAAAGCCTTACCCCCGAGGACAAGGAGCATCTGGGAATCTACCGCTACCTTTTGACCAGCCCGAACCGCGATTCAAGGGTATACCGGAAAGAGACCGCAGACCTGCGGGAAATGATGTCCGCTCTGGATAAAAAGATGCGGCAGGAAAAGGGCGGCGAAGCAAGGATCTTTCCGGGCCACGGCGATTACTACGCTGTTCAGGAGCTGCAGGAGCCGTAAGCCGCCCTCAGCTCCGCCCTGGACCTGGCATAATGCCGTCACGGTAATGATCGGGCTCCGGATGGATGCGCTCCATGATCCCGGGAGAAAAAATGCGGTCCCGGATGATATCTCCGGTCATGTAGCCGCGCTCTTTCAGGACAGGCACGAACTTCATGGTTGAAGCAATATACTCCTCGGTAAGCTTGGCGCAGTACCGCGGTGAGAGGGACAGGGTGTCGAGGACAAAATCCCTGTCCACGACCGAGACATACTCGGCGATCGTTCGCGCTGCTTCGGCTGGCTCATGGCGGATGAATGCCGTTGCCTCCTCGTGCAGTTTGAGGAACCCCTCCACTGCCGCTCCCGCCTTCTGCAGAAAACCCCTGTCCGCAACGATTCCATAGCTCGGATTGTCAGGCCAGAGCTGCGAAGGAGGAATAAGGGTCTTTCCTCTGGCAAAGCGTTCGACCGCTACCGCAAGGGCGGGAGTGCCGAAGGCCGCTGCGACCTCGTCATGCACCACGGCTTCCGTCACTAGGTCGGCCCAGGGATAATTCACGACTGCAATCGCATCAGCGAGCCCGCATTGCTGAACGAGATCTCTCAGGATGACGTCGTGGATCGAGCCCCTGCCGGGGACGCCGATCCTGAGCCCCCGAAACTGCTCGAGCACCCTGCCGAGATCGCGCGTGTCGGCATAACCGAGCAGGTGAGACTTGCCGGCCATGACCGTTCCTTCCATATGGCCGCCTGCCACGCAGACCACATCGATGCCCCGGGCCATGCCGATCATCGCAGGAGGAAGCCCGATATAGGCCAGATCCAGCTCGCCCTGCTGAAACGCCTGCATGATCGCCGGACCGGTGCCGAAGAGCCGCCATTCGACCTCGGCCCCAAGACGCGAAGACGCTTGTGCTTGGGCCATCAGCACGATCGCCGTGTGGTAAAACGTGGAAAGATGTCCGATCCGAATCTTCATGGCCATTATCAGTCCCTGAACGAGATATCCTCATAATAGTCGCCACAACCCCAAGAGTCAAGCCCTGCTGCAGCACGCTCCTCATTCCGCCATTTACAATCCAGATCAATCCGCATTATGAATTACGGACCCCTTTCCTGTTGCCGGTCATGAAGTGCTGTGTTACTATATAGAAACGCCATGAAAATCATGCTCGACAAGGACAGTTCGGAGCTGCTCAGGACGCTCGACGTGTTGGGAATGCCCGCGTTCATCGTGGACCGCCAGTGGACCGTCCTGTCGTGCAACGACAGCGTCCATGCCTTTTTCGAATACGACCGCTCCGATCTCATCGGACGAAGCCTTGAAAAATTCATCACCCTCGACAGTATTCTCCGCGAACGCGCGGCAGCCGGGTCGTCGCCGGCCGTGGAAGCCGCGCTTGACGGCGAATCGTCGTCGTCCCTCCGTTCGTTCTGCTTCCGGAAGAACAGCAGCCCGGCCCTGTCCCGCATCGCCATCATTCCCAACCGCCGCCACCGGCCCGACCGCATGATCGTCGTGGTCCGCGACGCTTCGAGCCAGACGATCCAGTCCGCAGAGCCCGCGCCTGCCCCCCCGCGGGAAAGCGCTGCGCAGGGGGAGCTCATCAATGAGCTCTCGGGCATCATCAATTCCAGCCTGAGCATCGGGACCATCTTCCGCATGGTCGTGTCCGAGCTCCGGAAGATAATGCACTACAGCAGGGCCAGCCTGCTTCTGTACAGTGAAAAGGACGACAATCTCATGATCTTCGCCCTGGACACGGACATGAAGACGGTGATGAAAAAGGGGTGAAGGCCCCCATCGAGGGCACCAGCGCGGGATGGGTCGTCCGGAACAACAGGCCCTGGATCAGCTATGACCTGCAGGAGACGGCCTTTGCTCTCGACCGGAAGCTCCTTGCCGAGGGCATCCGCTCGACCATCAGCATTCCCCTGTTCCACGACCGCATGCTGGGGGTCTTCAACTTCGACAGCACCGCGCCTTCGCAGTACTCGGAAAAGGACTTCGACATCCTGCTGCCCGTGGCCAAGCAGATCGCCATCGCCCTCGAAAACGCCCTGCTCTTTGAAGAGATCTCCCGGGAAAAAAAGGAATGGGAGCGGACCTTCGATGCGATCACTGACCTGGTCTGGATCGAGGACGGCCGGCAGCGCGTGATACGCGCGAACCACGCCCTTCTTGCAAGGACCGGCTTTTCCAAGGTTGAGCTCAGCGACAAGCTCTGCGCCGAACTGCTGGACAGGATCGGCATCGCCGTACCAGGCCCCTGCCTCTGCTCCGAAACGCTGTCCTGCAAGAGGCCGTCGTTCCAGGAGCTGAAGAGCAATACAGGCGGGATCTTCCATTTCTGGGCTTATCCGCTCATCGACGAGGAAGGCAGCCTCTACGCCATCGTCCATTACCTCAAGGACGTGACGTCGCAGAAGCGCATCGAGCAGCAGCTCATCCGCACGGACAAGCTCGCCTCCCTCGGCACGCTCGTCGCAGGCGTCGCGCACGAGATCAACAATCCCCTGGGAATCATCGCCGGCTACGCCGAAGCGCTCCTGGACCGGGCCGGCGACGCCGATCTTGCGCGGGTCAAAGCGTTCGAGGATTTCCCCGAATACCTGAGGACCATCCACAGCGAGATCTTCCGGTGCAAAGGCATCCTGAAAAGCCTGCTCGAGTTCGCCCGGCCGTCGGGCGGGACTTTCCGCGAGATCGACATCAACGAGCTGATCAAGGAAGTGCTGCTCCTGCTCCAGCACCGGACGTCCCGCCTGAAGCACTCCCTCGCGTTGGACCTGAACCGCGATCTGCCCAAGATCTATGCCGATGCCGGGAGCCTTCGCCAGCTCCTGATGAACCTCCTGCTGAATGCCATCTACTTCACGCCCGAAGGCGGAAGCATCTTCATCAGGACCGCTCTCGACGACGGCATTCCGGACGCCAGGTTCGACGGCTGCCCGAGCAGGGTCCGTCTCTCCGTGACCGACACCGGCGCCGGAATACCGGGGGACCTGATCGCCCGTGTCTTCGACCCCTTTTTCACGACCAAGCCCGTGGGTGAAGGCACCGGCCTGGGCCTCACCATCTGCCACCGCATCGTGGAGGAGCACGGCGGCGCCATCGACGTGGAAAGCGAGCCCGGCAAGGGCGCAACCTTCCTCATCACGCTGCCGTCGATCGAGTGCAGGGAGTGATACGAAGTAAGATTGCATGGTCAAACACGCGTGTCACCGCGGAGGTCGACCGGGGACGCAGCTGACGAAATTGCTGAAGGGTTACCTCTGCGATTTCTCGTGCTCTGCGGTACGAAGTCGATGTGTTTTGATGTTGGTGAAACGAAGCGCCTTACTATGATCAACATTCTTGCTATCGACGATGAAGAACCCTTTCGCCGGCTCCTCGAAAAGAGCTGGCCCGCAAGGGGTATGCCGTGGAAGTGGCGGCCGACGGGAACGAGGCGCTGCGCGTCCTGCGCGATCGCGTGTTCGACGTGATCCTCCTCGATGTGGTCATGCCCGGCGTGGACGGCATTTCCCTCATGAAGAAGATGAAAGAGGACCCCGGCGCGCCGGCGATCATCGTGCTGACCGGCAAGGCCACGGTCGAGACCGCCGTGGAAGCGATGAAGAACGGGGCCTACGACTACCTCACCAAGCCCTACAAGCTCGATGAGCTGGCGATCGTGATCGACCGCGCCTACGAGTTCAGCAGGCTGTCCGTCAAGAGCAAGCTGCTCGAACAGGAGCTGGTCCGTCAGGAAGAGCCCTTTGCCTTTGTCGGCAAAAGCAGGCCGGTCCAGGAGATCCTCGCGCTCATTCAAAAGGTCGCCCCCACGGACTCGGCGGTCCTCATCCAGGGCGAGAGCGGAACGGGCAAGGAGATGGTCGCCAACACGGTCTGGCATTACAGCCAGCGCAAGAACGCGCCCTTCATCGCCCTGAACTGCGCCACGCTGTCGGAGAACCTGATCGAGAGCGAGATCTTCGGCCACGAGAAGGGATCCTTCACGAACGCCTATCAGCAGAAGCACGGGCTCGTCGAGGTCGCCGACAGGGGGACCCTGTTCCTGGACGAGATCAGCGAGATGCCCGTCCCGCTCCAGGCAAAGCTCCTCCGGTTCCTCGATGCCGGCGAGTTCCGGCGCGTGGGCGGAACCAAGACCCTCCGCACCGACGTGCGGGTGGTCGCAGCAACCAACAGAGACCTGGGAGCGCTGATCCGCAACAACGGATTCCGCGAGGACCTGTACTACCGCCTGAACGTGATCAACATCACCATCCCGCCCCTCCGGGAGCGGAAGGAGGACGTTGAGCTCCTGGCCCGGCATTTTCTCGAGCGGTACGCAAAAAAGCTTGCCAAGCCCGTGTCCGCCTTCACCACCGAGGCGTTGGAGCTGCTGACGGCCTATCGCTGGCCCGGCAACGTGCGGGAGCTCGAGAACGTCATCGAGCGGGCCGTGATCGTCTGCGAGACCGGGACCATCGGCGCGGAAGACATCTCCATCTCTTCCTATGCGGCTGCCGGGGAGATCAGCGTCAATCCCTCGCTCGAGGAAATGGAAAAGACCTACATCCTCCGGGTCCTGAAGGAAACGAGCGGCAACCAGTCCAAGGCGAGCCAGCTCCTCGGCATCGATCGGAAGACGCTCTACCTCAAGCTGAAGAAGTACGGGATCAGCTGATACTGTTTTCAGCATAGTTTATTAACGGCTACGGATAAATAAGAACCCACCTTTGCCGCAAAAAAGCACCTAAGGCGCAAAATAGGATCTGAATTAAACACGGGATTTTTTATGCGCATTTTGTGATTTATGTGGCTATAAAGACTTGTTCCGTTTCTGTAAAGGTGCAAATCCGTTCTGTGACGGGATAGGCAGTGAAGGTGAACCATCGTGAGTCTCGGTTTTTCCTGTGACACGGCGCTGGTCGTGGAAGGCGGCGGCATGCGCGGCATTTTTTCGACCGGCCTGCTCGACGGCTTCCTGGAGCACCAGTTCGACCCCTTCCTTATGTACGTGGGCGTGTCTGCAGGCGCCACCAGCATCGCGGCCTTTCTCGCCGGAATGCACGGCCGCAACAAAAAGATCTACACCGATCTTTCCGTTCGCCCCGAGTTCATCAGTCTGTGGCGGTTCCTGCGCGGCGGCCATCTCATGGACCTGGACTGGCTCTGGAATCTCACGATCTCGCGCATGCGGCTCGATCTTCCGAAGATCTACGGCAAGAACAAACCCTTCCTCGTCGGCATGACGTCCGTGGAAACGGGCAGGCCTCTATTCAAGGAGACCGATGCAGGCAATCTCGAACAGGTGCTCAAGGCGTCGAGCGCCTTGCCTGTCTTCTACCGCGGCTTCCTCACCATCGACCATCAGCAGATGACCGACGGCGGGGTATCGGACCCCATCCCCGTCGGCGAGGCCCTGCGCCGCGGCGCAACGCGCATCATGGTAGTCCGGTCACCGGCCGCTGGGCTTCCGCGGTAAAATCGATCCGTTGTCGTCGCTCGTACAATGGCGCCTGCGCAGCCACCCGGCGCTCCGGCTGGCCTTGATCAATCATGACCGGATCTACAGCGAAGCAGTCGAGCTCATTCGCAAACCGCCTGCGGGCGTGTCCATGATCGAGGTCTGCCCGCCCGACGACTTCCGGCCTGCGCGGTTTACGCGCGACGCCGCTGTGCTGAGCGAGGGATACGAGCAGGGACGGGCAATGGCGACGGCCGCGATTGCCCGGTGGAAGCAATCATAAGGAGAAACACGTGTTCAGTATCACTCTGATATCAGCGTTCACCTTTGCCCACGTTTATGTTCTGTGGCGCGCAGCGTCCGTGCCGCTTCTCAGGCCCTCCTTGACGCGGAAACGGCTCGTGGCAGGCGGGGTCTTCCTCTGGCTGCTGTTCGCGGCCGCGTTTTTTTACGGACACGGCAGTCCGCGTGCGTTCGGGCCGATAGTCGAGCTTGCGGGCATGACCTGGTTGGGCGCAGTGCTCCTGACCGGAGTTTCGCTGCTCGCCGTCGATCTTGTCACGGGCTTCGGGTTGGCTCTGCCGCGCCTTGCGCCGACCCTGCGCGGAGCGGCCCTCGTCTGGGGGCTCGTCCTGTCCGTGATCGCCACGGTCCAGGGCACCCGCGCTCCCCTGATCGGGAATTATGAGGTCGAACTCCCGGGGATCCCTCCCCGGCTGGACGGCACGGTGATCATCGGCCTTTCGGACCTGCACATCGGCGCGACGCTGGATGGGGAATGGCTTGCCAGACGCGTTGCCCAGGTCCAGGCTGAAAAACCGGACATGATCGTCCTGCTCGGCGACATCTTCGAAGGCCACGGCCGTCCTGCAAATGAACTTATAGAAATATTCAAGGGGCTCAAGGCTCCGATGGGCGTGTGGGCCGTACTGGGCAATCACGAGCTGCACGGCAGAGAGGTCTTCGCCGGCCGGCTGCTCCAGGCCGCAGGCATCGCTGTTCTGCGGAATGAACGTACGACGATCCGGCCCGGACTTGTGCTGGCAGGCGTGGATGATCTCACTACGAACTATCGCTCCGGGGCGAACAGCGATCTTGTCGCCAGGGCCCTTGCGACTCCGTCGGCCGGCGCTACGATACTCCTGTCGCATACGCCCTGGAAAGCCGACCGGGCCGCACAAGCAGGCGCAGAGCTCATGCTCTGCGGCCATACCCACGGCGGTCAGCTTTGGCCCTTCGGCTACCCCGTCAGGCTGTTCTATCCTCTGCTCGCGGGACAATACGACGTGGACGGCATGACCGTGATCGTGTCCCGCGGCGCCGGCACCTGGGGTCCGCGCATGCGGTTGTGGCGGCCCGGGGAGATCATTCGCGTGACGTTGAGGACGGGGAATACGAGGGTCCGGCCGGTGCCGGAAAAGGCGAAAGAGGAGCAGGGGCGCCCACTTCGGCATTTGGTAGCACGATGAGTAAATCACCATCAAGGCGGGACCTGCGCTGCTTCCCGGACACCGCCTTCACTTCTGCGCGATTTCCCCTGTACGGCGCTTGCTGATCTCAGCGAAAAATATTCAGGTCCTCCGTCTTGACACAGATCGCAATATCCCTATAATCAAAATACTCATAAACGCCCCCATACCCTGCCGTCCAGCGGCATCGATGATAAAGGAGGCATTGCGATGCAGCAACTGCAAGCTCTGGCCTTGTCTATCGTATTTTTTATATTGTTCTTTGCATCGGTCCCGGGAAACGCCGACGCTGACATCACAGCACCGGGACATACGATCTCGATCCGGTTTCCGGCTTTTTCCCTCACGCCGGGCCAGAAAATCTCGGGCTTCAAGCTGAAGTCCTCCCGGGGACGGCTTCAGAGTTCCTGCCTGCCTTCGCGTTGGACCTGCGAAAATCAGGGTAAAACACTTCACTGCTTTACCATTCATCCGTCCTATGCCACTGCGATGACCGGCAGGCTGCCGGAGATCTTTGTCAGAGACCTGCCTGCAAGCGGGTCGCAACTGACCATCGAGGCTTCAATCGAATATCTTGAAGGAGACGGTTCGGAACGTTCCGGGGAATTCAAGGAGTCCGACCTGATCATAAAATAGGGTTGCTGGCTCGGTACTCACCCAGCAAAAAAATGAACGCCTCCATTGCAAAAAAACATACTCGGGATTGACCGAATGTTGCACAATGATGCTTAGCTCCGCCTCAATTCGCATACCCTAAAAATACCCCATCGAAAGAATTGACTTCTGCCCGCGACATAATATACAGTTCAGTCTCAATCAGATAATTTCGCGAAGCGACTTCTGAATTTCCCTTGAAGTATCAATATACTCATAGGCGGCTATGAAAAGAAAAACCATATTGATCGTCGAAGACGACAAGGATGTCGCCCGGTATTATTCGGCGATCTTTGAGGAAAAGTACGAGGTCATAGTTACCTTCTCCGGCAGGCATGCCCTGAGGCGTTTGAATCAACTCCCCGAAACGCATCTCGCAATCATTGACTACAGGCTCCCGGATATTTCCGGCCTCGACGTTCTGAGGGAGATTAAAAAATGCCGGCCCTCCGTGCCGGTCATCCTGGTAACAGCGTATGGGGACGAGAATGTGGCAGTTAAAGCGCTGCGATACGGAGCTAAGGACTATATCAAAAAGCCCGTTGCATACGACGACCTCTTGGAAAGAGTCGAATTTTTCCTGTCACTGCACAATGCGGAAAAAAAAGAGCGTAAATCAGTATGCCCGGAAGAACATCATGCCGCGCCTGCGCCGCTGAAAGACATTGCGTCTTGTCGACAGTTGAATTATATTGACGCACAATTCCACAAGCCACGGAGAATCTTTGCGAGTAATGGAACGGCACCTTGTTCGTTCGATCATTCAAAAATTAAAAAAGCGCTTCAATTCATCGACGATAACTTCACGATAAAGATCAGTCTTGAGTCAGTGGCGGAAAAAGCCTGTTTGTCCCGGTATCACTTCTCGCGCGCATTCAAGAGAGCGACGGGCATTACGTATCAGGAATATCTTACGATGCGCCGGGTCGAGCAGGCGAAAAAGCTGTTAATGGATCCCGGCGGAGCATCACGGAAATCGCGCATTCTCTCGGCTACGATGATATGAACAACCTTATAAGAAACTTCAAAAAGCACACCGGCCTCACTCCCTCTGAATTCAGAAACGGCGTACTTCTTTCCAACTCCATCAGTGTTCATACTGGCCCAGGAGAGGTATTTTCCAGGAAGTAGGGACCTCTGATTTACAGGTGTCCGCAAAAAGCCGTCAACCCTCATAAACATGTTCCGTTCAGCTCTCCTCTTCTCTTCCTCCAAGCAATAACAGCAATAAAAGCCTGAAAAAAAGCAACATTAGCCGAGACAGGAATGCAGAAATAATATGATAATGCAAACTGATGCGGAAGGCTCTATCGTTTTTATCATGGTTCGACATGAGATGTCGGTTGCGGAAATGGCATTACTTGAAAGAAAGGAGGGCGGGATTACGCTGCGATAGAAAAAATCTAGCTCAATTTTATATTCCGAATCTAAAAAGGAGACAACCATGCGTAAAACAGTATTGATCCTTAGTATCGCTGTGCTATCCCTATTTGTCACTTCGGTCGTTATTGCCGCAACCTGGACAATTCCGGCGAATGTGAAGATTGTGCAAAAAACAGCTGCTTCTGGTGTTTATACTTCAATCCGGGCAGCGCTCGCTTCGATACCAGCTGGCTCTCCGTCAGCAGACAATCCCTTTGTGATAAAAGTCATGCCAGGAGTCTACGATGAAGGCCAAATAAATATGAGATCCTATGTCGATATCGAAGGCATGGGCCGGGAGAGCACCATCATCAACTCGGATGTAAGCAATGTCGACTTTGATACCTGCACGGCCGGAACGATCGTCATGGCGCCTAACAGTGCAATCAGAAATCTCAGAGTAAAAAATTACGCCGCTACGCAGAATCTTGCTGCCGGCATAGTCTTTAATAATGTCGAGGCAAAGGCCGAAATGATCGACGTCTCCGTAGGAGATTCCGACACCTTTAACGCAAGAAATGCGGGCATTTGTTCCACAGGAACTCAGGGACATGCCATTCTCAACAACATCTTCGTTGAAGTCCACAACGCCACTGACGGACACTCCAATCCTATCATGGCTCTCGCTGACGGAAACGTGACGCTTTCAAACTCAAAGCTCCTTGCGTTTTCCACCGGCGATATCGGAGATATTTATGCGATAGACTGTGTTTATGGAAACGGGCTTGGAACAGTTAAAGTTGATAATAGTTATATTGAAGGAACGGCTGGGACCGGAGTTGTTACGATGTTGCATATTGATGACTGCAAGGCGTCCATTTCGGACTCTATTCTCAACCCACTCAATGGAGGCTGGATAGGTACTGTAACAGCACGTTATGATTTTAGTATTGTAAACACACAAATTTTCACGGGACCTGGCGGGACCAGCATTAGCTGGGCGGCTAGTGGGACTGCGAAGATTGCCAACAACTTGATTCAAGGCGGTTTGGGCAGTATCGATAATTTGTCTAATATGAAGCTTTTCAATAATTATGATGAAAATTTTAACATGATTCCGAATCAATAGGTCTCAAGTGGGACCGGCTGCACATTGACGAATACAGCCGGTCCCCGATCTTTAGCATACAATAAATTAACGGCCACACCTTCTTTCGAAAATCAAACAGAGATTGTCATCCTTACCTCAACCGCCTGCCTGTCCAGTTCCTCACCAATGACCACCATCCTGCTGCTCCCGATTTCCCTCTCGAAAACTACCTTGTCCACTCTGCCGTAGGTGCTGTCGAACCGCCACGGTCCCTCCTGCGTGTTGACGAGTGCCTTTGCCCGGGCAACTGATCCGAAACGGTCCTTTCGACAGTTCTTCGAAAAAGTGCGGTGAAATCCGCCAGTGCCGGTCTGTTCTTGACTGCGAACGACAGGGTCTCGAAATGAACATGACAGTCATCAGACCGGATATCGCGCTTCCGAGGCGCTCGGGAAGGGCGCTGCTGATCGTGGCATTTCTGTACGAAACAGAACTGCGCGGGGATTGAGGGAGGCGATCAGCTGCTCTGCTTTGTCGATAGCGGTCGCATCTGCAAGGTCCACCTTGTTCACCGCGATGACGTCGGCATTAACGATCTGTTCCTCGAAAAAACTACCGTACATGCCTGATTCAAAGAGCTCGGCGAATTCGACGGCGTCGACGATGCCCACGACCGATGCAGGGCCTGTTCCCGCGCTTTCCAACGCTTCGAGCACGCCGGAAGGCGAGGCCACGCCGCTCGGCTCGATCATCAGGTGGTCGGGCGCAAACTGGTTCACGATCCGCTTGATCGTGGTGATCAGATCGAATTTGAGCGTGCAGCAGACGCAGCCGCTCGGAAGCTCGACTGACTCGATACCGCAGCGGAAAAAATCTCTCCGTCGATGCCGGCCTGGCCGAAGTCGTTCACGAGCACGACAGTCTTCTCCGTGCGGTCCCTCAGGTAGTTTCTGATGAACGTCGTCTTGCCTGAACCCAGGAGCCCGCATACAATGGTCGTCTTCATGCTGTCTTCAAGTGCAACGATGATGCCACGTCGTTTGGTCAGTGATGACATCAAGCAGCAAGGGCATCAACAGAAGGCCGGCCTCCTGCAATGGCTGATCAAAGACGCATAAACAGTTACAGCGCACTGAGGCAAAACGCCCCGTGTCGTGGGGAATTTTTCATCTATCTTCCAGATGAAGAAGTTCTCAAGTTCTGAATGCATGCCCGCACAGAGCGTTGTTCTGTTTCTCCGCAACCTGCTGTCTCCTTCGCCGCAGACGCAAACTCAATAACATCAGTACGATCGACCAAGACGAACCTCTTGGCCATTCCCGAAAGACCTATAAGGCAAAGACCTCGGCCTGACAGAGCGCATCTCTGCAATGTATGATTTATTGCTGGCATTGCAGTTGCAGAATACTGCATTGCAATGAAAAACATCCTTCTCTGTTCCTCAAATCCCATTCTGACCAAGAACCTGTACGCTATCCTGCGCGACGCGGGCTTTACCGTGGAATCTATTGAACATCCTGCTTTTGCAGTACAGAGCGTGATGACCAAAAAATTCAACGCCGTTATCATCGACTCGGAGCCTTTCGGACTTTCGGCTGAAGACGCGGTCGAGATCATCAGGACCGTCGCTCCCGCGCTGCCGGTCCTGTTCGTGGGAGAGGATGCCCATGGCGCGATGCCTGCTGCGGAAAGGCCGCTCGATCTCGAAGAGTTGAAGCGAACGATCCGCACCATTGCTGTTAACGGCTGAATAAAAAGCATGAAGGGAGAGACCATGAAACCAAAGGACGTGCTTTTCAAAGCATTCGAGGGGGGCAAGACCGACCGGCTTCCCGTAACCCTGTTCGGAGCGGGGATGTGGAGCATCAAAGGCTGGGGTTCGTCGTTCCAGGAGCTCTCGCAGGATGCGGACAAAATGACGGCGGTGCTCGTCGACATGAGCGAGAAGCTCAAGTGCGACGTGGTCTACGCAGGATCAGGGTACAACAACTTCCATGCATCGGCCCTGGGCGGCAGGATCAAATTCCGGGAAATGGGCGCGCCGGACCTGGAAAACCATTTCGTTTCTTCCGAGGAGGACCTGGCAAAGCTGAATCTTGGCGACCTTGACAAGGATGGGACCATCAAAACCGTGATGAAGGCGCTACGCCAGACAAAGGCTAAGATCGGCGACAATTATGCCGTCACCCTGACGGCCTGGGGGCCTTTTACACTCGGCGCCCGGCTGGTCGGTGAAGAGGCGATGATGAAGGCCACGTTCAAAAAGCCCGCCTTTGTCGAGAAGGTCATCGACTTTGCGACGGACATACTGATCCATCTTTATGAGCCGGTGGTCGCGGACAAGACCCTCGAGCTCATCAGCCTCGCCGATCCCACGGCATCGGGCGACCTTATCTCCCGGAAGCAGTTCGAGAAGTTCGCGGTGCCCGCTCTCAAGAAGTTTACCGACTGGGCGAAATCCAAGGGCGCCTACACGCTCGTCCATATCTGCGGGAACACGACCGACCGGCTCGACTTGTTTCCGGCAACCGGCGCGTCCTGCATCAGCCTGGACCACAAGACGGACATGGCGAAAGCGAAAGAAGCGCTCCACGGCAAGATGTGCTTCGGCGGCAACGTGGACCCCGTCAAGATCATGCTGAACGGCACCGTCCAGGACGTGGAGAACGCCTGCAAGGACGTTATCAGGACCGCCGGCATGGACGGGGGGTTCGTGCTCATGCCGGGATGCGACATCCCGCCGACGGTGCCTTATGCGAACATTCAGAAATTAATCCAGGTCGCGTATGAGACAAAGCTGTAGTTGAAGCCATGGATAAAAAACAAAACTTGATTGGAACCACAGATGAACACGGGTGCGGTGAAGCCGCACGCACAGATAAAAAAACGCATCTTTCTCTTTAATGATTGACCGTGTGCGGCGAAGCCGCCTGTGGTCGATGACTTCTTTAAAAGGAGGTGACACAGTTCCTAGAAGCGAAAGGAGGTCGATACATTGGGTATCTTGGAAGAGTTGAAAAAACTGTTTTTCCGGTCGCAATCAGCAACCGGGCAAGGGGAGGCAAAAATGGCTGACAAGAAAATGACGTTGGAAGAAGTGAACGAGTACATGAAGAAGCAGTGCGGTTTCGTGCCGAGGATGTTCCAGATCATCAACACCGTGACCCCGGAACCGGGCAGGACTTTCGCCGACTTCTATGCAAGCATCTTCGGCGACGGGGCACTCTCCCGCAAGGTGAAGGAGCTCATGTTCATGTCCGGCGGCGTCGCCTACTGCTCGCCGCGCTGCATCATTCACGTGATCCCGGCGATCAACGCCGGCGCGACCACGGGCGAGATCTTCGAGGCCGCATCGGTCGGCATGATCCTCGCCGGCTTCGTGCCCGGCGGCCCCGGCATACCCTATGCCTTTGAATATGCCTTGAAGTGCCTTGACATCGAGGCCAAGTTCCGCAAGGGCGAGAAGTGGGAATACCTGCCGCAGCCGAAGTTCGATCATGGCGTGTTTTAACTTTCATACAACGGGGGAGCGTTCTCGGACCTCCCCCGGTATTTTGGACTTATTAAACAATTCATCCAGCAAAAGCGGTTAACCGCAGAGAACGCAGAGGTCGCAGAGATGTCGAAAACATTGAGGCCGTGCTCTTCTCGGCGTTTCTGCAGAAAAAAAATAGGTCTATTCCTTGTCGTATGAAAAGGAGTCACGATGTTTCGATTCAACACCGAACAAAAAGTCTTTTCTCTGGGCGGCATGAAGGTCGGCGGACAGCCGGCCGAGAACCCGCCGCTCCTGATCGCGTCCATGTTTCACAACAAGGACCGGATCGTCACGGACCGGAAGGGCAACTTCGACCGTGCGGCGGCAACCGCCCTGATCAAGAAGCAGGAAGAGCTCTCGGCCTCCACCGGCATCCCCTCCATGGTGGCCATGGTGGCGAACTCGCCCGAGGAGGCGAAGATCTACATCGACTTCTACCGAGAAACGACGTCCATGCCCTTCGGCATCGACATGTGGGTCGCGGAAAAACGCGCCCAGGCCACGGAATACGTCGCGAAGCTCGGCCTCCAGGACAAATTCCTCTACAACAGCATCACGCCCTGGGACAAGGACATCAAGGGCCAGGTGCAGAAGCTCAAGGACCTCGGGATCAAGCATGTCGTGGTCCAGGCTTTTGACGATACGGACCAGTCCCCCGCCGGCCGGCTCAAGTCGCTCGAGAACATTCTGAGTCAGGGCGCCGACTGCTTCGAGACCATCATCGTGGACACCTCGGTCATGAATCTGCCGGCAACGTCGTTCTCACTCGTCGCCAACCGCATGATCAAGGAGAAGCTGGGCCTCCCCTGCGGCGGCGCCTATTCGAACGGCACGCACATGTGGAAAGACGCGAAGACGATCTGGAGCCTGGACGGCTTCAAGGCCATGGACGCCGTGGTGCAGGGCATGGCCTCGGCGATCTGGAGCGACTTCAACTTCTACGGCCCTATCGTCACGGCGCCCCGGATCTTCCCGGCCGTGGCCGCGGCGCAGGTCCTGCTCTCGACGCTGGTGTACGACGAGACGAAGAAGATCTCGGAGAACGAGAACGTTCCGATCAGGAAATATTTTTCCGACTTCCTCGGCAAGCTGACCTCGGGAGCGGCGAGAAAGTAAAAAAATCCGTGAGGAGTAAGGAGTGAGGCGTAAGGGGATGAATACCATCTCCTCACTCCTCACACCTAACTCCTTACTCATCGATACTGAGGAGGAACCATGAATTCACGAGAACGCGTGCTGAAGCTCTTCGCCGGCGAGGAAGTGGACCGGCCGCCCTGCTTCAGCGGCATGGGCAACGTGACCACCGAAGGCCTGAAATCGCTGAACCAGAAGTTTGCGGCTACTCATCTGGACGCGAAGATGATGGCCGGGGCTGCGGCCTCGACCTACAAACTCTTTGGGTTCGAGTGCGGCGTGGCGCCCTTCGACCTCTGCATTGAGGCCGAAGCCCTGGGGTGCGAGATCAACGTCTATGCCCATTCCGAGGACCTGCTGTACCCCACGATCAAGAAAAAGCTCATCCACAGCGAAGCGGAGATGGAGATTGCCGTTCCCGCGGACTTCACGAAGCGCGGACGGGTGCCGCTCATGGTCGAGGCACTCGGGCTCCTCAAGAAGGACATCGGCGGAAGCGCCGCCGTCGGCACCTACGTGCTCGGACCCTTCACGCTCGCGGGGCAGGTGATGGAACTGAACGACCTGCTGAAGCTGTCCTTCAAGAAGCCCGACAAGGTCGGCAAGCTGCTCGATACGCTCACCGGCGCCATCATCCAGACCGCGCGGGAATACCAGAAAGCCGGCGTCGACTACATCACGGTCCGCGAGATGGGGGCCACCTCGGACGTGCTTTCCCCCCGGGTGTTCAAGAGCCTGATCCTGCCCTATCTTAAGAAGATCTTCGAGGCCATTACCGTGCCAAGCGTGCTTCACATCTGCGGCAAGACGAACGACATCGTGCCGGCCATGGTCGAGAGCGGGGCCAAGGCGATCAGCGTGGACCAGAAGAACGATCTCGCTGAAACGCGCAAGAAACTCGGACCCAAGGCGCTCGTGTTCGGGAACTACGATCCCTACAATGTGCTGGTCGCCGGCACGCCGGACCTGGTGCGCCAGACGATCAAAAAATGCATGGACGACGGTGCGAGCGCGGTTTGGCCCGGGTGCGACATCTGGCCCACGGTGCCGGCGGACAATTTCAAGGCAATGATGGATGAAGTCAACAATTACAGGAGGTAATCCGATGGCTACGGAAGAAAAGAAGAAAGAGCTCCTCGACAAGCTGAGGACAGCCGTGATCCAGTACGACGAAGACACTTCAAAGGAGACGGCCAACGAGGTACTCGCCGTGGGCATGGACGCGAACGACGCGATCTTCAACGGCCTCGTCTCCGGCATGGTGGAGGTGGGCAAGATGTTCGAGGCGCAGGAGTACTTCGTGCCCGAGCTCCTCATGTGCGCCGATGCGCTGTACGCGGGACTGGACATCTTGAAGCCCCACGTAAAGCAGATGGACCTGGGCGTCAAGGGCTCCGTTGTGATCGGCACGGTGGAGGGCGACGTGCACGACATCGGCAAGAACATCGTGAAGATGATGTTCGACGTGGCCGGCTTTACGGTCTACGATCTGGGCCGCGACGTGCCGCTCGACAAGTTCGTGGCGGAGCAGCTCCGGACCGATTCGGACCTCGTCTGTCTGTCGGCCATGATGACCACGACCATGACGGGCATGAAGAAGGTGATCGACGATCTCCGGGCCAAGAACCCGAACGTGAAGATCATGATCGGCGGCGCCCCGGTGTCGCAGGACGTTGCGGACAAGTACGGCGCCGACGGCTACGCCAAAGACGCGACCAACGCGCTGAAAGACGCCATCAACATGATCGCATCGCTCAAGAAAATGAAGGACGAGGCTGAAGCGCGCAAAGCGAAATGAAAGAGGACCTGCGGAGCGAACTCCTGGAGCACGGCGCCGCGCTCGTGGGCATTGCCGGCCTGCGCGGCTACCTGAGCGGCGAGATAAGCCACCTGGACCGGGCGGTCTCCATTGCCGTCGACCGGCGGCTGAACGAAGACACCGTCGTCATCCTGGTGAAGCTCCAGAAGCGCGCGGTGCGCTTTCTCAAGTCCCGGGGGTACCGGACGCTGGCCATCCCGCCGGACTCGGACAGGAAGAAGAACACATTCATCTCGAAGCTCTACTCCCTGTTCAACCACAAGATGGCCGCCACGTCGGCGGGCCTGGGCTGGATCGGGAAGAACGGGCTCCTGATCAACCCTGAATACGGCCCGCGCCTGACGCTCGCTACGGTGCTGACCGATGCGCCGCTCGGGCCGGACCGCCCCGTAGAGCAATGCCTCTGCGGTCTGTGCACGCTCTGCAGGGACCACTGCCCTTCCCGGGCGATCACCGGCGCGGAGTGGTCCCGCACCAGACCCTTCACCGAACTGGTGAAGCTGTCGGAATGCAGGAGCCACAAGACGACAAAGAGGAAGACCGAGGGAAAGCCGAATTGCGGGTTATGCATCAACATTTGTCCCTTTGGGAGAAAAGAAGTAAATGCGGAATTCACCCTGCACGCACGCAAGCACTCGTAAACGCAGGGCACAAGCGGAATGCGGAAAAGCAAGATGTCATTTCCGCGAAGGCGGGAATCCGGGGTTTTCCTGATCTTCATCCGTGTCCATCAGTGTTCATCCGTGGTTTCATAAGTCCATTCTTGGAGGAATTGCATGTCGAAGAAACACAAAGTCATATTCCAGCCCTCGGGCAGACGCGGCGAGGTTGAAGAGGGGCAGACCCTGCTCCAGGCCGCGCAGTCCCTGGGCGTTGATATCGAAGCGCTCTGCGGGAACAAGAAGGTCTGCGGCAAATGCAAGGTCCGCATCGAGGAAGGCTATTTCGAGAAGGACAACATCGACTCAGGCATGGCCCACATCTTCCCGCCCGTGCCGTCGCCCGATGAGATGAAGCACATCAAGCCCCAGGACGGGCCGGGGATCAGGCTCGCGTGCCAATGCGAGGTCCGGGGCGACGTGAAGGTCTTCGTGCCCGAACGTTCGCGGGCCGGCAAGCAGGTCGTCCGGAAGGCGGCCAAGGAGCTCACGATCAAGCTCGACCCCGCAGTCAAGAAATACAATGTCGCGCTCACAAAACCCTCCCTGCACGATATGACGACAGGAGACTGGGAGCGCGTGCTCAAGTCCCTGGAAGACAACTACGGCCTGAAGGGCCTGACCTTCGACTACCTCGTCTTGAAAGACCTCCAGGACACCCTGCGGAAGGGCGAATGGAATGCAACAGCCACGGTCTGGATGGACAAGGAGATCGTCAAGATCGAGCCGGGATTCGTCGAAGCAAGCTACGGCCTGGCCGTGGACATCGGCACCACCACCTGCGTGGGCTACCTCACGGACCTGAACACGGGCAAGGTGGTGAACACCGAATCCATGATGAATCCCCAGGTGCCCTACGGCGAGGACGTGATGTCGCGAATCACCTACGCCATGAGCAATCCCGGCGTGGGCCTGGACACCATGCAGAAGGCGATCATCGAGGGCTTGAACGAGATCATCGAACGGGTTGTGACGGAAATCAATAAAAACGGTCCCCATCCCGGGTACGTCATCGACGACCTCACCATCGTGTTCAACACGGCCATGCACCATATCTTCCTGGGCCTGAATCCGGAGTACATCGGCCGATCGCCCTTCATTCCCGCGGTCCAGAACTCGCTGGACATCAAGGCACGCGACCTGGGCATCAGAATCAATCCCTCGGCCTACATCCATGTGCTTCCCATCGAGGCCGGCTTCGTAGGCGCGGACAACGTCGGCGTCCTGATCGCCGAGGAACCCTACAACCAGGACGAGAACGTGCTGATCATCGATATCGGCACGAACGGCGAGCTCCTCCTGGGCAACCGGAACAAGGTCTGCTCCACGTCCTGCGCAACGGGGCCCGCCTTCGAAGGCGCACAGATCAAGTTCGGCATGCGCGCGGCGCCGGGAGCCATCGAGACCGTGGAGATCGACCCCGTGACCAAGGACCCCCGCTACAAGGTCATCGGCAAAGCCGACTGGTCCTCCCATATCGAGAAAATGAACGTCAAGGGCCTCTGCGGGTCCGCCATCATCCAGGTCGTGGCCGAAATGTTCAAGGCCGGCATCATCGACAAGTCCGGACGGTTCGTGCCGGACCTGGGCACTCCGCGGGTCCGAAGGGACGCTGACGGTAAGCCCGAATACGTGCTTGCCTGGGCAAGCGAGACCTCCATCGGCCAGGACGTGACCATCACCCAGGGCGACGTGCGCGCCCTCCAGCTGGCCAAAGGCGCTCTCTATACCGGGGCCAAGCTCATGATGAAACGGCTGGGCATAACCACCCTCGACAAGGTGATCCTGGCAGGCGCTTTCGGGAGCCACATCGACCGTGAGGCGTCGCTCCTGCTGGGTATGTTCCCGGACTGCAGCATGGACAAGATCTACGCCGTGGGCAACGCCGCGGGCGACGGTTCGCGCATGGCGCTTTTGAACCGCGGGAAACGAAAGGAAGCCAACGAACGGGCCCGGTGGGTCGAGTTCGTCGAGATCGCCACGGACCCGGCCTTCGAGAAAGAGTTCATGCAGGCCATGCACATCCCGCATATGAAGGACAAGTTCCCGAACCTGAAGGCGCTGCTCGAGAAATCGAAGAGTCTTGTGGAGATAAAGGCGTGACACAAATGCGGAATTCGGAATGCGGAGTGCGGAATAGAAAAACAGGATTTGTAACCACGGATAAACACGGATAAGAACAAGCCCTTCACCCGGTTAAATGATTTTCACTTGTGTTCATCTGTGTGTCCGGCGCAGCCGGACCCGTGGTTGCCAAAGTCGTTCGTTATGTGTTTTAAAGGTTACCGACGGAACCCCTTCCGGCGGTAATGTGGATGCAGGGGCGGGAAGGTTGACCTTTCCCCGGGCCTTTCCGCCCCTTCTTCCTTAAACAGATCGAAAAGGAAACAGGTTCATGACAACAGTCGTCGTACACTCGGGAGCCTGCGGGTTCACGGTCACGATCACGGCAAAAAAAGGACAGGCAGGCAAGATCGTCCTTTCGCTGGACACGGACTGCGAAATGGTGAAGAAAATGCTCGCAGACATCGCGGTCCTCGACCGCTTCGCGCCGCTCGCGGGATTCACGACCAACCCCGTGCACCAGGCTGCGGCAAAACATTTGAAGCATGCGGCCTGCGCGGTCCCTTCCGGGATCCTGAAGGCGATCGAGGTGGAAGCCGGACTCAATGTTGCAAAAGACGCGACCATCGTGTTTGTCACGGAGAAGTGACGCTACCGGACGGTTCCCCAGTTGACGATTCGAATCCCGCTCCCTGCTCATTCTCAAGGGTTGTTCCTGTGATGTGTTATACTTTTTACAGCAAGTCAGGAATGAGGTGTCATGGGAAAATTACTCGTTGTTGCCGCGTACACGGCACTCGCGGCTTTCTGGACGCGCTTTGGAATGCACTTTCTGCTGTGGCAGCGCGCCGCGCGCCGGTCAGGAGAATCCTTCTTTCCGAAGCCGAAGCCGCGTTCAAAGGCCTGCGCGCAAACAGCGCTCGACCTTCTGTTCTTCGGCAGGCTCCTGGTGCGGAACCCGGCCCTGTGGCTGGGAGAATGGGTGTTTCACTTCACCTTTCTTCTGGTCCTGCTCCGGCATCTTCGGTACTTCCTGAACCCGGTCCCCTCCTGGGTTTGGAGCATGCAAACGCCGGGATTGATCGCCGGGTATATTCTTCCCCTGTCCCTGCTGTACATTCTCGCTGTCCGGTTCCTGTCAAAACGGGAAAAATACTCCTCACCAGCCAACGTGTTTCTGCTGGCAGTGGTGCTGATCATCAGCACCCTGGGCGTGTTGATGCACGGGTGGCTGAAGCCGAACCTGGTGGACGTAAAACTCTTCGTCCTCGGCCTCGCTGTCCTGAAGCCTGTCGCGGCCCCGGCAAGTCCGTGGTTCTGGGCCCACTTCCTGCTGGTCCTGGTTCTTGCGGTCTTCGTGCCCACGCACATCTTCTCCGCGCCGCTGGTGATGTGGGAGGCGAGGAAGCGGGAGCAGGCGCTGCGTTTGGTGATGCATGAAAAATAATGAAAGAGCGAAAGATTCAAGACCCGGAGATTTACCACAGAGAGCACAGAGATAAAGCAGCTGATCTCGATTTTCTCTGTGAGTCTCTGTGGTTAATAAAGATATTAATCCGGCAATCTTGCCGACTGTATGTTTTTATGAATAAGAAACGTTCATACAGCCGAGGAGCTTTCCGCGGCCCAGATCATCGAGATCGACGCCTGCACGCAGTGCGGCGAGTGCCTCAAGCACTGCCCGGTGCAGGACGTGACCGGCAATTCTACGGTGTCGCCGCCCGAGAAGATCCGCATGTTCCGGGAGTTCCTCCGCTCGACGGACGGGCTCAAGGCGCGGCTCTTCGGACCGGCTGACGCGGACAAAAAGCTCCTCGACGACTTCACGAAAGCGGTCTACGAGTGCACGACCTGCGGCGCCTGCGGCCAGAACTGCCCGGTCGGCATCTTCACCCAGCGCCTCTGGCCCATGCTCAGGAAAGAAATGGTGAAGCGGGGGCTCGGACCCCTCGGCGTCCAGGCAAACATGCCTGCCGCGATCATGAAGAGCGGCAACCCCTACGACAAGCCTGCGTCGGAGCGGTATGCGCCCTGGTTCCCGGAGCAGGTGAAAGTCGCCGAGAGATCGGAGATCGCCTACTACGCAGGATGCACCGGCGCATACGAAGCGCAGCCCATGGTCAGGGCGGACGTGCAGGTCCTCCATGCGATCAACGAGCCCTTTACCATGCTGCCCGCCGAGGAAGAGGTGTGCTGCGGCTTTCCGCTCTTCATCACCGGACAGCACGACCAGCTCAAGGACCTGGTGACGCGGCTGGTTGAAGGATACCGGAGCCGCGGCGTCAGAACGCTCGTCTGTTCCTGCCCCTGCTGCGTGAACATCATGACCAGGGACTGGCCCCTGTTCTACGGCAGGGAGCTGCCCTTCAGGATACGGCACATCACGCAATATGTATCCGACGCGATCAGCGCGGGCAAACTCAGATTCTCGCAGGAGCTGAAGGAACGGATCATCTACCACGATCCCTGCTATCTCTCGCGCGGCGTGGGCGTTATCGAAGAACCGCGGGCCGTCCTGAGGAGCATCCCCGGTTTAACGCTCCTCGAATTCGAGCGCTCTGGCCTCAACTCCCGATGCTGCGGGTCCGGAGGGGCAGCGAGAAAGGTCTTTCACGAAAATGCCATTGCCATGGGCAGGCTGACCATCGACGAGGCAGTAGCCAAGAAGGCTGACCGTTTGATCCTGTCCTGTCCGGCATGCTACGCCAAAGTGAACGAGGCCATGAAAGGGCACAAGAACCAGATCCGGATCACGGACATCATGGAGCTGGTGAGCGGATTGATTTAGATTCAGGAGCACGCTTTGCCACGAATTAACGCGAATTTGCACGAATGGACAAAAAATAGAACCCCTGTCAGGCTTGAGGGTTGCTCTCTTCGTGCTGATGTCTTATAGAGTTGGGAAGCGGTTGATTCGAAATTGTCCGGCATTGAATTCGATCAGTCATTCCTGCGAAAGCAGGGATCCAGGTTCCCTCACGAAATGCCGCTGGATTCCGGGTCAAGCCCGGAATGACGGCGTGAAGAAAAGAGTATGAGCCACTTTTCGATAAAATGCAGTAAGTGCGGCAAGATCCTCGAGAACGCCTTCTGCGCCTTCTGCGAGCACTGCAAGGACGCGCTTCTCGTGACGGATTATCACGACCGGCGTTTCGCTGAGCAGGACCGGCCGGGCGTCTGGCGGTTCAACTGGCTGCCGATTCATGAGGGCCCGGTGCCGCAGACCGGACCGTTGGTGTACCGCTCGCAGGGACTTGCCGCGTCGCTCGGCCTCGAGAACCTCTTCATCGCCTTCAACGGTTACTGGCCGGAGAAGGGCGCCTTGATCGAGACCTGCACGTTCAAGGAGTTCGAGGCCGCTATCGTGCTCCAGAACGCGCGGGAGAACGGCGTCGAGGGCCTGATCGTGGCTTCGGCCGGAAACACCGCGCGGGCCTTTGCCCACCTGTCCGCAGTCACGGGCTTCCCGATCGTTATCGTCGTGCCGCGCATGTGCATCATGGAAATGTGGTACCTGGAACGGCAGTCCGTGATCCCGACGCTTGCCGTGGCAGACGGCGACTATGCTGACTCCATCGACGTGGCAAAGCGGATCGCCATGGCTACGGGGTATCCCTTTGAAGGCGGCGTGAAGAACATTGCGAAAAGAGACGGCCTCGGCATCGTGATGCTCGAAGCGGTCTCGAAGATCGGAAGGCTGCCGGACCATTATGTCCAGGCCGTGGGCAGCGGCACCGGAGCTGTGGGCGGATGGGAGATGGCTGAGCGTTTCTTGAAAGACGGGCGATACGGTTCGCGTCTGCCGATTCTGCACCTGGGCCAAAACCTGCCTTTTGCTCCCATGCTTCATGCCTGGGAAAAAGGGAGCAGGACCCTGGCCCCTGAAGATCTTGATCCGGCGCTCATCTCCCGGATCACCACCCGCGTGCTGTCCACGCGGTATCCTGCGTACTCGGTCCAGGGCGGAGTGTACGATGCGCTCTCGGCATCGAACGGCAGGATGTACGGCGTTGAGAACGATGCGGTCTACAGCGGCATGGATCTGTTCCTCAAGACCGAAGGCATGGACATTGTTCCTGCCTCAGGCGTTGCCGTGGCAGTTCTCGAGGAAGCCCTGCGCAGGGGCGCTATCAGCAGGAGCGAAACGATTCTTCTGAACATCACCGGCGGAGGAGAAGCGAGGCTGCGGCAGGACCGGAGGACCTTCGCTGTTGTGCCGAAATACATCTCCAAAAACATCACTGATAAAGAGATCGAGGAGCTCTTGTGCAACAGCCTGAAGAAAAGCTCATAGCCGTTCTGAAAAAGAACAGCGTCGACTTCACGGCGTCGCTTCCTTGCGAGAAGATCAAAACGCTCCTCGAAATGGTCGGCGGCTCTTTCCCTCATGTTCCGCTGACGCGCGAGGAGGAGGGTGTGGGCATCTGCGCGGGTGCTGCGCTCGCGGGCAAACGGCCGGCCCTGTTCGTCCAGAGCTCGGGCCTGGGCAATATGATCAATGCCTTGCTGTCTCTCACCCAGTTTTACGAACTTCCGCTTGCGATCTTTGTGAGCAGGCGCGGTGTATACAAAGAAAAGATCGAGGCCCAGCTCCCCATGGGACAGCGGCTGGGCGGCATCCTTTCCGGCGCAGGCATCGGTTGGACCGAGATCAATACGGCAAACGACCTTGCAAAGGTAGAGCAGGAACTGCCGGAGGTGTATTCGAAAAATCTCGTTCATGCGTTTTTAATGAGCCCGGCGGTGTGGGAAGGGTCCCAGTGCGGAACGACGGAGAAACAAGGCGGAATTCGGAATTCCCGCGCACTCCGTGCATCCGCACTCGTAAACGCTGGGGACAGGTCGGAATGCGGAAGTGAAACCGCAAAAGCCGGTGCAGACTCCTCACTCCGTACTCCTCACTCCTCACTGCCGCAACTCACCCGCTACGACCTCATCAAGATCATAGCGCCCTATCTGGAGAACAACGTTGTCGTGAGCAACCTCGGCTGGCCTTCGAAAGAACTCTATGCGATCAAGCACCAGCCGTCGAACTTCTACATGCTCGGGAGCATGGGGATGGCTAACGCCTATCGGCCTGGGTATCGCGCTTTCGACGAAGAAGAAAGTTTTCGTGCTCGACGGCGACGGGAGCCTCTTGATGAATCCCGGCACGCTCGCAACAGCAGCCGGACAAGGGCCGAAAAACCTGACCATCCTCGCCATCGACAACGGCGCCTACGGGTCCACGGGAAATCAGCCCACTCTTGCCGCAAGCTGCGTCGACCTGGAGCAGGTGGCACAAGGGTTCGGGATCAGGAATACAGTGAAGGTTTCGGAAGAGAAAGAAATCAACGAAGCGATGAAACAGCAACGGTCAGGATTTACCTTCATTCACATTCTGGCGGTGCCGGGGAACAAGGACGTGCCGAACATTCCGGTTCACCACCTGGAAATCAAGAAGCAGGTGCAGGAGTTCTTGCGGGGTTAATAAAGCAGACCGTTAGCAGACTGCTTCGCTGTTGTCGAAAGTCATCGCGGCATCACTCATTGGCTGTGACCATCAGCCGTTCCCTGTCCTTGAACAGCATATTGCATTTATTGTTCAGCAGATTTACCACGACGCCCTTGCCGAAGGTCTCGTGATTGACAATGTCACCGACCCGGTATTTCGAAGCCCTGCTGTAATCGCGCTCTTTTCCCTTCGCCTCTGCAAGACTGGCTGCCCAGACGAGCTCCGCTGTCGCCGCTTCGTCGACGACTTTTTTAGCCCTTGCCTTATGGACCTTCTGAGCGTCAATCTGAACCCTGAATTTGTGCATACTGCCGCAGGTCTTGCATCTCACTTTTACGATCGTCTCTCTAGCCATCATCATGATGGTATGATCGCTGTTCGCCTTGCACTTCCCGCAATAGGAATCGATGTTTTGACCAGAATTAAATTTCTCCACCATACCGGCTCTCCCTGTAATGCCAAAATTTGCATAAAGAGGCTTCTGTGGGACAGTGGCAGCATACACCCTGTGGTCTGGAAAAGCTGTACCTCTTTTTACGATAATGCAAGGCAAAGGGAAGGAAGGGGCGACGTCGCAATCCAAGAGTGTATTATATTGAACGCGCGCGTGAGGAGCGTGCTTTTCGCGACTCACTCGACGCGCTCGTTAATTTCTAATTTCAACTAAAACATCTTGCGGGAAGTTCATCTGATATGACCCAAACTCCACAGCTTTGACTCTTTCCCGTCCAACCTCAAGCTCGACGGTTTCAATTTGGCCACTGTACATATGCACGAACACAAAGAGACTTTTCGGTGTGTTTGCGACTGATGCTGTTAACCAATTTAGAAAATCGTCACGGAAGCCCTCACGTCTCACCTTCATGTTCTTTTCGTGATCGTCCAGCGCTCTTTGAATTTTGCTTTCAGACCAGTTCTTTTTCTTATATTTATGCCGAAGTGCTTCTTTTGCTCTTTTTTCTTCGCCCGGTCTAGCAGGCGCGTAAAGATCACAAGAACACATTGCCGTAATAATGGCGAGGGAATCATAATCTTTTGGCAAAAGGTTGGTAATGGCCTGATTAGTAATCCTAAGTGGCTGCAATCCCTTGGGCAACACCGCTAGAATCGAATTTGCCGTCGTTTTAGGAAATGCGACTGTAATGTAATAGCACATAGACTTCCTTTAAAAATTAACCAGTTATTATCGAGACGGAAAAAGCATCTATGCTTTTCGTGCGCATATCAAGTACCAGGGAGCACACCACCATCACAATCCCCGGCTCGCTGCCCAGCCCAGAATCCGATCTGCAACGACCTGCCAGCCCGGCTCCAGCATCATGTCATGCGCCATGTTGGGAAAGATCTCTGCTTCTCTTCCATAGGCATGTGCCGTTGCCTTTTGTTCCGCTACGGAAAAGATACGGTCATTTTCAGCTGCGAGAACCAGCATCGGGGTCTTGATGTTTTCAGGGCGCGGAAGATCGAAAAGGAGCGTCTCGAGCTGCATGCGGAAGGACTCTTGCTGCAAACGCGAAAAATGTCGTGCGATCTCGGCCGGAGGAACCTGCTGAGAGAAGAAAGAATCGCGCGCAAGTTCCTGCGTTCGTATTGCCTCCTGCAAGCTCATAAACACCTGCGATCTTATAAATGGCCCGGGATGCCGCAGGGCGTAGCGGACGGCAAAGCCGATCGTCCCTGATACGGGGATCGTGGCCAGGAGAACACAGGCCGCGGCAGAGTTCTTTTCCAGATATTTTTGCGCCACGTACCCACCCATGGAATGACCGACGATCATCGGCGGCCGGGGGAGAGATTCCGCCACCTTTGCTACATCGGCAACGTAGCCATGTGCAGCGCTGTGCCAACGAATGTTTTCCCGCCCTTCACTCGCGCCATGGCCGCGCAGGCTGACAGCGTAGGTGGCATACCCGTGCTGAGCAAAATAGGGCTGGAATTTCTCCCAGCACCATGCACCGTGCCAGGCGCCGTGCACAAAGAGAATCGGTGTCGGACGGGTCGCGTTCGTTGTATCGGCAATAACTTCGAGTTTCATGGCGCAATTGATCCTTTCGACAAGAGGTCTTCCGAAGATATCTCGGACACCAAATTCTTTAAATCACAAGATCAGATCAAGCGGTCATGCTTGGGAGGAGTCGAGATAAGGTCGAACCGCGGCTGGGAAGGGCCTCCCGGAGAACGACATTACTATACTTGGACAAATTAGGCAAGGACTCCGATGGGGTATTTTTGCGGGAGGGAATACTACAGTTATGAGTTCGTAATTTTTTGTTTTCAGTTAAAAATCATGGGTATTCAGTCGCAGTTCCTTGATCTTACGGAGTTTCTTGACCGATACCGCGGAGCAGGAGAAAAGACGAAAAAGGAGGAATGTGGACGGTAGTTTCTCTGCGCTCAGCGTGTTTGCGCTCCAACGACGAGATGGGATCGGGAAGGGAAAAACACTCCCAATTATGTTGTAGAATCATTGGTTTGGTCCGTCCGGACGATAAAGATGACGGCCTCTACAGTTTCCCGGTCTTCTGGTACTCCTGCACATAGACCTTGATGGCCCGAAGGATGATCCAGTCCAGGGTAACGCTGTTGTCCTGGGCGATCCGGACGAGGGCATCGATCAGTTCCTTGTCTATTGCAGGCATGCCCTGTGACGGTGTCGAAGCTTCGGGCTCGGGCGAGGATGCCGTTGAAGGCACGCTCTGTTCTGCGCCGGGATTACGCTTCACATGCTCGCGCCGAAGTTGTTCCATCAAGTTATGAACATCGCCGCTCATGATCGCCTGCCGTACGTCATCGGGTACGTCGCCAGCCGGTGGTGTCTCTTGCTGCTGTGGTGAAGGCGGCGACTGTTCCGCGGCAGGCGATGGCGGCATTGCCATACCGGGCCCCGGCATCATGCCGGTCATGCCCATCATCATGTTTGCCAGGTTCCTGGCGTATTCATTGTCCGGCATTTCTTCCTTCAGAAACTCGTCGAGCTTTCCCTCTGCCATTGCTTGCGCCATGCGGTCGGCTGTCAGGTTGCCTGCGTCTTCCGGCTGTTCGAATCCTTTTTTTCTGCCAAAGGCTGTTGTCGGCGGTTTGGGAAGCGGTTTATCTTTGTGGGATTTCCTCACTGATCTCCTTTCCCGTACTACCTGAAGTACGCTGCGAAATAGGGCTTGAGCGCCTTCAACGTGTCGTCTGCAACGAGCGGCACCATGGACGCAAAACAGTCGAGGTTGACGAGTGCGTTGATGTTCGCGTCCTTCTTGGCCGCATCGCGCAAGCGGACAGCGAAATCGCGGTTCACCTTGCCCACCTCGGCATAGACCTTGGTCAGGCCGTCGAGCCGCCACTCGGCGTGCTGGTTTTCCTGGTTTTTGTAATACTGGACCAAAAGATACATCGAGACCATCCTGAAAACCGTCTCGTCGAGCGACGCGAAGGGCAGGTGGAACCGAACCATGGGTTTGAGGTGCTCCATGACGGGGCAGCCGCTCGTGGTCATGATGATGCCGATGAGCGGGCTCAGGCCGAGCTGGATGGTGGTCTCCTTGGCGAAAATGCGCTCCTCCGTCGTCACGGTCACGACGACCTCTTCGTGGGAGAGCGTGTCCTTGAACTCCTCGGCAATGTCCCCGAAGTTCAGGGCCACGGGACAATAAATGGTCTTCTTCACATCAAGGGGGCAATTCTCGCATTGTTTGTGCGTGAGCAGGGCCCAGAGGGGCTGGTGATTGTTCGTTTGATCCCTCTGCAGGGCAAGCGTGTCGCGGTCCAGGCTGACGATGAACTTCTTGCTCGTACCTTTTTTGAATTTGTAGGCATACTCGATTACAATTGGCGCGGCCATGTGTCCCTCCGTCTAGGGAATACAATATCTCATGGCCCGGACCTTGTCAAGACAACTCCCGTCCCCGGACTTTGAAAATAGCGGGCGGAATTGAGGCGAATTATTGTTGCACGAATTCCGGAGAAAGGGTAAAGTGGGGGCACAAAAAACACTGATCAACGCTTCAGGAAAGCATCTTCCTGGAACGGAAAACAAGGAGATTCTCATGGCGCAGGCAAAGCAGGGCGACACTGTTCAGATCCATTACACCGGCAAGCTGGGAGACGGCACCGTGTTCGATAGTTCCCGGGGCCGCCGGCCGCTCCAGTTCACCATCGGCAAGGGAGCGGTCATTGCCGGGTTCGAACAGGCTGTGGTCGGCATGGAGACCGGCGAGTCCAAGACCACGACAATTCCCGTGGACCAGGCATACGGGGCCCGCAGGGACGATATGATCGTGACCGTGGAGCGGAGTCAGCTTCCCGCGGAGGTGAATCCCAAAGTCGGACAGCGGCTCGAACTTACCCAGGAGGACGACCGGACCATTCTCGTTACGGTCATGGACGTCACGGATTCAACCATGACCCTTGACGCGAACCATCCTCTTGCGGGCAAAGACCTTATCTTCGACCTCGAGCTTGTCGGGATCCTGTAGACCCGGCAAGCTTCCTCGGCAACGACATGCAGGACCTTTCCCCCTTCGATCATCACCGGGATGAATATGAGGCGTGGTTCGTGCGCCATGCCGCGGTCTACCGATCCGAGCTGTCGGCAATCAGGGCCCTGATGCCGGACCACGGCAGGGGGCTCGAGATCGGCGTCGGAAGCGGTCTCTTTGCGGGACCGCTCGGCATGCAGGCCGGCGTCGATCCATTCGCCAAGGATGCTCGAACTGGCCCGACAACGGGGCATCGACGTTGTCCAGGGCGTTGCAGAATCACTTCCTTTCCGGACCAATCCTTCGATCTCGCGCTCATGGTCACTACGTCTGTTTCCTCGATGACATCGACCTTGCTTTCAGCGAGGCCTTCCGCGTACTGAAAAATAATAAAGGCGTCTTTCTGGTCGGCTTCGTGGACAAGGCAAGCGCCATCGGCCGGTCCTACGAGGAGAAGAAGGACAAGAGCCTTTTCTACTGCAACGCGGAATTCTATACGGTCCCTGACCTGCTTGCCCATCTCAGCCTTGCCGGCTTCATAAACTTCCGCATTGTCCAGACACTCTTTCATTCCCTTTCCGAGAGCACAAAACAAGAACCGATTCGCGAGGGACACGGGGAAGGATCTTTTATCGTGATCAAGGCGGAGAAGGAGGGTGACAGCCCATGACTAGAGCCGGAAACCGCAGAGCGAAAGTCGCACTCGTCAGGACAGCAGACCGCGAAACCGGCGTTCCTGCGGTGATCGATCCGCTCAAGATCGATGCCTTCCAGGGAAAGAACGTACTGCTCAAGCCAAACTTCAATACCGACGACCCGTATCCCGGCTCAACCCACAACGACACCCTGCGGTACCTGATCAATCGACTCCGGACCCTGGGCGCGGGCAGGATCACCGTGGCAGAACGAAGCGGACCTGCTGATACGAGCGAAGTGATCACGTCAAAGGGCGTGGACAAGCTCTGCAAGGAGCTGAGCGTTGATCTCCTCAACTTCGAGGACCTTCCGCCTGACGCATGGAAGCGGTAAAGCCGGAGCACTGCACGTGGAAAACAGGCTTCGACATTGCCCGGCCCGTGCTCGACGCCGATTCTGTCGTAACAACTGCTGCCTCAAGACCCACGGGTACGGCGTCGTCTTCACGATATCCCTGAAACTTGCCGTTGGCATCACCCACAAGCGCAACATGGCCGAACTGCACTCCTCAGGTGGGAACATGGGCAGGCTGATCGCCGAGATCAACCAGGCTTATGCACCGTCTCTCATCCTCCTCGACGCCATCGAAGCTTTCGTGGACCGCGGCCCCATGACGGGCCCCCGCAAGCGGGCTGATGTCCTTGTCGCAAAATCGGACCGGACCGCCATCGGCGCGGTCGGCCTCGCGATCCTGCAACATCTCGGCAGCAACGCGGCCATCATGGGAACGAAGATCTTCGAGCACGACCAGCTCCGCCGCGCTGTGGAGCTCGGTCTCGGCATATCAGACCCGCAGCAGATCGAATTCGTGACTGGTGACAAGGAAAGCCGGAAGTATGCGGAAAAGCTGAAAGAGATCCTTAGAAGGGGATGAAACATCTAAAAACAATCAGCCACGGACAGGTAATTAAGAAGATATCGGAGGGGACAAAAAAACCGCTCCCTGCTGGTCAAAGCAGGGAGCGGTTTCCGTCAGTCAAAAAACTATGATAAAGCGGGCGGCGCTGTTACGCCGATGAGTTTCCGCACGTACAACTGCTGTCCGATGGAGAGCAGGTTGCTCAGCGTGATGTAGAGCAGCAGTCCGGCCGGCAGCCAGGCAAAGAGGAAGATAAAAGCGATGTTCATGAACATCATGATCTTGGCCTGCTGGGGGTCCGGCGTGGTGGACGTCATCTTCATGGTGAAGATCATGCTCACGCCCATAAGAATCGGCAGAATGTAGTAGGGATCGAAGACCGAAAGGTCCTTGATCCAGAAGGGAATGAACGACGCCTGCCGGAGCTCGATGGACACGGACAGCACGTTATACAGGGCCACGAAGAACGGCAGCTGGAGCAGCATGGGGAGGCACCCGCCGAGGGGGTTCACCTTGTGCTCCTTGTACAGCTTCATCATCTCCTGGTTCATGCGGGTCGGGTCTTTCTTGAACTTCTCCCGCACGGCCATGAGCTGCGGCTGGATCTTCTTCATCTCCTCCATGGCCTTGGCGCTCTTGAGCGAAGGATAGAAGAGCAGTGCGCGGACCACGATCGTGAGAAGAATGATCGCGATGCCGTAGTTTCTCGTGATGCCGAAAAATAGCTCCAGGAGCCAGAACATGGGCTTTGCGAGGATGCTGAACCAGCCGTAGTCGACCATCCGCTCCAGACCGTGCCCCTGCGCCTGCAGGAGCGTAAAGCTCTTCGGGCCGGCGTAAAGCGTGAACTTCTGTTCCTCCGGCTTTTCCTTGACCGTCAGCTCCGTCGTGAGCAGATCGCCCACTTCCTTGGGAGCCGCTGTTTTTTTGCTGGTGACGATGCCGTTCGCGCCGTAGATCAGGGCAGCGGTGAAATACTTGTCGTCCTGGGCAAGCCAGCCGATATTGCCGGCATACTGCACCTCGCCCTTGATGCTGTCCACCTTGTCTGCAATAAGCTTGTTGTCGGCAACGGTGACCATGCCGACGCGGCCGCTTGCGTCCTTGCTCACCTTGTCCGCGAGCCCGAAGTCCGTGCCGAGGTCAAGAGAGTATCCGTCGAGGTTCTTCGTCGTTACGGCCACATCCACCTTGTAGCTGTCGTTGTAGAAGACGAGCTTCTTTTCGATGACGATGCCGCCGGGACCGGAATAGGAAAGGACCAGGGTCTCGGAAGGTTTATCCTTGCCGAGATGCAGCGCGTCTCGGTCCGCCTGGAACGCGACGCCTGCGAGACCGGCGAGGTTCTTGTCAAGCGGGACCACGGTGAGCGGGGGCGTCATTTCGTTTCTGCCTATTCCCTCGTATACGGGAACGAGCTGCACATTGCCCAGTTCCTTTTTCGGCTTCTCCTCTTTTTTCGCCTCTCCGGTGAACTTCTTGTACAGCGCACCAAGGCCGACTTCGGTCTTGTCCGCTTCCCGGTAGTGCTTGAGCTCCCAGTGCCTGATCACGCCGCCGGCCGTATTCACCACGGCCTTCATCAGGTCTGTTTCGATGACGATGTCCTTCCCCTTGACGGACGGCTCGATTTTCGCCGCGACTTCAGGCCGTACTGCGAGCGGTTTTTCCTGCTCGGCTGCTTTTTGCCGGACCGGCTCCTGCTTAGCGGACTCCGGCGCTACGGGCTTTATTGGCGGTTTTGGCGCAAAAAAACGTACATACACCAGAAAAACCAGCAGAGAGAGCGATAAAGCTAAAATGAATCTTCGTGTTTCCATGAATCCTCCGGATCTCGGGTTACTCCGTTACGACGGTGTTTGTCACATCGGGCCCGGCACTTCTCTTCCCGACGAGGGTTGTCATTTCTTTCCAGACTCTTCGGCCACGGGATCGACGGGATCGTAGCCGCCGGGATGAAAGGGATGGCACCGGGCGAGCCGCGCCCCCGTCATCCACATCGCCCGTATCGTGCCTTTCTTCTCGAAGGCCTCGAGCGCGTATTCCGAACACGAGGGGGTGAAGCGGCAAGCTTGAGGCAGGAAAGGAGAGAGAATAAGCCGATAGAGGCGGATGAGAGCGATAAAAAATCGATTCACGATCGTGCGCCTTCCGGACGTTGATTGCGAAGGGCCGTCCTCTTGAGGACCGCTTCCACCGCTTGTGCGATCTGCGCGTACGAGGCCGTGTACAGCTCCCGCCGCGCCACAAAGACCAGATCGAACCCCAGGGAATAGCCTGCGAGCGCCTGCATGACACTGCTCCGTATCCGGCGCTTCAGTCTGTTTCTTCCGACTGCATTCGCAAACTTCTTGCTGACCGATATGCCGACCCGGAAATTGCCCTTGTCGTTGCCGGCATAAAAAAGAGAAAGACCGTCGAGAGACAGTCTTTTTCCATTCATCGTTGAAACGAACTCCGTATTTTTCCGCAAGCGCTCGCTTTTACGGTAGGCGTAGGGCATCACACCTTCCAGCCGGCAATGCTAGACCGCCAGACGCTTTCTTCCCTTGGCCCTGCGACGGTTGATAACGTTCCTTCCGTTCGGGGTGCCCATCCGCTTCCTGAAGCCCTGCGCGCGCTTCTGCTTGAGATTGCTTTTTTGTGCTGTTGTCTCCGACATCGTTCCTGCTCCTTCATTGGTAATTTGGACAGGGGGGTATTATAAGCGAAAACAGAAATATGTCAAGGGAAAAACCAGTGGAAACAGGCTTTTGACATTGCCGTCCCGGTTTGGTACAGTACGGGCGTGATGGCATGGCCTCACGATGAGCTGTGGTTTCTCCTGAAGACGCTGAATACCGGGACC
The DNA here is from genome assembly GCA_963749655.1 of Nitrospirota bacterium. GTDB lineage: Bacteria > Nitrospirota > UBA9217 > UBA9217 > UBA9217 > JAJYKN01. The sequence continues at coordinate 306,944 of CAVVOB010000028.1, forward strand.
TGCGGGACCTGAAAGACCCGTTCGTTCCTCCCGCCTTCAGACTGTCTGAGTGCTTTTGACGAATGAAAAAAGGCATAGACTATATCGGCGTAGGCGTTGGTGCCGTCATTCTAGACCGTGACGGCAGGGTCTTTCTCGCCAAGGCGCGGCCGCGAAGTTCGCAACGAAAAGGGCAGGTGGGAGTTCCCCGGCGGAAGCGTCGAGTTCAACGAAACGCTGGAACATGCCCTTGTTCGTGAAATCCGGGAAGAGTACGGCGTCGAGATCGAGGTCCGGGAGCTGCTTGACGTCGTCAGCCATATCCTCCCGGCTGAAAAGCAGCACTGGGTGTCTCCCACGTTTCTGTGCACCGTGAAGAGCGGCACACCGTCCATCCGGGAGCCCCACAAGTGCGACGAGATCGGCTGGTTCGCGGTCGATGAAATTCCCGAGGACCTTCTCACGCTTGCCTCACGGAAGAGCCTGGAGAGCGTTAAAAAAAGAATTTTTCCCTTCTGAAAGGAAGTGTATGTCTTACACCTATCCCATCGACGCCATGCTCCTGCTCGGCCCTACGGGCGTTGGCAAAAGTCCGCTCGGCGATGCCATTGAGAAAAACGGGCTCTTCGGCAGATCATGCCGTCATCTCGATTTCGGATCAGAGCTCCGCGGTGCGGTCACCAGCAAGGAACAGTCAGCAGCCTACTCGAAAGAGGAGCTGGCTTTCATCCATGGCGTCCTTGAACAGGGGCTTCTGCTCGAAAACGAACACTTCGCCCTGGCAGAAAAAATCATCTCCCTTTTTCTGAGCCGGGTGGGCTTCTCCCTGCGCAGTATGCTCGTCTTGAACGGCATTCCCCGCCACGCAGGACAGGCGAAGGACATTGCCGCGATCGCCCGCGTTCATGCGCTCTGCGTGCTCGATTGCTCTGCAGACGTCGTGTTTTCCCGTATTCACTCGAACGTAGGGGGGGACAGAACCGAACGGATAGACGACAGCAGGGATCTGATCGGAAAAAAACTTGCGATCTTCAGGGAGCGGACCGCTCCGCTCATAGAACACTATGAAAAACTCGGCAGCAGCGTGTACCGCGTCACCGTTACCGGAACTATGACTCCCGATGATGCGTACCGAAGCCTCTCATCGCTTGCCGCCCTTCACCCACCAGTCGCCCTTGTCGCTGAACCACCACAACGATGAATCGGTTTCCAGGATGACCCTGGCCAGCTCGCGCGCCGCATCCGTCTGAAGCCGCTTGAGCGAGAACTCAAGCCATTCATCTGCGTATTTATTTCCGAGGTCTTTGTATTCCTTCAGCGCCAGGATCATTTCCAGCTGGTCCGCGTCCCGCGCAAGCCGCGCCTCCTCAGTTTTTCCCTCGATGAATTCGTGGATCAGTTCCCTGATCTCGCTTCCGAAGGGAAGGGTCGCCGCAAGATCATCTACTGCCTTCGACTCGTCTGCGTTCACGTATTTCTTGTTTACGTAATTCAGGTCCCCGGTCCTCGCTTCCGGAAGATCGTGGAACAGACAGAGCCTGATCAGACGATCGACATTGATACCCTCTGCCAGTCTGCCGAGCGCATACCCGATGTACGTGGTCCTGAAGATGTGCTCCGCAACGGACTCGGCGCCGGTGCCGAGGAACTGAAATCCGCTCCGCGGGGTCCGCTTGAGCATGCCTGCTTCGAAAAGAAAGTTTGCGATGTTTTTCATGGCAGGTTCTTATACCACCTTTCCCGGAACGTGTAAAGCTTCTCTCTCGTATTCTTAAAAAAAATTAGTTTTGCGATGGGGATATTCGATTTTGGGAGATTGTCTACAGGTTGCCCGGGGTAAGATCTATTATTAAGATATATTAAATAAATTAGCAGTAGTAGTAGTAGGTGTTGTGAATATGTTGGGATGTCTTTTATCTGTTTGAAAGGCTGAAAAAAAAAGAACAGCGCAGAATGAGAAAGCGGATGTGAATGACTGAGGACTGCGCTGTTGATAACCATGGATGCGTGATGATTCACAGGTTGTTCCACGGCAACTCACAGCAGGCTGTGCATTATCCCGGAGGCCAGGAAAAACGGCGTCCGGACAGGATATGAAGATGAATATGGAACACTGTCTGGCCGGCACCGGAGCCGTTGTTGATGACCATGCGGTAGCCTTTTTTGTCCAGGTCCTTTTCCGTCGCAATCTGTTTTGCCACCCAGAAGAGGTGTCCGATCAAGTTCCCGGTCCGACTCGGCAATGCTGTGAATTTCGGGGATGTGCTTTTTCGGCACGACGAGGATATGCACGGGCGCCTGGGGGTTCACGTCTTCAAAGGCCACCACGCTTTCGTCCTCGTAAACGATCTTCGACGGGATCTTTTTTTCGATGATTTTGCAGAAGATGCAGACAGGATCAAGGCTCATGGTTTTTCTCCCTGGCGGCCGGAAAAGCTCCGGAAGAAGCAGGACCGCGCGCCGGTGTGACAGGCGGGGCCGGTCTGATCGACTTTGATCAGGAGCGTATCCTGATCACAGTCATAGAGGATGTCCTTGACCCGCTGAACATGGCCCGAGGTCTCTCCCTTTTGCCAGAACTTCTGCCGGGAGCGGCTCCAGAACCAGGTGAGCCCGGTTTCAACGGTTCTTTTCAGTGATTCGGCGTTCATATACGCGACCATCAGGACCTCGCTGGATTGCCAGTCCTGGATGACCGCGGGAATGAGCCCCTTGTCGTCGAATTTGAGGTTGTCGGGTATCTTCATGAAAAACGTTTTAACATAAACGCCGCAAAATGTCCAGCGATCGGAGGCGGAAAAAAAGCAAAAAAAAACCGGTCTTCGGGAAGAGGACCGGTTTTGCATGATTGCTGTTTGAGTGAGGACTAGATGAACAGGTTGATCTGTGAATCGGCAGCCACGTCCAGCCAGGTTGCAGCGCCGCCGAACTCAACGCCGTCAACAATGTCCGACTGCTTGACGCCCATGACGTCCATGGTCATCTGGCAGGCGATGAGTTTTACTCCGCTTTCCTTGGCCATATCCAGGAGCTGGCCGATGGATGCCACGCCGTGCTTGTTGAACATGGATTTCATCATGGACGTTGCCATGGCCTCCATGCCCGGAAGCGAGCCGACCAGCGTGGGGATCGGCACCGGCATCGGCATGGCGGGGTTTCCGATCGGGGAAATCTTCAGCTTGTCGGCATTGCCTTTCTTGATGATATCGAGGCCGAAGAACGTGAAAAAGATCGTTACGTCCACATCCATGGCCGCGGCGGTTGTCGCCAGGATCAGGGGCGGATACGCCATGTCCAGCGAACCTTTTGACGCAATGATGGTCATCTTCTTATTTGCCATTGTGTTCTCCTTGGGGGTTAAGCCGTTTTCTTGATGAAGAACGTGAACGTTCCGGCACCTTCATCGACTTTGAGGATTTCGTTGCCTGTTCTTTTTGCCCACGACGCCATATCGTTTTTCGAGCCCGGGTCCGTCGTCTCGACCTTCAAAACCTGGTCTTTGGAAAGAGCCTCAACCGCTTTCTTGGTTTTCAAGATCGGGAGAGGGCAACTCAACCCCTTTGCGTCAAGAACCTGATCAAACTTTATATCTGCTGACATGTTTCACCTCCGCGAAAAATAATAAAAGACGACATACTTTCTTGTTCTAAGAAACACCTGTTTTACTATACTGAGGTATAGTTGCAAAGTCAAGCAATTTTTAAATCGTTTGCCGCACGACGTCATCCGCCTTTTTTAAAGCATATCACGGATGGTAAACCCGATTATGGCGGTCTTCATCTGCAGAAAATGGGAACTGTGCCAGCCCTTTGATTGGGTAGAAAATGCCTCGACAAAATGGTCGATGCTCTTGATGTTTCATTTTTATCCAAGATGTTGATATCGAGACAGATGTATGATTTCCAATCGAAAGCAACACGATAGCCGCTCTGTTTTGAAAGGGTTCCGGGAGACAGAAATGCCTTGCCAGAACGGGGCGGTTCTGGTATAGTTTGCCCTCGTCAGCTCTGGCTATCCAGTCAGAGCATAATTTTTTGCAAGATGTGTGCTAAGCCCGGTATTTCTGCAGCTCTCAAAATCACGCAAATATTGGGCAGAAAAAGCGGACAATTAGCCTCCTAGCGGACGCATAACCTTTCGAAAATACAATTAAAATCCTATTGTCCACAGGTGTGGATAAGCATGTTTGTAACCAGGGCCGTTTTTCGGGGTATTTTTGGGGTATCTATGGATCAGGAAAAAGTCTGGGAAGAGATTCTGCTGCTCATAGAAAATCGAATGTCTAAGCAGGGTTACGACACCTGGTTTAGCCAATCGAAACTCCTGTCCATAGACGGCAACAGGTTGTTGATAGAAGTGCCCAGCAAGTTTCACCGGGACTGGATCAAGGAGCATCATTGGGGCACGCTGAGCGAAGTGATCAGCGAGGTGACCAAACGCAAGGACGTGGAAATAGATTTTTTTGTCCAGCCCCAGCAGGCAAAAAAAACCGTCCGACACACCAAGGAAGAAAAGAAGGAAGGGCGGGAGGAGAAGATCGGTCTCTTCGAAAAAAAGTACACGTTCAACACCTTTGTTGTCGGACCGAGCAATCAGTTCGCGCACGCAGCGGCCAAAGCCGTTGCCGATGCTCCCGGCAGGGCCTACAATCCGCTCTTCATTTACAGCGGCGTCGGACTCGGCAAGACCCATCTGGTCAATGCCATCGGCCACCACATCCAGAGCAGATCTCCCAGGACCAAGGTCGCCTATCTGTCGTCCGAACAATTCACCAACGAGCTCATCAACCGCATGAGCCATCAGCGGATGGAGGAGTTCCGCCAGAAGTACCGGAACATGGACATCCTGCTCATCGACGACATCCAGTTCATTGCCGGGAAGGAGCGGACGCAGGAGGAGTTTTTCCACACGTTCAACGCCCTGTACGAGGCGCAGAAACAGATCGTGCTGACCAGCGACCGGCAGCCCAAAGAAATACCCGATATCGAGGAGCGCCTCCGCTCGCGGTTCGAGTCCGGTCTCATCTCGGACATCCAGCCGCCCGACCTGGAGACGCGAATCGCCATTCTGAAAAAGAAAGCGGACTTCTGGGGCATCCGCCTTCCCGACGACGTTGCCGAGTTCCTCGCCTCGATCATGAAAAGCAACATCCGTGAACTCGAAGGCGGCCTGGTCAAGCTCGGTGCGGTCTCGTCTCTTACGAACACCGAGATCACCCAGGAACTTGCCAAGAACGAGTTGAAATATCTGATCGACAGCAGGGAAAAAGTCATAACCAACGACCTGATCCAGAAGATCGTTGCGGAATCCTTCGGCGTGAAAATTTCCGATCTGAAGTCGAAACGCCGCACCAAGGCAGTCGTTCTGCCGCGACAGGTTGCCATGTATCTGTGCCGGAACCTCGCCAATTCCTCGCTTCCCGAGATAGGCAATTTCTTCGGCGGTAAGGACCACAGCACGGTAATCCACGCAGTGAAAGTCATCGAGGAAAAGAAAGAAAAGGACCCTGATCTGAGGGCCAGAATAGAGATGTTGATTAGGCAGATAAAACATTGAAAGTAAAAACAAAAATACCAAAACTTTTTATTGCTATTTCGTAGGGATTCTGATACTATTCGGGATGTGACAGGAGGCTTCCCTAGATGAAATTGAAAATCCGGAAAGAGGAAATCCTGAAAGGGTTGCAGAGGATCCAGGGCGTTGTGGAAAAGAAAAACACCATGCCCATTCTCTCCAATATGCTTCTGACTGCCGAGGGGTCGAGCATCGAGATCATCGCCACCGACCTCGAAATCGGTCTGCGCGGCCGCTACGCCGCCGAAGTGGAAAAACCCGGTTCCGTCACGGTATCCGCAAAAAAAATGTACGAGATCGTGCGGGAGCTTCCGGCTGACGAGGTGCAGATCTCGGTTGAGGATGCGAACTGGGTCCGGATCGTCTCCGGGCAATCACAGTTCAAGCTCGTCGGGTTGCCGAAGGATGAATATCCCGCCCTGCCCGATGTTGCAGAAGAGGGGATGATCGTCATCGACGGCAACACTCTTCGGGACATGATCAAAAAAACGCTCTATTCCGTGGGAGAAAACGATGCACGGTATGTGCTGAACGGCCTGTTCATCCACATGACCCAGACCAAGGACGGCCTGAATATCCGCATGGTCGGCACCGACGGTCACCGGCTTTCCATGATCGACCAGGTCGTCGATGCCAAGCACAAGGAAGAGAGCCTGATCATTCCCAAGAAGGCGATGTTGGAACTCCGCCGTCTCCTTGAGGAGGATGCTCCCCAGGCGGAGCTTCGGCTGGGCTTCAGCAAGAACCACGCGCTTTTCAAGCGCGACGGCCTTGTCATGGTTTCGAAGCTTATCGACGGGAACTACCCGAACTACCTCCAGGTCGTTCCCACCAAGAGTACAAAAAAGGTCACGATCTCCAAAGAAATGTTTACTCACGCAGTGAAGCGCGTGTCGATCCTGTCCAAGGAAAAAACGAATGCCGTCAAAGTGCAGCTGGAAAAGGACCGCCTTGTTCTCTCGACGAACAATCCGGAAGTGGGGGAGGCGAGCGAAGAGCTCGCCGTGGATTACCGGGGGGAAGCCATCGCCATCGGATTCAATTCCCGCTACCTCATGGACGTGCTGACGGCGCTTGACCGGGAAACAATCGCACTTGAGCTTAGCGACCCTCTGAGCCCGTGCCTCATCACGGAGGATGGAAACGCGAGTTACAAGTGTGTGGTCATGCCCATGAGGGTGTAAGAAGTCAATCTCGAACTTCTAAGCTCGAAATCCTAAAGATGAACAAGGGGGCCGATCGCTTGTCCGTTTAGAATTTCGAGATTCGGGTTTAGAACTTGCTGTGTTGACGAGGGATTGATCCGCTGCGGACAAATCCCTCTTTTTGCGAGGAGTGAATGGAATATACAGCAGACAGCATAAAGGTGCTGGAAGGCCTTGAGGCAGTTCGCAAGCGGCCTGCTATGTACATCGGCAGCACCGGCACCGTCGGCCTGCACCACCTGGTCTACGAGATCGTGGACAACAGCGTGGACGAGGCCATGGCGGGGTTTTGCAAAAATATCGATGTGGTGATCCATGTCGACAACAGCATCACCGTGACGGACGACGGACGGGGCATACCCACGGAGATGCACAGCATCCAGAAGCGTTCGGCGGCCGAAGTGGCCCTCACGGTGCTCCACGCGGGCGGCAAGTTCGACAGCGACGTTTACAAGGTATCGGGCGGACTCCACGGCGTGGGCGTGTCCGTGGTGAATGCGCTCTCGGAGTGGCTCGAGCTCGAGATCAAGCAGAACGGCAAGGTGTTCCAGCAGCGCTACGAGCGCGGCGCACCCCAGGCGCCGCTCGCGGTGTCGGGCACGACGACCACGACGGGCACGAAGATCACCTTCAAGCCCGACTTCCAGATCTTCGAGGACCGCGATTACAGCTACGATGTTCTTTCCCAGCGGCTGCGGGAGCTGGCGTTCCTGAACCGGGGCCTCAAAATCTCCATTGCAGACGAACGGTCCAGCAAGAAGCAGACCTTCTTTTACGAGGGAGGGATCGCCTCGTTCATCGAGTACCTGAACAAAAACAAGACGCCGCTCCACCCCGCGCCGATCTACCTTTCCAAAGAGCGTGACGGCGTGTTCGTCGAGCTCGCCTTCCAGTACAACGACAGCTATGTGGAGCAGGTTTTCTCCTTTGCGAACAACATCAACACCCAGGAGGGCGGCACCCATCTCGTGGGATTCAAGGCGGCCCTGACGCGCACGGTGAACGCGTATGCGACCGCCAGCGGCCTTTTAAAGAATGGCGCCGAAGCGCTCTCGGGTGAGGACGTGCGCGAAGGCCTGACCGCCGTCGTGAGCGTGCGCCTGCCGAATCCGCAATTCGAGGGACAGACCAAGACGAAGCTCGGCAACAGCGAAGTGAAAGGCATTGTCGAGGCCATGGTGAACGAGTCATTGGGCTCCTACCTCGAGGAAAATCCGTTGGTCGCACGCAAGGTCGCCGAGAAGGGATTGAACGCGGCGCGCGCACGCGAAGCCGCCCGCAAGGCGCGGGAGCTCACCCGGCGCAAGGGCGTTCTCGATTCGACATCGCTGCCCGGCAAGCTCGCGGACTGCCAGGAGAAGGACCCGGCCCATTCCGAGCTCTTTATCGTCGAAGGCGACTCTGCGGGAGGTTCGGCCAAGCAGGGCAGAGACCGGAAGAACCAGGCCATCCTGCCGCTGAAGGGCAAGATCCTGAACGTGGAGAAGGCCCGCTTCGACAAAATGCTCTCGAGCGACGAGATCAAGGTGCTTATCACGGCTCTCGGCGCCGGCATCGGATCCGAGGAGTTCGATATTGCAAAGCTCCGGTACCACCGGATCGTGATCATGACCGACGCCGACGTGGACGGCGCGCATATCAGAACGCTGCTCCTCACATTCTTTTACCGTCAGATGCCGCAGATCATCGAGCGCGGCTACCTCTATATCGCGCAGCCTCCTCTCTTCAAAATCAAGCGCGGCAAGACCGAACGGTACATCAAGGATGATTCCCGCATGGAGGACTTCCTGCTCGACCTTGCTGCCGAGGACATTGAGCTTTTTTCCCCGGAGCAGCAGGGCTGGCTCACGGGCGATCGGCTCACGTCTACGCTCAAGAAGCTCGTGCAGTTCGAAAGGACCCTTGATAAATTCCGCAGAAAGCGGCTCGACGTGATGGTGCTTCGCGCGGTCCTGCTTGACGGCTCCTTCAACAAGGCATACCTGAAGGACGAGGAGAAGCTCAAGGGAGTCGCCGCGCAGGTCGAAGAGTATCTCAAGAAGTTTCATCCGAAGACTCGGACGGAATGGGCCATTGAAAAGGACGAAGAGCACGACGCCCTGCGGCTCCGGTTCGATTCGAAGTACGACGCCGTGCACTCGAGCATCATTCTGGACGAGAATTTCATTACGACGCCGGAGTTCCGCGAGCTGCAGAGCCTCTCCCCGGCGATCCTGGGGCTCGGCGCGCCGGTGTACAAAGTCCGCGAGAAGGGCGAGGAAAAGAATTTCAACGACACAGGCAAGCTCACACGCTACGTGCTCGATCTCGGCAAAAAGGGGCTTGCGATCCAGCGCTATAAGGGCCTGGGCGAGATGAATCCCGAGCAGCTCTGGCAGACGACCATGGACCCCGAGAAGAGGACGTTCCTGCAGGTCACGGTCGAGGATTCGATCAAGGCCGACGAGATCTTTACGATTCTGATGGGCGATGCGGTCGAGCCCCGGCGGGCCTTCATCCAGCGGCATGCGCTGGAAGTGAAGAATCTGGACGTGTAAATAAAATGCGGATTTCGGAATTCCCGCGCACTCCGTGCACCCGCACTCGTAAACGCTGGGGACAGGTCGGAGTGCGGAATAAAACCAAAACCGCAGAAAGAAAAAGAGCTAGATGGAACCCCAAGAAATAAAATCACAGATCAATATCGAGCAGGAGATGAAGACCTCCTATCTCGACTACTCCATGAGCGTGATCGTGGGACGCGCGCTTCCGGACGTGCGGGACGGTTTGAAGCCCGTTCACCGCAGGATTCTCTATGCCATGTTCCGTGAAGGCCTCGTGCACAACAAGAAGTACTCCAAGAGCGCGGGCGTCGTCGGGGAAGTGCTGAAGAAGTATCATCCCCACGGAGACAGCGCCGTGTACGATACGATGGTGCGCATGGCCCAGGATTTCAACATGCGCTATCCCCTGGTCGACGGGCAGGGCAACTTCGGCTCCGTTGACGGCGACCCGGCTGCTGCGTACCGGTATACCGAGGCGAGGCTCACGAAACTGGCCGAGGAAATGCTCGCCGACATCGACAAGGAGACCGTGGATTTCACCCCGAACTTTGATGATACCACGGTCGAGCCCTCCGTCCTCCCCACGCGCGTGCCGAACCTCCTGATTAACGGCTCGGCGGGCATTGCCGTGGGCATGGCCACGAACATTCCGCCGCACAATCTGTCGGAAGTGGTCGAGGGGCTTGTCATGATGATCGACAACCCCGAGGTCTCGATCCCGGACCTGATGACGGTCATAAAGGGCCCGGACTTTCCCACTGCCGGGTTCATCCACGGATACGAAGGCATCAAGCAGGCCTATATGACCGGCCGCGGCATCATCCAGATGCGCGCCCGGGCCACGATCGAGGAGGGCAAAGGGGACCGCGAAAGCATCGTGGTGACCGAACTGCCCTATCAGGTGAACAAGGCCAGGCTGCTCGAACGGATCGCCGAACTCGTCCAGGAAAAAAAGATCAACGGCATATCGGAGATCCGCGACGAGTCCGACCGCGAAGGCATGCGCGTTGTGATCGACCTCAAGAAGGGCGAGATCACGAACGTTATCCTGAACCAGCTCTTCAAACACACGGCCATGCAGTCCACCTTCGGCGTGATCATGCTTGCGCTGGTGAACAACCAGCCCCGGGTGCTGAACCTCAAGAAGCTCCTGTCCAATTTCATCCAGCACCGCCGGGAAGTCGTGATCCGCAGAACGAAGTACGATCTCAAGAAGGCCGAGGAGCGCGCCCATATTCTTCTGGGCCTCAAAATAGCGCTCGATAATCTCGATGCCGTGATCGCCCTCATCAAGGCCTCGGCGAATCCCGACGAAGCCAAGACAGGCCTTGTCCGTGAGTTCAAGCTGTCTGAAATCCAGGCCCAGGCTATTCTCGAGATGCGGCTGCAGCGGCTCACGGGGCTGGAGCGCGACAAGATCATTGCCGAGTACGAGGAAACGCTCAAGGAGATCGCCCGGTTGAGCGAGATTCTGGCGTCCGATGCGCTGGTGATGAAGATCATCAAGGACGAACTGCTGGCGCTCAAGGCCGAGTACGGCGACCCGCGCCGGACCGAGATCATTGCGGAAACGAGCGAGATCGACATCGAGGACCTGATCAAGGACGAAGAGATGGTGATCACCATCTCCCATGCCGGGTATATCAAGCGGAACGTCCTCACGACCTACCGGGCGCAGAAACGCGGCGGCAAGGGCAAGATCGGCATGGAGACCAAGGAAGAGGATTTCGTAGAGCGGCTCTTTACGGCCACGACCCACAGTTATATCCTCTTCTTCACGAATAAGGGCCGCGTCTACTGGCTCAAGGTCCACCAGATCCCCGAGGCCAGCCGACAGGCCAAGGGAAAAGCCATTGTAAACCTCATCCAGATCGGCCAGGAGGAACGGGTCACGGCCGCGCTCCCGGTCCGCGAGTTTACTCCCGGCCACTTTATCCTCATGGCGACCAAGAAGGGCATCATCAAGAAAACGGAGCTCGAGTCCTACAGCCATCCGCGGCCCTCGGGCATTATCGCGATCACCCTGGAGGAAGGCGACGAGCTTATCTCCAGCGAGGTGACCGACGGCAAGTGCGACGTGTTCCTGGGTACCCGGGACGGCCTGTCGATCCGGTTCTCCGAGACCGATGTCCGGGAGATCGGGCGAACGGGCAAGGGCGTCATCGGCATCAGGCTCGACGAAGGCAATGAGGTTGTGGGCATGGAGATCGTACGCGACGACTCCACGATCCTGACGGTGACCGAGAACGGCTACGGCAAGCGGAGCACGCTCGAAGATTACCGGAGCCAGGGCAGGGGCGGCAAGGGCATCATCACCATCAAGATCACCGAGAAGAACGGCCGGGTGACCGGCATGGCCCAGGTGTCCGAAGAGGACGAGATCATTCTGATCACCGGCAACGGAAAGGTCCTGCGAATCCGGGCGAAGGACATCTCGGTGCAGGGCCGCAATACGCAGGGCGTGCGTCTCTTTGACATCGAAGAGAGCGACAAGGTCGTCAGTTTCGCCAAGGTGGCGGAGCGCGAAGATGAGAAAGAAGCCGCGTCCGACAAGAGCGCCCCCGGGCCGGCCGCAGCCAAGGACAGCAACGGATCATGAAGAGGATACTCACATCGCTCCTGATCGGAACGCTTCTCGTTCTGGCCGGGTGTGAGGTGTTTGACAAGGCAGCCGGCAACGAATACGAAGCAGCGATGAAACGGTGGAACGCCGGCGACTACCAGGTCGCGGTCAAGCAGTTCTTCGATCTGGTGAAGGAGCACCCCTCCAGTCCGAAAGCCGATGATGCGCTCTACTGGGCGGGAGTCACGCAGTTTCTGTATCTCGGCGAGACAGACAAGGCGCTCCAGACGCTTCGGCTCTTGCTCAAGACCTACCCGCGTCGCGACATGGCGCCTCAGGCACAGTGGTACATCGCCCAGATCTACGAGCTGGGATACAGTGATTACGAGCGGGCGATCGAGGAATACCGCAAGGCATCTACCTACGCGAACCGCGAGGTCCGGGAAAAGAGCCTGTACAGCGTTGCCGAATGCCTGTTTCGCGTCGGACGGATAGAAGAGGCGAGCAACACTTGGCTGCGCCAGATCACGGAATTCCCGAACGGGACGCAGTCGCGACTGGCGTATTTTCGCCTCGGAACCGCGGCCTTTTCAAAAGGCGACCTAGATCTTTCGGAGCAGTATTACCGCAAGGCACTGGAGCAGAATCCGGACCGGGAACTCGTGATCAAGGCGAAGTTCGCTCTCGCCGAATGCCTGGAGCTGGGGGACAACCAGAAGGAAGCGCTTGCGCTGTACCGCGAGCTTGAGCCCGTTTATCCCAATCCTGAAGCCATTCAGATAAAGATCAAGGCGCTCGAGGCGAGGATCCTCAAGAAAAGCTATTGACAACGTACAAGGAGAATGTTACCTTTTATGCTCGATTTGCGGATTGTCAGGGAAAATCCCGATGCGGTAAGTGCCGGACTCCGGCGCCGGGGCGTCAACCTCGACTTGACGGAGTTCCTTGCGCTGGATGCAAAGCGGCGCGCGGCGCTGCAGGAGATTGAAACACTCCGCCGCAGACGCAACGAAGTGTCGGAAGAGATCGGCCGTCTGAAGAAGACCGGACAGGCTGCAGAGGACAAAGTTGCGGAAATGCGCGCGGTGGGCGATCAGATCACCGCGCTTGAGAATAACTCCCGCGAGGTTGAAGAATCCCAGAGGAGCATTCTGCTGACGATTCCGAACCTGCCGCATGCATCAGTTCCCGACGGCAAAGACGAGAACGACAATGTGGAGATCAGGCGTTGGTCGCCGCAGGGCGGCGAGCCGCAGAAGTTCTCCTTCGAGCCGAAGCCGCACTGGGACCTTGCCGAGTATCTCGATATCATCGATTTCGACCGGGCTGCCAAGATCACGGGAGCCCGTTTTGCTCTTTACAAAGGCATGGGCGCGAGGCTTGAGCGCGCGCTGATCAGTTTCATGCTCGATCTTCACACCACAGAGCACGGCTATCTGGAAATACTGCCTCCGTTCATGGTGAACAAGGCGAGCATGACGGCGACAGGGCAGCTTCCGAAGTTCGAAGAAGAGCTGTTCCGGGTCGAGAACGGTGCTTATTATCTGATCCCGACGGCGGAAGTTCCGGTGACCAATATTCATCGTGACGAGATCCTCCCGGAAGAAAGCCTTCCGGTGCTGTACACGGCGTATACGCCGTGCTTCAGAAGGGAAGCAGGATCCTACGGCAAGGACACGCGGGGGCTCATCCGCCAGCATCAGTTCAACAAAGTGGAGCTTGTAAAATTCGCGCGGCCCGATGACTCCTACGCTGAGCTCGAGAAGCTGACCACGAATGCCGAAGAAGTGCTCAAGCGGCTTGGCCTTGCCTATCGGGTAATCGTCCTTTGCGCCGGGGACATGGGTTTCTCCGCCGCAAAAACGTACGATATAGAGGTCTGGCTGCCGGCCCAGAACAAATATCGCGAGATATCGTCGTGCTCCAATTTTGAGGACTTCCAGGCGCGCCGGGGAAACATCCGCTATAAGGCGAAGGGCGGCAAAAAGACCGAATTGGTGCATACGCTGAACGGCTCAGGCCTCGCGGTCGGACGGACAGTTGTGGCCATCCTTGAAAATTATCAGCAGCCGGACGGCAGCGTCATGATTCCTGAAGCGCTGAGGCCCTATATGGGCGGGGCGGAGAAGATAACACGGAGAATCGGGAACCCGTAATTGCGGATTTCGGATTGCGGAATGCGGATTCATAAATCCAAAATCTACAATTCGCAATCTACAATTTCATACGGAGAGATGGCCGAGCGGTTTAAGGCGGCGGTCTTGAAAACCGTTGAGCGAAAGCTCCGGGGGTTCGAATCCCTCTCTCTCCGCCATATATATAATTGTGAATTTCGAATTGCGGATTGCATAATTAGGAATCCGAAATTCGAAATCTACAATCCGCAAGTGAAGCACGGAGAGGTGGCCGAGAGGCTGAAGGCAGCTGCCTGCTAAGCAGTTGTGGGGGTAACCTCACCCCGGGTTCGAATCCCGGCCTCTCCGCCATTTTGTAAACAAAGGGCCGCGAAACGACGACGATCGCATACAGGAAGCGTCCTTATTCGCAGAACACCAGACAGGCATCATATTCTCAAGGAGGGGTATCCAAATGCTGAAGAAGATGGCAGTAGCGGTTATGGTTCTCGTTCTCGCCGGTTCTTTCGGGGCCTGCAAAAAGAAAGAAGAAAAGCCCCAGCTTCCTCCCGGCCATCCGCCAATGGAAGGCGGCATGCCGCCCCAAGGAATGCCGGAAGGACCCAAGGTTGATCGTCAGGTTGTAGTCCCGAAAAGCGTAGCAGCCAAGTTCAAAGCGGTAAAGCTCATGATCTCAGACAAAGCAGCCAAGACCTCCAAGGAGGTCACGGTCAACATCGGGTCCGAGGTGGCCGTGCCGAATTCAAAGATTAAAGTAAAAGTGCTGGCCTTCCTTCCGGATTTCCGGATGGGCGACAAGGACATCACATCGGCGTCCGACAAACCGAACAACCCTGCGGCCCAGATTGAAGTGACGGAGACGGGCAAACCGGAATGGAAAGGCTGGGTGTATTCACTCCATCCTGATGTTCACCCCTTCACGCACGAGAAGTATGCCATTACGCTGGTCGCCGGCGTCTCGAAGTAAACTGCTTCGGGCTCCCGCAGATGTGCTATACATTGGGCACAGATGCAAGTTGATTGCATCTGTGCACTTTATTTGCGCCCATAGCTCAGTTGGATAGAGCGACGGACTACGAATCCGTAGGCCAGAGGTTCGAATCCTCTTGGGCGCACCACTTTTGAGCAGGAAGACAGGCATCGACAGCGGATTGCAGGGTTTCGCGGAAGAGAACCTCTGGCCAGGGGTGTCCCTGGCATTAATGAGCAACAGAAACATTCGCAGGCGCGATGAATCAAGATGAAGCATTTATGCGTCTGGCGCTCGCCGAAGCGGAAAAGGCGGCTTTGGCCGGAGAGACGCCGGTAGGAGCGGTACTTACCGTCGGTGACATTGTTATCGCCGCAGCGCACAACATGCGCGAGACGTGGCAGGACCCTGCTGCCCACGCGGAGCTGCTGGTAATTCGAGAAGCGTCCGTACGGCTCGGCAGGTGGAGGCTTCAGGACGCCACGGTGTACGTAACGCTGGAACCCTGTCTCATGTGCGCCGGGGCCCTGGTGCTTGCCCGGGTGAACAGGCTGGTCTATGGCTGCCGGGATTCCAAAGCAGGCGCGCTCGGCTCTGTGTATGATGTGGTTCGGGATGGCAGGCTGAATCATACTTACCGCATCACGCCGGGGGTGCTCGAGGCCGACTGCAGGGAGGTCCTCCGGAGGTTTTTCGAACGACTGAGGGAAAAGCCTCACGAGCCACGAGGGATGAAGGTGTAATTCATCAAAGGACAACGTTCATCCGGCGATCAGGAGCATGACAGCATCCGGAGAGGTGGCCGAGTGGCTGAAGGCGGCAGTCTCGAAAACTGTTGTGGGGGTAACTCCACCGGGGGTTCAAATCCCCCCCTCTCCGCCATATATAATAAAATTTGCGAATTTGAATTGCGAATTAAGACCTGAAGTCAATCCGCAATCCGAAATCTACAATCTGAAATTGATCCGGAGAGGTGGCCGAGCGGCTGAAGGCGCACGCTTGGAAAGCGTGTTTAGGGAAACCTAACGTGGGTTCGAACCCCACCCTCTCCGCCACTATTAGAATTGCGGATTTCGGATTGCGGATTTAAAGAATAAAGGCAGCAGCACGGTTTTTAATCCGCAATTTACAATCCGAAATTAAATAGCGCTCATGAGCCCGGGTCCTGCGCAACCACGGTCCCGTGAACCCCGTCAGGTCCGGAAGGAAGCAGCGGTAAGCGGGTTCCAGGTGTGCCGCGGGGGTGCCCGGGTTTATGAGCCTTTTGTTTTTTGCGTAAAGATCCCCACAAAATTTCAAAGAACTGTTTTTTCATCCGTTTTTCTCTGTGTACATCCGTGGTTTATTCAGCATTGATCTTATGAGAATTAACGTGAGGGTGCAATGAGCTACCAGGTGCTTGCCAGAAAGTGGAGGCCCCAGGTTTTTGAAGACGTCGTCGGCCAGGGACACATCACGCGGACGCTTCAAAATGCGATCGTCTCCGGAAGGCTGGCGCATGCCTTCCTGTTCTCCGGTCCGCGCGGAGTCGGCAAGACGACAACGGCCCGCATCCTCGCGAAAGCACTGAACTGCGCGCAAGGGCCGACGCCGTCGCCCTGCGGCAAGTGCGACTCCTGCCTTGAAACGACGGCTGGAACGTCGGTGGACGTCATAGAGATCGACGGTGCGTCAAACCGCGGCATCGAGCATATCCGTGAGCTGCGCGAGGCCGTTAAATACGCGCCCGTGGGCGGCAAGAACAAGGTCTATGTCATAGACGAAGTCCACATGCTCACCAACGAGGCGTTCAATGCCCTCTTGAAGACCCTTGAGGAACCGCCGCCGCACGTTATCTTTATCTTTGCCACCACGGAGCCGCAGAAGATCCCCGCCACCATTCACTCCCGCTGTCAGCGCTACGGCTTCAAGCGCATTCCTTTGCAGGACATCATCAACCGGCTTCGCATGATTGCCGACTCGGAAGGCATTACCATATCCGACAGCGGGTTGGCCCTGATCGCACGCGCAGCCGAAGGCAGCATGAGGGACTCTCAAAGCCTTCTGGATCAGGCCGTTTCGTACAGCGGCATGCAGATCAAGGATGACGAACTTCAGGCGACCCTCGGCTCCGTTGCTCAGGAGCGGCTTCTGCAGTTTTCCTCAAGCCTCCTTTCCCGGGACGCAGCCGGCCTGTTGAAACGGGTTGATGCTCTGCTGGAGCAGGGCCAGGACATGCGCCAGTTCCTGGCCGGAGTGATCGAGCATCTGCGGAACCTCATGATCATGAAAGTGGCCGCCGCGACGGCCGGCTCGACCATCGAGCTCCCTGCCGCAGACATCGAGGCGATCAAACTGCAGGCAGCCGGAGCGGACATGGAGCATCTGCTGATGCTGTTCGACAGCCTGTCCAGAACGCTCGATGAAATGCGCTGGTCTCCGCACCAGCGATTCACTTTTGAGATCGGCGTAATCAAAGCAAGCAACATTGTTCCGCTCCAGCCCCTTGCGGACCTGCTCGATCGGATAAAGGAACTCGAAGGGCGGATTGCCCCTGCTGGATCGGCACCGGTCGCTCCTCATGCGCCCCATGGCGTGGCGGAGCGGTCCGCATCATATGCCCGGCCTGCGAAGCCGGCAACACTCGCCCCCGCCGGAGGAGGGCAGGGCGACCTTTGGCAGCGGATTTTGACACAGGTGAAGGCAAAAAAGCCGGGTCTTGCGTCGTTTCTTGAAGAAAGCCGGATCCTCGAGGTAACCGAAGCAGCATTGGTGGTCGGCGTTAAGGGCGGTTTCCAGGCGGACCGGATTAAAAATCCCGAAAACACCGCCGTCATCGAGCAAACCGCCGGAGAGGTATTGGGAAAAAAGATCGCCCTGCAGGTGCAGATCCTGAAGGAAGAGCAGAAGCCGGAGGCGAAAGCAAAAGCCCCGAAGAAAAACAAACCCGCAGCCGAGGACCCGGCCGTGCAGGACGTCCTCCGGGTGTTCACCCAGGGCGAAGTCATCGAACGCGACGAGTCAACAGAGTAGGCGCCCCGGCTTTCATTTATTTTTTTTATACTGCCATAAATACCGCATTTTTACTTGCAAAACCCCAAAAAATCTTTTATTATACACTCCCTTTTCCCCTTAACTAACAGTTTCGTTAATCAGGATCTCCTATGTCAAAAAACATGCTCAGCAATATCATGAAACAGGCGCAGCAGATGCAGGAGCGGGTCAAGAAGCTCCAGGAAGAAGCTGCGAGCAAAACCGTTGAGGCTTCCTCCGGCGGCGGAATGGTGACGGTAGTCGCCAACGGCCGGCAGGAGGTTTTGTCCATCAAGATAGATCCCTCGGTTGTCGATCCCAAAGACCTGGAAATGCTTCAGGACCTCATCACTGCCGCGGTGAACGAGGCGCTCAGAAAATCGCAGGATCTGATGAAGGAAGAAATGGGCAAGCTCACGGCCGGGATGGGGCTGCCGCCGGGGCTGTTCTAATTGCGGATTTTGGATTGTCACTTTCGGATTTTATTGATCCGCAATCAGCAATTCGCAATTCGAAATTGATATGATCCAGGGTGAACAAGAAAGACCGCCGGCTAAAGAAGAACCCGCAACTCGCGTTGCCCCAGCCTCGAAAGGGCGGGCCAAAGCAGGGGCCCAGGTCTCCGAAGTTTCCGGCAAGGCCTTGGGCAGGATGGTCGAGGCCTTCATGCGGCTTCCCGGCATCGGCAGGAAAAGCGCTGAGCGGCTTGCCTTCGCCGTTCTGGGCATGCCGAGGGAAGAAGCAGCGGGTCTTGCGCAGGCCATCCTGGACCTCAAGAACAACAGCAGGTACTGCACGGCCTGCAACAACATCACCGAGGACGAGCTCTGCGGCATCTGTCGCGATCAGCGGCGGGACGGGACCCGGATTTGCGTCGTTGAAGAGCCGAGCAACATTCTCATTCTCGAAAAGAGCGGCATCTTCCGCGGCCGTTACCATGCACTGCTGGGCGCGATCTCGCCCCTGGACGGCATCGGTCCCGAAGACCTCAAGATCGACGGCCTCATGGACCGGCTCAAAGCGGGCGGCATCACGGAAGTCATCATCGCAACGAACCCGACGGTCAAGGGCGAGACCACGGCGTTGTATCTGTCGAAGCTGATCAAGCCCCTGGGCATAAGCGTGAGCCGCATTGCCTACGGTCTTCCGGTCGGTGGCGATATCGAGTACGCGGATGAGAACACGGTCCAGCGGGCGCTCGAAGGACGCAGGGAAATGTAATTCAATTGCGGATTTCGGATTGCGGAATCAGGTCAAATCCGCAATTCGCAATCTACAATCCGAAATTGATTTGGGAGGTTCTTATGGCAGACATGATTGAAATCAGGTGGCACGGCAGGGGCGGCCAGGGTACGGTGACCGCAGCCAAGGTGCTTGCTGACGCCTGCCTGTCCGGCGGACGCAACGTGCAGGCATTCCCCGAATACGGACCGGAGCGCGCGGGAGCGCCGCTTCGCGCCTATAACCGCATCAGCGAGAAGGTGCTGCGGATGCACTGCCCGGTGTTGAACCCCGGCGTCGTCTGTGTCGTGGACGCGACGCTGCTCGACGCTATCAACGTAGCCGAGGGCGCGAAGGACGACGCCGTGTTCATCGTCAACACGAGCCATGACCCGAAAGAGGTCCGCGAAAAGCTGAAAGCAAAGCCATCGCAGAAGGTTTTCACCGTGGATGCCACGAAGATAGCCATAGAGACCATCGGCAGGCCCATGCCGAACTCCTCCATGCTCGGCGCGGTGAACAAGGCCACGGCGATCGTGACCATGGAAGTGCTGCTCGACGATGTGAAGGGCAGCTTCGGCAAGAAGTTCGCGCAGAAGATCATTGACGGGAATCTCGCCGCGGTCAAGCGCGGATACGAGGAGGTAAAGCAGGGATGAAACAGATGAACTGGAAAGAGCTGCCGCATGCGGGCACGTGCCTGAAGGCCGGCAACGCGAATGAATATAAGACAGGGTCCTGGCGGACCTATAAACCGCGCTGGATCGAGGAGAACTGCATCCAGTGCCTGTTTTGCTGGATCTATTGTCCGGATTCCGCCGTCAAGGTTAAGGACGAAAAGATGATCGGATTCGACTATGACCACTGCAAGGGCTGCGGCGTCTGCGCCATGGAATGCCCCGGAAAGAAGGGCAACAAAGCCATCGTCATGGAAGAGGAGGGCAAATAACATGGCAATCACGACGACCAAGACCGTTGCGGTCACCGGCAACCAGGCGGTTGCCGAAGCCTTCCGCCAGCTGAACCCGGACGTCATGCCGGCATACCCCATCACCCCGTCCACGGGCATCATGGAATCGTTCACCAAGTTCGTGTCCGACGGCAAGGTGGACACCGAGACGATCCTCGTGGAGAGCGAGCACAGCGCCATGAGCGCCTGCATCGGCGCATCGGCAGCCGGCGGCCGCGTCGCGACGGCAACGAGCGCCCAGGGCCTGGCCCTCATGTGGGAAATGCTGCATATCGCCTCGGGCTACCGGCTTCCGATCCTGATGGCGCTGGTGAACCGTGCGCTTTCTGCGCCGCTGAACATCCACGGCGACCACTCCGACGGCATGGGCATGCGCGACTGCGGCTGGATCCAGCTCTTTTGCGAGAACGGCCAGGAAGCCTATGACAATACCATCATGGCCTACCGGATCGCCGAGCACAAGGATGTGCGGCTTCCGATCGCCGTCAACATGGACGGCTTCATCATCAGCCATTCCATCGAGAGCATGCAGTACATCACCGACGAGGACGTGAAGAAGTTCATCGGCGACTACATCGCCATGGATCCGCTCCTCGATATCGACAATCCGAAGAGCATCGGTGCCCTGGTGCTGACGGATTACTACATGGAACACAAGCGCGTCCAGCACCAGGCGATGCTGAACGCAAAGAAGGTCATACAGGATGTTTCCGCAGAGTTTGCGAAACTGACGGGCAGGAAATACGACCTCTTCGAGACCTATCGGCTGGAAGATGCCGACGTCGCGATCGTGGCCCTCAATTCCGCTGCAGGAACCATCAAGGATGAGGTCGACCGCTATCGCGAAAAGGGCATGAAGGTCGGGCTCCTGAAGCCCCGCGTGTTCCGTCCTTTCCCCTATGAAGAAGTGGGAGCCGCGCTCAAGAACGCAAAGGCCGTCTGCGTGATGGACCGGGCGGATTCCTACGGCGGATACGGACCGCTCTTCATGGAGATCGCTTCCGCCCTGGCCCCGTTCCGTGGTTCGGTCGTGTTCAACAAGATCTACGGCCTCGGCGGCAGGGACCTGATGCCCCATGACGTAGACCAGGTGATCGAAGAGACCGCCGAAGTCGCCAAGACCGGCAAGGTCAAGATGATGAAAGAATACATTACCGTAAGGAATTAAATACGAAACTCGAAATCCTAAATACGAAATAATATCGAATCCCCGATCATGAATTTGCAGATTGCTTCGGATTTAGATATGAGAGTTTAGGATTTCTCTCCGAAGGAGAGCACATGAGCACTACTGAGGAAAAACCCCTGACCCTGAAATCGCTGACACACAAGCCGGACCTGCTTTCCGGCGGTCACCGGATGTGCTCCGGTTGCGGCGCCCCGACCGTCGTGCGCCAGGTGATGCTGGCCATCGACGAACCGGTCGTGATCGCGAACGCCACGGGCTGCCTCGAGGTCTCGACCTGCCTGTTCCCCTACACGGCATGGCGGGTGCCGTGGATGCACAGCGCCTTTGAGAACGCCGCAGCCACCGCCTCCGGCATCGAGACCATGTACCGGTCGCTCCGGAAACAGGGAAAGCTTAAGAAGAACATGAAGTTCATCGCCTTCGGCGGCGACGGCGGCACGTACGATATCGGGTTCCAGGCCCTGTCGGGAGCAATGGAGCGCGGTCATCAGCTGCTCTACATCTGCTATGACAACGGCGCCTATATGAACACGGGCATCCAGCGGTCAAGCGCGACTCCCCTGGGGGCCGACACCACGACGCAGCCGGTGGGGTCCAAGGTCCCGGGCAAGTCGGTGCGCCGGAAGGACCTGACCCGCATCATGGCTGCCCATAACGTGGCATACGCCGCGCAAGCCTCGCCCCACAACTGGAAGGACCTCATGACCAAGGTGAAAAAGGCGCTGGCAACGAACGGTCCTGCCTACATGGGGGTCATGGCGCCCTGCAACCGCGGCTGGAGGACCCAGACCAACGACTCGATCCAGCTCTCCCGGCTTGCGGTCGAGACCTGCTACTGGCCACTTTATGAAGTATCGGGCGGAAAGTGGACCATCAATTTCGATCCGAAGGACAAGAAGAAGCCCGTTGCCGAGTGGCTCAAGCCCCAGGGCAGATTCAAGCATCTCTTTGCTCCGGGCAACGAGGCGCTGCTCCAGCAGTTCCAGGATCTTGTTGATCAGGACTGGGAGAGCCTCAAGAAGCTCCAGGAAATGTCAAAAAGCTAGCGCGGCTTCTGCGCAGCAGGCTGTCTTTCATAGCCGGGGAGCGGACTCCCCGGCTATTTTTCGTGGTGAGCGGAACCAAAAAAAGGCTTGAAATATAGCTATCAGTATGGTTTAATAGCTTCACTGCGTGTTATTTTGGGCGTTGTGTCACACTTTGAAGAGGAGATGCAGACATGCTGGGTTCAGATTTGGTAATGTATGAAGAGGAATTTAAGCAGATAGACACGGAACTCCAGCGCCTTCTTCAGCAGGCGAACGCGAAAGTCGTGTTCCTGGTGGACAAGAACGGCCAGCTTATCGCGGCCACGGGTGAAACAGAGAATCTGGACACCACCTCGCTTGCATCACTGACGGCAGGAAATATCGCGGCCACGGGCGGCATGGCAAAGCTCCTCGGAGAAAAGGAGTTTTCCATTCTCTTCCACGAAGGCGCCCGGGACAACATCCACATTTCGATCATCGGACAGCGGGTGATCCTGGTGGTCATCTTCGACCAGCGGTCGTCACTCGGCCTCGTGCGGCTGCGGGTGAAAAAGAGCGCCGAGGTTCTCGGAAGCATTTTCAATCAACTCCTGCAGAAAGTGGAAACGGAAAAAGGTTCGGGCAAAGGCGCCGAGTCTCCCTTTGCCGAGATTACCGACGAAGACATTGATAAGCTCTTCGGATAGCCCCTCGAGCATTCCCTGATCACCGCAAGGAGAGGAATCACGGTCCCATGTCCTTTATCAATTATTCGTCGCGAGAGATAAACTGCAAGATTGTCTTCTACGGCCCCGGCCTCTGCGGCAAGACGACGAACCTTCAGTGGATCTACAAGAAAACCAACCCCGACAGCAAGGGCAAGATGATCTCGCTGGCAACGGAGACGGAACGAACCTTGTTCTTCGACTTCCTGCCGCTTGCCCTCGGCGAGATCCGCGGCTTCAAGACCCGCTTCCATCTCTATACCGTTCCCGGACAGGTGTTTTACGATGCAAGCCGGAAGCTCATCCTCAAGGGCGTTGATGGCGTGGTGTTCGTGGCCGACTCCCAGATCGAGCGTATGGAGGCCAACATCGAAAGCGTGGAGAACCTCCGCATCAACCTGTCTGAGCAGGGATATGATCTGGACAAGATTCCCTACGTGATCCAGTATAACAAACGGGACCTGCCGAATGTGGTGCCCATGGATGAGATGCGCAGGGTCTTGAATCCCAAAAGCGTGCCGGATTTTGAAGCCTGCGCCACTGACGGCACCGGCATCTTCGATACGCTGAAGGCGATCGCAAAACTCGTGATCATGGAGCTCAAGAAGGGGCAGGAAGCGTAGTTTTTTTAAATAACCCGTTGACATATCAGGTTATATATGGTATTTATACCAGCCTGATTTATTGCAGTTCAAGTAACCGATCATTCCCGAGTAGCTCAGTTGGTAGAGCAGGTGGCTGTTAACCACCGTGTCGCAGGTTCAAGTCCTGCCTCGGGAGCCAAAAAATAAAAAAGCCCTCCTAAACGGAGGGCTTTTTTATTTTTCCAATCACGACTAGGTGGAGAGCTCCTTTTCACGATCCGGATGGACAGCGTGGCCAGAGACCGCGCATTTGGCCGCCCCTACCTGCGTCTCGGTCCCGGCCCCGGTTCGGCCTCCATTCCCTGCCTCACTTCGGCGATGGCCGCGCTCACCAGCTCCAGTGCCTTGGCGCGGTGCTTTGATGGGGCCGCCTTTTCCAGCTGTGCCTTTGCCTTCTCCAGATGCTCAAGGGCGGACTTCATGTGGGGCTGCCGAACTTCGGCCTGAAGGCCGCCGGAATCGAATATCATTAAACCGAATACCGTTAAACCGATAATAACCAGGACTGCGATAAACCGTTTTGACATGTGCTCCTCCTTGCGAGTGGGTTGAAATATGCCCTTAGTATAGCATAGGGAAAAGTTACAGATCAACAGAAGACAAACGAGCACGTTACAGACTGTCCGCGAAATCAGGATCATTGACCTTTAAACTGTAAGTCAGAGCGTCGAGGTCTTCGGTTTCCGGCCCGGGTCAATACAACGGGCCCGGGGAAGATGGTCGGCCGAAGGTGATCGCGCCGAACATCCCCTGCCTCGGGGTGTGAAAACCGGCGGAAAAGAAAAGTGTCGACAATGGGCCGGCGACAGCGTTGTTGCCGAACGAAAGGGCGTGGAGTCCGGGGACCACAAGAGGCGAGCCTGCGTCATCGGAGAGATAGCCGAGAAAGCGTCCGGACCCTCTATCGAACCCTGCGATCGTTCCGTTCCCGTTGTTCCCGATGAGCAGCGCGCCGCCGTATCTTCCGAATTCCGGGGGCGCTTCTGCGATTCCCCAGGGAGCGTTCAGCCACGGGCCGTGTTCGAGCCGAAGGACGAGGTTCCCGTCGCCGTCGAAGACGTCGACGTAACCGGCGCCATCAGCCGGAGCAGCATCCCTTTTCAGGTCATCTAATTCCGCATAAGCCACGATGACGTATCCGGAAAGCGACTGAATATTGTAGGGTCCATAGCCGGGAGGAATGAGCGGATCTGTGAATGCGCCGTCTTTCAGCGAAAGGTACGTAAAGCTGCCGTCATAGACCTCAACCCGGCCCTGTCCCAAGTTGGCAGTATAGAGAACGTTTTGGTGCTGATATCGGCCGATCGCTGCTCCGGTATAAATTGCGTCAGGCGAGTTGTCAACCAGGAGATCGGGGGAATCTCCGTAATTGCCGCTCCATCCCATGATTGCGTCGTCGCGGGTCACAACCAGAATCCGCGCCGGAGCTCCCGGTTCAAGCTCGAAATCATTCGTGTCATTGAGCACAATGCCGGTGGGACTCGCATCGTCGTAGATGCCGCCCGGCGAGGGGGGCAGCACCAGCACGAAGGGAGAAAGAGCAGGCACGGGAATTCCCGCTCCGCTGTACTGCGTTATACGGCCGCGTCCTTCATTTGCGATCCACAAGGGACCGGAACGACTTTTTGTCATACCCCAGGGATCGACGAGGCTTGAGTCCACGGTAGTGGCAATGCCCGGTTTGTTCGAAGCCAGAATCGTCGAGATATAGGCTGCTCTCGCTCCCTCCCGCTCCTGCGCAATTGCGGGAAAAGGGGCTGCAAGACCGCCTAATCCTAATGCCAGTATGAAGACCGCGGCTGGAAAGAAATCAGCCCGGTGTTGCAACGGGCGTTGTCCTTCCGAACGTTCAAGTCCGAACAGTATGAAACTCCGCATTGTTACCTCTTTGTTTAATCGTACCTCCGACGGAGCAGCAGAACAATAAGACCTCGGTCGTAGATTGGCCAGAACAGCCTGCTGATAACGTCACAGCACTGAAAGGGAGTTACAGATGCGGGGGGAGCTTTATACCCTAAAAATACCCTATCCAGGGGATTGACAATAAGTTGAATTTCGACAATACTTACTGGTACATACAATGAACAGTTGTCAGGTGTTTTCAGGGGGCGTCCAGTGCAGACATCGAGAGTGAACGGGAATACGATCCACCCGTCAGCTGAACAATTCCATGCGGTAGCGGCGGTTTATTGCAAGCTTTTTTCCGATACGATTACTTCAGGGATCTGCGTTCTCAGAAAACAGGAGCTGAACGGCAGGGGAGGATTTTCCTGCATGGGCTGCGCCCTGGAAAAGTGCTGACGCCCCGGGACGGGCAAAGAACAGGGCCGAAAAAACCGCTGAAAACGCGTTTCAGCGGTTTTTTTTGTGCCTTTATTGGATCAGGCCCTGGCGGGTTTTTTCAAGAACCTCGTGAGAATGATCGCCAGGCCCGCGAAAGCCGCGGCCATAAAAAAGCTGCTCGAAAAACTGCCTGTCTTTTCGGCAAGAACACCGGCGACCGACGGCCCGGCGATCTGGCCGAGGCCGAAGATGAAGGTGATGAATCCGAACGCGGCAAGCGCCTTGTCCACGCCCACATACTCGCTCACTGCAGCCACCATGATCGAAGGAATGGACCAGGCTACGATGCCATAGAAGCCGATGGACAGGTAGAGGAACAGCGGCGGCAGGTTTGCCGCAACCATCAGGTAGGCGAGCATCTGGAGTGAGAATACGATCATCAATCCCGTCTTTCTTCCCAGCCGATCGGACAAGGTGCCGAAAATGGGACCGGAAAGCAGACTCAGAAGCCCGACCCAGGACCAGAAGTTCCCCGCAATCGTTTCCGAAAATCCCCGCTCCTTGACCAGCGTCGTAACAATGAAGGTCGCATAGATCACATACGTATAGCCGAAGAGAAAATAGACGGCGCCGAGCAGATACAGGGTCCTGTTCCGGTAAATGCTCCGGTCCTCGACCTGTGCGTGCCGGACTACGGCCATATTCCGGTCGTCGCTTCCCAGGGGCGCCAGCCCCTTGTCCTCGGGCGTGTTCCTGAGCAGCACGTTCGCGATGATCGCCGTGGTAAAGACGACCCCTGCCAGGATCAGCCAGTTCATACGCCAGCCTTCGGGGCCGATGAGATGATTGATAAAGGGAATGAGCTTTCCCGAGATGACGATGGCGAACCCGCTCCCGATCACCACGAAGCCCGCCGCCCTCCCGCGGATCGAACGGTCGAACCAGGCTGTGATGAGCCCCATGACCGGAACGTTCGCCGCGCCGCTGCCCATGCCGGTGATAGTATACAGGGCCAGCACCTGGGAAAATCCCGTTGCCCGGCTGATAAGAGCCATGGAAGCGCCGATGTCGACGAGGGCGAGCACGATCAGGGTGCGCGATCCGATCTTGCCGGCGATCTGGCCGCAGAACAGCACTGCCACCAGATAGCCGATGAAGTTTCCCGTGCTGATGAAGCCGATCTGGGAATAGGAAAGGTTGAGCGTCGTTGCCATGGACGGCAGCAGCATGCCCAGGGCGAAGCGGCCGAAGCCGAGGCAGGCGAAGATGCAGAGCATGCCCGTGGCTACGATGACCCAGCCGTAGTGGAAGGGGAGGCGGAAGACTTTCTGTTCAGACATGGCAGGAACTATAACATGATTGGAAAAAGGGGAAAAGGGATTTCTTCAAGGCGTTCGGTGATGCGGCTTTCAAAATGGGATACAATAAAAATAGAGTTCGAAGGAGGTGCCCTATGACTACAACCATGGTTGAGACAGGCGTGGAGCGGGACCAGGTGATCGAGACGGTCACACGGCTCTTTATCTATACCGACAACAGGGACTGGCCGAAGGTCAAAGCTTTGTTCACCCACCGGGTCCTTTTCGACATGACCTCCCTGGCCGGAGGACAGCCGGCGACGATTACTTCCCAGGAGATCGTGGACGGGTGGGAGCAGGGTCTTAAAAGCCTGAAAGCGATCCATCATCAGGCGGGAAATTTTCTCGTTGATATAACCGGGGATGAAGCAGCGGTCTTCTGCTACGGAGTTGCCTGGCATTACCTGCCCAATAAGACGGAACAGAACACCCGGGTTTTCGTCGGCAGCTATGACATTCATCTCATGAGGCAGGACGGGGAATGGAAAATCGACCGGTTCAAATTCAACCTGAAGTTCATCGACGGGAACAGGGAATTGGAAAAGAGCTAGATCCGCCCCCGGCTGCCGGTGCTTGATTCGAAGACCCGCGCCTGAAGATAGAGAGAAACGCTTCCTGCAATGAGAAACAGAATCACCTTGTCCCAATCGTAGCGTAAATAGACAGGCAGTGATACCAGGAGAAGGACCAGCGCCGCGATGGACGTAAAAGGCTCGAAGCGGAAAAGGGCGCCGGCGAATATCACCACGAAGAGCAGCGTTTGTATCCGCGTAATATCGATGCTCCAGTCGGCAAGCCCCGGTATGGCCTGCCATTGAACAGAATAGTCGGGGAGGGCGTACCACGATTGATTGCCCGCGGGCGGGACCTTGGCGATGGCCGGCAGCTTGATCCAGTCAAAGGGATGGGCACTCTCGCCGCCGATCAGCAGTTTGAACAGGAGGCAGAGCACCAGGAAATTGACGATGATCTGCGGCCATTTCCAGTTGCCTTGAACAGGCCGGAGCGAGCCGCGATGATAGAGGAGAAGCAGCAGGAGAACGCTGAAGAGGACCTGATAGTAGTGCTGCGGGTATCCCAGACCCAGGTATCCCAGAACAACAGCAGCGAGGCCGAGCGCGAACGGCAAGAGAGGATGGAGCCTGGGCGGCAGATTCGGTTCATCCGCAGACCAAGGGCCGAGGCGCTCCTCGAGCCGCTCGATGCGTTTTTCAAGATCACTGATGTCGGGGTGATCATGCATTGCCTGCCGCCTCCGGTAAGGGTGATCTATACCTCAGCACGTGAACGAACCGTCACTTCGACTTGTCCGGCGACTCTTCATTCGTCTTGTGTTTCGCTTTGGCCCTTTCATACAGCCCGTTCAAATCGGCAATTGCCTTGTCCATCCTGACTTTCACCTTGTCCCACGTTTCGTTCGTTGCCTTGCGCAGATCTTCGAGGTCCTTTTGCGCGCCCGGCTGACTCTTTTTGAACTCGTCATAGAGCCGGTTGATCTCCGTTCGCGGCTGACCTTCCTTCCTGGACTTTGCGGCAAGCTGGTCCATGTTCTTGTCCAGCTCGTTCAGTTTCTGCTCCGCCGCCTTTTCGCTCTCCTGCCGCTGCGCTGCGGGTTCCAGCGCCCGGGCGCTGTAAGGAAGGCTGAACAGTGTTGATGCAAGTATTGTAGACACAACTATCAGGAAGATATTTCGTATCATACGTGGATTCCTCCTATTCTTCTTCGATCCGGTCGAGGTTAGCTCTTCGACTCTGGATCTATCATAACACAGGAAGAGGGCCGCAGTTTACGTACAAAGCAAGCGAGCGATTGGCTGTATACGCTTCTTATTTGGCATCAAGGCAGCTGCAGTTCTTTCCAGGCAGATCGGAGCAATGACCGAAAATGTCTCGCCAGAGAAATATAGAGCATGCCGAACAGCCATAGCCAGAAAAATCCCATGACGGAAACTATTTGAACAATCGTTATCGGATTCCTCACACCGGATCGCCCCCATGTTTGAGGCAGGCCCGGCGGATTTGCCCACTCCCAAGTCGCGAAAAATATTCCCACTAAAACAATAACAAACCCGGTGATTATCATTAAGATCTTTTTAAACTTGATAGAATATGACGCGACGAGTTTACCATTCGAGATACTAACTGCCACTTCAGCGTCTATGGCGATATTTCGACCGATCTTGAGTGCAGCATCGTTATAAAAGCGTTCAGCGGTATCCGCTGGATCGCCGCGTAGCGGAAACTCAAGTTTCCCGTTGTAACTGAGTGGAAAAGCCATATTCCCCTCCGCCTCTCCTTCATGACTTCAACCAGCGCGTCACGCGCCGCCTTTAGGCGCGTCGCTGTGGACGCGCAAGTTGGTATCACTTTCTGTGCGCTTGCTTCGTAAATAAACTCATTTAAGTTGTTGGATTGAATTAATGTTTGTCCCGTTTACTATCTTAACGGGTGGATATTTCGAGTCATACTTAGCGGGAAATACATACAAACGCTCTCCAGACGATAATAACAGGAAATATTCAGTCTTTGGTTCATCTCGGAGTTTCACCATTGGCAAAGATGACGTTTCCAGATTCTTATCCTTCAGGGCCGCGTTTCGCCCCATTTGAGACGGAGCATAATACAAACCAATAGCAATTATGAGATAGGTGAGGGAAGCCAAGTGTAAATTTACTCTTAAATCAGAGTTGCTAAGCCGAAACGCCAATAGCTCTAAGGTGCATGTTGCGAGCGCAACAATAATAAACACATTAACCATAGATAATATTCGCGCTGCTGTAGAGTATCCATGATTTGCAAGAAGTGGATCGGCGATTGAGATTGCTATAAAAAACCACCGGCCATGATTGACGACAAAGACACTGGCCTTAAATCGAGGGCTAAACTCAAGAAGCGTTTCCTTCTCAGTTTCCGCCAGATCCTTTATCCCAATGAACGCAAAAAAAAGTACAATGACGACTGGCCACCAGCTATAACCCATAAGCATCAATATAGGTACATCTGACTGAACCCACGACGCACCAAAGGTTGAAAAGTAAGCCTGTGCATACGCCCATCCAATAATATAAGCAAAACCACTGAGGCCTACAATCCCAGTTGCTAACTTGGGCAGGTTGTGCAACAAGCGTTTTGCGCCATGGAGGATTGGTTTTCTAGTGAGATCCATTGAGATTAATCTCCAAATTTGTTCTGTATATTAGCCCGGTCCGTACATATCTGTGGAAGCAATAGTTGCCTGCGCATACGCTCCATTTCATAAATGCATTAAGATTTGCGCTTGAACAAATGGATGAAATTCTTCGTAAATAGTATTTGAACGATGGTTGAGCTTTTCCATTTCGGGTGTAGAAGAATGTGACGGATTGGGGATCGAAAATGAAGTGGTGTTCTTCCATATGACGTTTCTTCCAATTGCAACAAGCCCATTTGTCGATTGCGTGTCCCGATAATCTCATCTCTAATTAAACCAACTGCTTTAATAGCAATCTTGTCCGCACCAAAGGCACACGCTTTGATATAAACAACATCGCCGACCTTTAGAGTACGCATGAATTGATGAAGCTCAGGCGCATCCTCAACTGGCCAGCCGATACCAACAATTTCCGTTTGGATGAAGTCGGGGCTAACATCAGTTGTCCCGTCATAGAAAGCTCCTACTGCGTAAATAGCCATATCGTGCCCCCAGTCTTATATTCAAACCAATAAGTGATTATCGAGCCCTATCCGGTTAGGAAAGAACAAATTTTCGGTGTTTACCAGTTTAGCAAAGACAATGCCGAACGCCATTCTTCATCGACAATCTTCCCTTGGCAAGGGTCTAAAAACGGTTTTGCATCCAAGTAGAAATTAGTTCAAGCGGTCATGCGGGGAGGAGCTAGGATGGATCAAATCGTGCTTGGAAGGCCTCCCAAAAACGACATTACTATACTTCGACGAATTAGGAAAGGATTTCGATGGGGTATTTATGGGGGAGAAGGTTTTGAAACCGTTTTGAGTTGTGAGTGTTGAGTTTTGAGTTGATCCTTGCGAGTAAGAAATATTTAGCGTTTTGAGCTATAAGTTGCTACCAGGTCCTCATTGCTCTCTTGAGCAGAACCATGCTACGAACAAGGTAGTACCCTGTTAAAAGAGAGGCAATGCAGAATTCCCGCGCACTCCGTGCATCCGCACTCGTAAACGCTGGGGACAGGGCGGAATGCGGAATGAATGTGTTACCTGGATTCCAGCCTTCGCTGGAACGACGACAAGAAGAGATGGATTATTTCACGATGCTCCGACCTGCTTCACGATCTCCCCGAGGCTCTCCTTCTTCCGGTACACCGTACCCTGGAACAGAGCGATTTTATCTCCGGCATCATCCATGACCGTAATGAGGTAAGTGGCGAGCCTGGGATTGAACGATGCTTCTTCAGCAGTCGCGGTCAGGGTGCCGGATTTGACGGCCTTGAAAAACGAAATGCTCACATTGATTGCCACGGCAAGCGTGCCGTGGGAATTCGAGGCTGCGGAAAAGACCGCGTCGGCAAGGGAGAAGATCGCGCCGCCGTGCAGCATGCCTGCGCTGTTCAGGTGGTGGCTTGCGATCGTCATCCGGGCACTGGCCCTGCCTTGCCCGTATTCCAGCATTTCCACCCCGAGGTGCTTTGCATAGCGGTCGTTTTCGATGAATTTTTTCAGAACGTCCATGGTTATCCTTTCCAAAGCGGAGGGCATAGGGCATAGCGCATGGGGCGACGAGCAAGAGCGCAAAGTGCGGAGGGTCAACGCCATGCATTATGTCCTATGCTCCATGCAGCAAACTGCCGCCATTATAGCAAAATATAGCCTCCCGGCTCAACGGTTATATGATTTTGTGTTTACAAAAGCGTGCATTCTGGTTTATAATGGCCCTCGTTTCCTTGCAAATCCGAGGTTTTCTTGTTTGAAATCCCGTCCCGAGGAGCGCCCCATGCCCTGGAATCCAGAAGAAACCCTTTCGCGCCAGGAACTTTCTAAACTGCAGACCGAACGCCTGAAGAAGGCCTGCGAGCGGGTCTACAGCCGCGTACCTTTCTATAAGAAGAAATTCGACGACCTAGGTATCAAACCTTCGGACATAAAATCCATCAACGACGTAACGAAACTCCCCTTTACGAAAAAGTCGGACCTCCGCGACAACTACCCCTACGGCCTCTTTGCCGAGCCGCTGGAGGACATCGTCCGCATCCACGCCTCGTCAGGCACCACAGGCAAGCCCACGGTCGTCGCCTACAACCGCAACGACATCAATCTCTGGGCAGAAGTGATGGCCAGGACCTTTACCTGCGCGGGCACGACGAAGAAGGACGTGGTCCAGAACGCCTACGGCTACGGCCTCTTTACCGGCGGTCTGGGCGCCCATTACGGCGCTGAGCGGGTGGGGGCCTCGGTCATTCCGATCTCGGGCGGCAACACGCAGAAGCAGATCCTGCTCCTCCAGGATTTCGGCAGTACCGTGCTCACGTGTACGCCCTCTTTCGCTCTTTACATCTACGATGTCATGTGCGAGATGAAGATCAGCCTTGAAACGATCAAGCTCAGGGTCGGCCTCTTCGGGGCCGAGCCCTGGACCGACGAGATGCGCAAGGAGATCGAGGAGCGCCTCCGGGTCAAGGCCATCGACATCTACGGCCTCTCGGAGATCATCGGCCCCGGCGTTTCTTCCGAATGCGTCGAAGCCCAGGACGGACTGCATTTCAATGAAGACCATTTCTTTCCCGAGATCCTCAACCCGCAGACCGGCGATCCGCTGCCCTACGGCCAGGAGGGCGAGCTCGTGGTCACGAGCATGTCGCGCGAGGCCATGCCGCTCATCCGCTACCGCACCGGCGACATCACGAGCCTCAATCCCGAGAAGTGCCGATGCGGAAGAACGCTCGTCCGCATGAAGCGCGTGCGCGGAAGGGCGGACGACATGCTGATCATCCGCGGGGTGAACGTGTTTCCGTCGCAGGTCGAATCGGTCCTGCTCCGCTCCGAAGAAGTGGCGCCGCACTACATCATCGAAGTGAACCGCAAAGGCAGGCTTGACGAGATGAACGTGAACGTCGAGGTCACGCCCAAGTTCATGGAGGGAATCGCGAGCAAGGTGCTCTCCACGGACCTTAAGGCTTTTGTCCAGGAAGAAGAAGAGCTCCTCCATCTCAAGCACGAGATCCAGAAGAACGTGAAGGACATCATCGGGGTGAACACGGAAGTGACCCTCCGGCCGCCCAATACCATCCAGCGGAGCGAAGGCAAGGCCAAGCGGGTGATCGACAACCGGCCGAAATAGCAGTTTTGAGTTTTGAGTGAGACGACAGGAGCAGCGAATTCCTTCTCTTTTTTCACGCGGAGCCGCGGAGCTCGCGGAGAAAGCAAAGACGAAATTCTGCCTCGCGCAAAGACGCAAAGGCGCAAAGGCGCAAAGAACGTCAAACAGCGGTGAATGAATTTAAGAACCAAGTCAGCAGGTTTAGACTTCTCCGCGTACTCCGCGCCTCCGCGTGAGATACGTTTGCGGTTTTGAGTTTTAAGTGAGACGGCAGGAGCAGCGAATTCCTTCTCTTTTTTCACGCGGAGCCGCGGAGCTCGCGGAGAAAGCAAAGACGAAATTCTGCCTCGCGCAAAGACGCAAACGCGCAAAGAACGTCAAACAGTGGTGAATGAATTTAAGAACCAAGTCAGCAGGTTTAGACTTCTCCGCCTACTCCGCGCCTCCGCGTGAGACGAATCTTTTGGGGGCTCGCG